>NZ_JAGIPX010000006.1 GCF_017814945.1 Paraburkholderia sp. LEh10
GGTTGCTCAGGTCAAGGTTCAGGTCGGTCTGTTTCATGCGCTTATTGTGCCTGGCAGGCTTCGGGTTGAACAGCATGATATGGGCGAGTTTTGAACACTTTCCTTAAGCATGACTACGCGCATTTCAACTACTACTCCGACGAAGATACTATGATCGTAGAAGGAACCAGCTCGGGTACGACCAAAGATGGGGTACAGTTCACAGGCGGTCTGACATACGCCGGTTTCTTCACCGATGTTTTCGAAATTCGGGATTTCAAGATTCAGCGTCTCTATGTTTACCTGGATCCCGACTATTGGGGAAAGAACACTGCTCCTTATCCTTGGCTGACTCGCGACGAGGAGTGGCCGAAACATTAAATCGACATTCCGTAGGTGCTTGACTTAATTCTTATAAGGCGAGCACCTTTGGCATTTTCTCTACGAGAAAATCCATAAAGGCTCGTACCGATGGAAGCATACCTTGTCGAACGGGAACAAGTGCAGTAAGAGTCGATTCTCCGGCGGACCATTCAGGCAGAACGTTAATTAATTCGCCCGATTCGATTGCCCCTTTGCAGACGTAGGCGGGCAGCGCAACAATCCCCAAACCTGCCTCTGCCGCGCTCTTAAGGCTCAAAATATCCTCTGATATCAGACGCGGATTAACGCTCACTGATTGCTTGAATCCATCATCGCTTTGCAAATTCCACCCAACCGATTCCGCACACGACATCGCTACCAAAGTATTATGTTCCGACAAGTGATCGGGTTTGCACGGTGTGCCATATTCTTCCATATAGCTACGTGCAGCAAAGAGCCGCCAACTTGCAGTTCCGAGGGTTCGTTGTACGAGACTTGAATCAGGGAGTGGCTCGCTATGGGAGCGAATTGCAAGATCGAAGTTTTCCGCGACAATATCGACCGAGCGATCAGTAAGATGCTGCCAAACATCGACCTCAGGAAATCGCCCCAAGAATGCCGGTAAGAGCTTTCCAATAGCGAACTGTGCGGCCGCCACTGGCGAGGTCATTCGTATTGTACCTCGCGGCGCTACGACACGACTTCGGACAATGGTCTCCGCGGCCTTAGCTTGCCTCAGCATAAGGACCGCTTGTTTATAAAAATCAGTACCAACGTCGGTCACGCTAAACTGACGTGAGGTTCGATTAATGAGCCGAACACCTAACGCGCATTCCAGCTGCCGAATACGGTTACTAATAGTGGACTTCGATGCGAGAAGGCTCTTGCTTGCAGCGGTGATGCCACCCCGCTCGACAACTTCCACATAGTAGTGGAAATCGTTGAGATCCAACATGATTTTCCTTATTGCCTGTTACAAACGATAACAATCCACTGATATCCGACCACACCGGGTCGTGTACCCTGTCTCGCACTACCATTTGAGTTATCGAAACATCCGCAGAGACGCCCATAGCTACGATCAACACGGACATCTGATGCGCCCTCATTGCGCCGTATAACCACCGTCAATGTATAGCTCCGTACCAGTCACGAAGCTCGATTCATCCGAAGCCAAAAAAAGTGCGCCATACGCCACCTCGATCGGCTGCGCCATACGCTTCATCGGTGTTCGTGCGACAACCTCTGCACTCAATGCAGGATCCTGGCCGTCGAGAACAAGAGGGGTCGCGATAATGCCAGGGTGAATCGAGTTGGCTCGAACTCCGTCAGACGCGTATGTGATTGCTGCATTCTTGGTCAGGTTTCGGACTGCACCTTTGCTGGCATGATACGAAGCAGCGCCAACGACCGACACACTGCCCCAAATCGAGGAGATGTTGATTATCGAACCGCGTCCCTTGGCTTGCATATGAGGAATGATAGCGCGCATTCCAAACAGGACACCATCGAGATTTACTGCCATTACTTTTTGCCACGCCTCGTTCGATGCTTCGGTAATCGTGAGGTAGTCGGCAATGCCGGCATTGTTAATCAATACATGCACAGAATCAAAGGTCTCCGCGATCTCTAAAGCCAGCTCCTCCCATGCTTTCGCATCGGCGACATTAAGGCGCCTGAAATGCTGATTCTCTAGCGAAGCAAATTTAGGCTCATCACGATCGCACATAATCACTTGCGCACCATGTTCCGAAAACAGATTCGAGATCGCTCTTCCAATACCTCTGCTTGCACCCGTGACAATTGCCACCTTATCGTGAAGCCTTCCGTTTTCGGCCATTCAATGCCTCCACTCAATTCTTTGTAATATGGCGCAGAAATTAACGTCTTCCTTTTGATCTTTTCCGCTCTATGCGTTGAGGCCGCCGTCCACGGTCAGTGTTGAACCTGTGATATAGGTCGAATCTGGTCCTGCAAAAAATGAGACTGCACCTGCGATCTCGCGCGGCTGCGCGTGGCGACGTAGGGGAATTCGCTCGCGGGCTGCAGCTGCGTACTCCGTAGTTTCCGGATTCATGTCCGTATTAACGTGCCCCGGCTGCACGGCATTGACGAGGATGCCTTTAGGTGCCAAGTCTATCGCCCAGCTTTTTGTCAGCATGCTGACACCCGCTTTGGAAGCGTTATAGACGCTAAGACCAGCTACTCCGGAGCGTTCTACGAGAGAACTGGAGATCGATATAACTCGGCCTCCTGGTCTCATAACCCTGACGATCGCGTTTGTGAGCCCAAATACCGCCTCCAGGTTCACGCGCATGACGCGTCTGAACTCTTCGTGCTCGACTTCACCAATGATTCCCATTGAGAATACGCCTGCGCAGTTAACCAGGATGTCGATACGTCCAAATCCTTCCAGAACTTGCTTGACAATTCCTTGAAAAGTTTCAGGCTGGTTCAGATTGATCCCGTATGCCTGAGCCTTCACTCCATATCGCGTGATTTCCTCGCGGAACAACGACGACTGTTCAGCACTTCCCGCTTCCCCAAAACTCAAATCGAGCGCTGCAACGGCTGCCCCGTCTCGCGCCAGTCTACGTGAGATCTCACGCCCGATCCCGCGTGCTGCCCCTGTGACTACAGCCACCTTCGACTCCAACGGCTTGTATATGCCCATTTTCCGTTTCCCCTCTTGAATATCAAATTGAAACCTTTCAAGCTTGACTCAGCGTTCACTGTGCGTTCAAGGTCAGCCAAGTACTACGCTGCCTTAACCTTCCCGCCTTGCAATAGACCAAAGATCGCTGCGCCCAGTAGAGTCGCTCCGCCAACGAGAAAGTACTGCCACGCGCTGTTCATATTCAAAAAGGCCGTAATATTCAGACAGAGCTGAACAAAACATGCCGCGACTACTGTTGCCATAAATGACAGTTTTCCTCCGGTCACGCTCGCTCCACTAATGACGACCGCAGTTATTCCCATTAGCGTATACTCCGACCCTGTCGCCGCCGACCCGATACCGACTTGAGCGGCGAGCAGTAGCCCGGCTATACCAGAAAGTAATGCACTCAATACGTAGGCGCACGTGGTAATACCAGCCGACCTGACACCGAGCTGAGCCGCAACGTTGTTGTCCGATCCCCAAGCCCGCATTTGACGGCCCAGTCCTGTAGAGCGACTGAGTATGCCAAGGGCCACCATCGCAAGTAGTGCAAAAAGCAGCTGTACCGGCATTCCGAAAGACTGACTTTCGACGAGATCAATATAGTCCGGATTGATGACACCCTCCGGTTTCGGCCGTAGGTACAGAGAAACGCCACCGATTGCGACGAAGGTCGCAAGGGTTACAACGACGGACGGCAACCTCAACGCAAGCACTCCAAAAGCATGAAGTACGCCGACGCCGATTGCGATGAGCAAAATGATGCAGACTCCACCAGAAACTGACTCAACAGAGTTTCCGAGCAAAAAGGACGAAAGCACAACGACCAGTCCCGCAAGGGGACCAGAAGATAGGTCGATGCCTCCTATAATGAAAACGCAGGCCTGCCCGAGCGACACAAAAACTAGTATGGAAATCAGCGCTGCCAGCGATAGCAAGTTAATCTCTGTGAAGAAGAAGGAATTCAGTGTCGCTGTACACCCCAGAATAGCGAGACTAACAAGAGCCACCGGAAAAATCGGGAACAAATCGCCGCGACTAAATCGCTTCCACGGAGTCGACGGACGTAACGGAGCGACGCTGCTCTTCTCGTGTCCGTCGTACCCGTGACTAACCATGGCAGCAGCGATTTTGGCCTCGGTTACGTCGCTTCCTTCTAGAGTTTCGACGATGGTGCCGTTCGAGAACACGTGAACCTTGTCGCACAACCCCTGCAGTTCCAGCGAATCCGAACAAAGAACAAGTATTGCTGTCCCTTCCTCACTCAATGAGCGGAGTGCCTGGTAGATCTCGAAGCGTGCACCTACATCCACTCCCTTTGTCGGCTCATCGATTAGCAAAACCTTGGGGCTTGCCGAAAACTCTCTGACCAACAATACCTTTTGCTGGTTGCCACCGGAAAGCTGCTTGGGAGTAGCAAAAACATCATGAGCTTTTACGGAAAAATTACTGATGGCTTCCCGGGCAGAATCAATTTCCGCTCCAGTTGACAGAAAACCCCACCTGGTCATCTTGTCCAACACAGATGCCGTTACATTCTCGACAAGTGAGTGGGACATGAAAAGTCCGTCAGCGAGACGGTCATCGGTAACGAATCCGATCCCTTTCTGATGCGCACCAGCGCGATCCCCACTTTTGACTCGAACGCCGTCGCAAACGACTTGACCGTTCGAAACGGATTCCAATCCAGCCAGGGCGCGTAGAAATGACCGCTGGCCTTGCTCCTCAATACCGGCAAGTCCTACGACCATTCCTGAACACAGGTCCATATCCACAGATTTGAAATTTTTTCCAGATAGTCCTTTAACAGAAAGAACTGAGCGACCGGGGTGTACCGCTTTCTCCGGAAAAAAACGATCCATTGGTCTACCCGCAATCTTCGCGACAATTTCGCTTTCGACAACGTTCGCGCGATGGATCGTTTCGATCACTCGACCATCGCGCAGTACGGTAATGGTATCCGCGATCGTCATGACCTCCTTGAGACGATGCGAGATATAGACAACTGCAACTCCCCTGATCACCGCCCTACGAATAAGTTCGAAGAGACGCTCCACCTGTTCGCGACCGAATGGCTCAGTTGGTTCATCCAATATGAGAACCTTTGGTACAAGATATAACGCCTTTACAATCTCAACAACGTGCCATTGTGCAATGGACAAATGGGACAAGCGATCGTCGGGGTCGATGCCCATCCCGTCTTGGGCGACTTCGGCAAGTTTCTCCATCACCATCCAGCGGTTTGGAAGACCCCTTGATAAGCCGATCGCAACGTTTTCACGGAGGGTCAGGTCCGGAAGAAGTGCTGGATGTTGATGCACGACGGCGACGCCGAGTTCGCGCATAGCCGCAGTCGTGACGCTGTCGACGATTCGCCCATTAAAGAAAATCTCCCCCGTAGTTACTTCGACCGTGCCGGACGCTACGTTAATCAGCGTTGACTTCCCTGCACCGTTTTCTCCCACGATCGCGTGCACAGAGCCCGGCATAAAATCGATTGAAGCATCGGACAGCGCCATGACTGCGCCATAGCGCTTCGTAGCTCCGTCGAGCCGAAGGACAGGCGCATTCGATGTCCCGCAAGCAGTGCACGAATCGGAATTGGATGTTGGTTTCATTTTGCGGGCATCGAAGAGCGTGAAGAGAGAATGCGAGGCACAATTGCGTGAATACTCGCGCCGGCAACAACGATGATTCCTTGCATGACGTTCTGGACAGAACGATCAAATCCTGCAGCAACAAGCATCTGACCCAGTTGTGTCATAAACAGGGCCCCGACCAGTGTCGACACTGCGCTCGCTCTTCCACCCGTAAGAGAATTACCACCCAATACCACTGCCGCGACCGAGGTCAGCAAATAGATCTGGCCGACGGTAAGACTTGGAACGCTCAACAATCCCGCGAGAAGCATGCCGCCGACGCCATAGCAAATTCCTGCAAGTGTGTAGGCGCCGATCTCGATTCGTGCAGTACGCAGTCCAACTGCTTCGGCAGCAGGCCCATTGGTGCTCGCCAGAACAAATCTTCGCCCAACCTTTGTCCGCTCCAGGACCACACTAGCAATCGCGATTACAACAGCAGCAATCAGGAGCGTGTTTGGCATTCCGGCACTTCGTCCAAGTGAGAACTGTCCCAAGAGTTGCGGAGCATTGCCGGGGGTGCCGTTGGAAATCCATAGAACGAAGCCCATCAACACTCCGTTTACGCCAATCGTCGTCACAAGCGACTGCAGTTTGAACTTGACGATCAGAACCCCGTTTACGAATCCCACCGCCGCTGCAGCAAGGACGACAAAGATCAATCTGATCACGATGTCAGAAGGCGAAGCATCCGTCGCGATGCCATGGGTGCAAAGAACGCAGACAAGCGAGATTGCTCCGCCCACTGAAAGGTCAAGTCCTCGATGTTGGATGACCAACTGCTGTCCCAATGCCGCGATTCCCAGAATGCACGCAAATGGCAACATCAACAGAATCGCTTCAATATGGATTGAACTCGGAGCAACTACTGCCGAGACGACAAAAAGGAGAGCTAGACCCATCATTGCCAAGCCTGATCGACTGGTCAACAAACGGCCAACAACAAACGTAGTATTCGACGATGTTGAAGAGTCCGCGTGAGCTTGCGATAACTCCGAGCGCATCATATGTTCCTCAAATATGCGAAAGCATCTGACCGGGACCTGACATATTGGCTCCAACCCACTGCCTTGCTCCACGCAAATCCTGTTTAACGTCCGAATAGCGTCTTAAGCTGATCCGTAGTGAGATGTGAAGACAGCAGTGCGTCTGGCGGCAGTGACGTACTGCAAGCGGGCTTAAGCTTCGGATCAGGCGATAAACTATCCTCGATGAGGGGGAGATTAATGATGCTGGGCTCCGGGTCCGGGATTCCCTCGACCGCCGCTACCCCTTTACGCAACGCGATACGGACAATCCAGTTTCGACCGGAAATGTTGCCTAACTGGAAATTGGGGTTGTTAGCCTTATGATCGCGCCAGAAACAGCCAAGCTCATTTGCGTCTTGCGACGTCCAAAGGGGAATCGAACGTCCTGCCGCGACGAAGGCTCGAAGCGCGCCCACCGAACCCAAGCTGTAGTCCGAGTAGACCGCATCAATTTTTTCGTGCTTCGCCAGAAGTCCCGACATGACCCGCTGGGTTTCTGCAGGGTCCCAATTCGTCGTAACAGGACCTTCGAGCACCTTGATTCCAGGATATTTTGCAAGGTTTTCTTCCAGCCTACCGACTCGGCGAGAGTCGTGGGATTACCTGGAGTGCCCCCAAGCACAATGACGTTTCCTGTCCCATTAAGGTGCTTGGCAATCCATTCTGCCTTCACCTCACCGTTGTACTCAAGGTTCTCGGTCGCAACCATCTCGTAGTCGCGGCCACGCTTACCCGGAAAGTTCGTGCCTACCATGTACGGAATCACGACCGAACCACTCGACGTCGCTTGACGCATGGCGCGAATAACTGCTTCACCCCCATCGGGATAAACGAGAATGACATCGAATTTCTGTGCCGCTAGTCCCTGAGTCCGTATACCGGATTTCCTTGATATTGGGACACTTCTTCGCCTCATCCTCAAACTCTGCTCGCGTAATCTTTCGCCATGAGTTGCTTCCGAACCCATCTGCCAGCGCAACTTTGATCGGTTTGGTTCCGCACACCTTCGAAATATCAATCATCTGGTCTGGCCAGCCCACCTTATCTTTCGCCAGATTGACCGTGGCTTCATCTGCGGATGCTTGCGGAAGGTAGGTGCAGGTGCTGGCCGCAAACGTCATCAGCAACGCTCCCCAGAACCGCGGAGCTACCGGCTTTTTCGATGACGGCTTGAAGTACGTATTTTTGACAGCAGATTTCAACTTTATCTCCAAATATCTTCGCTGACGAAAGATGTAGTTATCGCCAACCTAATAAGGTCGCGGCGCTATCGATGTAATTTTATTTTTTTGCCTGATGGTGTGCTATTTTGGAGTGACTCTCAGTTTCACCCTTTTATTTTGTCTGCATTCCTAATCACGTTGCAGAATGAATTCCCTGTTTTGGCGCGGGGGGGGTGATTCCACTTTTAGTACGCTAAAATTGTTATAAGTATCGTTCCCGGGAATCAACACATACTAACAAACGATGGCTGTACGCCTTCGCTTCGCGGAGGCACTTACGTCGCAGCCCGTCGACGAAAGTGCCCCCGATACACCGGCGAACGGGTCAAATCAAATTTCCCATCGATGCCTGAAGGGTTAAATTTCAGTTCGCAATACGATACAGGTTGTTTAGAACTTGAGCGGCTCGAGGAACGCCATGATCTCTTCACGACGCTTAGCAAATACCGGCGGGACCTGAAACGAGCTTCCCAACGATTCATAGGGTTCGTCGATGGTAAATCCAGCCGGCTTGGAAACAGCAGCCTCGAACATCCCGCCACCGGGCGCCCTCACATAGATCGAGTCGAAGTAGCCGCGATCTTTGCGTTCGGAGGTGTCGGTCAGACCGATTGCCTCGAGTCTGGCCTTGACTGCGTCTTGCGCAGCAAAGTCGTCGACCTGGAACGCGCAGTGGTGAACGATGCCTTCACCGTACGTCCAGCTCGCTTGCGGCAACGTCGGTTCGAGTGCGAGATCAACAATCGTTCCAGTGCCGCCGTTACCAAGCTCATAGCGGCGATACTTCCCATCGCTGGCCGTCTCGCGCCCCGTCCAGCCGTCTTGCATGAACTCTTGACAGGGCTCGAATTCCCGAACCTTCACCGTGATGCCATGCGTGCCACGAATGGCGAAATCTGCAGGCACTTCGCCGTTCGAGTATGGCTTACGTGCATCGTCAGCGATTCCAACCAGCTCATATTCGATGCCACACGGGTGCGCGAACGCAAGGAGCTTCTCACCAAATCGCTCTTCGTAACGCGGGGTAAAGCCGTAGTTCGAGAGGCGTTTGTACCAGAAGTCCAGTGAAGAGACCGGCACGGAGAGACTGAGCGTACTGATGTTGCCGGCACCGCCATGTGACTTGCGACCCGATTGCCGCATCGGGAAAGCGGTGATCAGGGTGCTCTCCTCGCCGATGTCGTTACCGTAGTAGAGGTGGTAGATAGGATATGTTCCATCGTAAAGTGCGGTTTTCTTCACGCTCTTGAGCGACAGCACTTTCGTGTGAAAATCGTAGTCCTCCTGTGCGCCACCGGTACAGAGGGTAATGTGATGATGGCGGTGAATGACTGTGGAAGGGGTATTCATAACGTCTCCTTGAGGCGGGTGGGGAACCGTGCAGCCAGAAATCAACACCTCGTATGACGGTCTAGGTGGCTTGTTCGACCCGCTGCATCGCTTCAATCCGTGAATTGATATTAGGCGCGTTGAAGTTCCCTCACAATAGCTCCAACGAGAACAGACTGTTCTGGTATAAGGGTTTGCCCCACGGGCTGGGAACCCGATGCGGAATCGACGCTGAGAGCTAATAGTCGCGGTTCGGAGAGCGTCGAGGGAAGGTCTTGAGACACGCGATGCGTCGTGCGACCAGATTAAACAGCGCTGCAAAGCGAGATGCTGTCCGCGGGCCCTCGGCATCTTGGTTTCGACAAACGGGAGCCAAGCCGATAACGGACTAATGGTTACGAACTACGCAGCCCAGCAGGCATCGTGACACGCGAGACCACAGGGTCACAGTCGGTTCCCGCCGTTACTTTGAATTGCGCAAGGTCCCTCATGCGGATTGTACCTGCGAGGCAGATGCTCCCCACCGTTGCTCTGGTAGGTTTGTTGGCGGCTCGGTGGCCACCCTGGGAAGCGGTAGTTCAGTTCTCCGCGTGCCTGCGAGGGCTGGGAGCGAGAGCGCTGGGACGACCTGTTCGGCCTTACAACCTGTGCCGAATGCCGGCGTGCAGCATCGTGAGGCGACCGGTTCCGAATCGCGAAAGCCGAGAATGTCACCTTGACTCACTGCTGCATCGACTCGGCACCCAGTTCCTCTTGGCATTAGCAGCGTCTAGATCGCCGCGAGGCAGAGCTAGCGAGGCGGCTTCGCGAACTTCGGTGGCGATATAAGTCGCCGTTCATAAAGCTCCCGGTCCCAAGGCGGGTCCTCTCCCGGATTCGCGGCCAGCGCCTCGAGGAAAAGGCTAAGCTTGAGCTGCCCCCGCTGTGCAGCCGGATAGACAGCCGATAACCAGAACATGGGGATCTCATAGCCAGTCAGAACCGCCCTGAGTGTCCCGTCCAACAGCTCTCGAGCGGCAATGTACGTCGGGACGCACACAATACCGCTACCCGCTCGTGCGTAGTCCAACAGAAGCTGGACGCTATTCGTGCGGAGCGCCGCCTGGAGATTCATTTCCTCCTCTTCCGCCCCGTTCTGGAACAGCCATCGGTGCCCTGTAGGATATCGCGAATACAACCCAAGCCTATGGCCGCCTAGATCCGCAGGTCGGCACGGAACCCCATGTTCCGCGAGGTAACTGGGTGACGCACAGAATACGCCGCGCCAAGTGTAGAGCTTGCGCAGGATTAACGCTTTTGAGACTGGCTCAAACATTTGTATGACGCAGTCGAACCCCTCGCGGATTGGGTCTACGATCGCGTCGCTGACGAGTAAGTCCAATGTGATGCCGGGATAATTCCTCTGGAAACGCCCAATCACTTCACCGAAGAATCCGACAGCGAATCCCGGTAATACATGCACCCTGAGAACGCCGTGAGGTGTGCCACTTCGATCGCGCATTTCATCAAGCATTTCGGTTGCCCTGTCGACGAGCTGCGCGCACTCTTGATAGAACGCCATGCCAGCCTCTGATAGAACAACGTTACGCGTATTACGTAGCAGCAACGGCGTCCCAATAGACTCTTCCAGGTGCTGAACGCGCAAGCTCACCGCCGACTTTGCAACCCCAAGAATCCGAGCGGCGTCGGAAAAACTACGGGTTTGTGCCACTCGCACGAATGCTTCGATGCCTTGAAGTCTGTCCATTCTTTATTTGTCTGGCAAAAGTTCCCATCGTCGAAACAAGCTTGGTAGCCTTGCAAATCCTAGTCGCGCCACCAGCAGGTGGGACCTTCGACCATAACACAAATTATGATGCATAGATCATGCACCCTGCTTCCTGGTTTGACGCCTATGCGATCTCCGCGCGATGCACAGAGAATGCAGCGTCCCTCTACCGCCGCTTCTCACCCGACCTCCTTTGGCTCCGCTCTAGCTTAGAGGCCAAGACAAAATTTGTTATCAAGCTGAACGCAGCCGACATACATCGAGTGGACACACAGCCCAGCACATTCCCTACACCTCTATACGGACGTTAGCCATAACACGGACAGAACGCCCGACTGGAGCGTTCGTGCGGTGGCGATTCCAGTTGTCCCCGCCGCAGAGCGAATGCCAATCACCGTTCCGCCTTATACGATTCAGCTCATAGTGTCGCAGGGCGCCTCCATCGTTCGAATTCCTGGACGTTCCGTTCAACTAACACGTCCAATATAAGGGCTCGAACTCACACCGGAGGTGCCACAATAGAACCGATCAAGGGCAGCACTGGATTCACGCAACGGCGAGCGATCCGAAGCACGTGGATGCAAGCCGGCGTTTCGCGAGGCGCGCGCGGTGCCGTTGCATGATGGCGAAACCACCGCATCGGCCCGAGTTGTCCGCTTCTTGCTAGAAACAACCTCCACGGCCGTTCGGCGCGACTACAAGCGCAAAATTTCGCGCTGGCGCAGTGGTTAGGCGTTCCGGCGCTGCAGGCTAGCTAGACGCCCGCAACTTGAGCAACAAACATCTTTTGACCGGAGTGGGCTATGGCTTGCGAAGACTTGGACCTCTGTTACATCACGGCAACACAAGCCATCGAAGCATTCAAATCTAAATCTTTGTCGCCCGTCGAGGTTATGACGGCGGTTATCGCGAGATGCGAAGACGTCAACCCAACCGTTAACGCGTTTACTGATACGCACTTTGAACGCGCCTTGGAAATGGCACGTCACGCTGAGCGTCGCTACAGTACGGCGCCCGAGAGCGTCCGACCGCTGGAAGGCATTCCCGTCGCAATCAAGGACTTTCATCCCATAACAGGTGAGCTGACAACGTTCGGCTCAAAAGCGTTCCGAGGATTCCGCGCTGCTTACACGGCGCCAACTGTACAGCGCCTGATCGACGCAGGAGCAATCGTGCATGCGCGCACAACCACTTCTGAGTTTGCGTTTTCGGGAATCACTCGTACGCCGTTGTGGGGCGACACGCTAAATCCCTGGAATTTGAATTTCACGTCGGGGGGGTCATCGGGTGGTGCAGGAGTCGCGACTGCCGCCGGTATGACAATACTAGCTGATGGTACGGACGGTGGCGGGTCGATCCGGATTCCCGCCTCGGTCAATGGCGTCTTCGGGTATAAGCCCCCGTTTGGGCGCAACCCCCTTGACGCCAGTCACGCCGGTGAAACTTTGCTTCATTACGGTCCAATTACGCGCAGCGTCGTGGATGCAGCACTGATGCAGAACGTTATGTCGGGCCCGCACACGGACGACATCTGCTCTCTTCGAGAAAAACTTGAACTGCCAAGCACATTCGAAGGTATCGAAGGGTGGAAAGTCGGTTTCACGATGGACTTTGGCTTCATGGAAGTCGACAAGGAGGTTCAGAAAAACACGATGGCCGCCGTTGAAGTCTTTGAGTCACTTGGTTGCACGGTCGACAAGGTGGACTTCAACTGGAATCCAGGTAGTCGAGACGCATGGCTAACCCGCTGGGAAGGGATGTTTGCAGCATCGCTGGAACATCTCCTCCCGCGATGGCGCTTCGATCTGGATCCGGGACTGCTACGGCTGATTGAGCGCGGCAAAGCACTAAGTTCTACCCGATACTACAAAACGGACGAAATATGCCGCGAGATGTATCGAACACTGGGACCACTTCTTGAAAAATACGATGTAGTCATCTGCCCTACGACCGCAGTACCGGCCGTAAAAGCAGACCATGACGAGCTTGATCCTTCCTTTTCCATCAATGGAAAGCCGATCCCGTTGGGATTAGGATGGGCCATGACCAATCCCTTCAACCTCCTCAGTCAGTGCCCGGTCGCATCGATCCCTACTGGATTCGCAAGCTCTGGTGTCCCTACAGGTATGCAGATCATCGCTCGCACTTTTGATGATCTTCGCGTATTCCGAGCCTCAGCAGCTTTCGAGCGTGCCAAGCCTTGGCAGCACTTACGACCGAGCTTTGTCAAGTCATAGAGATCCCGCCATGCACCCAACCAGCACGCGCGTGCAATGGCTGGATAACGGTGCAACCTTCGCCCATTTCCCTACCGCCATCAGTGCAATCGGCAAAACTCCTTGCGCTCGTATGAGCTGTCCTCTTCATGCAGCAACAGCAGACTCTTCGTACGCAGCAAAGACGGTTCCGGTCGACGTCCATACCATGATGCCGTACTACGGATCGAGCCTTTTGCGGTCCGGTGGCTGGCGGTCGGATACCAGCGCTCCCTAGCCTCGCTCGTTACACTGCGGTCACCGCATCGAGCGCCGGATCCAGCGCCACTTATAGGTGTACGTGGCGCTATCGATGACGGGTGTTTGCCATCGCTGGACGAAAACAATCGGTCGGCTACGCGAATCGTGAGAACGCGCGCACCGTCCTGGGCCGGCGGCCCGAACTGGTGCAGAACGCAGGAGCAACTCCTCGTCACTGCGCACGAAAATAGTAGCAACGCAGGCGACCTTATGATCAGTGCATTCAGGACGAACTGTTGCAAAAATGGGCCAAAATTGCATGACGTTCATCAGTAGAATGTCTACACGCGTGTCAAAGTTTATAGAATTTCTTGCAAAGACCTTGTGACATATAAATTCGATGTGCAAGGAATCGGTGATGTTGTGGCAGACGTCGTCGATTTGTTAAAAGTCACCCTATCGACGGACCCGAACTGAGCGTGCATGACGATCCGGCAATATGCGCTGGAAAGCTGTTTCGATTCCGATGCATGTTTTCCCACGGACAATGTTTGATGCGAAGTCCAACATTCGACTGAGAGAGAAGGTTATGTCATGAAAAAAAATGACAATCAATACCTCATCGATTAACCTAATCGAATGGCAAACGACATCTACGATACATGTTTCATGGAGTAATCCCACACTTGGACGATACGAGGCTCAGACGTGGAGAGCTGGTTTAGCACGAATGTCGGGCGTTTGCGTGCTGACGGGTGCTCTGATATATAAGGGTGATGCAGTTTTCAGGCCGCTTCTTCGCACGCGCACCGATCCGGCCAATGCCCACGAAATGATCCTGATGAAAATGCTAACGCAGCAAGCTCAGATCGTCGTTCCGTAGAAGGTGCAGGATGAGAGATTGAGTTACGCGCAGCCGGTTTCTAAATTTGAGTGTCCTCCACACCGGATCCGATAGAGGTTCCTGGAGGTCGATAATCAAGTGTTCCAATAGACAAATGTCGGACGGCGCAAGTACACATTTCCTGATCCGAACATCTATGGCTCCCTGTAGAACGTTCGTGTCTTGGAATGCGCGACGCTTGAAGCAGGCGAACCCGTATCTATCAACCGTCGCGCGAAACCGAGTCGTAAATTTGTCCCCACCCTGACGGGTGGAGACATAGCATACAGCGGCAAACTTCGCTCAGATATAAATCGGCTCCAGACGACCAAGCAGCTCGTCCTTACGTCCGTGCAGCCACGGCGGCAACTGGAAATCCTCGCCATAGTGCCCCGGCTCTTCATCGACCGAGAAGCCGATGTCCGTCGTAGCGGCTTCAAACATTACGCCACCGGGCATTTTGAAATACATCGAGCGGAAGTAATTACGGTGAACGGACTCCGACGTATCGATATAGCCCAAAGCCATGAACTTCTCTTTGAGAATCATCTGTTGGTCAACGTTATCAACCGCGAATGCGACGTGATGAACCGTACCCTCACCGTAGATCGAGGAGCCTTGTAGTCGGTCCGGTTCGTGCAAAAACTCCACCACCTTTCCGGGGCCCCCACTGTCCGTTTCAAACCGGTGATACGGGCCAGATTCAGCGACAACCCGGAAGTCCAGTACTCCCCTCATGAACAGCTTAGACTCAAAGACTTCCCGCAACGACAGCGTAACGCTGTGCACGCCGCGAATCGCCACCTCGACTGGGATATCCGCAGTCGAACAAGGTTTCCGGTTGTCTTCGTCCGTTTCTACCAGGTCGAACTCAATACCGCATGGATGATGGAAGCGTTGGCGCCGCTCACCAAATCGCTCAACGGTTTCTTCTGCGTACGCTACCCCAAACCTGTGAAAACGCTCTCGCCAGAACTCTATCGAGTCGCCAGGAACCGAATAATTGATGACACGAACCTGTCCCGATCCCGGTCGAGCTTTCACGCCCCTTTGCCTGAAGGGAAATGACGTGACGAGCGACCCCGGCTCTCCGTCTGGATTACCGTAGTAAAGGTGATAAATCGGGTGCTCTCCATCCAGGAGAACCGTCTTCTTCACCAGCGCTTGGCCGAGCAATCGAACGTAAAAATTGATATCTTCCTGTGCACCGCCAACGCCTGCGGTGAGGTGATGAAAGCCTTTGATAATTGACATTTAGCGTCTCCCGCCAGTTGATCGATAACCCGTGAACTATCGGACGATTGCTCCAATGAAAGCATCGACGAGCTCTGCCCAAGTCTATGTCAGACAGAAACTATCAAGCTCGAGGTCTTCAGCAGAACATCGGCATACGTAGATTAAACGGTTCTATCTATCTGAGAAGCTCATATAGCTTAGACGCTGAGTCCAACAAGCCTGAACGATGTCGTGCTCGCGGTGAAACCCTCGACTCTCTCGAGAGAAGCGGGGAGATCGCCGGCACCACTCATGCCTCTCGCACTCCGACATGGCACGCCGCGTCGTCGTGTAATGAGCCGTAGCTCGCGCATCATGCCTACGCGCTGCCGGCGACGCTCTCTATGTCTAAAAATCTCCGCATCAATAAGAGCGCCTGGGTACGCGCGCCTGCGCAGTCACCAAAAAAGTAAAGCCAAGGATCCTTCTTCTCAAGCTCGGCTTAGCGGCTTATGCAACTTCACGACTCACCGGCGAACACCTGCCATTCTCCTCAGTGGAGGTACGCAATTTTTTGTACGATGCGTTCGAAAAAATAGACGATTCGACTGACAACCGTCGCACTGGCCAGCGAACGCGCCCATACTTCCCTCGGATCCCAGCCAGAAGAATATCAAGACTCGGATCACGTATTGTTTTTCCTCGCATCACATGGTAAAGACTAAGTTTCCCTGTAAGACACTCGGCGTGAGAAGCTAGGAAGGAAAAAAATGCTCGATTTGAAGGATGTTTACTTCTTTGTACAGGTAGTTGATCACGGGGGTTTCACATCCGCCGGTCAAATACTTAGATTGCCCAAGTCGACACTGAGCCACAGGATCCAGGAGCTTGAAACGTCTCTTGGTGTCCGGCTGATCAATAGAACGTCGCGTCAATTTTCCATGACCGAAGTGGGTGCCGAGTTCTATCAACACGCCCAAGCCTTGCTGCAGGGAGCACAAGTTGCCGAAGAGGCAATGAAACAAAGGCGTGCCGAACCCAGCGGCGTCATTCGCATAACAACAACCACTGAGATTGCGCAGTTTGTTTTACGAAACGTCCTGCCGTCCTTCTTGCAAATGTATCCAAAAGTTAGCGTCCTTGAAATTGCGACGGATAGATTGGTCGACATCGTCGGTGAAGGATTCGACCTGGCCATTAGGGGCCACACGTCCCGTTTGCAAGATTCAAATCTGGTTCAACGCCTGATCTGCAGCGCCCCGTGGTACCTCTTCGCTGGACCACGCTACCTCGAAGATCACCCACCCGTGGAACAACCAGAGCATTTGAATGCACATTCAATCATCGCGATGGTGCGAAAGGGGTCGCCCCAGTGGCAACTACAAGGCAAGGACGGTCAGCTTTCGACGGTATCAGTAGAACCGAGATTTCAGAGCAACAATATGGTTTCACTGAAAGAAGCGGCCGTTTCCAACCTCGGGATCGTCGCCCTCCCTGGCTACATCTGTTGCGAAGAGCTGCAGAGTGGAGCGCTTCGCCAGATATTGCCGGATTGGATCGCAGCCGATGCGCGGATCTCTGCATTGATCCCCTATCGTACCGGCTTGCTTCCGGCCGTGCGGTCCCTCGTAGACTATCTCGCTATCGAGATACCTAAGATCACTACCTTTTGCTCAGGCTAAACCGCATCCAAACTGACGTGGGCCGCTCATGCCTGGATAGCGCTAACGTCAAATGGTCTCCTTATGAGACCGTTGGTTGGCCATAAAGCGCCGCTTCCCGCTCGCGCTTTATAGGCCAGTTGCGGTCATAGCGAGAGTCCGACCATGGACATTCAGACGGCTGCTTCACCTTCGCAAGCAGCCGTTCGAATCGGAGTAGTAGCTAGCGTTGCGTCTCCTAAGGGCTAGGAAGACTCGACAAATCCGGCCTGGCTCGAAATACCTGTCGAACAACCCGTGCCCTCTATGAAGGCGCGTCAACGCCAGGTCATAACATCCCCTGTTCCCTCTGTTTCAGCGCCCCTGCCGACTGCTCAACTGCAACCGCTCTGCGCGACGGCGGCCCGCAAGGCCAGCAGATAGCTCTCCACACCAAACCCGCAAATCTGGCCAACGACGACCTCCGAGAAAACGGAGTGGTGCCGAAACGCCTCCCGCGCGTGAACATTGGACATGTGCAGTTCCACGACCGGGCAGGTGAGAATCGCCAGCGCATCGCGTATGCCGTAGCTGTAGTGTGTCCACGCTCCGGCGTTGATAAGCACGGCATCGCAACGCTCTTCGAAGGCCTGGTGAATACGCTCGCACATCGCTCCTTCGCTGTTCGTCTGAAACGACTCCACCTGCACGCCAAGTTCGGCAGCCAGAGCCTGCAAGCGGTTGTCTATTTCGGACAGCGTGATCGTCCCGTACTGCACCGGGTCGCGCTTGCCGAACATGTTGTGATTGATGCCGTGAAGCATGAGGACTTTCTTCATTTGTCACTCCATCGCGAAGTCATTCGAGCGGCACCGTGAGCCGCTCGATCACCGCCCGCGTTGCAGGCCGAACGCCGCGCCACCAGTCGAAGGCTTCCGCCGCCTGTTCGACCAGCATGCCCACGCCATCCGCGATGGTGAACACACCCGCGTTGCGTGCAAGCCGCAGAAATGGCGTCAAACGTTTCCCATAGGCAAGTTCATAGGCGGCGCCGTCAGGACTGAAGACACTGGGAGGAACGGGCGGCAGGTCGCCCGAGAGGCTCGCCGACGTCGCGTTCACGACCAGGTCGAATCGCCCCAGTGCTTGCAGATCGCCATATCCGCAGGCGTGAAGAGCGCCATGCGCGCCGACCTGCGCCGCGAGATCCCTGGCTTTCGCGACATCGCGATTGGCAATGAACAGGCTTTCTGGCCGTGCCGCCAGAAAAGGCAGCAGAGCGCCGCGCGCGGCGCCGCCCGCGCCGAGCAGCAGCACCCGCTTGCCCGCCATCGGCAGGCCGAGATTGACTTCGATGTCACGCACGAGCCCGATGCCGTCGAAGTTCTCGGCAATGATGCGGCCACGCTCGAACTTCATCGCGTTGACGGCTCCAGCAAGCTCCGCTCTCTCGCTGCGTTCGTCGGCCATGGCAAAGGCCTTTAGCTTGAAGGGCGCGGTGACGTTCATTCCCTTGCCACCCGCCGAGGCGAATGCGCGCACCGTATCTGCAAAAGCCTGCTCAGGTTCGAGCGGCCCTTCGATGGCCGTATAAGCCATGTCCTGCTGCGTCTCCTCTGCGAAGAGTCCATGAATCAGGGGCGATTTGGTGTGTCCGATCGGATTGCCGATCACGGCGTACTGGTCCGTCATCATGTCCTCACTTTGAAAAAAGAACGCCATCGGTCTGCATCGCATCGATCTCGGCAGCTCCGAAGCCCAGCGATTGCGCCACTTCCACGTTGTGCTGTCCGAGGTCGGGCCCGACCTGGCGAATCGTCGTGTCGCAGCCGGAAAACCGGAACGGCAGGTTCGGCAGGCGCAGGGTGCCGAAGCGCGGATGCTGCTGTTCAACCACCATGCCGCGCGCGATGATCTGCGGGTCGGCGAGCACTTCGTCGATGCGCTGCACCTTGGCGCAAGGCACGTCGACGCTGTCCAGCAGTTCGAGCACCTGCGCGACCGGCCGCGCCGCAACCCACGGCTTCACCACCGAGAGAATCTCCACGCGATTGGCGTTGCGCCCGCCGAGGGTGTGGAATCGCGCGTCGCTGCCAAAGCCAGCCGGCCCGCCTTGTGCCTCGACGAGCGCGGCGAAACGCTTCCACGCGTCGTCTACCTGCGCTGCGATGACGAGATCGCCGTCGGCGGCACGGAATACGCCATAGAGCGTCGACGTCGGCATGTCGTGACCCGTCTGTTCGGGCAGAACGCCTTGCATCGTGTAGCACTGCACCGCGTACTCGTGCATCGACACGAGGGTGTCGTAGAGCGCCATGTCGATGTGCTGGCCGCGGCCGCTCTTCTCGCGGCCCAGCAACGCGGCGTTCACTGCAGCGACCGCGTGAATGCCCGTGTACATGTCGCCGAGCGAGATGCGCATCAGCGGCGGCGGTGAACCGGGCTCGCCGATCATCTGCATGATGCCGCTCTTCGCTTCGGCGATCAGGCCGAAGCCCGCTCGATGCGCATCCGGCCCAGTATGTCCGTACGCCGAAATCGAGCAATACACGAGGCGTGGATTGCGCGCCGAGAGCGCTTCGTATCCGAGGCCGAGTTTGTCGAGCGCACCCGGGCGGTAGTTTTCGATGAATACGTCCGCCGAGTCGCACAGACGCTGCATGAAGTCCTTGCCGCGTGGATCTTTCATGTTGACGCTCACGCCGCGCTTGCCCATGTTGAGCTGCAGGAAGTAGGCGCTTTGCTGGTCGTCGAGCACGGTGGCGTGCTGGCGCCCGGCGTCGCCGCTGCCGGGGCGCTCGACCTTGATGACTTCGGCGCCGAGTGCCGCGAGACACCGCCCCACATAGGGGCCGGCGAGAAAGTGGCTGTAGTCGACGACGCGAATACCTTCGAGTGGACGGGCTTGCATCAGTACGCTCCCGGACGGCGCGGGACCATCAGGCGGTGTTCGCCGCGCTGGACGACCTGGCCGTCCTGATTGATCAGCTCGGACGGCAGCACGACAATGCCCCAGTCCGGACGGCTCTTGCTCGCACGCATCGCGCCCACGCGGAACTTCACGTGCAGTACATCATTGACCTTGATCGGCAGCAGGAAGTCCCATGTCCAGCCGAGCGACATGCCAGGCAGGAAGCGGTATTCGCTTTGCGTCTTGAGACCATCGGCAATCGACAGACCGAACAGACCGTGCGCGACGATAGAGCCGAAGTGGCTGGCGTTCGCGTATTCCTCGTCGACGTGCACCGGCGTGTGATCGCCCGTGAGGTCAGCGTAGGCCAGGATGCGCTCTTTCGTGACCGTATAGGTTGGACTCACGCATTCGTCGCCTTCGCGGGCGTCGTCCCAGTATTTCTCGATGTTCGTCATGCTCACGCCTCCGAGCGTGGGTTGATTGCCAGCGCCTGCGCGACGCATGCGGCCGGTTTCGCCTGAATCAGTTCGACCGCGAGGCCGTCTGGCAGGCGCAGCCAGTTGCGTCCCTGCGGCATTTCGGTGACGCCAAAAGGCTGCGCGTCAGCGATCGCGGCCTCGAGGTCTTCGCACATCACGCCCAGATGCGCGAGCCGTCCTTCCGGGCCGTCGTAACGTGGATCGTGGATGAATTGCAGGCCGCCGAGCGTCCAGTACTGGCGAGGCGCTTCGCGCGTGCCGTCGACCTCGCGCATGGTCATGCCAAGGACCTCTTCGAAGAAGCGAACGTGCCACTGGATGTCCTTCACCCAGATCGCGACGTGCTCCAGATACGCTTTGGTGCCGCTCATGCCGTCACTCCTTCGCGTTGCCGGTCAGCCATCGCGCGCTCGATGCCCTTGATGCATGCGACGAGCGTCGAGTTGACGGGCGTCGGAACACCCAGCCGTTCACCCCAGCGCACGACCGCCCCGTTGATGAAGTCAATCTCCGTGACCGACCCTTTCTCCAGGCTCTGCAGCATCGAGGTCTTGAATGCGGGCGAGAGTCCTTCGGATGCGAGTGTCCAGGCCTGTTCCGCATTCGTCATCGACAGACTGACGCCGGCTGCCTTTGCAGCCGCCATCGCCTCGGCTACGGCTGCCAGCGCGGTCGCCTTGAGAACGGGTTCTTCGTAGAGTTGCCCGTAGGTGAGCCGCGTAATGCCCGTCAGCGCGCCCGTCGCGACATTGATCAGCAACTTGTCCCACATCGTGCCGAGGATGTTGTCGCTAACCGTGGTCGCGAGGCCCGCCGCATTGAACGCATCGGCGATGGACTGCACCCGGTCGGTGAGCTGGCCATCCAGCTCGCCGATGTAGGTGAACTTTCCGGTCACACCGCGCTGGATATGGCCTGGCGCCCGCAGCACCCCGCCGACATAGGTCTTGCCGGCGAGCACACGCTCACGGCCCACGATGTCGCTTAGCACGTCTTCGTGGCCGAGGCCGTTCTGCAACGACAGCACGAGGGTGCCGGGTCCGATGAGATCGAGCGCGCCGCGCATCGCCGAATCCGTGTGAAACGACTTGACCAGCACGACGACCAGATCCACCGCCCCGACTTCAGCGGCGTGCGTCGCCGCGCGGACGGCGACGCGGTGGGAACCGTCGGCATCGTCGACTCGCAGGCCGTCGCGACGCATCGTCTCGACGTGTGCAGCCGACCGGTCGATCAGCCAGGTCTCGTGGCCACCTTGAGTCAGTGTGGAACCGATGGCGCAGCCCAGCGCACCGGCCCCCAGAATTGCGATCTTCATTGGCGTCTCCAGTCGGTCAGGGTGAGCGCTTTTGCGCTTACCCTGGCCCCATGCAAAGTCGATGGGTTGACGCAACGATAGAAGTCGCCGCTCATCATGGCAATGCAATGACTACAATGACCTCATTGCGTAACGTAATAATGGCCATGATCCCGACCGAACTGCCCGATCTGAAGCTGTTGCAGCTTTTCGACCTGCTGTATGACGTCCGCAGCGTGACCCGCGTGGCGGAGCAACTTGGACAAAGCCAGCCGACCGTCAGCATCTGGCTGGGGCGGCTGCGCGAATTCCTTCAGGACCCGCTGTTCATCCGCACGCCCGGCGGCATGGCGCCGACGCCGCAGGCGGACGCGCTGATCGGGCCTTGCCGCGAGATTCTCGAGTCGCTGCGGCGCTTCGCGGCGTGGGAAATCGCGTTCGATCCCGCTACCGCAAAGCGCCGGTTTCGCATTTGCATGACGGATGCGAGTCACATCACGCTGCTTCCCCGCATGCTGGCGCACATACGCGCACAGGCGCCCGGCATTCGTCTGGAGGCGGCGACGATAGATGGCAACACGGAGCGGGCGCTCGAATCCGGTGAGGCCGATCTGGCGATCGGCCATGTGCCGTGGCTAGGCGGCGGCATTTACCAGCAGCAGTTGTACACACAGGACTGGGTGTGTCTGGCGAATCCGCATCATCCGCGTGTGCGTGCCCGGTTCGGCGTGAAGCAGTACCGCGCAGAAGGGCATGTCGCGATTACGGCGGGGACAGGCGCCCAGCTGCTGGAGCAGGCGCTCTTGCGGGAACAGATTCAGCGAGACGTCGTGCTGGAGTTGCCGGGATTCCTGGGGCTCGGTGCAATTATCCGGACGACCGACCTGATTGCTACACTGCCGCGACACATCGGTCAGACGCTCGCTCAGGTCAATGACCTGTCGGTTCATCCGTGTCCGTTTCCCGTGGACGGCTTTGCCGTGCGGCAGCATTGGCACGCCAGGTATCACCACGAAGCGGGCAATCGGTGGCTGCGTGAGACAGTGGTGCAGTTGTTTGGTGGCGCGCGTTGAACGTTTGCGCATGGCTTTCGCAAAGGAATCTTTAAATGAAGGCTTCAATCCTGTGTAGGCGTCGGTTCACGATTAATATCAGGCCGGGATGGTCCACGGGTCAGTCGGTTCCGAGCGCGATCAGATTGGATAAACGATTTTAAAAACAAAATAAACTTGCCGGAGTTGCACTATGAGGGTCGCCGTTGCAGGAATTGGATTCCGTTCGAAAGACATTGATCAGGCTATCGACGAACTCTTGTCTACGCTCTTCGAGCGCCCGTGCCGGAGATTGCGCAGCCGAACCCCCATGCTTTATGAGGCGTTGGTGAAGAGTTCCAGCTTGCGGCGAAAGTCCTTTCACCGCGGCGAAGATATCTGCCGGCAAGTCCTGCAACTATGCGCGCCCCGTTTCCGTAACCGCCTACTCTGAACGTTCCATGGAACTCCGACAGTTACGATATTTCGTCAGCGTCGTCGAACACGGCAGCATGGGTAAGGCAGCGCTTGAGCTGGGCGTCGTGACGTCCGCCCTTAGCCAGCAGATCAGCAGGCTGGAGAGCGAGCTCTCGACGCGCCTGCTGCAGCGAACCTCGAGCGGGGTCGTCCCTACCGATGCAGGTCTTGCATTCTGGCGTCAGGCGCAACTTGCACTTCGCCACATCGACGATGCAGCCCTCGCCGCGCGTCAGGCTCGCCTTTCGGGCCATGTCAGCGTAGGTCTCGCACCGAGCACGACAGGGGTGCTCGGTCTCGCGTTCATGCAAGCGATGCGCGAGCGCTATCCGGATGTACGGCTGCGTATGGTCGAAAGCCTCTCCGGCTATCTGGGCGCGATGCTCGGCGCGCGGCAAATCGATCTGGCGATCCTGTTCCGTGAAGAACCCGCGCAACGCTGGAGCGTCATCCCTTTGCTGGACGAACGCCTGTTCGTAATCGGCGCTTCGACACTGCCCGGCATGCTCACGCAATCTCGGACATCAATCGCAAAACTGGCCGCTCTTCCCCTGATCCTGCCTAGCGGATCGCATGGCCTTCGGGCATTGCTCGACGCCGCATTCAAGCGCGCGGGCTACGTCCCTTGTATCGCCGCCGAGGTCGATGGTCTCGCCATGCTCATGGACGCCGTGCGCGGTGGGCTCGGCGCGACGATCCAGCCGGGAGCGGCGCTCGCACGCGCGGAGAATGCGTCCCTGGCGAGCGTCCCGCTCGTCGAGGCATACGCGACGAGGCCGAACCTGATTGCGAGCGTCTCGGACGACGAACTGTCGCCCGCAGGGCTTGCCGCACGGGTCGTGCTGGCCGACGTTGCACGCGACACCGTCAACGCGGGCCGCTGGCCCGGCGCCACGCTGCGTTAATCCGCCCTTCACGAAAACTGAAGACCCCTTGCCGCCTCCATGATGGCGGCGCCGACCGCTGCTTCTTATAGTTGTCTCAAAGGAGACAACTCAGATGGTCGACGTTCTTGTAATCGGCGGAGGCAATGCCGCGCTGTGCGCGGCTTTGATGGCGCGAGAAGCCGGCGCCTCGGTCCTGCTTCTCGAATCGGCGCCGCGCGAATGGCGCGGCGGAAACTCCCAGCACACCCGCAATCTGCGCTGCATGCACGACGCGCCGCAAGACGTGCTGGTCGACGCTTATCCCGAAGAGGAATATTGGCAAGACCTGCTCAAGGTGACCGGCGGCATCACGAATGAGGCGCTTGCGCGGCTCGTGATCCGGGCGTCGTCGACATGCCGTCCGTGGATGTACAAGCACGGCGTGCGCTTTCAGCCGCCGCTTTCTGGCGCGCTGCACGTCGCGCGGACCAACGCGTTCTTCATGGGCGGCGGCAAGGCGCTCGTGAACGCTTACTACCGCAGCGCCGAAGCGCTCGGGGTGCAGATCCGCTACGACACGCCTGTCGACGCAGTCGAACTCGATGCAGACCGATTCATCGCCGCGCGCAGCGGCAGGCAACGCTTCGAGGCGCGCGCCTGCGTGCTTGCGGCCGGCGGATTCGAATCGAATCGCGAATGGCTGCGAGAAGCGTGGGGACAAAACGAACGCGGCGAATGGCCCGCCGACAACTTTCTCATTCGTGGCACGCGCTTCAATCAGGGCGTGCTCCTCAAGCACATGATCGACTCGGGCGCGGATGCGATTGGCGATCCGTCGCAGTCGCACTGCGTCGCCATCGACGCCCGTGCGCCGCTCTACGATGGCGGCATCTGCACGCGTATCGACTGCGTGTCGCTTGGCGTCGTCGTGAATCGCGACGCGCGCCGTTTTTACGACGAAGGCGAAGACTTCTGGCCGAAGCGCTATGCGATCTGGGGACGGCTCGTCGCACAACAGCCGGGCCAGATCGGCTACTCGATCATCGACGCGAAGGCGATCGGTCGTTTCATGCCTCCCGTCTTCCCGGGCACGAAAGCCGACTCGCTGCACGAACTGGCACGTCAACTGCAGCTGCCCGAAGCGACTTTCGTCGAGACGATTCGCGCCTACAACGCCGCGTGCCGCGCCGGCACCTTTGATCACACGGCGCTCGACGACTGCCGCACCGATGGCCTCACGCCAGCGAAAACCCACTGGGCGCGGCCGATCGATACCCCTCCCTTTTTCGGCTATGCATTGCGGCCGGGCATCACGTTCACATACCTGGGACTCAAGGTGAATAACCACGCCCAGGTGCACTTCGGCGGACGCCCAAGTGAAAACCTTTTCGTAGCGGGAGAAATGATGGCCGGCAACGTGCTCGGCAAGGGTTATACGGCGGGCGTCGGCATGTCGATCGGCACCGCATTCGGACGCATTGCCGGTACACAGGCCGCGATGGCCGCCACTCATCACACTGGAGTTCAACGTGCAGAAGCTTGAAGCACTTGCCCGCGAGGCGCGGGAACTTGCCTCGCCTTCCGTCGCCGCTCGCCACACCGCTACGGCCGAGTCCGCGACGTCGATAATCCGCGTGCTCCCTCTTACGCAGAATGAAACTGAAGTCGCACGGCAGATGCAGATCTGCAATGCATGCCGTTACTGCGAAGGATTCTGCGCGGTCTTTCCCGCGATGACTCGGCGCCTCGAATTCTCCAAGGCGGACGTCAACTACCTCGCCAACCTGTGCCACAACTGCGGCGCGTGCTATCACGCATGCCAGTACGCGCCGCCACATGAGTTCGCTGTGAACGTTCCGAGGGCGATGGCCAAAGTCCGCGCCGAAACCTATGCTGAATACGCGTGGCCCGCGCCGATGGGCGCGCTATACAAGCGCAATGGATTGACCGTCGGGCTTGCGCTCGCGATGGGACTCGCGCTCTTCTTGATACTCGGCATCGGGTTTAGGGACCAGTTATTCGCGGGCGCATTGGGCGGCAATTTCTACGCGGTTTTCCCTCATAACCTGCTCGCGGCGATGTTCGGCGCGGTCTTCGGCTTCGCGACGCTCGCGCTGGGCGTCGGCGTGTCGCGATTCTGGCGTGACGTGTCGGCGGGAACGGCCAGCACGCCAGCCATCGCCGAGGCCGCGAAGCACGCGCTCACCCTGACGTATCTCGACGGAGGTCATGGCGACGGCTGCAACGAGTCGAACGATGCCTTCACGCTTGCGCGGCGGCGTTTCCATCATTTGACTTTCTACGGCTTCATGCTGTGCTTCGCGGCTACCGTGGTGGCCACCTTCTATCATTATGCGCTCGACCTGCACGCGCCTTATCCGGTGCTAAGCCTGCCCGTGCTGCTCGGCACGACGGGCGGAATCGGCTTGCTCGTCGGACCGGCCGGCCTGCTCTGGCTCAACCTGCGTCGCGACCCCAACCGGGGCGATCCGAAGCAGCGTCCGATGGACCGCGGATTCATCGCGCTGCTGCTCCTGACCAGCGCCTCAGGCCTGGCGCTCCTTGCGTGGCGCGATACCGCCGCGATGGCCTCGCTGCTGGCCCTCCACCTCGGCGTCGTGATGGCGCTCTTCGCGACGCTGCCTTACGGCAAATTCGCCCACGGGATCTATCGCTGTGCGGCGCTTCTCAAGTCATCAATCGAAAAGCGGCAGGTCAGCCGCCTGCAAGCCGGCTCGGATTGACAGCGGTCCTCACGGCAATACGTTCGATGGGTGGCCGCACTCGCACAACACATTCATGGAGACAACTCATGCATCCTTCATCGCTCAACGCCGGGGATAACGCGCACGGTCGAACGTCGAAGACGGGCGCGGTCCTGCGCGTAACCAGCGGCAATTTTCTGGAACAGTTTGACTTCTTTCTCTTCGGCTTCTACGCGACCTCCATCTCGCGCATCTTCTTTCCGTCGACGAGCGAGTTCGCGTCGCTCATGCTCACGTTTGCGGTGTTCGGCGCGGGCTTCCTGATGCGTCCGCTCGGCGCGATCGTGCTGGGCGCGTACATCGACGAAGTGGGCCGCCGCAAAGGGCTGATCGTTACACTTTCAATCATGGCGAGCGGCACGATCCTGATCGCGTGCGTCCCCGGATACGCGACGATTGGACTTCTCGCGCCTGCCCTCGTGCTGCTCGGGCGCCTGCTGCAAGGCTTTTCCGCAGGCGCCGAGCTAGGGGGCGTCTCTGTCTATCTCGCGGAGATGGCGACGCAGGGGCGCAAGGGCTTCTATACGAGCTGGCAATCCGCGAGCCAGCAGGTCGCAATCGTGGTCGCGGCTGCCCTCGGCTATCTGCTCAATCATCTGATGACAGCGAGCGAAATCGGCGCATGGGGATGGCGCATTCCGTTCTTCGTCGGTTGCGCGATCGTGCCGGTTATCTTCCTGCTGCGACGCACGCTGCAAGAAACGGATGAATTCAAGGCGCGCGCTCATCATCCGCGCGCACGCGAAGTATTCGCCGCGATGCTGCAAAACTGGCGGACGGTGCTCGCCGGCATGCTGCTCGTCGCCATGACCACCACCACGTTCTACCTCATCACGGTCTACACGCCGACCTTCGGCAAAGCCGTTCTGAAGCTGACCACAGCGGACAGCCTGATCGTCACGCTCTGCGTGGGTCTCTCGAACTTCTTCTGGCTGCCCGTCGGAGGCACGCTCTCGGACCGCATCGGGCGCAAGCCGATTCTCATTGCCATCACCGTGCTCGCCATCTGCACGTCGTATCCGGCGCTCTCCTGGCTGTCATCGGCGCCGAGCTTCGGCCGCATGCTCATTGTGCTGCTGTGGCTCTCGTTCTTCTTCGGCATGTACAACGGCGCGATGGTCGCCGCGCTCACTGAGGTCATGCCCGCCGAGGTCCGCGTGGCCGGCTTCTCACTCGCATTCAGTCTGGCCACGGCGGTTTTCGGCGGCTTCACGCCGGCCGTATCGACGTATCTCATCGAAATGACCGGCGACAAGGCTGCGCCCGGCTACTGGCTTAGTTTCGCCGCTGCATGCGGACTCGTCGCGACCCTCGCGCTGTATCGCCGGGGCGGCGCTGCCGAGCGGTCGGCATCGCTCGCCTGAGCGTTTCCCTCGCTTCTGCACCACCGCGCTGCCTCCCATTCCGGCATTGATAACGTTTGGACATCAATGCTTCGAAAAATTGCACTTCTCGTTTAGGGCGTCTTGAGCAACTATCGATTCTCAAGACGTTCATAAAACGCATCGACTGAGAAACGCATCGGAGACAGGCGCGAAGCGCAGACCAGCGCTTCGCCGCATCTAAGTGCAGGCCTCGCTCAAGGGCGCCGCCTACCGTCGCCGACGCACATCTCGACTGATCCACCTCGCTATATGAATCCTGCCGCCGCTTTCGAGCGCGTCCACGGCAGCGGAGCAACTCGCGCCCGCCGCAGCGAGCCGAACGAATACCTGGTACGTGCTTCATTCGTCATTTCTTTTGCAATTCAGGAGACACTTCACATGCAGATCACCGGAATGTTGCACGGCGCACGCCTGCTGCAATTTGTCGGCTTTCCGTCCAGCGAAGTGCTGGGTCCCGGCGCCAGCGAGGAAGAGATCAAGTCGCTCATCGACCGACACGGTCAGATATTCATCAAGCCGGTGTTCAAGGGCGGTGTGGGCAAGAAAGGCAAAGCCGGCCTGCTCGGCCGCGCAACTGATCTCAAGACGGCGCTCGCGGAAAAAGAGCGGCTCTACTTCGCGGAGCACGTTGTAGGCTATGTGAGGGCAAAGGCGAACGGCGTCACATTCGAAGCGGGTGTACCCGCCAAACACGAAGTTTACTTTTCGATCACCGATTCCACGCGCTTTCGCGCTCCCACCATGACGCTATCGCACATGGGCGGAATGGACATCGAGGAGGTCGATCCGAAGCATGTCGCGATGGTGCCGTTCGATGCGCTGACGGGACTGAAGGCGTTCGTCGTCGCGAATGCGCTCAGCGAGATCGGCGCGCCGCGCGAGATCATCTCGCCGCTCGTGCAACAGTTGCCGAAGCTCTGGGAACTCTTCCACAATTTCGGCATGACGACGCTCGAATTGAACCCGATCCGCATGCGCGAGGATAAGAAGGGCCGGCTCACACCCGTCGCCTGCGACTTCAAGTGCGGATTCGATCGCGACGATCCGCGCTTCTCGCGGCTCGGACTGCCTCCGCATCTGTTCGCCGCCGATTACTCGGACTTCGAGCAGGAGATCAATCAGCTTCGCACGCACCAGGGACAAAGCGATGTCTACGTGATCAACGAGCGCGGCACCATCCTCGCACCCACCTTCGGCGGCGGCGCAAATTCGCTCGTCACGGAAATGTTGGGCGACGCGGCCATCATCTCCTCAGACTTCGGCGGCAATCCGCCATACGAAAAGATGAAGGAAGTGGCGCGCATCTGCTTCCGTCATTGGCTCAAGCAGTCCAACGTGCTGTTTATTATCGGCGGCAAGTCCAACAACACTGATATTTACGAAACACTGCGCGCGATGGCCGACGCGCTACGCGAGCACTTCAGTGAGCACGGCCCGACGCCACTCTACGTCGTCCTCGGGCGCGGCGGCCCGAACCTCGTGCGTGGCATGTCCGCGCTGCGCGACACCTGCGATTCACTAGGCCTGCCTTATCGCCTCTTCGGTTTCGACTCCGACATCAGCGAAGTAATCCAGTACGCACGCAAGGCCGATGCATGGATGCAGGCGGGTGGACGCTCGCAGGTCGCGGCGCGTATCGGCGCGCGAGACGTTCAATTGCAAACGGCATCGGCCTGAGGAGATCGACATGCACAAACAAGGCAACAGCCACTTCAAATACTTCGTCGGAATTCACTCCCTGGCAGATATTGCCACGCGCGAAGATCGCGTCTGCGTGCTCAATATCCTCGGCGGCGAGTCGTCCGACGTGACACCAGTGAGTCATGCCTTCTCAGGCGCGAATGTGGTATTCGGCACGGCGCCCGGCAAAGGAGGACAGGTGCTCGCGACGCCCGCGGGCGACATCCCTGTCTTCAACAATGTGCGAGATGGTCTGGAAGCCGGCCATCGGTTCAACTGCGGCGTCGTGTATCTGCCGCCTTCCGCCGCGCGCGACGGCGTGGCCGAGCTGATTCGCGTAAATCCGGATCTGCGCAAGATCTTCATCATCACGGAGAAGATCGCCGTGCACGACGCGCGTGAGATCCGCGCGATGGGACAGCAGGCGGGCATCGACATCTTCGGCGCAAACGGGCTGGGCGTCGCGGACTCATGGCAGCGCGTGCGGATCGGCGGTGCGCTCGGCGGTGATGATCCAGGCGCGACGCTGCGCCAAGGGTCGATCGCCATCTTCTCGAACTCGGGTGGTTTCAGCACCACGATCGCTCAGTATCTGCGCATGAGTGGCTGGGGCACATCGACCGTCATTTCCAGCGGCAAGGATGTCTACATCCACTATGCCGCGCCAGAATTTGCGTTTGCCCTTGCCAACGACGCGCGCAGCAAGGCCGCTGTGCTGTACTGCGAGCCCGGCGGATACTACGAGGCCGACGCGCACTTCAACAAGCCCGTGGTCGCGTGCGTAGTGGGCCGGTGGAAAAGCCGTCTCACGCGCGCAGTCGGACATGCGGGCGCGATGGCGGGTGGCGCCGACGATGCGCTCGCGAAGGAACGCTGGTTCAAGGAGAAGTTCGGCGTCGAACGGCTCTTCACGCCCGACGATCCGTGCTGCTCGGCGAAGGGCGCGGTGGTGACGAACATCGCCCATATCCCTGCCGCGCTCACGGCGGTGATGCGCGCGAACGCAACGATGCCCGACTTCGAGCCCGAAGGTAGCCTCGCGCTCAAGCCGTGGTTCGGCTCGGATCAGGGGCTCGACCTGCCCGACGATCTCGCGCTTGCAGTCGTGAGAGCGGTAGCACCGTATGACGAACAGGTCGCGCGGGTGAATGACCAGATCGGGGCGATCCCGCCTCGGCAGCCGTTGAAAGACGCCTCGGGCGCCTCGCAGATGGATGCAAAGACTCAGGTCAGCAGCCTGCACGGCGTATCGATGCTCGAAGCGGCGACGCATTCCTTCGAAGCGAACGTGTGCCTCGCACTGTTGCACGAGTTCGGCGGCGCAAACGACGAGAAGCTGATCGACGTAGCGGTCGGCGCGGCCGTGAACCTGTACGGCACGCCTGAACTGGCGGCAGCGCAAGCGGCACGAGAAGCGGGTAATGCACCCAACGCGGTGCTCGCCGCCGCAGCGGCGATCGTCGGGCCGAACCGCCAGCGCGCGGCGCGCGAGGCAGCCAGGCTGATGATCGACCGGTTCGCCGCTGCAAAACTCGCAGACGCGTTCGATCGCGATTTCGACGTCGACGCGATAGACACTGAAGGCAGCGCGGTACTCTTCTCCGACGCACCCGACCCGAAGGCGCAAGCCATGCTCGCCGGGCTCGCCGCACGCGGCGTGAGTTCGGCATTCGTGCGGTGGGTTGCCAACGGCCCGGGGCATCCGCGCGCGGACGCCGTGCTCGCGGCGATCACGACGACACTCGCCTGGGGCCCGCTGATGCGCAAGCGCATCTCGCGTCTGACGGCGGAGAACCTGCCGTGGTGGACGAAGCTCTTCGGCACGCTGATCGGCGCCTCGGCGGACGCGTCGCGCCACCATCCTGATAGCTTCTGCGATCTTTCCACCGAAGCATTGCTCGGCGAACGCTCGTTGACGGAAACCGCGTTCGCTGCGTTGCTCGGCCTGAAGCCATCCGATGACGACCTGTTCGCATTCAGCACGCTAACCGGATTGCTGCTCACGAACGGACCCGGCGCGATCTCGGCGCAGGGCGCCAAGGGCGCGGTGTCCGCTGACGGCCCCGAATCGCCCGAACGCGTGCAATTGAATAAGGCGCTGACAGGCTTTCTCACGCACACCGGCTATACGCACGGCGGCAACGGCTATGAAGGTATCGCGTTTCTCAACGAGGCATTTCGCGACAGCGGCCTCGACGATCCTGCCAACGCGCAACACGGTGTTGACCTCGACGCGCTCGCGCGGCGTTCCGTCGAGCACTACGCACAGTACAAGGCCCGTCAGAAGCATGCGGGCAGCCTCGACATCGCCAAGCTGCCGGGCGTGAATCACCCGGTGTTCAAGGACAAGCCGGTAAATCACGATCCGCGCGAGGTGTTCATCGCCGGGCTTTACGAGAGGCGAGGCGAGTACAACGCGTTTCATGCGTACTACCGTGCGCTGGTACAGGCATTGTTCGACGCGGGCGTCTCGCGCACCGTCTACTGCGTCAATGTCGATGCTGTGATCGCCGCGCTGCTGCTGAAGATGCTGTGGCAGCCGCTTAGACGCGGCGACATCAGCGAGGCGGATCTCGAAACCGCAGCGTTCACGATCTTCCTGTACCCACGCATGCTCGGCTGTGCCGCGGAAATCGACGATCACCTCAACCGTGGTCGCAATATGGACACGCGCACACCCGCTTCACAGTGTCGCTTCGTGGCCTGATAGCTGGCATCTGAAGCGCCGCCGGGCGCTGGTTCAACCCTAACGCACGGCGGACTCAGAGGCAATGTGGATTGATAACGTTAAGACATCAATCATTCAGAAAATCGCACTTATCGTTTCGGCGGCCACGTGCCAACATATGCGAAATGACAAAGAGCCGATGGCCGCATATTTCGGAATTTCAGGAGACACATCGATGCACCCCTCACCCTCTACCCTTTCACCGGGACGATCAAAGGCCGCAGCGGTCTTCCGGGTAACGGCCGGAAACTTTCTGGAGCAGTTCGACTTTTTTCTGTTCGGCTTCTATGCGACGCAAATCGCCAACGTCTTTTTTCCCGCCGGGAGCGAATTTGCATCGTTGATGATGACGTTCGCGGTTTTCGGCGCGGGTTTTCTCATGCGGCCACTAGGCGCGATAGTGCTCGGTGCCTACATCGACGACGTCGGCCGCCGCAAGGGTCTCATCGTCACGCTCTCCATCATGGCAAGCGGCACTATCCTGATTGCGTTCGTACCGGGATACACGACGATCGGCCTTCTGGCTCCAGTGCTGGTGCTCGTTGGCCGGCTGCTGCAGGGCTTCTCGGCAGGCGCGGAGCTGGGTGGCGTGTCGGTGTATCTCGCCGAAATGGCTACGCCCGGCCGTAAAGGCTTCTTCACGAGCTGGCAGTCCGCGAGCCAGCAGGTAGCGATCGTCGTGGCTGCGGCCCTTGGCTTCGCGTTGAACCAATCGCTGAACACCGCAGCCATTGCGGCGTGGGGATGGCGAGTTCCCTTCTTCGTCGGCTGCATGATCGTGCCGTTCATCTTCATGCTGCGTCGCAATCTCGAGGAAACTGAGGAATTCAAGGCGCGCCAGCATCGCCCGAGCATGAACGAAGTGTTCCGCACGCTGGTCCAGAACTGGCCCGTCGTGATCGCTGGCATGATGCTGGTCGCAATGACCACCGCGAGCTTCTATCTCATCACGGTCTACGCGCCGACCTTCGGCAAGACGGTCCTCCATTTGAGCACTGCGGACAGTTTGCTCGTGACCCTGTGTGTCGCCGTGTCGAACTTCATCTGGCTCCCGGTCGGCGGAGCGCTCTCGGACAGGATCGGCCGCCGGCCGCTTCTCGTCGGCATGACGTTACTTGCCATCGCGACCGCCTACCCGGCGCTATCGCTGCTCGCGCACGCACCGAGCTTCCTCAACATGCTGCTCGCGCTCCTGTGGCTCTCGTTCATGTACGGCATCTATAACGGCGCGATGGTCGTCGCGCTCACGGAAGTGATGCCGGTTCAGGTACGCGTTGCGGGCTTCTCGCTCGCCTATAGCCTCGCGACGGCGGTGTTCGGGGGATTCACGCCAGCGATTTCGACAGCGCTCATTCACATGACCGGCGACAAGGCCGCACCTGGCTACTGGATGAGCTTCGCCGCAGCGTGCGCGCTTTTGGCGACGTTCGCACTCTATCGCAGGCGCGCAGCAACGCTGACGCCGGCGCACTAACGGGCATGTCATTGCACGAGCGTCTATTCCCTGCTATCTGACACCACCTCGATCATGAAAAATCTGCTTCTGAAACTATGCGCGACAGCGCTCGTGGCAACCTCGGCCGCTGCGGCCAACGTGCAAGCCGCCGATCTGCACGTCATGAGCTCTGGCGGCTTTACCGCGGCGTATAAGGTGCTCAGTCCGAAGTTTGCATCCGAGACGGGCAACACGCTTGACACCGCGCTGGGTCCGTCGATGGGCAAATCGCCTGAAGCGATCCCCAACAGGCTCGCGCGCGGCGAACCCGCGGACGCCGTCATCATGGTTGGCTATGCACTTGACGAGTTGATCAAGGAGGGCAAGGTGATGCCCGGATCGCGGGTCGAACTGGCCGATTCGCGAATCGGCATGGTCGTGCGCGAAGGCGCGGCGAAACCCGATATCAGCTCGGCAGACGGACTCCGGCAGACGCTGCTGCATGCGAAGTCGATCGCGTACTCGGACAGCGCGAGCGGCGTCTACATCGAGCGCGAGTTGTTCCGGAAACTTGGCATCGAGGATCAGGTCAGCTCGAAAGCGAAGATGATCCCGCGAATCCCCGTAGCCTCCGTGGTGGCAAACGGCGACTACGAAATCGGTTTCCAGCAAGTGAGCGAATTGCTGCCCGTCAAGGGCGCGACCTTCGTCGGCAAAATTCCCGAGTCGTTGCAATCGGTGACGCGCTTCGCCGCGGGCATTCCCGTGAGCGCGCAGCATCCGAAGGAAGCGAAAGCCCTGCTCGACTATCTCGCGTCACCTGGCGTACAAGCGGAAGTGCAATCGACCGGGCTCGATAGCGTCTCGGCTCACTGATTCAGATCCGGCTGTATACCGAATGCGCGTCGGAAAGAGTTCGAGCAGCGTGGCAGCGATGGGACCGTACACCAGCGCTGCCGACTTGCGGTTGGAGAAATAAATCTGGCGTCGGATTCCAGTTCAGTGCTTCATGACGTGACTTACCCGATCGCAACTGGCGATCGGGTGATATGGTTCAGGTGATATGGGTCCGGAAATATCAATGCAGGGTATGGACACTGCTGATGGCCTCATCATCGTCCTCAGCGGATGAGGCTTGATCAAGGATCGCGCATCGGAAGTCGAATTTGACGCGAAGGATGGCTGATTCGATACGTGCATCGCCGCGATGGCCGCTCAGGCGAGTATTGATCGCCTCCTCGACGGCGAGAATCGCCCGCTCGATGCTCTCCGGGTCATCGCTATCGAACCCGATCTCAACCTCAATGCTCTCCAGCAGGTTCAACGCTGTTGCAATGTCCTCGGAAGCGACGAAAAGCGTCTTGGCGTTTTCTCTCATCTACCCTCCCCGTTTGGCTTGTCTAAAGTATTCAGACACGTGCAAGTTGCGCGACTATCGTTGCACATCGAGAGCAAACCTGCCGGGCGGAGAAGGCGGGTGGTGGGTTCTAAACAACGGACGGGTTGCTGTACGTTGTGAAGCGAATAAAATGACACTTCTGCGCTGATGTACGGCGTGGCACGCGTAGCGACACATGCATCCGCCTGGATGTGCTTCTGCCTGGGCGGAAGCTTTTTCGACCTTTTTGCCGCGCATTGTGGGCCGCCACATGTTGACAGAAGAGTCATCGCGGTCCGCGCCCCTCTCTTCGCGCGGCGCGGTTCAGCAAGGCAAGACCGTCAATCGGTCACGGAAGGTTATAAATGGCGCGTCGAATAGCCGCTGTCGTTAAGGCTTATTCGATGCCTGCCAACACACGCGAAACAAACGAGACTGCGATCCCACATCGCCACCTCACTCGGACTCCCCTATCGGAGCACAAGGTTCATGTGAGTGGACTCCGACCACGCCCGCTGCCCTGATCATCAGGAATGGGGAACTCACTATCCCCGCCACAAATTTGCCTGAGGCGACGTTCGGCGTCGATTACCTTATGCAGGGGTGCGGTGGCGAGCTGTGAATCATGCTGGACGGTAACGCGCTTATTGGCTCCGGAGTTTTCTCTCCTTTTGGTGCCTTGTCGCGACGGCTTGCTCGTCGTGACTCAAACCGAAATGGCTCTGACTTAAAATAAATGAAAGATGTCGATTCGGAATCCTTATAGGGTGGGAATTTCCCGCTGCCTGCGCTGCCACCACAGTCCTCTGAAGCGTGTACAGCACATCTTTCCCTTCGTCCAGCAACAGGCGGATCTTCTCCTGTTCAAGTTGGCGATAGGGACCTTCGAGCTGACAGATTTCGAACGTATCTGTTTCATCCCAATCGGTGGTAATCTCAACGCGAATTGTGATTTTCACCCCAACCTCCGGCGGCCAATGATGCGCCCTGCTCTGTTTGTAACGCTCCCAAATTTGTATCGCCATTGAACGCCTCAAGCGCCTATGGAACAATGCAGAGATCACATATAGCAGGACGTGACGTGCATCATGGCCCATGACCAACAGCGCCGCCGGACCGTTCCGCATTTCGCGCTCTATGGCGGGGAAGCCGGCCAATCCTGGGTCGACATGGTGCATTACGAACGCATTCCCCTGCGTGCCGGCCGTTTCGACTTCGACATCAAGCCGCACGTCCACGATGCGCTGATCCAGGTGCTCTACGTCACCGGCGGGGGCGGCGAGACCTTTATCGACGGCCGGACCTGGACAGTCGAAGCGCCATGCCTGATCGTCGTGCCAGCACGCTCGGTCCACGGCTTTCACTTCCGGAGCGACATCGACGGTCACGTCATCACCGCCGCGCAGTCCGCGCTGGAATCGCTGGCGATGACGGCCGCGCCCGAGCTGCTGGAATTCATCCGCACGCCGACGGTGCTGTCGATCGATCCCAATGTCGAGCGCGGCACACCTCTGGATACCCTGTTTCAGTCGATCGGGCACGAGGCGGAGAGCCACGAGCGCTGGCAGTTCACCGCAGGCGCAGCACTGACGATCGCCCTGTTCGTCAAGATCGGGCGCCTCAGCGAGAGCGCGCGGCTTTCAGCCAGTTCCGAGCAGCGGATAATGGCCGCGCGGATCGAGCGGTTCCGCGCCCTGCTCGACCGCCATTGCCGCGAGCGGCGGCCGGTCGCCAGCTACGCCGACGAGATGGGCGTAACCACCGGCCAGCTCTCGCGCATCTGCCGCGCCACCTTCGGGGTCTCGGCAATCGAGGCGATCGATGCACGCTCGATCCATGAAGCCAAGCGGCTGCTCGGCTATTCGACGCTCAGTGTGAAGCAGATCGCCAGTGAACTGGGCTTTCAGGACGAGGCCTATTTTGGTCGTTTCTTCCGCAAGCAGACGGGACTCCGGCCAACCGAATACCGCTCTGCGGCCCACGATCGATCCTTGCCGCCTGAAAAGCGGAGAGCGGGCTGACTCGACGTCGCCCGCTCATCATCGGGTTTAGGCCGATGACCCACCCAGCTTCACGAACAGGTGCTCCGGTCCGGAGTTGGTCAGATTGTTGCCCCGCACATACTGGATCGGTCTTGCCGGATCGAGCGCGATGTCGCCGACCTTGCGGGCCAGAGCCTTCGTCGCGACCAGCGTCTCCAGCTTCGCGAGCGGCGCGCCAAGGCATTTGTGCATGCCGTTGCCGAAACCCAGATGGCCGCTGGAATCACGGTCGATGTCGAACGTCTCACCGTCGGCAAACTTGCGGCTGTCGCGGTTCGCAGCCGACAGCAGCAATCGCACCACCGCGCCCTTGGGCAGATCGACGCCCGCAACAGTGGTCGCCTCGGTGAGGATGCGGCTCACGCGCTGGACGGTACCACGATAGCGCGCCACCTCCTCGACGAAACGGTCAGCGTCAGCGGGGTTTTCGCGGATACGCCCCAGCAGATTCGGCTGTTCGGCGAACATGCGAAAAGCGTTCGCGACAAGGATAGTCGTCGTGTCGTGCCCGGCGATGAAGACGAACGCACACAGCTCCTTCGCTTCCTTTTCCGAAAGCAGCCCGTCCTTCCACATGCGCGCGATATGCCCGCCGATCGACTGGCTGTCGGTGCGCGCGAGCCGCTCCAGCGCCTCCTTCAGGTAAGCGAAGAAAGCCTGCGCGCTCTGCTCGTCGGTCCCGGTCCCCGGCGCATTGCGGGCGAGGCGCCCGAAGTAGCTAAAGGTCTCGTCCGACCAGAACTTCATCTTCTCCTCATCCTCATTCGGCACGTCGATCATCGTGGAGATGGTCGAGATGCTGAGCGGGATGGCGAAATCGTTGACGACATCACCGCCACCTTTGGCAATCATCGCGTCGAGCAGGTCCTCCGCCCTCTGCGAGATCTGCCCGATAAACGGATCGATCGCGAGCGGCAGGAACGACGGCTGCACGACCTTGCGTAACCGCGAATGATCGGGCGCATCGAACAGCGTCAGGAACGTAAGCGGGGGCGGGCTGACGACCTCGGAGGAAAACAGCTTCGGGTTGCGGATCGCCTGGTAGACATCGTCATAGCGCGAGAGGAACCACACGTCCGAAGTCGCCGACTGGCAACGCAGCACCGGCGAGTGCTCCCGCATCCAGCGGTAGTGCTCGTAGGGGTCGCCTTGCGAGCCGTCGTCGACCACCTTGAACGGCTCCAGCCCATCGGGCCAGTCCAGTTCGTGTGAATAGGCCGGAAGTGTGCTGGCCGTGAATGGGCAGACCTGCGGCGCGCTGTCCGGCACAACAGACGGGGGAGCGGGGGGCACTGTGGCCATGGGGGCCGTCTTGTTCAGCGGCATACGCTCCAGCGCCCGGCTCATTGTGGCCTTGGAATGGAGCGCATGCAGCGCAATCACGTCTCGCGCCTTGTTCAGGTCGCCTAGTTCGAACGCGCCGACAATGTCCCGGTGCTGCTGGACGATGTCGCCGACGATCTCGATCTGGTCGGTCAGCGCGCGAGCGATGTAGTCCTGCACGGCCAGTTGCCGGTAAAGCGCGATCAGCTGCGCGTTCCCGGAAGCCTGGATCGTGAACATGTGAAAGGCGTGGTTTGCCTCGATGTAGCGCGCCACGTCGGTAAAGCGCTGCCCGGACACGAACGGCGCCGTCGCCTCGGCGAGCTGGCGGAAGCGGATCAATTGCTCGCTCGACAGCCGGCCCATAGTCAGCTGTGCCGCCCCCAGTTCGAGAGCCATACGCAGATCGAAGGCTTCATCGACATCAACAGGCGCGATGTGCTGCTCGCCGGTCTGGACCACCAGGCCGGTGCCGGCGAACTTCTCATAATAGAAGCTGCGCGGCGTCAGCCCTTCGGACGAGAGGAAATCGCGCACCGCATCAACCATCGGCGGCGGGCCGCAGAGGTAGACATCCGCATCGCCGTCGTTGAGCTGGGAGGGGACGATGTGGTGGGTGACATAGCCCTTTTTGGGATGGGCACTGTCGGGGCTGGCGACAGTGCAGGCATAGGTGAAGTTCGGCAGGCGCTGCGCATAGGATTCGAGCCGGTCGACGCTAACCAGATCCTCGTCGCTGTTCACACCCAGGATCATGTGGATCGGATACGGGCTGCCGCCGTCCTCGACAATCTTGTCCAGCATCGAGAGGAACGGCGCGAGGCCCGTGCCACCCGCCAGGAACAGCACCGGCCGCTCGATGGGGCGCAGGTAGAAGCTTCCCATCGGGCCGCGAAACTCGATCGGGTCCCCTACCTTGGCGGCTTCACAGAGCCAGGTCGACATCACCCCTTGAGGCACATTGCGCACAAGGAAGGACAAGTGCGGCTCGGACGGCCCCGAGCTGAAGGAGTAGGACCTTGTCTGATCGGTCCCGGGCACCTGAATGTTGACATACTGCCCGGGAAGGAAGCTGAGATCTGCGCGGTTCTCGAGCTCGACCGAGAAGGCGATCGTGGTGGCTGACGCTCGTTGGCAGGCGACAATCCGTCCCCTGTGGAAGGACGGGCCGGTACCCGAGACATCGGAGTTCGTGGCGATCTGGATCACGCAGTCGGAACGTGGGCTCATCTGGCAGGTGAGAACCTTGCGGGCGCTCGCCTCCTCCGGGCTAAGCGCATCTTCCACGCAGTCGCCCAGAACGTACTCGCCGGACTCGCAGACCGCCTTGCAGGTGCCGCACACACCATCACGGCAATCGAGCGGAATATTGATCCTGGCGCGAATGGCGGCATCGGTAACGCGCTCGCCCTCCTCGCACTCGATGAAGCGGGTCACTCCGTCCTCAAAACCGAGGGTTATCTGATGGGCCATGGCGGTGTCTCCTCTAGAGTCGCCCGAAGCTGCTCCGCTGGCGGCATGTTCGGGCGAGGGCGCGCGAGGTAACCTTGCTTCTCGCAAGCGCCGGTGGGTTTAATGACGCCAATTTAGAGCCTGAACCGCGTTCCCCTCAACGGACAGAGACGACGTTAACCCGGACAAAACGTGCATTGTGATGGACGCCGGATGACCGTAGCTGCGTCCAGAAAAAACCCCGCTTACCAGGACGCTCGGACCGGTAATCCGGCCACACAGAGCGGCGCCGGCGAGCGGAAGTGGAGTCAGCGTCTTGACATGGCACGCGACCTCATCGGCTCCCCAGATATGCACATTTTCACCAGAGCATGGCCCCCCGGGTCTCGGAAACGGAAGCGCTGGCGTTCCGCCTGGCAGGGTTTAACGTAAAAGTCGCGTTCACTCTTGTCGCGTCTGGCTGGACGGACGACGCGACGGCATTGCAGCATTGCGAGGCACGGCGCGCACCGCTGTCCACAGGACGCAAGAATGCCTTACAGTCGGAGGACCGATCGATTCTGTGAACGCATTTTTGAACTTCTACAACGCCAATCTCGCCGTCCGCAACGTTGCCAATAAGCACGAGATCACAACGATGAGGCGCTTGGTCCATGAAGCAATGATTCGGGGAGCTTGCACCCTGCGGGGCGCTTTCGATTCGACTTTGTGTCGAGTTTGCCGTGTGTTTTTCCCGCAGCCCCTCACCGGCGTCCAAACGATTGACGATCTGATGGGAAACAGGATGACGACGCCCCAGCGGCGCGTTTATCCATCCCTCAACTGTATCCCGTGCAGAGCTACGAAAAAAAGCTGGGCCCAACGGAGATTAAACTTCATCACTCGCCGACGAATGGATAAAGCTCACACGCCGCGCGCGGCGCTCAGCAATTTTCCCCATTCGTAGTCGATGCGATCAGGAGTGAAAGGCAATACACCGCCGCCCGGCGTGAACGTCAATTCGCCGAAGTAGAGTCGATTGTCAAAGGCATAAAGATCGACGCGAACGTATTCGAAGTCGCTCGCCAGAGTCGCAGCCGCTTTCAGGAGCGCATCGAGGTTCTCAGGCCGCGCCAACAGATGATCGCTCCGCTTGTACGGCCCAATTGCGATTTCCATGCGATTCCAGCTGGCGTCATACACATCTCCACGTGTGTTGCTACCAAACCGGTCGGTGATGACAAGGATATACATCACCGGTTTTCGGAGGTTTCCCGAGAAGCAATGAACCTTGAAGTCGGCCGGAATGTGTCCGTCGCGATCGAGCAGCAGGGTCTCGAAGAAAATGCGTGGTTTGATCTCACGGTAATGCCGCTCCCGATCCACCCAATAGAAATCCGTGGAAAGCCACTTCTCTTCAAGCTGCTTCAACTCTTCAAATGACGTTTCGGATTTGCTTCTGACTAATTTGACGAAACTGCTGCCATGATTTGCCTTCATGACAAACTGATCCGGCAGTCTATCGTAGACTTCGCGGCAAAAATCGGCGGGCACCGCAATCAGTGGAACGACATGTTGGCGGCCCAGTTTCTTTTCGACGTACGCACGTGTGGCGAGCTTGTCGCTCAATACCGCGTAGCGTGGATCGGGTCGCAGATTGCGCTGAAGTATCTGCTCATTGAACGTCACGGGGTTGCGCAGTTGTGGGAAGCGCCCGATGCACTTCTTGTGCAACAGGCGAAGGAACAGGGTATCGGGCAAAAGGGATTTTCCGGCCTCCTTGAACCTGCGAGTGAGGCTCGGCGGTTTGGATTGACGCAACTGCCCGTCGGCAAGAACGTGATTGCCATCGCAAACGCTGGTCAGTCTGTCAAGAAGCCGTACCGCTTCAATGCGCGAGTTGAACCGCTCCTCGATCTTAAGGCGCGCGTTCGCTGCTATTTCCACCAGGTTGTACACGCCTGACGCAATTTCATCGACGACCTTCGCCAAGCCAACCGAATCGCGCTCATTCACTAGAAAGCCTGACACACCGTGATCAATCAATTCAGGAATGCCGCCATGGCGTGACGAAACGGTTATTACGCCGGAGGCCATCGCTTCCATGAGCGCTACCGGTACACCTTCCATGTCGCCATCCGACGCAGTCACCGAGGGAAGCATGAAGACGTCGGTTTCATCCATCAACATCCGCACCTTGCTGTGAGGCTGCGCACCCAGAAAGCAGACACGCGATTCGACCTTCAGTTCGACCACCAAAGCTCTCAGCGAATCTTCCAGTTGACCTGAACCGACGATGGTCAGCTTTGCCGCTGAACTGACATACGCCATGGCCCGAATCGCATACTCGATACCCTTCTTTTCTGTCATTCTTCCAACGAGCAGAATACTCAACGTGGTCGATGACGGATCGCACCTCGAGAACGGGAATCTGTCGATATCGATGCCCATACGGCCGACATGGATCTTTTCCGGATCGCACCCCCAATCCCGAATGCGATCTGCAAAGAACTGACTCACCGGCAAAAAGAGTTGGCCGCGTCCGAAGAGTCGCAGATACTCTCGACGATAAGATTCAACCAGTTTGCGGCTCGTCAGGTCATGGCCGTGAAAGACAGTAGCCAGGGCTCCAGAAATCAGTCCTGCCTCGCGCAAATATTGCGCACGAACACCGACCATGCCGAAATGGGCGATTACCGCGTCGCACTGCATAGTGGAATTCATACTCGAGACGCGCGCAATATCGACCGCCGCTGCCCACTTGCGCCGAGACACGGCCCGCGCCGCGACCCGGCACGCACGGTGTGCGCGCCGATTGTAAAGTCCCCGAAACGCGAGCCGGGCAACAGCAAGCATTTTCGCAGCGCGACTCGCGCCGCACCTCGGACTCACGAAGGACGGACACTCGCCGTCGATCGCCCGGACAAGCGAGTCATCTCCGCGCGTAAGACTGAGAATCGAGACGTCGGCGCCAGCCTCGCGTAGCGCCCTCGCCTGCTCGATGATGAACGTCTCGGAAAGCACGGGAAAGCGTTGCGCAATGATGAGTATCCGCATTGGTTGTCCCTCGTCGTTGAACGCGCCGGGAACTGATAGCCGCGTGCGCCTATCAAGAATGAAATCACCGCTTATCCAGGGGCCCTTCGCGAGACGCAACGCGCATGTCAGCGCCTTCTGATTTCCCAAGTCGGCCTTGATTCGCGCGTCCGGTCTGAAATTTGGCGAGCCGCACAAAAACCAAAATCTTCCGGGTAGCCAGAGATGCAAACATTGCAGCGCGATGCGGAAATCGATGTCTTGCCCATGATGTCACGGACCAGGGCTGGGTCGCAATAAGGCGCGGGGTAAAATCCGCGCTCTTACACCGGCGGCGACCACGATGGCCAAGACGTAACTATTCAGCACGGCAATGGAGAAGGCGCATTGCCAGCGAATGCCTGACTCAACGCTTCTAGCGCCTCAGCCGGTCATTTGATGACGAAGCGTCACTCATCTTTCTGTATGTGTTCGGCGAGATGGTCGATCAGCAGACGCACCGAGGGCAACAGTCCCCTGCGTGACGGAAAGACGGCATGAACCAGCCCCCTTTCGGTTTCCAGCCCGGTATCACCTCGACAAGTGCGCCTTTTGCGAGCGCATCCTCGACGACCATGTACGGCAACTGCACGACGCCCACGCCTTTGATGGCCGCCTGCTGAAGCACGGTCATGTCGTCGGTGATGAAGCGCGGCGCGTGACTCACGCGCGCTTCCGCTCCGTCCGGGCCCACGAGCGCCCACGCATGATCGCGCTGCGGTCCCCAATCGAGGCTCGGCATGCCCGCCAGATCCGCGGGATGCGCGACTTGCCCGTGCCGCTCCATGAGCTCCGGCGCGGCAACCAGACGCTGCGGACTGCCCGACAGGACACGCATGACGAGACCGCTGTCTTCGAGCGGCGGGAAGCGAACTCGGAGCGCGAGATCGAGACCTTCGCCTAGCACATCGACCCGGCGATTGGTTGCGTCGAGAAGAACCTGCACCTTCGGATATTGAGTCATGAAGTCGGCAACCAGATTGCCGATGCGGTACGCGAGCAGCGTCGTGGGGCAGCTCATCCGCACCACGCCTTGGGGCTCGGAGAGCCTGCGCTCCATCACCTCACGGGCTGCATCGGCTTCCACGAGCACCGCGACACAGCGCTCGTAGAACTCCCGTCCCGTCTCCGTCATCGAGAAATGCCGCGTAGACCGGTTGAGCAGACGAACGCCATATCTCGATTCGAGTTCGGCGATGCGCCGGCTCAGCCTGGACTTAGGCATGTTGAGCGCCCGGCCGGCCTGCGTGAAACCGTGGTTGTCGACCACTTTCACGAAGTAAAAGATGTCGTTAAGGTCATCCATCACCGTTCCTCGGCAGAACAATAACGGCATCTTAGAGCAATGAAAGCGCACGGCATCGTCATTGTTCCGCTCATAGAACACAGTCGGCAGTTTTTTGGGACTGGAAGATGGTTCGGCGGCCGCATAGCATTAACGTTGCATGCAGATCCGACGCATCGTGCGTCGATCCGGAATCCCCTTCCACTTACCGCAGTGTTTCGGAGGCAAACATGGCAAGCGAACCGATTCGCGACCCCGCGAAAGATCATCTTCTGACGCCGCAGAATGCGGCATTCATCGTCATCGATTACCAGCCGGTCCAGGTGAATTCCATTGCGTCGATGGATCGTCAGCTGCTGATCAACAACATCGTCGGTGCCTCAAAGGCGGCAATCGCATACAAGCTGCCGATCGTCCATTCGACGGTCAACGTGAAGACGGGCCTGAACAAGCCGCCCATCCCGCAACTGCGCGCGGCACTTGGCGACTATCCGACTTACGATCGCACCAGCATCAACTCGTGGGAAGACGTCGAATTCCGCAAGGCCGTCGAGGCCACCGGCCGCAAGAAGCTGATCATGACCGCGCTCTGGACGGAAGCCTGCCTGACGTTCCCCGCGCTGGATGCGCTGGCGGCCGGCTACGAGGTCTATGTCGTCGTCGATGCGGTCGGCGGCACCTCCGTCGCCGCGCACGAAGCGGCGTTGCGCCGTATCGAACAGGCTGGCGGCAAGATGATCAGCGTCGCCCAGATGTTCTGCGAGCTGCAACGCGACTGGGCACGCAGCGAAACCGTCCCGGCGTTCATCGACCTTTTCATCCAGACCGGCGGCACGGCCGGCATCCAGTTCTCGTACGACAAGAACTGATGCGTCACGCGCGCGGCCGGATGCTGGTCCCGTCCGCGCGCTTGCGCCATGTCCGGCGAATGTGCAGCGCCGACACGCAATGCACATGGCCCCGACGACACAAAAGCTCATCATGAAGAAACAGACCGCGCCGATAGGCTTCGCAGGCTGCGTGATCGCGGCATGCTTCCACACCGATCTGTACGCCCAGAGCAGCATCACTTTGCAGGGCAGGATCGACGGCGGCGTGACCTACGTGAACAACCCGCATGGGGTGGCGCGGTAACGCCGCTCGCTCGATAGCGGAATCATCCCGTCCCATCGTCCTATCAGTGGGACACAGAAGTTGCCTTCCGGCCTCTACCGCCGTCATCGTCCCGCCACTACTCTGTATCCATGCAAACAAGGCCGCTGGCCTTTCAACAGGAACATTCGACGATGAAGAAGATTCTCGGCACTTACGGCAACCCCAACTCGCATTGGGTCGGCGACGGCTTTCCGGTGCGCACGCTGTTCTCGCATCAGACGATGGGCCGCCACCTCAGTCCCTTCCTGATGCTCGACTACGCGGGCCCGAAACACTTTGCACCGACAGCGCGCCGTCAGGGCGTTGGACAGCATCCGCACCGCGGCTTCGAAACGGTGACGATCGTGTATCAGGGCGAACTGGAGCACCTCGATTCGACGGGCGGCGGCGGCCAGATCGGCCCCGGCGACGTGCAATGGATGACAGCCGGCGCAGGGATTCTGCATGAGGAGTTTCATTCGCGCGCGTTCGCGAAAACAGGCGGGACGCTCGAGATGGTCCAGCTTTGGGTCAATCTGCCCGCGAAGGACAAGATGACGCCGCCAGGCTATCAGGGCATCCTGGCGAACCAGATTCCGTCGGTCGAGCTGCCCGAAGGCGCTGGACATGTGCGGGTGATCGCCGGCAACTACGCGGGCAACGCGGGTCCGGCGCGCACCTTCACGCCGATGGACGTCTGGGACGTGCGGCTCAACGCGGGACGCGGCGCCACACTGACGCTGCCGGCAGGCAGGACGCTCGCGCTCGTCGTGCTGCGCGGCCAGGTCCGGGTCAATGGCGATGAGCGCGTCGTCAACGACGCACAACTGGTTCTGCTCGGGCAGGAAGGCACTGACGTTCGCGTTGATGCCATCAGCGATGCAACCGTGCTGGTGCTGAGCGGCGAGCCAATCGACGAGCCTGTTGTTGCATATGGTCCCTTCGTCATGAACACGACCGAAGAAGTCCGCGAAGCGGTAGACGATTTCAACAGCGGGCGTTTTGGATCGATGGCCGCAACAGACGAGCGGACCGCAACCGCCTAAGCGTCGCCAAGGCAGTAGAAGCGCTCCTGTTCTGCGTTCTCGAAATGCGGAGGTCGAACAGGAGTGCACCCCGCTGACGCTCCGACGCGTCCGCGACTGCTTTTGCGATTGCTCTTGCGACGAGCAGTCACTCGTGCCCTTCTTCGGTTTCCATGCGGTGCGCCGTGCTGGCACGGCGAGGATTGTGCTTGCTAATTTAGCTGCTGCAAGCCCTTCGTCGCGAGCTGATCCGCAGCGACAATTTCATCGATGGCAAGTGGGTGGCGTCGGCGGGCGGCAAGCGCTTCGACGTCACCGATCCAGCGACGGGCAACGTGATCGCGCAGGTCGCCGACAGCACGGCCGCCGACGCGCGCGCCGCCACCGATGCCGCCGCGCGCGTTCCCCGCCTGGCGCGATGCGCTGCCGAAAGATCGCGTAGACGTGCTGCATCGCTGGCATGCGCTGATGGTCGAGAACGCCGACGCGCTCGACCGCCTGATTTCGCTCGAACAAGGCAAGCCGTTCGCCGAAGGACGCGGCGAGGTGATGTACGGCGCGTCGTATGTCGCGTGGTTCGCGGACGACGGACGCGCATCTACGGCGACCTCATTCCGCAGCAACAGCGCGGCAAGCGCATGAGCGTGATCAGGGAGCATGAAGCCGGCGTGCCGGCGGGCGTGCTGAACCTGATCTCGGCCTCGCGCGAGAACGCGGTGCCCGCTGTCGCCGACTGGCTTGCCGACAGCCGCGTGCGCAAGATCACTTTCACCGGCTCGACGCCCCCCGCACCCGAGGCGCTACAAATGCTTACAAAGCAGGCGCCTCTCCGTGTGCACCGCCGTCGTCGTCGCGACGTTATTGCTGGCACATTCCCAGTGGAGGTCGCAAATGAACGACACGAACAGCATCGCGGGACGCAGCCGCATTCATCCGTTGATCGCGGGCGCAGCTGTGTCCGTCATCCTCGCCTGTGCGACAGGCGTCGCAGCGATGACAGGTATCCTTCCCCTATCACATGCGGTGCCGCCGCCCACCGCGCAGATCGCGGCAGCCAATGCGCAGCCTGCGAGCTTGCCACAGGCGGCACAACAACCCAATCCTGCTCAACCCGCTGTCGAACCGGCGGCCCAGGCTTATGCGCCACAGACGGAACCTGCTGCTCCGCCGCGCGTTCATCATGCACACAAGCCGCACGTCGCACCCGCTCCGCAGTACGCCAACGGCGACTACTCGCAGACGCCTTCGCAACCCTCCGGCGCACGCCAGGTTGCCGCCGATCCGTACGCCGGTGAAGTCGTCGCGATTACGCCGGTTCAAACGTCCGAGCCGACGACCGGCCTTGGCGCAGTCGGCGGCGCTGTTGCGGGCGGACTCATCGGCAATCAGATCGGCGGTGGGCGCGGCCGCATTCTTGCTACGGTCGCAGGCGCCGTCGGCGGCGGTCTCGCGGGTAACGGTATCGAGCATGCGGTACGCAAGCAGACCAGTTATCAGGTGCAGGTCCGCATGGAAGACGGCAGCTACCGCAATTTCAGCTATTCGACGCAGCCGCCCGTACAGATTGGGCAGCGCGTTCATGTGTCGGGCGATACGTTGACGGCTTCGTGACCGATGACGTTGGCTTTGGCTTCTCGCAGACGCCACCGGTGTGCCCAGTGTCAAAGACGTGGTGCTCGTTCGAGTCCGGGCAAAACATGCACGGCCATCGTAGGTGCAGTCCGTTATTGCAGGCAATCCGGTGGCATGCGACATTTTCCTGGGCACGTCCCAGTCGGCTCGACGGAGCCACTTACACCGCGAGCGCTCCGCAGGGGCGGAGCCTCGTTAGGACTGTCGAGTGCCGGGGCTCTTCATTCAGGGTTGACGTCGTTATGCTTTCCGTGCTTCCAGCGGTCGACAATGACTGTCGCAAACAAGCCGGCCTTGGTGAACGGATCGTCCGCGATAAATCGCTCTGCCTCCTCCCATCCCTCGGCGTCCAAAATGAGGAAGCTCCCAGTCATATCTTCATCGCCAGTGCCAGCTCCCGCGCCGAGCGTCGGTCCGCCCACCACGATGCTCGCCGCGTAAGGTCCGAGATATTCGAGATGCGCAGCATAGTTCGCAATCCGGATCGGCAGGCTGCCGGGCTTATCCTTGCGATAAATGAGAAATAGCATGTCTCTTCCTTGCTTCGTTTCGCTCCACGATTTCGCGGAACAATCAATTTGAAAAAAGCCTGCCGCAAGGCTGCGGCAGCACCCATCGGCGTCACAAAATCACCTGCTATAACGTCCCGCGAACGGACGGACTGCCCAAATTGTTCGCCGAGACGGCGACTTTTCGCGACCTGGCGCCACAGCGCCTTGAATCTGCGCATCACTTGGTGCTTTTGACATAATCGCGTACGGGTTCGAGGAACTCCAGCGTGCGCGTGCGCTTGAGCAACGTCGGCAACGCAGCTTCGTATTCGCGCCGATATGGCGCCTTCAGGTGATGAGATTGGAAATGCTCGCGGCTGCAGGCCCATGTTTCATAGAGAACGAGCGTGTCCGGATCATCCACTGACCGGTGCAGATAGGTGTTGATGAAGTCAGGCTCCTCGGCCATCCTCTCCAGGACCGCGATAAGCTTGCTTTCGAGCTCTTCGCGATGCTCCGGCTTGCCGGGCAGATGAACGATGAACGAAGTTTTGTCACTCATGGCATTGCTCCTTGAAATGTGATGGCGCGCCTTGGGTTTCCATCCAGATGTATTCAGGCGCTAAGGTTGTACGGCTGTCCTAGGGGGACCGAATACCGCCAGAGACACCGCCGTAGTTCTGGCGAGGTGTAGACAGCGAATGGGCCGCCAATCACTCGTGGAGCCCAACCAACACCACCCCGTTTCCGGCCGAGCGTCTTCCACACGCGCAATGGATTCCGCGCCGTAATGATTGAAGCGCCGCAAGGTCGCGTCTCCCATACGATTACTGTAGGCTGAAGTCCTACTGGGAAAAATGCGTCGCAAGAAGAAGATATTTCCACTGTACGGACGAATCGACCTTGCAAGGCGCGGAGCGCTTGGGCCGCAACAGCCATTGGTAGAGCCGATAACACTCGTTCGATATTCTCGAACGTCCTCGGTAAGAGCTTGGAACGTCAAACGAGACCCAGCGGTTCATAGTTTCTCCACGCCTTGATCATCTTCGACCAAGCTTCACAGGACACACACCATGAATCGCTTCAACAGCCTGAGCGCCACCCGGCGTCGCCATTGTCTGCACAGCGGCTATGGCCAAACAGGCACAGTCGGTAGCACGCGGAGCAGGCAGCGTCATTGGTCAGTTCACGCGGGCCGTTTCAAGCAAACACCTCGCGCTTAAAAGTAGTGCATGACGCCGAAGTACCCGCCCTGTTGGTGGTGCCCGGCAAGAGGGGGTTGATCCGCGGTTTCGACCGGAAACGCAGCACTGCCACCGTTGAACATCGCGCCGAACGTTCCGTAGAACGAGGTGCGTTTCGAGATGTAGTAGTCGGCGCCGACGACGCCGAGGGTGCCACTACCGCCTCCGTTATTAACGTTCGCGTGGAAGACACCGGCCCGCAAGAGGAGTGCTGCCGAGGCTTGCCAATTCACACCAATCCATTCCTGCTGGCTGCGAGTAGATGCAGTGGGATTGTTGGCCTCGGCAATCGTGTCGTGTCCCGACGAAACCAACTGCTCAAAGCCGCCCAGGATCTTGATCTGCTCCCAAGTAAAGGTTCCACCAACCATGTACTCGCGGGAAGCGCTATACAGGCTGGAAAACTTTCCGTTCGCGTCACGAATCTCTTCGTAGACGCCGCGCAAGTTCAACCCGCCGGCCGTATAGCTCGCACTGGCGCTCATCTGTCGGCTACCGCGATAGTTGCCAGCCTCATTGCCGAAGCCATATTGCCCGCGGAACTCCAGCCCACCGTATTTGAGAGAGTTGTATGTGACGGTATTCGCACGCGAGCCCCAGGAGCGCCCGTACACCAACGTCGCGATACCAATGGACTGTTCGCCGAGCGGGTCGAGGTAGAAGCCAGTTTCGTCAGTCAAGCTCATGGCGCGTCCTACCCACAAGGAACCGAACCTGTCGCTCGCCAGACCGACATAGGCATAGCGGTTAAACAAGCTGTCTCCGGGTAGTTGGCCCGTGCCAGCCGAAAACATGCTTTCCAGGTTGAATACTGCGTGAAGGCCGCCGCCCAAATCCTCCGAGCCCTTTAGCCCCCACCAGCTAATGCCGTACTGGTTACTCCCGAATCTGTACACGTTTTTGGACTGTGCGCTTGCCGTCGCCACGTTGCTGACGAAGTCGAATCCAGACCCTACGCGTCCGTACAGTGTCACACTGCTTTGCGCGTGAGCCGAACATATACCGGCCGCAAACAACGCAGCGAAGCGCATCAATCGTTTCACTTAGGTATCCTTATATTAATCGATGTGTTTTTCCAAGCTACCTTGTTATTCACAGTGGGCTTTCTACGCTGCGAAGATCGACATGAAGCAATTGCTGTTTTTTATTTTGGAAGCAATCGCCCGAAATCGCCTTCACGGCTCTTTCGGAAAAACGATGCCGACATATCCGAGAGGGTTGGACTGCGTGAATCAACACGCGGCTGCCTCGCGGCAGCCGTCATGTCAACGATTGTCGACGCGCTTCAAGAACGGACGAATCTCGACGCTGCGCCAAATGCCGGCCTTATTGAACGGATCATCCCGGTTGAAATGCCTCACGGCGTCGAGATCGTCGCTTTCGTACAGAAAGAAGCTGCCGATCATCGTCTGACCATCTTCGTCGAGGAGCGGGCCCGAGATGATGGTCGCGATCGGCGAAGTCGCCAGATATGCCTTATGCGCTTCGTAATATTCGCGGCGCTTGTCGACCATTCCTTCGTGATCCAGGCAATAGACAGTGAAATGCATGTTCTCGCTCCAAATGTTTTGCGGCCGTCCGGCCACTGTTCAAGAATTTGGTAGGCTCGGCGTTGGTCGTCCCAGCCCTGTGTCGTTGCTCACGGATTGCTTTTATCCGCGTCGGCGATGTGCCCGGGCGCGAGCGCCGGTTCGTCGTTAATTGCAGCCATCCACTCGAACAGCTTGATCACCGAGATGTAGTCTTCCTGCGCACCACCATGGGCAATACGGGTCTCGAACATCTGTTGTGACAGTGAACACAGCGAGACCGGCACACTGTTTTTCCTGGCCGCAGCGAGTATCAAGCCGATATCGTTGGCAAGCAGTTCGGTGGTCATCTGCGGCGCGAATTCGCGCGCGCGCAGCAGCGGCAGTTTGTAATGCAACATGGGCGAACCGACCGGACTTGCGGCGATCACGTCGAGCATCTGCGACCAGTCGAGGCCCCCGCGACGGCCTAGTGCAAGCGCCTCACCGAGCCCGCACGCCGTCACCGCGATCAGCAGGTTGACGACGAGCTTCGCGTAACGAGCCTCCTCGGCACCGCCGACGAAGAACTGGCGGCTGCCGAACACGTCGATCAGCGGGCGCGCGTGTTCGTACACCGCGGGATCGCCGGAGACCATCAGCATCAGCGTTCCCTGTTCGGCGTGGGTTACCGTTCCTGACATCGCGACACGCAGGTAGCTGATCTGCCAGGACTCGGCGGCCCGCGCAACCTCTGCAGAGACGGCGGGCGAAACCGTGCTCGTATCGATGAACACCGCGCCCTGTCGCGCGTTGGAGAGCAAGCCCTGCTCGCCGATCGAAATTGCTCGCAGCGCATCGTCGCCAGGGACGGTCGACACGATGATGTCGGCGTTGCGTATTGCTTCCGCGACCGAATAGGCGGGTAACGCGCCGAGGGCCACGATTTCAGCAAGACACGCCGGGTCCGTGTCAAAGGCCGTCACGCGATAGCCTGCTGCGATCGCGCGGGCGCAGAGCCGCCGGCCCATTGTTCCTACACCGATCCACGCGATGCGCGATTGTGGATCCAGTTGCGCAGGCTCGGTCACACCAGCACCATCCCGCCATCGATTGCAACGATCTGCCCGGTCATGTAGTCAGAATCACTCGATGCCAGGAACAGCGCCGTACCGGCCACCTCGTCGGCCTGGGCGGGCCGGCCAAGCAGGATTGCCGAAGAGAACGACTCGATGGCCTCGCCGGGCTTCGAGCTGGAGCCGATTGCCATTAGATCCTTGTCGAGCGTTTCCCACAGCGGCGTGGCAACCACGCCGGGCGCGAAGCCATTCACCGTGATCCGATGCTGTGCAAGCGCTCGCGCGCCAGCCTGAATCAATGCCACGACCGCGAACTTGCTTGCGCAGTATGGCGCGAAATCGGGGTAGCCCTGCCGGCTGGCGATCGATGCCGTATTGACGATCTTGCCGCCATGCCCCTGTTTGATCATGACCTTGGCCGCTTCCTGCATACCGATCAGCACGCCGAGCGCGTTCACTCTGAGTACCGCGTTCCAGTTTTCCTCAGTCACTTCAAGAAAGGGCATGGGCTTGTTAAAACCCGCGTTGTTGAACATCAGATCGAGCTTGCTGTATCGCTCGGTCGTTCGCGCGATGGCTGCGCGAACCTGCTCGCGATCCGCTACATCGGTCTGTGCGGCGAGCGCCTCGCCGCCATCGTCGCGGATCCGCTGCGCCGCCGACTCAGCCAGATCGCGATTCAGATCCGCAATCGTCACGCACGCCCCCTCGCGCGCCAGCCGCTGCGCGATCGCGAGGCCGATACCCTGAGCTCCGCCCGTCACTACTGCTACTTTTTCCTTAAGTCTCATCGCTCGCTCACTGTTAGTTTCGACTCCGTGCGCTAAGTAAATACTGCGCCCCGATCACCCTATTCCACAGGCCTACAGTACTCGCCAATCAACCGAAAGTCGCCTGTTCGAGTGCCACCCGCATGGGCCCGCAGCCTCAGGCCGCGAGATGCCAGTTGAGATGCCACTAGCGCGTTGCCGCGCCCGTTTGGCGGACCGTCAACGCACTCATCGAGTAATCCCAGCGCTTGATCTTTACTTCCTTGAACAGTCCCGCCAGGGTGAATGGATCATGCGCGACGAAATCGCCAACATCCTTGAGGTCGTCAGACGAAATGATCATAACGGCGCCGTTCACATTGCCCGCCTCATAATCGAGCGTCGCTCCGCCGTGAAGTACCTCCACCCTCGTCTGTTCGACGAGGTAGCGCAGGTGTGCATTCAACGTCCGCTCGCGGAGTGACAGAAGATCGGGCTTGTCTTCGAATATCAGTACATAGAGGCGGCTCATGAGGCTTGTCCTTCTCGCGACATATTTGATCGTGACTCCACGATATCTTTTACGCGCTCGAACAAAAAGTGCAAAAAATGGCACCGACTGATCAATAAATTAAATGTATAGTGGACGCGAATGCACGCATCGGAGCGCAACCGAGGGATTGCCCGAAGTGCGCGAGAGCGGATGCTGTCGCCTCGCCGTTCGGAGCGGATAATCGTTCTGGTAACCCGATTGAAACATTCCACGAGGATGATCAATTGTCGACTCCCCGCACCTCGCTTGAAGAATGGGCCGTGCTCAGCGCGGTCGCCGAAGAAGGGAGTTTCGCGCGCGCCGGCGTCAAGCTAAGCCGAAGCCAGAGTTCGATCAGCTATATGCTTACGAAGCTGCAGGAACGCCTCGGCGTCGAGTTGCTTCAAATCGAAGGACGGCGCTCGGTATTGACGACGGAAGGCCGAGTACTACTCGGCATGGCGCGCGAGATATTGGTAGACGCACATCGGCTGGAGGCTGTCGCGCGGCATCTTTCGGCTGGTTGGGAAGCCGAAGTGCGCCTGCTGGTGGATGGCGTGTTTCCCACCAATCTATTGCTTCAGGCGCTCAGCCGGTTTCGCAGCGAAGTGCCGCATACGCAACTGCGCATCGAAGAAAGGGCAAGCGACAGCGTGGATCGAGCGCAGTCGGGCGAAGCCGACATCGTGGTCAGCGCGGACGAGTCGCATCGCAATATCGGCGAGCCGTTGATGCAACTGGACTTCGTGGCCGTTTCGCACCCCGCGCATGCGCTGCAGACACTGGGACGGCCGATACAGGACAGGGATTTGTCCGATCATACCCAGATCGTCACGACCGACACGGATTCGCTGTTCCTGAAGCAAGAAGAGCGCGCGAATCGCACGCCGCAGTGGACCGTTCAGAATATTCACACTTCGATCGCAGCCGTAGTGCAGGGCCTCGGTTTCGCCTGGATGCCCCAGCACGTGGTCCAGCCGCTCGTCGATCAGGGCAAGCTCAGGCTGCTGCAATTGCCTCAAGGCAACCGCCGTACGGTGCAAATTTATATGCGATTCACCAATCCGGAAATCGCCGGGCCTGCGACCCGCGCGTTGGGGACCATGCTGCGCGACGCCGCCGCTGCGGGCGGCACACGCCGTACTACGGGCTAGTCGAGTTGTGAGTCGGCTTCGATGGCGCGCAGAATCGAAAAGAAATCGAGTTCCGCGCCGTCGCCGCCCGCGTAGGCCGCGAACTTGTTTTTCACCAGCGTTGCCGCTTCCATTCGCACACCGGCGCGCTCGCCCGCGTCGACCACGAGAGACATATCCTTCAGCATCTGCGTGGAAGAAAACGCCGGTGAGAAATCACGCTGCCTGAGCGATTCGAGCTTGTATTTGATCAGCGGCGATGCCACGACGCTGTCGCCGATGACATCCAGCATCTGCTTCCAGTCGAGCCCGCCCTTGCGGCCGAGCGTCAGGGCCTCGCCAAGCAGCACGGCCGTCGACCCGACGAGATGGTTGATGGCGAGCTTGAGATATCGCGCCTCCTGGTCACCGCCCACGTAGTACTGTTTCGATGAGAGGGTGTCGAATACCGGTTTCACGATCGAATAGGCTTGCGTGGGACCAGATGCGAATACCGTCAACTGCGCCGTTTCAGCAAGCACAGTGCTGCCCGACACGGGGGCTGCGACGTAGTGCACGCCGCGCGAGCGCGCCGCGTCGCGCACGGTTTCGGACGCCCTCGGCGAAACCGTGCTCATATCAACATACACCGTGCCGGCGCGCGCCGCCGCAATGACGCCGTCCTCACCGAGCGCGATTGCCTTGAGTGCGGCGTCGTCGGGAATGATCGAAAAGATTACGTCGACCGCGCCCGCCAGGTCGCGCACGCTCGGCGCGACATGCGCGCCTTTCGCGGCCTGTTCGCCGCAGCGCGCCTGATTGATATCGAACACGGTCACGTCAAAGCCGCCCTTCAGCAAGTTGTCGGTGATCGGTACGCCCATCTTGCCGAGGCCGATCCAGCCCACTTTTAGGCCGGTGTGAGTCATTGGATTGCTCATAAATCATTCCTCTTCGAGGCAGTGATGCCCTGGTTCACTGCGGGTTGGTAAGAATTTTCAGCTTGAACACCTATTTGGTTGTCCACGCCGCGCGAGATCAAATCGTGAATGTCCACAGCGCTGCTTCGCGTCGTCGTGGTTCGCGATGGTGATCATCACCTGCTTGTTCTTGCCCACGTTCTCGGAGACTTAGTCCCGCATTCGAAAATGCCGATCACACAAGGCGGCCCCTTCTTGGGCGAATGCGTGCGAACTGGCCGCAATCGAGAGAGTGAGCAAAGCCCATTTAGCGTACCGTGCGAAGCGGTTCAGGATTTTCATGTTTCGTCTCCGTGGATCCGTGCTATCGGTCCGACTGCCCGCAGGCGAGGTCCTTCCGACGTGGGTTATTTCGTGGCCACGATATCTTCAAAGACAATGAACAAAAAGCTCAAAGAATCGCCGTTATCGTGTGGATTTTTCGATGGGTCCGTGCCTGAAGGCTGTTTCTGTGGGCGCGCGCAAAGGATTGTCCTGAGGTCGGTTCACTCGCGGCCGCCGCGCGCATTGCAAGTGCCCCCTGCGTTCAAGAAAGTCGGTCAATGCAATCGGCTTATTCGATGATTTGATGACTCAAGGCAGGCGCGAATTCTGGGGCACCGATCCGGAGATGAAAACCGTTGCGCGGTTATCGTTGTGCCGTTGGACCGGACGGCTCACCGAGCGCAGCACCATGCCAGGCGCAAGCACGGCGACCGCGACGAGCGCCTCCACACCCTTTCCCTGATTACCTGCGTGTCTGATCACAGGACGCGAACGCCGACGACTGCGGTGTTGCTTTGGAAGGGCCTATGATCAGTCTCTAGCGACACGCGTCGATGGCTAGCCGGATCGGCGATCGGTTACGAGCCTTAATAGCGATCGCGAGGTGGCGCTCCGTCGAATGCATCCTGCAAGAGGGCACGCAAGCCATCGCGACCAATCGGGCGCGGGTTCCAATACGGGCGCTCGCTTGCGATGTCAGCGGCTCGGTCGAGATCTTCCGCGGCCATCCCGATATCCTTGAGCGCGACCTGCGCGCCATTGGCTCGCGCGAGCTCATACACGCCTGATGCGGCGGTCGCGGACCCGAGCGCGCGTGCAATTCGGCTCATTGCTTCCGGTGCTGCGCTCGCGTTGAACGCAAGCGCATGCGGCAACACGATGGTATGAACCTGAGCATGGGGCAAATTGAAAGTGCCGCCCAGCGTGTGACACAGCTTGTGGTGCAAAGCCATGCCGACGCTTCCGAGGACCGCGCCCGAAAGCCACGCGCCGTAAAGCGCTAGCGATCGTGCGTCGATGTCGCTGGCATTCGCGACGATTGCCGGCAGGGCTTTCGCGAGTGCGCTGATTCCTTCCTCCGCCATCAGACTCGTGACCGGATTCGCGTCCTGCGAGTACAGCCCTTCTGCGGCGTGCGCGATCGCGTTAATCCCGCTAGTGACTGAAAGTTCAATGGGCAACGAGCGCGTCAAGTCCGGATCGTAGATCACAGTCTTGGGCAGTACCCGCAGGTCGGTTCCGGTACGTTTGAGAGCCCCTTCCGTCACTCCGAAGATAGGAGTCATCTCACTGCCCGCATAGGTAGTCGGAATAGCGAGAATCGGCAGCTCGGACTCGAGGGCGATTGCCTTGCCGAGTCCGATCGTGGACCCTCCGCCAACGGCGACAGCGCAGTCTGCGTCCAATTCGCGAGCGAGTAATCTCGCTTCTTCGGCGAGTTCGATGGGCACGTGCATCGTCGCGCGTGCAAACACGCCAGCGGACCTTTCTCCAAGTCGTGCAGCAATCGCTTCGCCGATCGCGTGCTGCTCGGGACTGCACAGGACCAGCGCACGCCTCGCATTCAGATGCGATAGCTCCCGTTCGAGATGCTGCAGGCTCCCGGCGCCAAACACAACGCGCCCGGCCCGGCCTTGGTATACGAAATCAAGTTTGGTCATATGTAACGCTGTCTGTAGGTTTGTACGTGCGTGCCCGAGAGCGCGGGCAACTGACGCATGGCCGCTCTCGTTCGAATCCAGCCGACATCCGGATGCCGAGCTTCGTCTCTAATGGAGTGCATCAGGAGTGCATCACCGACTGGCCGCCGTCGGGTTGAGGATGAAATCGTAGTCGAGGGTATAAAAAGGCCGCTCCATACGCGTGCCGTCCGGCGCGATCCCGGCTTCCTGCCGATTCCAGTCCGCGATGAGGGTCGACCTCACGCCAAAGACCACGTCGGAGTCGAGATACCTATCGCCGTTGCGGAACACGTGAGTGATCAGCGTTTCGTAGCCCTGCGCCTGAATCATGAAATGCAGGTGCGCAGGCCGCCACGGATGACGTCCCGTGGCCGCTAGCATGCGTCCGACAGGTCCATCGTGCGGAATGGGATAAGCTTCGGCCAGGATCGAGCGGAAGTAATAGTGCCCATCGGCCCCAGTTCGGAGCTTGGCACGGGCGCGATGCTGCAGCGCTTCACCCGGTTGCAATTGCGCCTGGACGTCGTAGAAACCATCTTCGTCAGACTGCCATACGTCGAGCAGAGCGCCGGCAATTGGACTGCCGTCGAGACCCACCACCCTTCCCTGCACGAAGCAGGTTTCGCCTCGCGCACCGTTCGCAATGTCATCGCCGCAGTTGTATTCGGGCGCGTCTTCAACGAAGAACGGCCCAAAAACCGTCGCCTCGGTGCAAGCCGCGGGCTTCTTGTTGTTCTGCGATGTGACGAGCGTCGAAAGTCCGAGTGTGTCGGACAAAAGGATGAACTCCTGGCGTTTGTCGTCGGTGATGTGACCGACATCGGTCAGGAACTGGATTGCGTCAAACCATTCGTCTTCCGTGAGTTCCACTTCCCGGGCAAATGAGTGCAGATGCTGCACGAGCGAGGTCATGATCCTACGCAATCGCTCGTTGCGGCACCCGGCCATCGAAGCGAGCACGGCTTGGGTAATGGTGTCTTCGTTAATGTTTTGCATCTTGCACGTCTCCAAATATGCACTTAAGCATGCGTTCTACGATACGTTAGTCGTTCTCTTCGAGAGAAAAAATGCACTATAGTCAAATGACCTTCCCGCTCAATGGAACAATCCGCGGCATGGATCGCTGGCTGCAGATAGAGCTTTTCGTCTTGACCGCGGACCTGGGTAGCTTGTCCAAGGCCGCCGAGCGCCTTGAGATGTCGAGCGCGGCGGCGAGCCGCACGTTGACCGCGCTTGAGGCCCGTCTTGGAACGCGTCTGATCGAGCGCACGACTCGGCGTCAATGGCTCACCGATGCCGGGCGCGATTATCATCGCCGTTGCACAGCGGTACTGGCTGAGATGGCCGAAGCGGACGCGGCAGCCACCGATGCGACCCTCCGTCCCCGCGGTGTCCTGAGAGTTACAAGTTCGGTATCGTTCGCCGTGATGTATATTGCTCCGTGGCTTGCGGAGTTCAGTGATAAATACCCCAATCTGTCGGTCCAGATCGTAACGGCGAATCGGTATCTTGACTTCATCGAATCCGGCATCGACGTCGCCATTCGCACTCGGCAGGACGAAGGCGATGCGAGAATAACCGTGCGCCGTCTCGCCGAAACGCGCCGAGTGATGGCGGCTTCCCCAGCTTATCTGGCCGCGCACGGCCGTCCTTCCGAGCCTGAGGATCTCGCGCGCCACCGACTGCTGATCTACAACCTGGCGGTGGATCCCTACGTCGCGCACCTTCGGCGCGGCGATGAAACCCGCACCATACCCATCACGAGCGCGCTCGACTCGAACGAAGGACAGGTGATCTGCGCCGCCGGACGTGCCGGCATGGGTATCGTCATCCAGCCGCTTTACATCATCTACGAGGATATCGTCGCTGGATTGATGATTCCAATCCTGGAAGACTGGCAACTGCCAAGGCTGACGATTAATCTGGCGTACCAGAGCAGGCGTCATCAGCCCGCGAAAATCCGCGTATTCACCGAGTTTCTCCTTGAGCGCGTCGAGAAGCTTCAACTTGAGAGGAAGTGGACCGGGACTTTCCAAAGCGACTCCAATGCCTTGGACCGGCCGCGCCTCCCCGTCCACCTGGCGGATGCTGCGAACTAGGCACTGCGATGCACGCCTGGCGCGGATCTGGTCCACCCATCGTCGTTGGACGATGCGGGCTCCGCTAACGCGCCGATCCAGCATCAAAGCGTCTGCACATAGCTAACTACATCACGCACGTCGTCTTCCGTCAGCGGAGCGGGGTATAGCCGTGGCATCGCGGCCCTTGGCTCCTTGATCTGATGTGCTATCTGCGGGCCGGATAAGCGGCTCTCGACTTTCCTTAGACTGGGCCCGAGTCCGCCGCTGCCGGCAGTGCCGTGACAGACTACACAATAGCGATTGAACAACAGCTTGCCATGCGCGGAGTCGCCTGAGGTGGCAACCGCGGCGGGAGCCGGATCGCCAGCGGTCCCGGAAGCGGGAACTCCGGCCAGTGTCTGACCTGGCATGCTAAACCAGGCGGCGAGCAGTGTGATGATGGTAACGAAGCGGGATTTCATGTCATTCTCGGATGCTCGTCCCGAGCAGGTACGGGACCTGAGCGGACGATGTGTCGGTAAGATCGCGCCGGCGACGCTCGGCCGCAACGCCGGCGCGCGTGATTACAAGCCCCAGACCACAATGCTGGGCAGGCCCGGGCCGCCAAAGGTGACCCGTGACACGTTGCCCGTCGTCGCAGCTACATATTGCTTACCCTTGGCGGCGTAAGTGATGATCCCGCCACCCATTGACCCATCGAGCTTCTGGGACCACAGGAGCTTTCCCGTGGCCGTCTCGAACGCGAGGAAGTTGCCAGCGGTATCGCCGCTGAACGTCAACCCGCCTGCGGTGGGCGTCAGAGCGGCCACCACCGGTGCTTCGGTATGAAATTTCCATTTGACGGCACCCGTTTCCGCGTTGACTGCCGTGATCCAGCCAGAAGGCTTCGGATCGTTGAGCGGGGTCATCGAGCCTCCGAAGCGCAACTGGCCGCGCTCGTAGTCGGGACCGGTGGCCTTGTGAATCGTGCACCAGTCGACAGCCCCGACCAGGATCAGCCGATTGTCCTCGTCGTAAGCCGGACCGTTCCACTCGGTGCCGCCAATGAAGCCCGGACATGCCTTCGCGCCGGCCTTCGTTGGTTTGGGCGCTTCCTTGAACTGCGTGGTGACGGGAGTCTTGAACAGCATCTTGTGCGTGTTTCGATCGACGGCGAGCAGGTAACCGTCCTTGCCAGCAACCGCGGCAACTTCCTGGATCTTCCCGTTCTGATACAGCATTGCCGGGGCGCTCAGGTCATAGTCCCAGGGGTCGTTCTTTTGCGTCTGATACCACCACTTGAGCCCACCCGTGCGAGCATCGAGCACGACAAGTGAATTCGTAAACAGGTTGTCGCCAACTCGCTCGTCGGGAAGCATGTCCTGTGCGGGATTGCCGACGCTGACAAACAACTCGCCGGCGCGCACATCCAGCGTGTATGAACTCCAGGTGCCGCCGCCGCCAATCTGGGACGCGGTGGCCTTTTTCCAGGTATCGGCGCCCACCTCCTTGCCCCGCGGGATCGTGTTGAAGCGCCAAAGTTCGCGCCCGGATTGTGCGTCGTACGCCATGATGCGACCGCGGATTCCCCAGTCGCCGCCGGCAATGCCCATGAACACCATGCCGTTCCACGCGATCGGGGCGGCCGACGCGAACTCGCCGTACGAGGTATCCGCGATCACGTTGTCCCATACCTTCGAGCCGGTCTTCGCATCGAGCGCGATCAGGTGGCCGTCGGGTGTACCCCGGAACAACAGGCCGTTCAGATAGGCCGCACCGCGGTTCACTGGAAACGGCATGTGCGTAAGTGGCTTATAGGAAGACTTCCAAAGCGACTTGCAGTTGGTCGGATCGATGGCGAATGTGTCGAGCGCCGTCGTCACGTACATGGTCCCGTCGACCAGGATAGGGCCGGCTTGCAAGGAGCCGCCGTCGGACAGTACGAGCCGGCAGACCTCCTTCAGTTGGGTCACGTTCTTTGTGTTGATCTGCGTCAGGTGCGCATAGCGTTGCGCGGCATAGTCGTTGTGATAGGTCGGCCAGGTGCTATCGGCGAGATCCGGGTCTTCGCCCACCCCTGCGGCTGCCGAGGCGGCAAGACTCACTGCGGCGAGCAGGATTCCGGCCGTGAGCCGTCCTAAGATGTTCATGCAAGTCGTTTTCATACAGTCTCCGTTCTTATAGAACAGGCTCAAGCCGTGAAATGTGCGTGCGAACGCCGCCGCCCGGATCGACTCGTGCGGTTCCGGTCTGACGACGAACGGGTTTCCAGAGGATTGGGGGTGCCGCGCCACGGGCGCGAAGCGGAGCAGCGCGGCCGTGGCAAAGCTGATGGCGCTAGCGCGCCCGCGCTGCGCTCATTTTTTCTTGCCCTGCACGAGCCAGGCCGCGTACATCTTCTTGACCGCATCGGTCGCAGGGTCCAGTTGCATAATCGCGCCGAACATCTCCGCGCCGTACATGAACGAAACCCAGCACGACAACTCGACGATCTGCTCCGCGCTGAAGTGTGTGCGCAACTCATCAAACACTTCGTCGGCGATGCCTGTCGGGCTTTGCGCGACGGCAGTACCGAAGCGGACGGCCGCCGCCACACGCGGGTCATCGTAATGAGACTGCGGGTCGCCCAGCGATGCGCAGAACTTGCAGCCGCTCTGCTGCGCGACGGCACGGCGCACTTCCTCCTTCAGGTCAGAGTCGACCGTTCCCCCGAAGCGCAGGAACTCGTCCATTTCCATCCATTTCTTTGAGATGTCCTTTCGGTGATCCATGACGTTGAAGTAAGGGGTACCTGATCGCGTGGCTTGTTCAAGGCGGGGCATGTTGTGTCTCCTGGATTAGGGGTTACGATTACTTCTTTAGCGGTCTTTAGATGCTGACCAGCAAGGGGCTTTTCATTTCGAAGAACTGCAGATCGACGTCCGATTCGAGATAGTCGAGCCGGTGCTCCCAGAAATCAGCGAGGTGCGGCATAGCCAGATGCCGGTCCAGGCTTTCCCGGCTACGCCAGTTCTCGTAGAACATGAAAAGGTTGGGGTCGTCTACGCTGCGGTGAAAGTGATAGTCGATGCAATCGGCTTCGAGTCGCGTGGGCTCGACAAGCGATTGCAGGACCTGCTCAAGCGCCTCTCGCTTCTCGGGCTTCGCGTGTAGGTAGGCGATCAGGGTTAGCATCGGAAAGCTCCTTCTAGTTGCAGCGGGCGTCCATTGGAGCCCGCTTGATGGGAAACATTGACCCCGCCCGTGCCCGTAACGGCCGACGGCAGGATTCCACTGCCGGACGTTGCGCCTGCAACGAGCCGGATAGAACGAACGGATGTCTCACGTTACTGAGCGTCTCAACGCTCAGCCTGCGCCTCGATCTGACGCGCCCGAACTCTGGGCAGATCCGTGCGAACTGGCCGCGATTGAAATGGTGAATAACGTCAATTTCTGGCACCTGCCGAGGCGTTCGGTCCTTTCATGTTTGTCTCCGTCGATTCCGTCGCTATCGGTCGGCTTTTGCAAGCGAGGGAGAGGCGTTTCCGGTAGCGATTTACGGCTAACGATACCTTCAAAAACCATGAACAAAAAGCGCAAACAACGGCAAATTTTCTTCTTGTTTTTCGAACGTTTTATGATGTGACCGCCATTTTTAATGCGTCCGTGCAGGGATTACCCTTGAGTCTGCGCGCCGTCCCGTCCCTAAGCACGACGAAAGGTCTGTATCTTCGGAAAAGTCGATCGGTCTGATCGGCCTTTTTGATGGATCGTTCATTTCGGACAGGCGCGCGAATCGATTGGGGCCGTCCGGGGGCGCCCCGACTGTCTTCAGCTTTGGTTATGAGGCGAGTGCGCTGCCACTCACGGAAAGGGCAATCAGGGACGACTACACCCCGCGTATGGCGGATCTTCCGTTCGGCTTTGTTTAAGCAGCGTGTCTTGTCACAGGAAGGACCTCGCATGCTGGCCGCGCGCCAGCATGCGTGCCGGGGGCGATCGCCTCTAAAATCCGACGATCCCATCGCCGTGAAATCTTAAGGAAACGGCAACGCCGCGACGCCAACCTGCAGCCCGAGCCGCGTCGCGATCTGGGCAAGCTGCACGCCGTTGTCGGCGCCAAACTTCTGTCGGATCACCGACTGATGATTTGCGACCGTTTTTGGGCTCAGACCAAGCTTCTCAGCGATGTTCGGCAACGTGTAGCCCTGCACCAGTAGCCGCAGCACTTCGAACTCGCGTGGCGACAACTGCCTGCCGCCTGACGCGCCGTCCTGGCAGCCGTTACTCAGCGCGAGCGCGTGCGACACGTCGGGGCTCAGATAACGCTTGCGCCGTGCGATCTCATGCACCGCTTCGACCAGTATATCGGGCGCGCTCGCCTTCGTGACATAGCCCAACGCGCCGGCGTCGAGCGCGCGCCGCACGAATACCGCTTCCTCGTGCATGCTGAACGCGAGCACCGCCGTGCCCGGTTCGCGAGCCAGCATCCGGCGCATCGCCTCGATGCCGCTCGCGCCCGGCAAGGACACATCCATCACGACCACCTCGGGCGCGAGCACACAAAAGCGCTGATAGGCCTCGGTCGCATTGCCGGCTTCGCCCACGACATTCACATCGCCGCACCGTTCGAGCAGGCGCGTGTAGCCCTCTCGGACCACTGCGTGGTCATCGACCAGCAGCACCGCGATCTTGCGCATCATGATCGTTCGCGTGAGTTCGCGTCGGTGCGAAATATAATCGGCTGGTCCCTGAGGGATGCGCGCCGCAGCGCGGCCTGCGGGCGCGCGGCCGCGAATCGCACGGTCTGCTCGACGGCGCCATGCAACCGCGACTTATCACACACCGGGTCGGTGTTGGCAGCGTCGCCCGTCAACAGATAAGCCTGACAGCGGCAACCTGCAAGATCGTGTTCCTTCTCGTCGCAACTCCGACACGGCTCCTTCATCCAGCCGAAGCCGCGATAGCGCTGGAACGCGTCGCTGTAATACCAGATGTCCGCGAGCGGCCTCTCCGTCACGCGCGGTAGCACGAGCCCCGGCAGCGAGCGCGCCGCGTGGCACGGCAGCGCGAGCCCGTCCGGCGAGATGCCGAGGAACAGGTTGCCCCAGCCGTTCATGCAGCGCTTCGGGCGATCCTCGAAGTAGTCGGGCACCACGAACAGGATCTTGCAGCGCCCGCCGATGCGCTCGCGATACCGTTGCACGACGGCTTCGGCCTGCTCGACCTGCGCGCGCGTCGGAATCAGTTCGGCGCGGTTAAGGTAAGCCCAACCGTAATACTGCGTGTTCGCCAGTTCGAGGTACTCGGCGCCCATCTCGAGCGCCATGTCGATAATCCTGTCCACATGGGGCAGATTGTAGCGATGCAGCACGCAGTTCAGCACCATCGGAAAGCCATGTGCCTTGATCGATGTCGCGACCTTCTTCTTCAGGTCGAAGGTGCGCGTGCTGCTAAGAAAATCGTTCAGCTCTTGCGTCGAGTCCTGGAAGGACAGCTGGATGTGATCAAGGCCCGCGTCCTTCAACGCGCCAAGTCGCTGGTCGGTCAAGCCAATACCCGATGTAATCAGGTTCGTATAAAAGCCAAGCTTGCGTGCTTCCCCGACGAGCACTTCGAGATCGTCGCGCAGCAGCGGCTCGCCTCCGGACAACCCAAGCTGTGCGGCGCCCAGCGCGCGTGCTTGGCGCAACACGTCGAGCCACTGCGCAGTGCTCAATTCCTGTCCGAGCGACGCGTAGTCAACGGGGTTCGAGCAGAAAACACAGTGCAACGGACAGCGATAGGTTAGCTCCGCCAGCAGCCACAGAGGTGGGCCAACTGGCGGGTCAGCGAGCGGCACCACAGTGCGCGGGCTGGCGTCCGCATGGGTGGACTGTATTGAGTTACGCGGGTCGGCGGCATCGTTCATCGCATCACTCCAGCCAGCCACGTCGTTCGGCTTCGTCGACGAACGCCAGCACTTCATGGCCGATTTCGCGCGTATTGAACGCCGCTTCCAGGTCGGCGATCAGCGCATCGACGTCGCGTGTGCCGTCGCAGCGCAACAAGATTTCGGACGCGCTCTGATTGAGCTTCACCATCCCTTCCGGGTACAGTAGTACATAGGCTTGCTGTACCGGTTCGAACTGAAGCCGGTAAATCGGCTTGAGCTTCAACAGTCGGATGCCGGAAATACCGTTCATTGCACAAACGCCTTTTCGATCGAATCGAGCATGGTCCAGAGGATATCGAGCTTGAACTGCAGGATGTCCAGCGCGCGTTGCTGCTGTTCGCGACGTGTGAAATGTTCAAGCGTCACTTCGAGACCATGTTCGACATCGCGGTTCGCGAGCGAGATTCGCGAACGGAAATACGCGAGGCCGTCCGGCTCGATCCACGGATAGTGCTCGGGCCAGCTTGCAAGCCGGTCACGATGGACTTGCGGAGCGAACATCTCGGTCAGTGACGAGCACACGGCCTCCTGCCAAGGCGCGCGGCGCGCGAAGTTCACATAGGCGTCGACGGCGAAACGCACGCCCGGCGTCACCTGCCTGAGGGACCACAATTCGTCGCGCGCTAATCCTACGGCGTCGCCGAGCCGCGCCCACGCTTCGATGCCGCCCGCCTGGTCCCCGAAGCCATCGTGATCGAGAATGCGTTGCATCCAGCGACGGCGCGTCGCGCGATCAGGACAGTTGGACAGGATCGCGGCGTCCTTCAAGGGAATATTGATCTGGTAATAAAAGCGATTCGCGACCCAGCCACGGACCTGTTCCCGCGAACATCCACCGCTATTCATCTTCACGTTGAACGGATGATGAATGTGATACGCGGCACCCTTCGCACGCAGTTGCGTTTCGAATTCGTCGCGTGTCCAGGCACTGCGTTCTGAGTCCATCGAGTCTCCGTCTGTGTATTCGTGTTCCGTGCGCGATGCAGCCGATGCACTGCGTCCGCGGGGGCTTACGGCGGGCATCACTTCCCGTATCACATTTCGAATTGCATGCCGTCGTGGGCGACTTCGATTCCGTGCCGTTCGAGTTCCGCGCGTTCCGGCCCGCGCTCCCTGAGAATCGGATTCGTGTTGTTGATATGGACCAGCACCTTGCGCACGTTCGGGCGAGCGATGGTATCGAGCACTTCTATCATGCCGCCCGTGCCTGTCAGCGCCAGGTGCCCCATGTCTGCGCCGGTTTTGCTCGACAGCCCGAGGCGGATCATCTCGTCGTCGGTCCAGAATGTGCCGTCGATGAGCAGCAGGTCCGCGCTGCACATCGCGGCCATCACATGCGGCTCGATCACGCCGAGGCCTGGCGCGTAGAATGCACGCTTGCCTGTCGCACTGTTTTCAAATACCAGGCCGATGTTGTCGCCGGCGACCGGCGAGTTCCGGCGCGGTGAGTACGGCGGCGCGTTGCTGGTAAGCGCGAGTGCAGTCACCTTCACATCGGTGAGGAACGGGATCGCGAGCGTCGCCCCGTCACCGCCAACCGCCGGTATCTGCCGGCGCTCGATGCGGCAGTAGCTCGACAGGATGGGCCCGATCGGAAAGCCGCTGCTTAGATCCTGCCACACGGACGCGGTCGCATACAGCGGCAGCGGGCAGTGATGCTCGCGCAGCATCAACAGTCCGCTCACGTGGTCGATCTGCGCGTCCATTGCCAGTATCGCAGCGATCCCGCTGTCGCGGACCGCGCGCGCCGGCTGGAGCTCGGTGTTCGATGCGATCTGCGCGAGAATGTCGGGCGACGCATTAACGAGCAGCCAGTCTGCATTGTTCGTCGTGACCGCGAGCGACGATTGTGTGCGTCGCAGCGCATCGACCGTGCCGCGTCTGAAGCCGTCGCAATTCGGGCAATTGCAGTTCCATTGAGGGAAGCCGCCACCCGCTGACGAGCCTAGTACCTTGATTTTCATAGCAGCGTTCGCGAGGTCAGTTTGTCGTGATCGTTGAATTCACTCTTGAGTACACTGGCATGCACTGTCATGTCGCGACTGCCTGAGCAGGCCCACGCTCGACAAGTGCTTCGTCGGGTGGTGGTCATGCTCGTGCCGCCTCTGCCTGCTACCTCCAACGCCACAAGTGAGGCGGTTGTCGAACCCGCGGGCTTCCGTCCGATAGTGCAATCCTTGTCCCGCCCCAAGCACAATGCTGAACTCGGACGCGCTCGTAAGCGCGCCCGACAACGGCCACCGTGAAACTCAATTGCAGCACTGCGCATTGGGGTTTCCTCGGTTGCTTTACGCGGTGGCCTTTCAACGGCACGGCGATGCCGCTATCGATTCGCGACGTACATCGTGATTTCGAAACCCAAACGCAGATCGGTGTAAGCGGGTGTCGTCCACTTCATATAGCCTCCTTGATTGCTAAAGCCCAATTGGATCGAAAGTCGGATTGCCCCGACGTTCGATTGCCCGGATGATTCCGAGCGGTTGCAGCGGCGATCCCATTTGAATGCATCGCCCACTGATCCTCGTTTCCCGGCAAGTTGCCGAGGTACTCCGCAGTTCGAACGGCTTTCCCGACTCGCTCCTCGGCGTTGAGCCTGTCTCGACAATCACTCTACGGCGAAGCTGCAGAAAGAAAAATGCGTCCTCGGAAAAAGATATTTCCCTCGGGTGGACGAATCGACCACTGAGCGACACTTCGTCATGCGAGCTTGCCCGGACCGCCGGCCAGACTGCGACGCTAATAACAGCGAGTGCCCAACCTTAACCGTATGAGATCCATTCATCTCATTGATTCATGAGTGGAGATTCTGTCCGGCCTCGCCGGCACTTGCTGTTCCTATATCACGCGACTGATTCCATGCGACCCGACTTGGCGCCGCGAATGATGGCTTCGAGGAGCGCGATGTTGTTGACCATGTCCTCGCCAGTAATTGGATAGTTCTCACCCGACTTCACGGCTTTAGCAAACGCCTCAAGGTTGGTCAAAACGGCCTCCGCTTTTCCCACCTCAGTGGTAGTGATCGGCTGTCCGGCCAATCCCTTGGTCACAACCCAGCCGTCGGGTGCCTCGACATGCGCCCGGTCACGAATATCAATCCAACCCCTTGTCCCGTAGACTGCAAATCGGGAAATGAACGGATACGAGAGACTCGCGCTGATATAGGCCGTACCACCGCTTTGAAACCGACAAAGCGCACTCATCGTATCGCCCGACGGCAGTTGTGAAGCCAGTTGCTCGCACGTAACCAGCACCTGCTTCGCAGGCCCCATCAGTTTCACTGCAAGGTCCGTGAGATGAATCCCCGTCGCGGTCATGCCGGCGGCAGGCGCGTGATCCGGTTGCAGACGCCAGTTATCCGCGCTCAATGAGAGGAATTTGTCGTGGCTGAAGTTCGCTTCAATCTGCACCAGCCGGCCAAGCTGCCCTGATGCAGCAAGCTGAAGCATCTCCGCCACAGGAGGCTCGAAGCGACGCTCGTGTCCCATGCCAAGCACCAACCCTGCTTCCTTGCACATTGCGATAGACTGTTCCGCACCCGCTCGGGTGAGCGCGAGGGGCTTCTCGCAGAAGACATGCTTGCCGGCACGCACGGCGCTTGCAATCTGCGCCTCATGAAGCGAATGCGGCGTCGCGAGGATGACCGCGTCGACTAACGGGTCCGCTAACGCTTCCTCATAGCTGGCGCTGAACGCGATCTTGTTCTCGGCGGCAAAGGGACTGCTGGCCTCGACGTTGGGATCGACCGCTCGCACAATTCGCATTTCGTCGCTGTGAGATTGAACCAGCGTCGTCATTTTCCGACCCCACCAACCCAAGCCAATCATCGCAACATTCAGCATTTCCTTCTCCACTTCAACTTTTATTGTGACGGGAACATTCCCGATCCAAAGAGCCGCGCTCAAAGAGTTGACCGCTGCTATTTGACGAACTCGATTTTCGAGCGATCGAGCAGCAGAGCTACGGCAAGAACCACGACCACTCCTTTAATGACGATCTGCGAAAACGGATTCACGCCGCTCACGTTCAGCCCGTTGCTCATGACCGTGATTACCAGTACACCGAAAAGCGCCCTATGAACGCCTCCGATACCGCCTGAGAGGGCCGTGCCTCCGATCACCACCGCTGCGATGGCATCAAGCATCAGGTCGTCGCCCATACGGGACGCGCCCGTTCCGCTTCTTGCCACCAACAGGAATCCGGCGAAGCCAGCAAGAAGCCCGCTCATCAGGAAGGCACCGGCCTTTACCGCAAACACACGCACGCCCGACAGTTCCGCAACAGCCTCTCCACCGCCGACTATCATGAGATTTCGGCCGAAATGCGTGCGAGCTGCGACAAGGGAACAAAGCAGAAAGAGGGCAAGGGACCAGAGCGCCACATTCGGAATGTTGAGCAACATACGTCCTGAGGCCAGGCAAGCGATGCTGGAATCGCTGAAAACAACATTCGCTCCGCCCGCGAGCCAGGTCGATACGCCAGTGAAGATTCCCATCGTGCCGAGCGTGGTCAGAAACGACGGGATTCTCCCCAGGAGATGAAGCGCGGCATTGAAGGCGCCTGCGGCAAGACCAATGGCCATGGCGACCGGAAGGGCCCACAATCCAAACGAATAGTCCCTGACTACGAGTGCAGTTGCGATCGCCGTGAGCGTTGCGACCGCACCTAAGGATAAGTCGATTGATCCGACGAGAATGACGAAGCTGGAACCCGTGGCCACCAATAGTAAGATGGCCGACTGCCTCATTACGTTGAAAAGGTTCATCATCGACAGAAAGCGCTCATTGGAGAGCCCGAAGACAAGCGCTTCGATCACGAGCAGTACCACCGGAAGAAGAGTCACGAATAGCGCCTGCCGTCGGACCATTTGGAAGCCGACGGTGAACGGTGTGACTAATGCCATGTTCGACATGATTGACGATCCTTGAATATGCAAGTTGCCATATACGGCGGAGGTAGCTGCGCCCGCTTACACCATGTGAGCGACCAACTGCTCTTCCGTTGGCTTCGCCTCGGGAGGGGCGAGACACTCTTCGATGACCCGGCCTTCTCGCATCACCAAAATCCGGTCACTCAGTCCAATCAACTCAGGCAGGTCATCCGTGATGACGAGGATCGCCATCCCTTCGTCTGCAAGATCGCGAATGAGGGAGTAAATCTCTTCCTTTGCCCCGACGTCGATACCGCGTGTCGGGTTGTCGAGCACCAAAACCTTAGGCTTGGCCAACAGCCACTTTGCGAGAACCACTTTTTGTTGGTTGCCGCCGCTCAGGTGCGCGCAAAGTTGCATGGCATTCGTGCATTTCACGCGTAGACGCTGGATCTCTTTCCAAACCACCTGCTTTTCCTTTCCGACAGGAATGAACGGCAGGCCCAGAACTCGCATCTTCGGCAGCGCGACCACGCTGGCGTTTGAACGCACCGGGAGGTACAGGACGATCCCCTCGGTTTTCCGCTCCCGTGGCACGTAGGCGACGCCAGCCGAAATTGCGGCTCGGCCGCGGTTTCGTTCGGGCAATGTTTGATCGATCACTCGCACCGATCCGCCACGCGCATACGGGTGCGCGCCCGCGACGGCACGACCGACTGCTTCCTTGCCGCAACCCAAAAGGCCGCCGATTCCCAGTACCTCGCCCGCTCTCAGCGAAAAGGAAACATCGATCACGCCTTCGCCGCAAACTCCGTCGACTCGCAAGATGGGCTGTGTGGATGCGTCACGAGACTTGACGCCCTGCTGTCGCTCCTCCTGGTAGTAGCTCGCCGAACGCTTGCGGCCCACCATCAGTTCGTGCAACCGCTGCTCCGTCATCTCGGCTTTCGGTACTTCCGCTACGCTCTCGCCGTCTTTGAGCACGTACAGGCGATCACACTGTTCCAGGTACTCATGCAGACGATGCGTGACGAGAACGAACGATGCCCGGTCTCGGAGCGCGTCAACCCGTGCGAATAGCGCCTCCGCTTCTCGCTCCGTGATAGCCGCCGAGGGCTCATCGAGCAAGATGATTGGCGACGTTTTCTGATAGAGCGCGGCCAACGCAAATGCTCGAGCAATCTCGACCATTTGTCGATCTTCGAAGCTGAGACGGCCCAGTCTGGTTGTCGGATCGACATGTTCAAGGTTCAAATCTGCGAGGGCCTTCTTCGCCGCTTGAATCGCCGTTTTGCGGTCAATTCGCCCGAAGGCACCCTTGAATGCATGTTCGTGGGCGAGAAACATGTTTTCGTACACGGCGAGGTTCTGAACGAGAGCCTGTTCCTGAAAAACCATCGAGATGCCAGCTTTGACCGCCGCATCGTAACCATGCGGCGCGTACGGGCTTCCATCGAGGCTGAGCGAGCCAGAATCGGGCTGGACAATCCCACTGAGCAACTTCAGGGTCGTGGACTTGCCTGCGCCGTTCTCACCGGCGATTCCCAAAATCTCGCCCGCGTCGATGCGAAGGCTTACCGACTTAAGAACGGGGACGCCCGCGTACGACTTGCTAACGCTATCGGCTACCAACCGTGCGGTTCCGTTTTGGATCGCCGAAGTGACAGCTTCTGCAGATTTGATATCGTTCATTTCAGCGACCTCGTACGACCGTCGTTCATCAGCATTACCGCGATCAGAACCATCGCGCCTTTGATGATCGTCTGGAGATAGGGTTCGACTGCCATAAGGTCCAGACCGTTGGCGACGATCGCAATAATCAACGTCCCGATGAAGACGCGCCAAATGCTTCCGACTCCCCCAGTAATGAACGTTCCCCCGAGTACTATCGCGGCGATCACTTGCAGAGTCAGAGAATCTCCCATGGAAACCGCGGCGGTTCCCAGGCGCGCAGTCATCAACGCTCCAGCAAATCCAGCCACCGCACCGGACAGCGTGAAGGCCAGAATCTTGCATCGGCCAACTTGCAACCCAAGCAACGCTGCAGTGCGCTCGGCGCCTCCTACCGCCATCACGTGGCGCCCGAAGAGTGTCCTCGTATTTACCCAGCCCAATACGAAAAATACGGCCAGTGCCCAAAGGCCGAGATTCGGCACGCCATAGATGAGTTGACCCCGAGCCAGGTACTGAAAGTGACTATCAGAGACGGAAATCGATGAACCGTTGGTCAGCATCAAAGCCACCCCACCAAGGGAAGTCATCATTCCCAGCGTCCCGAGAAACGATGGAATGCGCAAGCCCACATGGACTCCTCCATTCACCGCCCCCAAGATTGCGCCAACTGCCACGGCGGCCAGCGCCGCCGCTACCCCAAGTTGCGGAACCAGCATCGCCGCGATAATGCCCGCCAGCGTCGCTACGGCTCCCACGGACAAGTCGATGCAGCCGAGCAGGATGACGAAGGCGCTTGACGACGCGACCATCAGGAGAAGCGCCGAATAGAGGACAATGTTTTGAAGATTGCCGAGGGTCGCGAAATCCGGTGTCATCACGGAGAATGCTGCATATAACCCGACCAGAACGATCCCTGGTGCGTAGGCCACCAGACTTCGATTCCGGAACATCGACGTCGTCACAGTAGACAAGATTCCTACTCCTGATCCTTTGATCATTTTGCATCGATACCGATGCTTGTCTCCTTCCCGACAAGCATCATCTTGCATCCCCGCACAGATCGGGAAGAGACCTGACGGGCATTGATCCCCAGGCTGCGCATTCGCAGCTTGGTCACGTTCAGCGCTTACACCAGCACCATGCCGCCGTCGCACATGATCACTTGTCCGGTGATGTAGTCGGAATCCTCGCTTGAGAGGAAAGACGCGATGCCAGCCAAGTCCTTCGGCTTCGCGGGATAGCCGAGCAAGATGCTGGAAGAGAAGGAGTTGATGAACTCGCCCTTCTCGTGAATAACGCCTTTGTCCATCATGTCCTGCTCAAGACCATCCCAAAGCGGGGTAACGACGACTCCCGGAGCAATCGCATTGACCGTGATTTTGTGCTTGGCCATTTCCCGGGCGGCAGCCTGGGTGAGCGAGATGACGGCTGCCTTGCTCGCGCAATAGGGCGCGAACTCCGCGTAACCCTGTCTTCCGGCGATTGAAGCCGTGTTGATGATCTTGCCGCCGTCCCCTTGTTCGATCATCTGCTTTCCGACTTCCTGCATGCCAATCATCACGCCGAGCGCATTCACGCGGATGATTGAATTGAAGTTTTCGTCATCGACGTCAAAAAACGGAACAGGCCGATTGAAACCTGCATTGTTGAAAAGCACGTCAATCCGGCCGAACTTTTCAACGGTATCTTCGACCATGCGACGAACGTCTTCGCGCTTCGACACGTCAACCTGAACAGCGATGGCCTCTTGCCCTTGCGCGGACAGAGATGACGCCAGCTTGCACGCGACGTCCTCCTTGAGGTCGGCGATTACCACTCTCGCTCCGTCAGCTGCGACGCGACGCACGATCCCTTCGCCCAGACCTTGAGCGCCGCCCGTGACAATGACGACGCGGCCAGAAAGCTTTACCATAGTCTTCTCCATAAACAATTTATTGAAGTTTCAAATGCGGAGCGTCTTAGAAACTCAGTCTGAATATCTTGTTGACGCACGGCGAAATTACTGAGGCGGATCGCGTGGTCGCGACGCACTGAATAGACTAGAACGAAAGCTTCTGCTTGTTATGCTCTTCGTATTGAGCGCGAACCTTCTGATCGTCCTTGTTCTTGAGTGCGTCCTGATAGGCCGCTGAAAGTTGATAGCCGGAAGGCTTCGGCGTTTTGGCGCGCTCCCATACGGTTACGACATCCATCGGCCAAACGCGATTTTGTGGGTCCCAGTCGTTTGGATGCAGGACATGAGACATCTTCTTCCAATCAAAGGGCAATGGTCCGCCATTGAAGACCTTTTGATATGCAGACACGTTGGCTGCGGTGATGACGGCGACCCCCGTGTACATCATCGCTTCCGTTGGACTCGGCTTCCAACCTTTCGCGATGTCATACGCTCGGACCATTGCATAGCCCGCTTGCCACTCCGGCAGATTGCTTACAGTCGCCAAGATCCGACCGTCTTTGATTAGCTTAATCGTCTCCGCGTTCCCGTCGATACCGACGATAGGAATTCTAATGCCCGCGTCGTCGAGCGCCTGCATTGCGCCGATAGCTTCTGAATCGTTTTGTGCGAAGACACCGTCAATCTTCGGATGCGCGACGATGATGTCTTCCATCACTTTGCGTGAATCGACCTGGTTCCAGTTGCCTTGCTGCGAAGCCACAAGTTTGATTCCGGGAGACTCTTTCAAAGCGCGGTCAAAGCCGTCGTTTCTCGCCACATCGGGTGATGAACCCGGATACCCGGTGAGGTGAACGACGTTACCCTTTCCGCCCATCTTCTGAAAAAGAAGCTTGGCAATCGTGTACGCGTTGGCGCTGTCGTCTGGTGCGAAGAACCCGGCGTACGCGCCGTTCGGCACGTCGAGCGGGTGATACCACGGCAGGGAGTCCCATACTCCGACATAGTGCCCCCCGGCGTCGCGGACCTTGCTGACGAAGGCCGGAATGTTCCCAACATTCTGCGCATTTCCGAAGAAAAGCTTGGTTCCAGCGCGGAGTTGCGATTCATAATTCTGGAGTTGTTTGGTCGGATCGCCGCCGTCCGTCAATGCTCGATAATTCAGCCCCAAGGCATCGGCCGCAGATTTCGCGCCGCGATCCCAATTCGAGAAGTACTCATTTTCGAGGCTCGTAACTTCCCCGACAACCGCTGCCTTCTGCTGCGCCAACACTTCAGTGGAAACCATGAGTGTCATTGCCGAGAGAATGACGACAGTAAAGGTACGGGCGATCGCATTCCCGCCTGGAAGGCGTGATTGACTCATGCTATGTCTCCTGCTGTTTGACGTTATGTCCGCGCGCGTTGGGAACGGTCGGATCTACAAGAAGTGCCGAGGGTATGGAAGGCACGAATTCAGTGTATGAGCGCGGGCTTGGACCGACAACACATCAAATGTCCAATCTGGATATTTTCTGGACGGGTCCTAAACGGTTACTCCATGCGGTCCAGGAAGGTCTGGATACGACTGTTGGCGCGCTCGAGCGCCGTCGCGTCGTCGGTATGGCCACTTAGCGCGTCGTGGATCTCTTCGCCGAGTATCTCTTCGATCCAGTGATAGACGGGAATCGCAGGCCTCATTGACGTGTCCAGCAAATTGTCCCGAGCCTGCTTCTTGACAAAGGAGACAATGGGGGAAGTTGCGTCGAATTCAACATCGCTGCCGACACTGAACTCCGGAACCAACGGGAGGCCGTTCTGCAAGTGACTGATTCGTGATCCAAAGGACGTCATCCAGCTGACGGCCTGCGCGGCAAGAGCAGCCCGATCCCTCGGAAGATTGCTAGGGATCGCCAGAATAAAGCCGCCGACTGGGACGCTCTGCCTCATCCCTCGAACGTTCGGATGCGGTAGATATTTGACGCGTCCGCGTACTCGCGACGAAAGATCGAATTCGAACCGCGCTGCCCGCATACTCCATACGTATGCCATTGCCGTCTTCCCTGACATGAACTCGTACATCGTACGATCACCGTCGAACGTCAGAACGTCGCTCGGCGAAACCTCAAGAAGCTCGCGCATGAAACCGAGCGCATCCTTGGCTTCGGAGCTTTCCAGCATCGCACGCCATCGAAGCCCCTCTCTGGCGGTAGCGCTGACATTGCCGGTCTCGGCCAACGGCGAGACGACTGTGCCATGATGGTCTCCGAGGAAAAACATGAAGGCGCTTGCTATCGGCGTTCCGCGAGCCCCGTTCCACGCGACGCCTCCGAGCCCTCGTTTGGGATCGTGAAGGCGGCGAGCGGCTGACAGTACGTCGGAAGGCGTTCTCGGGAAAGGCAGCTTGGCTGCTTCAAAAAGGTCAGTTCGAGCCGCAAGCGCTTCCACGGTCACATAAAGCGGTACGCCGGCCTGTCGGCCGTCCCACGATGCGCAGTCCCAGAGGGCCGGGTGAAATGATCGCAAGTCCGTCAGAGCCTCGAACTCCTCCACGGGCGTCACAAACTCCTTGCTGATAAGTTCGGGCACCCATGGAATGTTCGCCGTTACGACGTCGAATTCAGACACTTCGCGGGCGGCATTGCGAACGAGGGTCTCGTACAAATGCGGCAACGGCGCCATCGCGAAGTCGGCTCCCTTCCCCGCGCTCGCGCGAATATCGGTCCACAAGTTTCTGAGCGAGGCAAAGTAGTTGTCGTCGTGGAAAAGAAATCGCAAGTTCGGCCCGATTGCCTCTGTGGCATGATTTCCGCGCAGCATCGGAGGTGGAAGCATTTCAGCAATTTTGGCGCGCGGATCGCCGAAGAAATAGTCGTCGGCGCGGTCTGCGTCACTGCGCATCCCAAGTGTCTGTGCGATGAGAACTTTGATCTGCTGCGAAAATGATTGAAATTGTCGACGCAGTGCTTCAGTCGGAGCGAGGTCGAATCGCTTCGACCCCTCCGTGGACTCTTTGGTAACCATGCCCTCAGAAATCATCCGCTGAATTCGACGGTTGGCGGTTCCGTACGGCAGGTCACTCGCGCGGATCAGATCCGAGATGCCGACCCTCTCCCCTTTCAAATGCGCTCGAATCAGATAGCTGACGATCAACCAGTCGGCATCCGGGTCCACCCCATGTATAGACCTGCCGAAAAACGCACGAGAGCGCTCGATGAAGTCGATGATCCTGAGCAGTTCGTAATCGTTCACGGTGAACCCATCGAGCAGTTGCGGAGGCTGTTAGGTCGCAGCTCGAACACTGGAACTGAGAAAGCTTATGAGCTCCGCAGTCGCCCGGAATCATGCCTCTCGAACCGCTCCAGGAGCGCGTCGTTAAAGAGTCTGGCCTTTGCCGGCATTTGGGTGCGCTGGCCGACAAGGCACCCGGTAGGCCGGTCCACTGGCGACTTGACTGCCAGAGAGATCCGGATACATCTTGTCCGCAATCGCCGATCATGGACAGGTACCACGTTACCCCATCACCATCATGCCTTACTCACGCGCCTGACGTCGAGAGCGACCCACATGAATCGCTTACCTTTCCACAGCAAGTACGTCATTGCAAGAGCTTTGAAGTGGTCATCCGCTGAACGGGCTGTGGAGATGGCCCCGAACGCGCCAGAGCTTACCGTTATCCGGCCCGAGTCCCATTTTCCGTTGCGGTTAATGCGCCGGGGCTCGCAGGCAGGGGCTTTATGCGGTAGTCAGGCCCGGTCCGTTCCCGCCTCATTCGTCGGCACGGCTGTTCACCGGCGTATCATCGGTTGCATCGGAAACAAGCTGCCGGCGCGCCCTCTCCCAATACTGGTCCGCTGCGTCCGCCGGGCCCGCCGTCCTTCTTCCAAAGATAGAATGCAAGCGTCCGGATCTGTTCTTCAGTGACTGGCACGTCCATCACAACCTCCTGAGGTTCGACATCCGGCAGTAGCGCTTCAATAGCAAACGGTATGCTCGGCTTGCGCAATGGCCTCTCGATCCGACACCTCGGCTCCTCCCTTGTCTCGCTACCGCAGGAAGCGGGATTTCGCTGTCACGCCGGAACCATCAGCAGCTCCGGCGGTCCCGGATCGCAGCGGAAGCGACCTCGGATTCGTCGTGCAGAAGCACTGGGCGAGCCGGCTGCACTATGACTTCCGTCTCGAACTCCATGGTGTCCTCCTGTCCTGGGCTGTGCCCAAAGGCCCCTGCTACGACCCGAAAGACAAGCGGATGGCGGTGCATGTCGAAGACCATCCGGTCGACTATGCAGACTTCGAAGGCACCATTCCCAAACATCAGTACGGCGCGGGCACCGTTATCGTCTGGGACCGGGGCACGTGGGAACCGGTTGGCGACGCCGACAAAGGAATGGAGACCGGCAAGCTGGTCTTCCGGCTCCACGGTCAAAAGCTCGCCGGGCTGTGGGAACTGGTGCGCATCTCGAAGCCAGACGACAGGCAAGACCAGTGGATGCTCTTCAAGAAACGCGACGAATGGGCTCGCCCGCTCGCCGAATACGACGTCATCAAGGCACTGCCGGATAGCGTTGTCTCCCATCCGCTCGGGCTGGTGGAAGAGCGCGAACCAAAGTCATCCAGACCCGCACACGGCGCCGATCTCGAACCGGACCTCTCCGCTGCCGCGCGCGCGCCGCTGCCTGCGAAGCTTGAGCCGCAACTTGCGACCCTGGCCATCTCGCTGCCAACGAGCGGAGAGTGGATTACGGAGACCAAGCTGGATGGATATCGACTCCTGACCCGGATCGATAAGGGGCGCGTGCGGCTACTGACGCGAGGCGGGCATGACTGGACGTCCAAATTTTCTTCTCTCGTGACGCAGCTCGGTGATCTGCGACTCTCGTCCGGCTGGCTGGATGGGGAAATCACCGTCATGAAAGACGGGTTGCCGAATTTTTCCGCGCTTCAGAATGCTATTGACGGGCGAGCTGCCCAGGACATCGTCTATTTCCTGTTCGACCTGATGTACCTCGATGGTAAAGACCTGAGGAAAGTGCCCCTGTGGTCAAGGCGCGCGCGGCTGGCGCAACTTCTCGATGATGCCGGGGAGCAGCTACGCTTGAGCCCGGACTTTGACGCAGCGCCAGCACAGGTGTTCAAGGCCGCCTCCAGCCTGGGTCTGGAAGGGCTGATGCTCAAGCGGCGTGATGCCCCCTACGAGTCCGGTCGGACGCAAACCTGGCTGAAAGCGAAAGCGCGACTACGACAGGAACTCATCATCTGCGGCTTTACGGCACGTGGAGGGAAATCGGGGGAAGTCGGGAGCCTGCTGCTTGGCTATTACGTCGGCGACAAGCTCCATGATGCTGGCAGTGTCGGCACTGGCTGGGACTCGCGGACCGCCCACGACATCTGGTGCCGGCTCGTTCCGCTGGAAATAAACGTTGCCCCATACGATGTCGCAGCGGCAAAGCAACGGCGGTGGTCACGACGCGCGGCCGGCAGTGAACGGTGGGTCAAGCCGACCCTGGTTGCGGAAGTCGAGTTCGCCGAATGGACTGCGGATGGTGTAGTCCGGCAGGCGTCGTTCAAGGGACTACGTCTTGACAAGCCTGCGGACAGCGTCGTCCGCGAGGGAGGCAAGACACAGGCGCCTGAGCCTGCTCCCGAACTGAAAATCACTCATCCCGAGCGAATCGTCGACACGTCGGCAGGCATCACGAAAGCTGACCTCGTTCGATACTACGCGAGCGTCGCGGAATGGATGCTCCCTCATCTGAAGGACAGGCCCGTGGCAATGGTCCGCGCGCCAGCCGGTATCGCAAGCGAACTGTTTTTCCAGAAACACGTCGAGCGTACCAGTATGCCGGGACTGACCGTTCACAATCGCGGCCTATGGCCCAGGCACCCACCCTTACTGAGCGTGGATACGGTTGACGCGCTACTGTCCGCGGCGCAAATGAACGTCATCGAGTTCCACACGTGGAATTCAACAGTCCGGAAACTCGGCAAGCCGGACCGGGTCATCTTCGACCTCGACCCAGGCGAAGGATTGAAATGGAGCTATGTTCAGGAGGCCGCTGTCCTTGTCAGAACGCTGCTTTCGGAACTGGGCCTGCAGTCGTGGCTGAAGACAAGCGGCGGCAAGGGGTTGCACGTGATCGTGCCGCTGAACTCGCGCCTCGACTATGCAGCCGTGAAGTCGTTCTCGCAGGCCTTTGTCCGGCATCTCGCGAAGACGATTCCCGAACGCTTCTCCGCCATATCCGGCCCGTCGAACCGCATCGGCAAAATCTATGTGGATTACCTGCGCAATGGAATGGGACAGACAACGGCTGCAGCGTTTTCAGCGCGCGCCCGTCCGGGGTTGGGAATGTCGATGCCCGTCGCGTGGGAACAGCTCACTGACCTCAAAAGCGGCGCGCAGTGGAATGTCCAGACTGCGCGCGAATACCTGAGCTTTCAAGCCAAAGACCCATGGTCCGACTACTGGTCGACTGCACAATCGCTGGCTTCGGCGACAAAGCGCCTGCGTTGAAGCTCATCCCCGAGGGTGCCGCCCCTGTGATCAAAGACTTGCTACGGGCAGTTCGATCCGATGCCGCTTTACATCGCGTACCCGCCGAACCGCCATGTCAGCGCGAAGCTGCGCGTGTTCATCGACTGGGTCGTCAAACTGATGAACGAACGTGACTCAGGCGCTTGGATGTCTTTCGCCTCTTTGACAACATTTGGCACCATACAGGTCCCGCCATATGCCTGAACCGGTGCCAGCGTTCGCAGTATGCGTTGCGCGATCGCCTCGGTCGGCCCTGATGGACGCTCGGCTGCAATCAGCGACTCGATGCCGTGGGTTAGCGATACGACGCCCACCTCATGAAAGACGGTGCGCGGTACTATCTTCGTCAGCCCCGTCCCGTACACCCCTGTGCCATGGAACTGAAGCAGATCCAGTACTTCATCGCGCTTTTCGAAGAAGGCACCGTCACGCGCGCCGCCAGGCGCCTCAACATCGCGCAACCGGCGCTCAGCATGCAGATCGCCAAGCTCGAAACGGAGATTCGGCAGAAGCTTTTCGAGCGCGGGCCGCACGGCATGGCGCCGACCGAAGCCGCACGGTTGATGTACCGCCTTTACACGCCGATCATGCGCGACATCGATCACGCACGTGAGCACCTGAGTCGTCGCGATGTGATCGTGACGGGCCGCGTGTCGCTGGGGATGGTGTCGTCGGAGGCGCAGAGCGTATTGCCCGAATCGCTCGCCCGATTCGATACGCTTTTCCCGCAAGTCGAAGTGTCCGTCGCCGATGGCTTCAGCGCGCAGCTGATCGACGCTGTCGAATCTGGCCGGCTCGATGCTGCCATCATCAACAAGCCGCGCGGACGGCTGACGCTCCACGTCGAGCCTTTGCTCGTCGAAGAAATGGTGCTGGTGACGAGCGCGGTGCACGGCCCAGAACTACCCGACGCGATCGATCTCACGCAGCAGTCGGGCATCGAACTCGTGTTGCCCACGCGCCGCAACGGCCTGCGCGGCGCGCTCGATGCCGCGCTGATGGCGGCCGACGTCGTCATCCAGCCGAAGTTCGAGATCGATCTGCTCAGCACCATCGTGCAGTTCGTCGAGCAGAGCAGTGTCGCGACAATCCTGCCGCGCGTCGTCGTGCAGGCGAAAGTGGACGAAGGGCGCTTGCGCGCACGCACGATCACATCGCCGCAGATCGTGCGGCACATCATCCAGGTCACGCATCCAAAGCGGCCGATCGGTCCCGCCGCACAGGCGCTCATCGCAATTATCACTGACGAGATAAAGCGCGTGACGACGGGTGTATTGGCGAAACAAGCGCCTTAGCGGCCGTGTTCCAACGGTTCGCGCGCACTACTCGGAACGTCGCTGCGCGTGCCGAACAGCGTGTCGCAGATCGGGAACGTGAGGTTGAAGTTCTGCGTCGCCATCACTTCGGGATCGTGGTGTGTGGCGTGCAGGCGCCGCACTGTGTTGACGAGCGGAACGCGGTCGAGGAACGGGCTATCGGTGAAGTGTGAGAGCGTATGCAGGCCCTCGTACATCAGAAAGTAGGCCGCCATCGTGAACAACGCGATATAGCCTGCGTTGCGGGAGAATACGAACCCGATCACGAGCGCGAACGGCACGGCCGCCAGCACGAACGCAACCGGCGCGAACGGCGGAAACAGCAGCGCGCGCCAGTGACGGTGGCCCTTGTATTCAAGCGTCACATGCGTGAAAAAGCGGTGATGGACCGCGCAATGGCGCTTGTAGATCATGCTGAAATACTTCGTCGGACGATGCAGCACGTAGCGGTGCGCCGCCCATTCCGCCCAATTACCGAACAGAAAGAGCGGAATGACCGCCAGCCATTCGGCGAACGTCGGCGCATGAAGCTGCATCAGGCAATACACGATCACGCCGCCCGTGAAGAGCAATGTGAAGCCGAGGTGCATTTCTCCGCGATACCACCATGGCGTCGCGTTGACATACTCGTCACGGAACTTGTAGGAACGCGCACGAACGTCTTCTTCGTATTTCATCGATGTCTCCTTCTGTTGTGAAAGGCGTGCGCCCGTTGGCGTCCGCCGTTATGGCCAATGACTCAGGCGTGATTGCGCGCGGAACTGCCTTCAAGCTTGCCGAGCGTCTCGGGCACGACGAACGCGCCCACGAGGAAGATCACGCTGATCGCGCCGATGAAGACCGCTAGTGTCATCGGCAACTGGCTCGCGTCCTTCGCCGCCAGCGAAACGGCCGTCGGCATCATCCCGCCGATCGCGAAGCCGATATTCCAGGAGAGGCCCGTGCCGGTCGCACGGATCGAAGTCGGGAAGCGTTCATTCAGGAAGATCAGGATCGGCGCATAGCCCGCGCTGCCGAGCGCGCTGAGAAGCACGGCATAGACGCCGACCATCATGATGCTGTCGGCGGTAGGCAGAAGCAGGAATAGCGCGGGCAACGCGACGAGCCGGATCATCCCGATCCACACGAACGCTCCCTTGCGGCCGATGAACGTGCTCAGGTGCCCTGTTGCGATCGATGCGATCACTACCGCGATGCTGCAGGTCATCAGAATCGCCGCGGCGGCACCGTTGGGTGCGTGGCTAACTACCTTCAGGAACGTCGGCAGGTAGCCCGATGTCAGGTAGTAGCCGCTGCCGCCGCCAATCGTAAGTAGCAGGTTGACGAAAAGGATCTTGCGATAGTCGCGCGAGAACAGCGTCTTTAGCGGCGAGCGCACGACTTCGATGGGCGCGCTCTTGACCTGTGCGGTGGCCTTCGCGGCCTTTTCGGCGGCGAGCTTCTTCCACAGCGGCGACTCTTCCAGGCTGTTGAACACGAAGAGACCAAGCATCGAGCTGATGATGCCGGTGAAGAACATGCAGCGCCAGCCCCATGCGTCAAAGGCATCGCCGGGGAAAAGCGCCGACATCGCGAGGAACGTTACTGAGGCGAGCAGCGCGCCGAGCCCTGCCCCGCCGCCGCCGATCAGTCCCGACACCGCGCCGCGATACTTCGGCGCGACGGATTCCGTTCCGATGGTGTGCGTCGAAGCAACCACGCCGCCGACAAACACGCCCTGGATCAGGCGCAGCAAGAGGAAGAGAATCGGCGCGAGCAGGCCGGCTTGAGCGACGGTCGGCAGCAGGCCGAACGCAGCCGTCGACAGGCCGACGCCGACCACCGCCACGATCATCGCGCCTTTACGGCCACGGCGATCGGCGTAAGAACCGAAGAGCGCGGAGCCGAGCGGGCGCATCAGCAGTGTCACGGCGAACGATGCATAGACGGCGGCGAGAGAAAGCATCGCGTGCTCGGAGGGGAAGAAAAGACGCCCCACCACTGGCGCGACATATAACAGCACGAACAGATCGAATAAATCCAGTGCCCAGCCGAGACACGAAGCTACCACTGCGCCCATCACCTGTCGCTGATCGACAGCGGGTGCGGCGGCGCCATTTTGCGCTGCTACGGACATTTCCATCTCCTTGAATTCACAGGGCCATCTCTCGATCGACCCCGTGTTGAAGGCACGTTGTTGTCGCGTGCTCTTATTGCCGTTAAAGAAACTTGTCAGTGCGCGGCGGCGAGCGGCGTCGTAGTCGATGCGCTGCCTGCGCGTCTCGTGACCATTGCGTCGGCGATCTTCTCGGCAATCATGATGGTCGGGATATTGGTATTCGCCGAAGGCAGTCGCGGCATCAGCGATGCATCAACCACTCGCAAGCCTCGCGTTCCGTGCACTCTGCCCTCGGTGTCGGTCACGGCGCTGCGCTCGTGCGCGTCGCCCATGCGGCACGTTCCGCTCGCATGCCATACCCCGAAGACGTTCGCGCGGATGAAATCGGCGAGCGCGCGGTCGTCGTGGATAAGCGAAGCCATCTTCAGGCCGCGCGTGAAGAAGCGTTCAATCAGCAGGCGCCGCAGCGGCGCCGGTGTGTCGAGCAGCGCGCCGAGGATCGAAGTCAGAAGCGCATTGCCTTCGCCGACCTTGCTCAGCGCCTTCACGCGCGGCGAGAAAGCCGCCGGAAAGAAGTCGCGCGCATCGCGTCCCAGACCCGATGCATCGACAATGCGCGCCAGCATCCGCACGCCCGCGGCGAGCCGTTGCAGATCGCGCTCGTCATCGAGCAGATTCAGATCGACGCGCGGCGCGGCGGCCGCATCGGGCGAAGCCAACTGCACGCGGCCACGCGAGTACGGCCGGTTGCACCACAGGAAGAAGAGGCCGAGCCGGTTGCCGAGCGCATGCCACGCGGCGCGCGTCGCGCTCGACAGATACAGGTCCGACTCGTCGCAGCCCGCGATGCCCGAACTCATGCGCGCGGCCATCATGCTGGCGCGGCGTCGTGCGAGCGGCATGCGAAAGCGCGGCTCGAGAAAATGACAGAACGTGAGCGACGGATGATCCTGCAGATTGCGTCCGACGCCCGGCAAATCCACCGTACATGCGATACCCATCGCCACGAGTTGGCCCGCATCGCCGATGCCGGCGCGCATCAGCATCGCCGGCGACTGCATTGCGCCCGCGCTCAGCACGACTTCGCCCGCATCGAAACGCACGCGCTCGCCGTTCGCCGCAATCGCGACGACACCGCGCGCCGTCGTGCCTTCCATCACGATGCGTTCGACGCGCAGATTCGAATGGATACTGAGATTCGGGCGTTGGCGCGTGGCTGCGTCGAGGTAGGCGATGGCCGTCGACACCCGCTTGTCGTCGATGTTGGAGAAAGCGCCCGGAAAAAAGCCGTCGCCGAACTCGCCGTTCTGATCCTGCAATTCAGGGAAGCCATTGGCGCGCAAACCCTTGGCGAACGCATGACAGAACGCGGGCCAGTCTTTCGGCATGATGCGGCGGATCGGGACGGGACCATCGCTGCCGTGCAGTTCGCCGCCGGGGAAGTCGACGTCGCGTTCGAGCTTTCGGAAGTACGGTAGCACGTCGCGCCATGACCAGCCATCGGCGCCGCTCGCGGCCCATTCGTCGTAATCGCGCGGCAGGCCACGATTGGCCGACTGCACGTTGATGCTCGACCCGCCGCCCATCACGCGGCCCTGTTCGTAGACGCGCGGCGCGGCGTCCCTCGTGGCCTTCGCCTTGAGATCGGGCCAGATGTACGTGTCGCCGCAGAAGACCGGCATCGGATAGCTGTCAAGAATGGCCGCAGGCACTGCGCCAGGCGGCGTGTCGGCGCCGGCCTCGATCAGCGCGACGCGCACAGTCGGCGTCGCCGACAGCCGATGCGCGAGCACGCATCCCGCCGAGCCGCCGCCCACGATCACATAGTCGAAGCGATCCATCACCTGTCTCCCCTTATGTTCGCCGCGCGGCGTATCAGGAACCGCGAAACACCGGCTTGCGCTTGCCGTGGAACGCCTCCACGCCCTCGCGGAAATCGTCCGACGCGCGCAGCCGGCTATAGCAATGCCCTTCGAGTTCGATCGCAATCGAGAGCGGCGAGTCTTCCGTATCGTTCAGCAGCTTCTTCGCGGTGCGCTGCGCGAGCGGCGAGAACGCGCGCAGTTCGTCGACGAGCGCATCGGTTGCCGATTCGAGTTCCGCGTCCGCGACGCAATCGACCGCGATGCCCCACTCGTACGCCTGCTTGCCAGGAATGCGGCGCGAGCGCATCACGATGTCCTTCGTGCGGCCGATGCCGACCATCGACTGCAGACGCGCCGAGCCGCCCGAGCCGGGAATCTGGCCGAGCTTCTGCTCCGGCAGCGCATAGAAGGTCGTATCGGTGACGATGCGGAAATCGCACGCCAGCGACAACTCGAAGCCCACGCCGAAGCAGAAGCCGCGATTCGCCGCGATCACCGGCTTCGAGCACCGCGCGGGCGCCGCGATGTTCCACGCGAGCTTCGATACGTGCTCCGGCGAGGCTTCCAGAAAGCCCTTGATGTCGCCGCCGCTCGAAAAATGCTCGCCCTTCGCGCGCACGACGATCACGCGCACGCGGTCGTCCTCGTCGAGGGCTTCGAACACGGCGCGCAACTGCTCGCGTGCGGGCATCGAAATGACGTTGAACGGCGGCCGATGCAGGATGATGTCGGCGCGCTCGCGCTGCGCGTCGATTTCGACCGAGAAGCCGTCGAGGTCTTGCAGCAGCGTCCGGCCGCGATGGTTGAGATCACTCATTGTGGGTTACTCCTTGGTGGTTTCTGTAGGTTGAGCGGCCTGCGCTTTCGAGTCGGGCGTGTACTCGCCCGCCTGCAGCTTGCGGCGCAGGATCTTGCCGACGGGCGACTTCGGGATGTCGTCGACGAAGACGTAATCGCGCGGGCGCTTGAAGTTGACGAGGTCGGACTGGCGGCACCATGCATCGAGCGAGTCGGAATCGACGTACTCGCGGCGCTTGATGAATGCAACCACGCGCTGGCCCCAGCGCTCGTCCTTGACGCCCGCGACCGCGACTTCATCGACGGCGGGATGCAGCGACAACACCGATTCGATATCCACCGGCGAGATGTTTTCTCCGCCGCTGATGATCATGTCGTCGACGCGACCCGTCACGTACAGATCGCCGTCGCGGTCGAGATAGCCCGTGTCCCCGGTGAAGTACCAGCCGTCGCGCAAGCACTTCGCATTCGCGTCCGGGCGATTCCAGTAGCCTTCGAAGGCTTCGTCGCCGAGCAGGTCCACGGTGATCTGTCCTTCTTCGCCGACTTCGGCGATCTCATCGGGCGAGAGCGCATCGAGCTTCACGACGCGCAGCCGCGTATTGATGCCGGCGCGGCCCGCGCTGCCAGGTTTCTTCGTCGCGTCCTGATCGATGCTGAACGTGTAGACCTCGGACGAGCCGTAGTGATTGACGAAGAGCTCCGGCTCGAACGCGGCCGAGAGGCGCTTGAGCAGGCTGTCGTTCATCGGTGCGCCCGCGAAGCCGAGCTTTCTGACCGACGACGTGTCCGTGCTCGCGAACGCGCTGTCGGCGAGCAGATCGTGATAGAGCGTCGGTACGAGATAGAGGCAGGTGAGCGCGTGCTTCGAGATGCATTCGAGCGCGAGCTTCGCGTTCCAGCGCCGCACGCAGACGAAAAGGCCATCGACGAGCGCCATCGCGAGCAGCGAGCGCACGCCCATCGTGTGATAGAGCGGCATCACGCCGAGCGTCCGTTCGCCGCGCCTGTACAGGTTCTGCGCGACGTGCGCTAGCGCGCCCGCGCGTTCGTGCCGATGCCGGCGCGGCACGCCCTTGCCTTTGCCCGTCGTGCCGGACGTGTAAAGGATCAGCGAGATGTCGTCGGCGGCGGCGTGCGTCGTGTCGGTCACGTCGCCGCTGCGCGTTCGTTCGACGATGAGCGCATCGAAGATGGTGGTGCGGCCGGGCGCATCGTCGAGTCCGACGCGAGGCACTTTTTGCGCGGCAGCGCTCTGCGCGACGGAATCGGCGCTGACAGGTTCGTACACGATCGCCTTCGCCCCCGCGTCGGTCACGCAGTAGTCGACTTCTTCCGGCTTCGCGCGCCAGTTGAGCGGCACGATCACGATGCCCGCGAACTGTCCGGCCCAATGCAGCGTCGCCATTTCCCAGCGGTTTTGAAGCACGACGAGCAACCGGTCGCCGCGTTGCAGGCCCAGCTCGCGCAGGCCAACGGCGACATTCAAGATCATGCGATGCCACTGCGCGTACGTCAGTTGCACATCGCCATCGACGAGCGCGAGCGCGTTCGGACTGCGCTCGACGCTTTGCAGGAACGTGCGGCCGAGATCAAGCATGTTCGACCTCCTTCGTGCTTGCCACGGCCCGGCGGCGCGCCGCCACGTCGAGCACCGCGGCCACGATGGGCGTGTAGCCCGTACAGCGGCAGATATGACCCGAGAGCATCTCGCGCACTTGCTCTTCGGACGGATCCGGCACGCGCCGCAGATAATCCGCGCACGACATCAGAATGCCCGCCGTGCAGAAGCCGCATTGCAGCGCGTGATGCCGCTGGAACGCCTGCTGCAGGTCGCCAAGCGTCTGATCGGGCGCAAGGCCTTCGACGGTATCGATATGCCGCCCATCGGCCTGCACCGCGAGCATCAGGCACGACCGCGCCGCGACGCCATCGACATGCACGGTACACGCGCCGCATACGCCGTGCTCGCAGCCGACGTGCGTGCCCGTCGCGCCGAGTTCGTGCCGGATGAAGTCCGACAGCAGTTCGCGCGGCTCGCAATGGCCGCTTCGTTCGCGGCCGTTCAGCGTCAGCGTGATGCGCTGCGCTTCGCCTTGCCGCAGGATGTTCGTCGATGTCTTGCTCACTTCGCCTCCTCAATCACGCGCCATCCGAGTTGCCGGACCAGATTCCGGCGATATTTCGCGCTGATGTGCGCGTCGTCCTGCGCGTTCAGTTTCCAGCTCAAATCGTTCAGTGCGCCACGCAAGTCGTCGCCCTGCAGACGCGGCCATTGCTCCGTCACCGGCCGGTCCGCGACGCCGCCGACTGCAATACGGATCGAATCGTCGGTGACCACGGCCGCGCACGCGACGATCGCGAAATCGCCGTGTCGCGCGGAAAATTCCGCGAACGCGTAGCGCACGCCCGGTTTGCGCAGCGGGAAGCGCACCGCTTCGACGAGTTCATCGGGCTCGCGCGCGGTCATCAGCATTCCCTGAAAGAAGTCCTGCGCGGCGAGCGTGCGGCGCCTCTTTCGCGAGCGCAGCATCACGTCGCCGCCGAGCGCCGAAAGCACGAGCGGCAACTCCGCGCTCGGGTCCGCATGCGCGATCGATCCGCACACTGTTCCGCGATTGCGAATCTGAAAGTGCGAGATATGCGGGAAGGCCATCGCGAGCAGCGGCGCTTCGTCGGTGAGCGTGCTGCGCCATTCGACGCTGCCTTGCGTCGCTGCGGCGTTCACGACGAGATGCCCCGCCTGCTTGTCCACGCGCACGGCGTCGAGTTCGGCGGTGCGCGAGATATCGACGAGCACCTTCGGCTGCGCGAGCCGCATGTTGAGCACGGCCATCAGCGACTGGCCGCCCGCCAGCACGCGGGCGTCTTCGCCGTATTGCGCGAGCGCGTCGAGCGCGTCTTGCGCGGTCATCGCGCGCAGGTAATCGAATGGTGCAGGCTTCATGCGTGTCTCCTGAAACGTGCGAGGAGTCTTGCGATCCACGATCCGTGCGCGTGCACCGGCTTGCCCGCCGCCTGCCGTCCGAGCGATTCGAACAACTGCTTCAGCACGACCTTCGCCGCGCCTTCGAGCATGCGGCCGCCGACGGCCGCGACCTTGCCCGACACCTGCGCTTCGTAGTCATACGTGAGCCGCGTGCCGCTGCCTTGCGGCGTCAGTTCGACGAGACCGCTGCCGCGCGCGCTGCCGAGCGGTGAGATGCCCGCGCCAGCGAGTCGCAGGCGGCGCGGCGCATCGATCTCCGACAAGCCGATACGCGCCTCGAAACGCGCCTTGATCATGCCGACGCCGACGGTCACGTCCGCGCGATACTGGTCCGGCGCGGTTTCTTCGAGCGCGTGACAGCCGGGAATGACGTTCGCGAGCGCCTTCGGATCCAGCAGCACGGCGAACACAGCTTCGGGCGTCGCGGGCAGATCGACGGTGCCTTGCGCCGTCAGCGCGCGTCCGCCGCCCGGCGTCGCGGGCTTCGTGGCGGGCGCTTCGCGATATTCGGGGCGCGAGGGTTCGGGATCGTCAATGCCGATCATCGCCATCACTTTGGGCGGCGTGAGCGGCAAGCGAATGTCTTCGACGCCGAGCGCATCCGCCACCGCATTCGCGATGCATGGCGGCGTGCTCATATTGTTGCCTTCGCCGAGACCTTTCGCGCCAAGCGGCGTGAAAGGCGAAGGCGTCTCCAGATGCACGATCAGCGGATCGGGCACTTCGCAGGTCGTCGGCATCAGATAGTCGGCGAGCGTGCCGGACTGGAAGCTGCCGTCCGCGCCGTAGCGGAACTCTTCCATCAGCGCCGCGCCGAGGCCTTGCGCGAACGCGCCGCGAATCTGGCCATCGGCGAGTGCGGGATTGAGGATCGTGCCCGCGTCGTGCACGGTCACATATCGGTCGATGCGCACGCGTCCCGTCGCGCGGTCCACTTCGACGCCGCACATGTCGAACGCGAAGCCATACGCCGCAGATGTATTGATGCGGTCCTGATCGTCGGGCGCATCCATGTGCGGCGGCGACCAGAACACGGTTTCGCGCAGGCCCGGCTCTTCGCCTTCGGGCAAGAGCGCGGGCGCCCAGTGCGGCGCATTGCTCGCGGCGCGGGCGAACGGCAGCGCGCGGTCTTCGGCATCGCGCGGAAAGACGCGCGCGCCTTCGAAGCGCACGTCGCCGGGCGCGCAGTTGAACTGCTTCGCGAGCACACGCGCGAGCTTGTCGCGCACGCGCGTCGCGGCGAGATGCACCGTGCCCGCCACCGCGCCCGCGAAGCGGCTCGAATAATTGCCCGCCGCGACGGACCAGGCGTCCTTGTGCGTATCGAATTCGACGTTGACGACAATGTCCTTCGGATCGAGTCCGAGCACGTCGGCGACGACTTGCGCGCACACTGTCATGTGGCCCTGGCCCGCGGGCGTCGATGCGATCGTCACCACCACGCCGCCGAGCAGATCGACGTTGACGGTCGCGCTCGCGATCGCGCCGTTCTTTGGCCCTGCTTTCTTGCGCGCGTCGGCGGGCATCACGGTCGTGATGTAGCCCATGTTCGAGACCGACGGCTCCACGATCGCCGCGAAGCCTATGCCATACAGCCGCCCTTCGCCGCGCGCGGCGTCGCGGCGCGCGACGAGTTCGCGGTATCCGCCATCGTCGATCGAACGGCGCAGCGCTTCGTGATAGTTGCCCGAATCGAGCAGTGCGCCCGCTGCCGCGCGATACGGGAACGCGTCGGCGGGAACGAAGTTGCGGCGATACACGTCGAGCACATCGAGCTTCAGCTCGATGGCGATGCGCTGAACCAGCCGCTCCAGCGCGAAATACACCTGCGGTCCGCCGAATCCGCGCACGAGGCCGGTTGGCGTCTTGTTTGTCAGCACGACCCGGTTGCGCACGAGCAGATTCGGGATGGCGTAGGCGCCCGTCAGACAGCCGTGCATCCGGTAGAACGTCGCGGGCTCGGGCGCGCGCACGTAGCCGCCGACGTCTTCCATCTGGTCGTACGAGAGCGCGACGATGCGGCCATCCGCTTCGACAGCGGCTTCGATGGTCGATACGCGCGCCGTCGCCGACGTCGCCGCGCTCAAATGTTCGAGCCGGTCCTCGACCCACTTCACCGGCGCACCCGCCTTACGCGACGCGAGGCACATTAGCACGACATACGGAAACACCGCCTGCTTCACGCCGAAGCTGCCACCGGAATCGCGCGGCGCCTTGTGACGCAGGCGACTGGCGGGCACATTCAGCGCCATTGCCATGACGGCGTGCAGCGAGAACGGCCCCATGAAATTCGACGTGACGTCGTAGCCTTCATCGCCCGAAAGATACTCGGCGATGACCACGCCGCACTCGATAGGCGCGCAGGTGTTGCGCGGATAGTGCGCGACCAGCTTCACGCGATGCGGCGCGCGCTCGAAGGCCGCTTCCGGCTCGCCGTAGCGGAAATGCCGGTCGCTGATGACGTTGCTGCCGACGCGTTCGTGCAGCACCGGCGCGTCGTCCTTCGCGGCTTGTTCGATCGACGTCACGGGATCGAGCATCGCGTAGTCGACCTTGATGAGATCGAGCGCGTCTTCCGCGAGCGCACGCGATTCCGCCATCACGACCGCAACCGGCTCGCCGACGTAGCGCACGCGGTCCATCGCGACCGCCCACTGTTCCATCGGCGATCTCACGCCGACGACGAACGGTCGCGACCACGGACGCAAATCGTCTCGCGTGAGCACGGCGCGCACGCCCGCGAGTTTCGATGCAGCTTCCGTATCGATCGACAGGATGTCCGCGTGCGCGTGCGGCGAACGCAGAATCGCGGCGTGCAGCGTGCCCGGCTTTACAGCGATGTCGTCGCCATAGCGGCCACGGCCCGTCAGGATCGCCGGGTCTTCGAGGCGCTGCATCGGGCGTCCAATGTGGCGCTGCGGTGCGGTAGCTTCGCGCGCCTGGTTGTCGGAGACGCGCGCGTCCATGTCGGCGAATGCGGTTTCGCGCTGATTCATGACGTTACTCCTGACCTGCGGCGCGGCCGCCGAATTCATCGGCGAGACCGCTCCAGCGGCGCGCAATCTCGTCGTGCTCGATGCCGAACAAATCGAGAATACGCCCGACCGTGTGGTCGACCACGTCCTCGATAGTCTGCGGATGCGCGTAGAAAGCGGGCACCGGCGGCATCACGATCGCGCCCATTTCGGTGGCGAGTGTCATGTTGCGCAGATGCGCGAGATTGAGCGGCGTTTCGCGCGCGACCAGCACGAGGCGGCGGCGCTCCTTGAGCATCACATCGGCGGCACGCGTAAGCAGGTTGTCCGCGAAGCCGTTCGCGACGCCCGCAAGCGTTTTCATCGAACATGGCGCGATCACCATGCCTTCGGTCAGAAACGATCCGCTCGCCACGGCCGCGCCGATATCGCGCACGTTGTGCACGACATCGGCAACGGCTTCGAGATCACCGCGCGCGAGGCCGAGTTCCTGTGCGGCCGTCACCGCGCCCGACGACGACACGATGAGATGCGTCTCGTGGGTGCCTAGCCGGCGCAACGCGGCGAGCAAACGCACGCCGATCACCGCGCCGCTTGCGCCCGAAATGCCGACGACGATGCGCTTCGTGCGTTCAGCCATGATTGCGCTCAAGGTAGGCATCGAAGGCGCTGTTGTCGGCGGCGACGAGCGCATTCAGATCAACGGTGTCCTGACCGGGAATGCGCACGCGCGTGAAGACGTGCGCCGGATAGACGACCGGGCGCGTCGCGTCGAGGCCCATCTTCGCGCTCACGCCCTGCAGATGCGCGGGCGCGTCGTCGGGCTGACCGACCGTCGTCGACGGATCGAGCGGCGAGCCCTGCGCGCCCGCGATCACGACGAGATCGCGGTCCGCCTGAAAGCGCGTCGCGATCGCCCATTCGATTTCCGCGGGATCGTGCACGTTCACATCGGTATCGACGACGACGACCTGCTTGATGTCGTAGTGCGCGCCGAACGCGCAGAGGATGACGTTCTTCGCTTCCCCTTCGCGCTTCTTGTCGAACTGCACCCACAGGTGATAGCGGCACACGCCGCCCACCGACAGATGCACGTCTTTCACCGCCGGATGGCTGCGCTGGAGATGCGCGAGCAAGGTGGCTTCACGCGGGATCGCGCCGAGCAGCAAATGCTCCATTTCGGCCGGCACGATCGTATGAAAAATCGGATCGCGCCGATGCGTGAGCGCCTTTACTTCGATGACTTCGCGTGCTTCCTTCGCGCTGTAGTACTTCGGGAACTCGCCGAACGGGCCTTCCGGCTCGCGGACGTTCGGCAGGATGCGCCCTTCGATGACGATCTCCGCGAACGCGGGCACGTGCACGCCGTTCGTCACGCACTGCACGACGGGCAGCGGCGCGCCCTGCAGTGCGCCCGCGATTTCGAGCTCGTCGCAATCGATCGGCGTGATCGCCTGTGAAGCGAGCAGGGTCAACGGATCGACGCCAATGGCGATGGCCACGTCGAGCGCATCGCCGGCGGCTTCAGCCTCGCGCTGAAATGCGTAGAGATGGCGCGGCAGCAGCAGGATCGCCATGCGATCGGGGCCGTGCACCTGGATGCGGTTGATCGAGACGTTCTGCACGCCGGTGCGCGGATTGCGCGCGATCACGAGGCCTGCTGTGATGTACGGTCCGTTGTCATGCTCGCTGTGCGTCGGAATCGGCAACAGCGCGTGAAGATCAATGCCGCTCGTGTGCACCACTTGCTGGCACGGCGCATCGTCACGTTCAACGAGCTTCGATGCGAGCGGCGCGGCGGCCGCAGCGGAGAACCGCGCGAGCAACGCGGATTCATCGACGCCCATCGCTTCCGCAATCCACGCGCGCTTCGACATGAAGCCGCTCACCACGGGCACCGCATGACCGCGCGGCTGCGTAAAAAAAGCCGCTTGTGTGCCGTCGAGGCGCTTCGCGATTGCGGCGAGTTCATGTTCGAGCGCAACGGGCTTGTCGATCGTCGCGACGCGGCCTGTTTTCGCGAGATACGCGAGCCAGTCGCGCAGCGAGAGCGAGCCGGTGTCGGCGTGGTCGGGGGCCCAGGTAAGCGAGGGAATGCCGTTCGTTACGGCATCGCGTGTATTCATCAGCGTCTCCATCTATGAGCGTTTGCCGAGGCAAGCGCATGGATGAAGCGTAACGAGATCGCCCCATAAGATCTAATACCGTTTATTGATGCGGCGAATCATTCCTCCTTATATCCGTGTTCCTCCGGATGACAGCGTTCTTGCAGTTCCGTATGAATGTACCGCTCAACATGCCCCGGTACCGGGAGCGTGAAGAATCTGCACCCTGCCTGCATGCGGAAAGCGGTTGATAATGCCGATACCAGCTATTAGCCTCTCTGATGCCCGGAAAAATGGACCTCAAACAAATCCAGTACTTCATCGCGCTATTCGAGGACGGCTCGGTCACGCGCGCCGCCAAGCGGCTGAACATCGTGCAGCCCGCGCTCAGCATGCAGATCGCGAAGCTCGAAGACGAACTACATCAGCAGCTATTCGAGCGCGGCGCACACGGCATGGCGCCGACCGCCGCGGGACGGCTGATGTACCGCCTGTTTTTACCGATCATGCGCGACCTTGCCCACGCGCGGCAGCAACTCGTGCAGCGCGAGGAAGTGGTGACGGGGCATGTCGGCATCGGGCTGATCGCATCGGTGACGGAAAGCGTGCTCGCGGATTCGCTGTCGCGCTATCACGCGCGTTACCCCGATGTCGAAGTCACTGTCGCCGATGGCTACAGCGCGACCTTCATCGACTGGGTGGCGGGCGGCCAGCTCGATGCCGCCATCATCAACAAGCCGCGAGCGCGCCTTTCGCTCGACTCGCGCCCGCTGCTCGACGAAGAGATGGTGCTTGCCACCAGCGCGGCGCATGGGCCGGATCTCCCGCACGCGATCGAGCTCGCGCAACTACCCGAACTCGAACTGGTGCTGCCGACGAAGCGCCACGGCCTGCGCGGCGTGCTCGACAGCGCCGCACAGCACGAAGACGTCCTGCTTGCGCCGCGCTTCGAGATCGACGTGCTGTCGACCATCCTCAAGCTCGTCGAGCACACGCGGTTCGCGACGATCCTGCCGCGCATCGTCGTCGAACGGGCGGCGCGTCACGGCACCCTGCGAGCGTGCCCGATTCTGGCGCCTCGCATCGTGCGGCACATTGTCTGCGTGAGCCATCCGCGCCGCCCGTTGAGCACGGCGGCGGAAGCACTGATCGAGGTCATCGGCGACGAGTTGCACCGCGCGTCGAACATGTCGGGCGACGAGCCCTCACGCGCCATCAAGGAACGTTCAGCATGAACGCACGACACTGGATTGCCGGGCATTGGCTCGGCACACCCAACGCCGACAGCATCGATACCGCGACGGGCGAGGCGATCGGCCGGTTCGCCGACGGCGGATCGGGCGAAGCCGATGCTCGGCTACAACGCGTTTGGCCTCATTTTGGAAAAACCTTCATATGCAGACAGATTCACTTACGTCGCGTCAGCAACAGGCTCTCGCTCGATACAGCAAGCTGCGCCAGCGGAAGACGCCGATCATCACGTCGGGTCGGCTCTGCGGCTCATTTTTAAATCGGCAAATCTGGGAATCGCAATCGGAAATGGCCTCCGCCTAGGGCATTTCGAAACCGCACGCTACGAGGCCGCTGCGCGCTGCAAAGGAGTTCTCTCCTGGTTTGAGTCGGATTTTTATCGTGCCGTCGTCTTTCGTGGACTGCCCGTGTGACAATCTCAGTAGGATCTGGTGCGAGCTGAGGTCGCTCTGCAAACGATGGTGTCTCGCAGTTTCCCAGAGCTTTTGTTCACCAACTCTTGTTGAACACATAGCCGGCGAATCCGTCTTTCAGGTCGGGTATTTCTGGATAATCGCCTCGGCCAGGTCGCTCACTTCCCAACCAGCGCAGCGTGAGTTTGCCAGCCGACGACATCGTCGTTTTGAATTCGACAAGCACAGTTTGATCTTCAGGCAGCGCGACGTTGCGCACGTTCACTTCGCGGATCAAATTCGGATTGGCCGTGTTCGCCGGAAAGAGCGCGTCATCACGTAGTCAGCCTTTAAAACTGGTCCGCGATGGCGGCGATCATCTGCGCCTTCACGCGTCCATCTGGAGGATGTGCGTCGAAATCGCATCACGCGACTTCTTTGCGAGCAGTGCCTTGAACGTCATCAACTTCTGCTGTGCAGATTGCTTCCAACGGCCCGCGCGGCGTCGGCGCCACGAAGGACGGGCTTCGGTTACCTTTCTTCCTGGTTGTTACGTCTGTGCGCCGGTGAAAGCCGGAACACGTCGCCCGTAAGCGAGTGAATTGACTGCCACGGCGGCAAGTGCAAGCAACACGCCAACCACAGCGAGCCCGATCCAGGCGGCGTGAAGCGCACCGACGCCGCCGAGCGCCGCCCCGAGTGCGCCGCCAAGAAAGTACGAAACCATGTAGACGGTGTTGAGACGGCTGCGGGCCTCGGGACGCAGCGCGTAGATCCGCGCCTGGTTGGCGATAAAGGTCGCGCGGTTGCCGAGGTCCAGCAGCACCATGCCGACGATCAGCCATGCCAGACTGCGCCCGCCCGCTGCAACGAACGCGAACGCCACGACGACCGTCAGCGCGCCGGCGGAAGCGATCTTGCGGGCGCCAATCCGGTCGACGACCGCGCCGAGCTGCGCCGATACCGAGAGGCCGACGATCCCGGCGAGTCCGAATGCACCGATGGTGGCAGGACCGAAGTGATAAGGCGGGCGCACGAGCAGCGCGGCCAGCGTCGCCCAGAACGCGCTGAACGCGGCAAACACCAGAAAACCCATTGCCGCGGAGATCCGCAACAGTCCTTCGTCGCGCACCAGACGAACGAGGGAGCGCATCAGTTCGCCGTAGCGGATCGTGGCGAGTCCCGTCGCGACAGGCAGCCCTCGAATCACGACAAGGAGTGCGAGATCGATGATGGCGGCGATCAGGAATATTGAGCGCCAGCCGAGCATCGCACCAATGAAGCCGCTCAACGTGCGCGCCAGCAGGACGCCTGAGGAAAGGCCGCCCAGCAGCGAACCGACTATGCGGCCGCGGGTCTCGGGGGCGGCCGCGCCCGAGACCGCCGGAATGATGATCTGCGCCGAGATCGCCGTCATGCCGACCAGGAAGCTGCATACGGCGAGGACGGAGAATGATGGCGCGGCCGCGCAGCCGATCAACGCCACTGCATTCGCGATGATCGCCCGCGACGCCAGCGTGCGAGGCTGGACACCGTCGGCGAGCGGTACAAATAGAAGCAATCCAATTGCGTAGCCGAGTTGGGTGAGCGTGGCGATGAGACTCCCGCGCGCAGATGGCAGTGCGAACGCCGCTGCGATCTGCGGAAGCAACGGCTGATGATAGTAAATCGGTGACACGGCTAGCGCGCAGCACAGAGCCATCAGATACACCTGGCGCGTGGAGATCATGGTTGTCGTCGCGAAGCTGGATGGAACCGGCGGGTGCTCATGCTTTCGGCAAGGCTTCGACGAGTTCGGCGGTGCTGACGATACTGTGCGCATAGGTCGGCCCATTCAGTTCATGCGCTGCACGCATCATTTCCGGCTGCAATGCGGCGGTCGCGTCCTTCACGAGCGTCACGTGATAACCGAGTTCCATTGCATATCGCCCGGTGGCCTCGATGCAGGTGTTGGCCAGCAGACCAACGATCACCACATGCGTCACGCGGTGCTGCTTGAGCTGGAAATCAAGATCCGTATTCGCAAAGCCGCTCGAACCCCAATGTTCGAGCGCCACGATATCGCCCGGTTGCGGCGCGAAGTCGGGGTGCCATTCGCCGCCCCACTCGCCTTTGGCAAAGTGATGGCCAGCCATGATCTTGCGCTGGCTCGGGCTCGGATGACACCAGCACCGGTAATCGCCCGGCTGCCAACGGCGGTGCGGAACATAGATGACCTTAATCCCGGCGTCCCGGACCGCCTTGTTGATGGTTCGAAGGTTGTCGAGCAGCCTCACTTCTGTCGCAATCTTTTCGACGAAAGGCCAGACCTTGCCGCCTTCGGACAAAAAGTCGTTGTACGGATCGACGAACAGTAGTGCGGTAGACCTGGCGTCGTAGGCGGTGGCGCTCATTTGCATTCCTCCAGAAGTGGCGTACGAAAACTGCGTCTCGACATGGCTCGCTTCTCGACGGGAGACCTTGCGATCCCGCTGACGATTCAGCTTGCGACGAACCTTGCCGGTCGTCGCATTGTAGCTATGCTTTCCATAGTGTCAAGAAGAGAATGTGTCTCGCCGACAGACCAAAATTTGCACGCCACATATAAATTCGACTCGTCACGCCGCGTTTGCAATACCGCCACGCCGTGATACTATGTTTTTCATAGGTTATTGATCAAAGGAGAGCAACATGCAGTATCTCGTGATGATTTCCCGTTCAGAAAACGCATCCACTATGTCTCCCGATAAGCAGGACATCGAGGCGGAGGCCGAATATGTGCGTCGGCTTTACGCCTCTGGCGTGGTTCGTCAGATATGGCTGCGCGCTGAAGGCGGCGCCTGCATGATTTCGGAAGCGGACGACGAAGACCGCCTGATTCAGCTTCTGTCGGGACTTCCGCTGGTAAAGTCAGGCTTCCTTGCCTCGCCGCAGATCAGCCAGTTGCGCTCATACTCGGGGTTTGGTCCGCGGACCAGCTGAACATCACGTTGGGGCGTCAGCGCTCAGGCGACGCCCTCTCAAGTCAGCGATGCTCAGGCTTTTGAGGTCGCCCGCAGGACGCAGCAACTGCGTGCTCTTTCGCAGGAAGAACCGATGCTCGGGACACGTTTCGGAGCGCGGCCAACACCGCCGACTCCAGACCGACGACTCGCCGCTGCAACAGCTCGAGTCAGCTCAGGGACCTTCTTTGCCAATCGCTCCATCTACGTTGATTTGCTCGCGCTCATTGACTCGATGGACGAACCCGAATGCCTGCTTCGACTGGTGAGGGGTTACTCCAATCAATACGACCCGAACTACGCACTCAAGAACGGCTTGCAGATGTCGGTGCTCTACGCGATGGTGCAGCGCGCGCGTGACTGGCCGACCGTACGGTCGTCTTCGCATGAGAGCGACCTGCTCAACGCAATTTTCGTGACGCTCGATGCAAGCTTGCTACCGCATCCCGCAAGCGGTGATGGACGTCAGGCGATGCCCCACCCGTTTCCGTCTCATCGACTTCCGATAGTCGGCCGCCGATGTCCAATTAGATCAACGTCAGCTCATCACCGAACTGCCGCACCAAGCTACGAAATTATATCATGTCATAACAAGTTATAACGATCGATTTAGAGGGCATGATCGCGCGCTGAAATGAAACGTTCACGGAACCACGAAATATCGGTTCTGCTGTAACCATTCCTGAGTTCGCGACGATCTATCTAATGCGGCCACTATCCGGCCGATTCGCACGATGCCGGTGTGCTCGTTTTCCACCACCATCTCGACATTCAACGCCCATGAATCTCTTTCGCTCGCTACTCCTTGTTGTCAATCCATCTTGGCTCGCGGCCCGCTTCGAGCGATTCTCAGTTTTGCCTATCCGCCTGGTCGTGGGCTACGGTTTCATGGCGCACGGTTATGCAAAGCTCGTCAAGAATCCGGAAAACTTCGCCGCGATCCTCCACGCGCTCGGTGTTCCGGCCCCTCATCTGATGACATGGAGCACCATCGTCATAGAACTGTTTGGCGGCTTCGCAATCCTCGTTGGCGCATTCGTGCCGCTCGTCACGATTCCGATGCTCGCCGTGCTGCTCGTCGCCACGCTCACGGTGCATCTGCAATTCGGGTTCGCTTCAATCAAGTTGATGTCGATAACGGGTGGAATACCGCGGTTCGGGCCGCCGGGTTATGAAACAGATCTGCTTTACATTGCGGGCCTGATTGCGCTCGTGTTCAATGGGCCGGGGCCCCTGGCCGTGGACGGTGCGCTCAGGCGCTGGTATACCCGCCGCGTCGACGGCTTGTTGCGAGCGTGACGTGCGTAACGTCGACCGCTTATCGTCCTTCGGGACGATGACATCGCGTCCCCCTGCTGGCCGCGAGATGCAGACGACCGTGAAAAGTCTCGATGCGAATTCAATGATGTCAGAAGCGGAACGCCAGCTCACCGCACTGCTCATGCGTTCGATCAACGGCGACAGCCAGGCATATCGGATGTTTCTCGATAAACTCGCGCGTCATCTGCGCACTCGCCTGCGGAAACGTTTGCGCCAGCAGGACGCGGACATCGAAGATCTGGTACAGGAAATTCTTCTCGCCGTGCACAAGGGTCTCGATACGTTCAGGCCGGAAGTGCCGCTGACCGCATGGATCAGTGCGATCGTGCGTTACAAGCTCGCCGATCACGTCCGTTCGGCGGTGCGCCGCAGTGCACTCTTCGAACCACTTGATGAGGATTCGGAGGCGGAAGCGGAATCGCAATTCGAGACACTCGAAGCACAGCGCGATCTGCAGCGGTTGCTGGCCACGCTACCGCCGCGGCAGCGCGGTCCAATTGAGCATATGAAGCTATGGGGCTTGTCGGTCGCTGAAACTGCGGCGACGATGGGTCTTTCCGAGTCGGCCGTAAAGGTTGGTGTGCATCGTGGTCTCAACACACTCGCGGCAAAATTCCGGGGGAAATCAAAATGAATACACAAGAGTTCATCGCAATGCTCGCGGACAGTCCTCGTCCACCGTCGCGGTCAGCGGTGGCAAGCCGCCTCGGCATGGGTCTCGCGGTCAGTCTTACTGCGGCGCTGTCGCTGCTTGTGATATTGCCAGGCGACGGCACCAGCCTTATAACACGCGTGGCAATGCCCGTCTTCTGGGCCAAGCTGGCATTGCCGTTGACGATGACGCTCGCAGCCACGTGTGTGACGTCGCGTCTGTCACAGCCGGGTGTGCGCGTCGGTCGCGCGTGGGCCGCGTTGATTCTTCCCGTGGGCGTCGCATGGCTCGCCGCACTCATCGTGCTTGCTCTCGCCGTGCCTGAAGCGCGCGGCGCCCTGATATTGGGGCACACGTGGCGTGTCTGTTCGCTGAAAATCATGCTGCTCTCGTTGCCGGCGCTTGGCGCATTGCTGTGGGCGATGCGAGGCCTGGCTCCTACCCGTCCCCGGCTCGCCGGCGCTGCCACGGGACTTCTTGCTGGAGCGTTAGGCACGTTGGCTTACAGCCTGCGCTGCCCCGAGATGCATGTGCCCTTCTGGGCAACCTGGTACCTGCTCGGCATGGCAGCGCCTGCTCTTGTCGGTGGCCTTCTCGGTCCACGCGCGATGCGGTGGTAAGGCGCCGTGTGTCGAGACGACACCGTGGCCTTGCGGCGCGCACTACGGCCTGGAATCGACGCCGGCGTGTCGACTTTCTCTTCGAAATCATTCGGGCGACAACACGGACACGAGAGCGTGGCGTACGAAGCCACTACGTGAAAAAAGCTGCATTTTCTTGTAACCCGCTCTCGCCCTATCCCGATCTATCAGATAGCCAGCCCTGAATCGGCGGCAGCACGATGAGAACCTTGTCGGTTGCATCGAAATGCCGGGACGGTCAGGCGGCGCATCGGCGACACGGTCTGGTGAACGATGCCGCATTCAGACGGCCCGCATTCCCGCTGCTCCGCGTCGCGACGCACATCAGCTCTTCAGAGGATTCAACATGCAAGTTCGTAAAGTGATGGCCATCTTGCTTCTTTCCAGCACGTCGATCGGCTTCATCGGTACCGCCCAAGCACAAGGCAAAACGCGGGAGCAGGTTCGCCAGGAACTGATCGATGCAGAACAGAACGGTTCCATGTACGTAACTGATGCGTCGTACCCGGATGTGAACGCGATCTATCAACATTTGCTCGACCAGAAGAACGCCGCGCATGCAAACGATAGCGCCATCGGTCCCGACGTGAACGGCTCAACCGAAACCGGTCGGTCTGCCGCGCACGACTCACGCCCGATGTCCGACGGGCCCTCTCACGACGATGGCTGTGTCGGTCCGATCAGCTTCTGCGAGATCTATTTCGGCGGCAGCTGATCCGCACCGGTAAAGGTCGCCTGATAGCGCAAAACGAGCCACGCGGTGCGCCAAGTCTGCTTCCGAAACGTGCACGTCACTGGTCCGTCGTCTGTGGACTGCGCGATCCCGAACTTCCAGACAAACGCAAGACTGCTATCGCTTGCTTCGTGGTCTTTGTGTTTCTGCTTTCGGAGCGCGCTTTCTGTCGATACGCAACCGATACTTGAACGTGCCGCTTCTGAAATAGAGGTATTCGAAGTCGATTGGGTGACCTCGGCTATCGTGAGTGAGTCGTTCGATCCGCAGCATCGGTGCGCCCACTTTGATCTTGAGCGCGCGCGCAATGGAGGCACTCGCCGATATCGCATCGATGCTCAGATCGGCGCTCCCCAAAGCGATCCCACAGTCGTTTTCAAGAATGAGGAAAATATCGCGCGCGGAGAGATCCGCACGTTTCAGCTTCTCACCGAGTTGCTCGGGCAAGAATGTGACCTCGTAAGAAACCGGCTCGCGATTGAGCAGGCGAACGCGATGGATTTCCACGACGTTGGCCCCGTCTGGTAAGGCGAGCTTACTTGCGACCTGAGCAGATGCCCGGGCGATGCGGAAGGACATCACATGATTGACGATCTCATGCCCGCTGCCCGACATCGCCTCAGCGAAACCCTGCAGCGTGGCAATGTCCTGAAACGCCGCCTTCGGCTGAGAGACGAAAGAGCCTTTTCCGTGCACCTTGAAGATCAGGCCTTCCTTTTCAAGATCGCCGAGTGCCTGTCGAATCGTAATGCGGCTCACGGCGAACATGGTCTGAAGCTCACTCTCGGAAGGCATGCGGCTGTGCGGCGCATACTCGCCGCTCAGAATGCCGACGCGTAGGGTGTCTTTGATCTGTCGGTAGAGCGGTATCGGAGAATCGATCTCGAACGTTGGGCGACGTGGCGACATGGGCGATGAGCGAACGAGCAACAAAGGCACGGAACGCGGGGGCTTAAAGTTTGCGGATTGTACTCCCTTCGCAGGTATGGGCTTCCCCGCTGGTACGCGGACCCGCCCGTTTGCAAAGCGAAGAGACATCCATTTTCAATGAACTGGGAATAAAAAGACGCTCTGATGTGTTGACGCAGGTGAATCGCAAACAACACACACCGCCAAATTCTTCTTCCGGGATGCCGGCGCGGCGACCGGAGTTTCATCGTGCGGAAACATGAATGGATCATCTGCTTTCGATCAGGGCGTTCGTCGCCGTCATCAAGTTTCAGAGCTTCACGACGGCTGCGAGGCATCTCGGCATGTCGCCCGCGACGTTGTCACGTGCGATCACGAGCTTGGAATCGCATACAAGTACGCGGTTGGTCAATCGCTCAACACGCCACGTCTCGCTCGCAGACGACGCGCGAGCTTACTACGCTTCATGCGCGGAGATTCTGGAACGGCTCGATCGCGAGGAGTTGCGGCTTGCAGAGCAGCGCAACACACAAAAAGGCATACTTCGACTCGCCGCGCATCCATTCGCGGTCGAGACTGGTCTGTCACAGCTCGTTGATGAATTTCTGCTGGCGACGCCCGACATACGCGTTGCCGTAACGACAATCAGCGAGCCTTTGCGCCTCGAACACGGCAACTATGATGCAGCAATCTACCCCGCTTTTTTGGTTCAGGACGCAGCTGCAATTTGCCGTCCGCTCATTCGTTCCAGTTCGGTTCTGGTAGCAACACGCGCGTATCTCGAAGCAAATCCGCCCGTACCATCATCGCTCGATCTCACAGGGCATGCATTCATCGATACACGACCAAGCAAATGGGATCCAGAATACGGTTCGGGTAGAGCAACAGGGATTTCCCTCTCGCACAACGCACGGCTTCACGCTGTGATGAATGAATGCATTGCCGTGCAGCTTGCGTTAAACGGTGATGGCATCGCCCTGTTGCCCACGAGCATCGCTCAGCGGTACATGAAGAGCGGACGTCTGGTGCGTGTGCTGCCCGAGTACGAATTGACCGATCCTGTTGCCGAACTGGATATTGCATTTGTGCATCGTCGTACTTTGCCAAGGCGTGTGAGGGACTTCGTGGATCACTGCATTTCATTTTTCGGAAATCTAAACACCCAGACCGACGAGTATCGCGTCGTTCACGCGATATAGTGCTAACTGACTTGAGATCTGCCCTTTCGCAATCGTGTGCATCAACTCGATGCCGGGCAGAAGGATCCGGGCACAGAGAAAACTTTTGAACCCGAGCATGGGTCGCGTTCGTCGCTTGATCGCCCGATGGTCGTGCTCAGCAAGGTTGTTGAGATATTTCGACTGGCGGATCCGACATGCAGACACCCAGCGACAGCGTGCTGATTCGTTTCATGGTCGGCTTGAGCGTGACGGAAGGTTTGACGTGAATCAGGTTCGCATAGCCCGTGTAGCCCGCGAGCGTAAAGATAGCCGATGAAGCGCCACTTCTGATACTCATCGTAATTACGGGGCTAGCCGGACTTCCCGATAGTCGGTCGACCCGTCGCGGTAATGATCGAGCGCGAGGTCGAGCACGCTCGTCGGATCCGGCGCAGCGGCACCTTCGTGCCGGAATCATCCCGCGACGTTCGAATGTCACGCCCGCAGCAATTCGACCTGTCTCGCGGACAGCATCGGAATGATGCGGTCGACGACCAGTTGCTGATAGTGAGGCGAGTTGCGATGCTCGTCGATTGCTGCGCTGTCGCGATAGCGCTCGATCAGCAGTATCACGCTGGGATCGTCGGTGCTACGGAACGCTTCGTAACCAAGACAGCCCGGCTCGGTCAGCGATTTTTCCCGCAGCACCCCGACAAGTTGGAGTACATCCGCCACGCGCTCCTGTGCAACCCGCCAGCGCGCGACGACGACAATCTGCCCGGACGCGTCCATCAGTTGCCCTCCTGAAGGGCAGCGACGATCGCCTCGCCGACCGCGCCGCCCGATGCCGGGTTCTGGCCGGTAATCAGGCGCCCGTCGACCACGACCTTGGCCTGCCAGGGGTCCGCCGAAGCGTACTGGGCGCCCGCCTCGCGCAACGCATCTTCCAGCATGAACGGGACGTCGGCCTTGGCATAACCCTCCTCCTCGGCGTTCGAGAAGGAAGTCAGTTGCCGCCCCTTGACGAGCGGCGTGCCGTCGTCGAGGTTGACGCCAAGCAACGCGACCGGACCGTGGCACACGGCGGCGACGATCTTGCCGCCATTCCATGCGCGAAGGACCGCACGCTTCACCTCGGGATCGCTGGCGATGTCCACCATCGGCCCGAGACCGCCGGGGAAGAAGATCGCATCGTAGTCGAGGACATCGACATCCGACAGCTTCCGGCTGCGTGCCATACGACGGACGGCGGCGCTTTCGCTGAACGTGCGCTGTACATCATCCTCTGCGTCGTAACCGTCGAACGGCGGGTTGCCGCCCTGCGGCGATGCGTACTCCACGGCAATGCCTGCGGCGTCGAGCACTTCAAAGGGATGCGCAACCTCAGGGTAGTAATAGCCCGTGGCGCGCTTGTTCGGACCAATCTCGGCGGCGTTTGTCAAAATAAACAGTACGTGCTTGACAGTCATGATGTAGCTCCTTTCGTTTCCAGTTCCGCGTTTGTTGCGATTGAATGAACTTTAAGACTTCTCATCAGGCACGAGTAGCCATCGTCATATTGACGCATTGGCTCAAAAAATTAGACAATCCACGTATGGATACGACAAGCTCGATTCTCGACGAACTGCGCGGAATGGCGATTTTCGCCGCCGTCGTGCGCTGCGGCAGCTTCGCGGCTGCGGCCCGCTCGCTGGGGCTCACGCGCGCCGTCGTGAGCCACCACATTCGCCTGCTCGAAACCAGCGTGGGCGTGCCCCTCGCGCAACGAAGCACGCGCAGCTTCAGCCTCACGCCGGCGGGACAAGCGTTCCGCGTGCATTGCGAACGGATGGTTGACGAAGCTGTCGACGGTCTTCGCAGCATGGCGTTACTGCGCGACGAACCACGTGGCGAAGTGCGGCTGACCTGCTCGCACCATTTCGGCACCAGGTGGATCCTGCCGGCGCTGGTCGAGTTCCGACGGCGCTATCCGGCCGTCCGCCTCCACGTCGCGATGTCGGATACCAACGTGGATATCGTGCACCACGGCGTCGAACTGGCTGTGCGCGCCGGCCCGCTTGCCGATTCGTCGCTGCTTGCACGTCCCCTGCTACGCGAAGCCACCATGCTATGCGCGTCGCCCGCGTATCTGCGCACGCACCGGGCGCCGGCTTCGATCGAGGAACTTGCACAGCACCGCTGGGTGATCTACCCGCCTAGCCAGCGGACTACCGCCGTGCGTTCGGGCGGCAAGGACATCGAGATCCCCGTGCAGGGAGACGTCGTAACGGACAGCGCCACGTCGAGACTCGCTTTCGTGCTTGCAGGCGACGGCATTGCCAGGTTGCCGGCATACGACGCTGCGTCGCTGATCGCATCCGGCGATCTCGTGCGTGTCTTGCCGGAAGTCGAGACGGCGCCGCTGGATATCTTTCTGGTCCATTCGAAGCGAATCGGACCCAGTGCAAAGCTATTGCGGGATTTTTTGCTCGACACTGCGCGCAGTGACAATGCGCAAGTTGCGCGATGAACGCGGCCGGCCTCGTATCGCGGTTCACGCACATCATTTACAGGCTCATTGATGCATTCGGGAATTGAGCGCTGTCGGAGTTGCTGCCGCGAAATTGGCCGCGCTCGCTTCCCGTCTACTTTCCCTATTACTTCCGCCAACAGTTAATTGCAGGCGTAGTGAAGTTGCCCAGCGTGGCGCCGCATGATTGTTTCCGCCTCACCGCTCTCGGCGAGCTTTTGCAACGCGTACGCGCGGGTGATGCGCAACAGACGGTAGCGTGTGGTCGTGTCGCTTACATCGGCGCAAAGCAGCGACTTTTCAACCAGTTGGCCTACGCCGCCGATAACGTCGTTGGCAGTCATTTCACTGTCTTTCGCCAGATCGACTGCGACTTCGAGCGTGAACGGACCGGAGAGCACCGAGAGACGCTGCAGGATCGTGCCTTCGACTTGTGTCAGGAGCTGGTAGCTCCAGTCTAGCGCTGCACCCAGCGTGCGATGGCGTTCCAACACCGTGCGTCGGCTTTGATTCAGGAGTCGATGCCCGTCGTTCATAAGCTCCGACAACCCTCGGAGACCGAAAGATTCGAACCGCGCGGCAACCAGCTCGATCGCCAGAGCAATGCCGTCGAGGTTTCGACATATGTCGGCAACGATGGGCGCATCCTCATCGCGTAGCTCGAATCCTCTATGGGCCTCTGTCGCGCGGTCGACGAACAGCTGGACCGCCGGGAACTTCAATGCCTGAGCGACCGTGAGCGACGCGCTCTCGGGCGGGCTTCGAAGCGGTGGCAGCCGGTGCAGATGTTCGCCAGTCGCGCGCAGCGGCTGACGGCTGGCCGCGAGTACCACGACATTCGGCGCGCCGCGCATGACCTGTTCCGCAAGCAAAGCTGCATCGTCGATAACGTGTTCACAGCTGTCCAGCACGATCAGCATGTGCCTGTCGCGCAAATATGTGGTCAGCGCGAACAGGTTATCTCCGCTGCAAACTGCCAGCCCGAGCGCGGCGGCGGCAGCAGCGCAAACGTCCAGACCGGTTGGCGCCGCGAGGTCGACAAACCTGACTCCATGCGCGAAGCTGCCAACAAGTGTTTCGGCAATATGAAGCGCCACTGTCGTCTTGCCGATCCCACCGGGGCCGACTACGCTCACCAGGCGGTGACGGGACAGCGCTTCCCGAAGACTCGCAATGGCGTCCGCGCGACCGATCATTGGTGTAATGGACGACGGAAGATTACAGGCGCACTGTCCTGGTCCGTCCCGCAGTGCTGCGCACACGGTTGGCTCGCAGTACGAGACCGGCGCGACAAAAGTGTATCCGCGCCCTTTTATCGTGGCGAGATAGCGACGATCATGCTGGTCGTCGCCCAACACGCGTCGAAGGGCAGCGATATGGACCTTCAGATTGCTCTCCTCCACCTTCGCAGTCGGCCACACCCGTGCCATCAGTTCGCTCTTGCTGACCATGACGCCGGCATTCTCGACGAGCGCCGTCAGCAGCAACAGGGCGCGACCGCCTATCTGAACGGGTGTTTCCTGTTCAAGCAAGAGGTGCTGCCCCGGAAGCAGATGAAAAGGACCGAAAGAGAACCCACCCGCGACGGACTGCGAGCGATCTGACGCGCTCGTGCGCTGGTTCGGCATAAGAAAGCTCAACGGAAGATTTCCTGACATCGCGTATCCCGCCAATCGTTATCGGACTCAGGTTTCTTTATTGTTGTAGCCGTTGGTGCTCTCGTACAGTGCGCAAGCTGCCGTTTGCAGGAATGCACGCAATTCTTGCAGGATTCGATGACGCGACATCCTGATCCTCAGGACAGGCGAAGATGCCGTGCGAACAGATCGAACAGAAGCCCCTATGGTGTGCGAGCGGCGATCAGAATGCGGCCGTCGACGATCTGGACCGCATACCGGTTCAACTGTGCTCCGGCTGGATTGATGCCGCGACCGCTATGGGCGCAAAACTCCCATCGGTGGTTCGGGCACACAATGACGCCGTTGACGAATTCGCCTTCACTGAGCCGGCCGCCCTTGTGCGGGCACCGGTTCTCGTACGCGTGAACCGAGCCATCGATATTGACCAGCAACAGTGGGCCGACAACCGTCTGCGCCTCGATCATGTCGCCGATCCACAGATCGTCCGCGTCCATTACGTCGACCCAGGGTGCGCTCTGCGGCGCGTTCGACGGCGCGTCTCGCCCGCTCGGCGGGCTGCAGCCATCGTCATCCTTCGTACCTGCCGCCATCACATCCTGGTCTCCGTCGACTCCATGACATTGAGCGTTGGCCTTCCCCTGAACTGATTTGCATATTGACTCGGGGGTTCACCAAAATAGCCGGTAAAAGCCTTGACGAAGTGCGATGCACTTGCATATCCCGTGCGCGCGGCTGCCTCGCTGACACCCCAACCCTCGCGAATCATCAATACCCGTGCGCGTTCGAGTCGCAACTGCTTAAGAAAATGATAGGGCGACACGCCAATAATTTCCTTGAACGAATGCGCGAGGGTTGACGTGCTCGCGCCGACAGAACGGGCGATGTCGTCGATCGTGATCGACCGGCCGTACTCCGCCTGCATATAGCGAATAGCAGAAAACACCTTGCGCGACGTTTTCCCGTACAACGCGGCGCGCACCAGCCGCGGCGCCTGATCCTGGCGCAGCAGCCGAAACACGATCTCCCGAAGAAACAGCGGTCCGAGCAGGCGGCGCTCGCTATCGTCGTCCAGCGTCTTCAGAAAACGGATGACGGCATCGCGCAGATCGCCGTCGAACTGCGATACGTAGGCCTCGTCCTCCTCGTCATCGGTTGCCTGCTGAGCCTCGAGTGCAGGCAGGCTTTCAATCAGGACTTCCGCGAGTGCCGCCGCGGGAATCTGCAAGATCATTGAAAGAAATGGTCGCGCTGGAGAACCTTCGAGAATCTCAGCCTGCAACCGGGTGGCGCGGTTAATAACGAAATAGTTGGACGGGTCGAAGAAGTATTTCCGTCCGTTGATCGATACGCGCTTGCGCCCCTGCACGACGACGCAGAAAGCCAACGACGCCGTCTGATCCCAATGCGGCGCGACGGGAGCTTCGAAGCGATAGAACGTGAGTCCCGTCCATCGGCACGGATTGGCGCCTGGCTCCACGGCGTACCTGTCGAACAGTGCAATCAGCGGGTCGACGAGCACGGGAGGGGCATGCGAACGAGAGGTCGCGCCGCGCGCATTTTCTGCCGCTACGGCGCTTTTATCCATGTCCTCGGAAATGCCGGCTGAGGCAAGAGACTCCGTGATTGCACTGCGAGCCGCTTCGAGGGTCGCGAGCTCGTCCTGGCCTGGTGACGACACGCTGGTGAGCAACGTCGACAGTCCGCCCGCCGCATCCTCCGCGCGAGTGCGCCACTTTTTCACCCAGCGCACGAAGCTGCCGGCATTATCAGGACTTCGCTCTATCGCAAAGCGCGCAAGCGCACAACTCCAGCGAGTGGCGCGCGCAGAGTCCCTGGCAAGGTTCGTCAACAGCAGCCAGGTCAGGTCGTCACGGTTCTTGCGGGCGACATTCGCGAGCTGATTCAGCAGCACCTCGTCGAGCGCCGGCCGCAGAACGAGATTGACTGCCGTCAGGCACTCGGCCCAATCATAGGCAATGAGTGCAGTCTCCAATGCCTTTCTCGCCGGCTGCCACCCTAGATCCGCCTCCCAGATACGCCGCGCATCGTCGAGCACATGCACGTCGGGCCGCGCGCGTTGCAACTGGCGCGTCCGGTATGCGATCAGCGAACCTCGGCGCAGCAGATCCGCAGCCGAGAACGCCGCGCAATTCGTGATGTACGACGATGGCGCGATCGTACCCAGATACGCCTGGGTCATCTGCAACCCGTGAACCGGGTAACGGGTAGGAATCAATAGATGCGCAAGCGTATCCAGCCAGCGGGACGCGATGTCGTGATCATGCGCAGTGCTTTCATACTGATCGAGTACGCCCTTCAGAACGCTCTCCTGTTCGTCCTGCACAGTGACGTACTTTCGGTACGTCATCTCATCGGGATCGCGAAATTCGTTCCATTCCGGGACCTGCACCGGCGACTTGTCGCGGTACGTCAGGTACCACATATTGGCGGGTGTCGTCGGATTCAGTTCGAATGCAGCTGCACGGTGCTTGCGGACCGTGTAGTTCACTTCGTGTGTGACAATTTCGTATTCGCTGGGTACATGGCGAATCTCGCCAAACGCGCTCCAGGTACGCAATGGCCGTACTTCAGCATGCCCGGTCGTATCGCCCATCTGACGGCCTCCACTTATCCGGCACTCACGCTCGGCACCATCGACATCAGCGCTTGTACTGCCAGACAACATCATCCGAAGTAGTAATAATGCGTCCGGCAAACGACGCGAGCATCTGCTCCAGTTCTCGCATCTGGTACGGCCGCCCGATTTGACGTTCGATGGACTCCCGGCTCACGCGAAGAGACCACTCTGCCTGCACTCTGATATATGCGCCGCGGTCGACCACTTCGACTTCGCGGTCCGGGTTGTCTTCGACGATTGCGCGCACCACGGCATCCACCTCATCGACCATGCGCAGCACCGGTCCGACCAGATTTCTCTCGACTGTCACCATGCCTCCCTCACTCCGCGTAGCGGACCGTCAGACATTGCAGCGGCTGAATACCTGCGCCGGCGACCGTCTCGCTCATGGGCAACGGTTCGCCATTGAAATAGACGACCATTGGCGCATCTCGCCGTGCGACCCGGATACCGACTGCATGCTCCGCGATTTTTCCAGCGACCTCCGCGATGGTGTCGGTGTCGAGCACGAACACCAGTTGGGTGACGATGTCGCCTATAAATAACGCGTTGATCGGCAAGAGTGTCTGCCGTGTGCTCCGGGTCGTCATCATGTCAGGCCTGCACCTTGGTTTCATCGCGGTAAGAATGGGCCCACGCATAGTTCTTTGCGTCCTTCCCCATGACTTCAGGTGTCAGGCCCATATACTCCAGCACGCCATCCAGCGTTTGTGGCTGCACTTCGCCTTCGAGAAGCCGTTCTATGACGGTCTTCTGATGGATCGTGTCCTTGTCTTCCCACCAGATCTGGCGGCACGGTCTTGAGCAGAAGTGATACGTGTAGCCGTTATGTTCGAGTGGGTAGCTGCGCACAGGATATCGCTCGTTATTCGGCGCCGCTGCCGTGCCGATCGGCAGATGACAGCAGTTACACAACCACGGGAGTGTCTTTGGCAAGGTCTTTTCTTCCTGTCCGCTGTTGAGGTTCGCGATGATCGTGTCCCAGCCGGGGCCAAATTCCTTTTCCCAGCGCGGGTATTTTTCGCGCAGCCACTCGCGCTCGTCCTCGCTCACGCCACCCTGCGGTTTCCACCAGACCGTCGGACGCCAAAACCAGATTCCCATCTGAAGCGAGTGATGCCACATGTCGAGGCCATCGAGGAATTCCTGCCAGAACCACGGCTGTTTTAATCCATATTCCTTCAACGTGCGTTGATACTGATTGACCACCCACTCCTCCATAAACTCCTTGTACGACGATTTGCGATGTTCGAGGGGCGTGTAATAGTCCATGCAAATGCCGCTGATCACCGCGAACAGCCGCGCGCTGATCCAGAACGTCTTGTCGATCAGCCATTGAGCCCGTTTCGGATCGTGTCGCATCAGGATTTCCATGGTCGGATGTCCCTGCTGCGCATGGCGGGCCTCATCCGTCTGCACCGACGAAATCATGTTTGCGAAGTTGATGTCGGTGGAGCTAAGTGCGTCGGCTGCAAGTCCGATGAACTGAACATTGGTGAATGCAGTCTCGAACGTGAAAGGCAATTGAATTGCTATATCGACTGCGCTTGGATTCACCATCATGCCGTCGAACGCTGCCCGCCCGGCCACGGCCACCCATTCGTCCGTGTGATAGGCCTTGAGCGCCCAATCGTATTGTCGATCCCTGCTGATGAATTCATGAGCGAACAACAAGTCCAGTTGCGCGTGACGAATCTCGTCGAGCGAGCCGAACAATGCCATCTGTCGCCACGCCGGGGAAAGTCCGAAGCGCGCCATGCGCAATTCAGCGAGCACGGCGAGGTATTCGATCAGCGACACAGCGCCATAGTGAATCTTCGAGACTGATTTCCACCCTTCGTCGAGATGCTCGAAAATCGACGAGCGTCGCAGCGCCGACTTCACGGCATAGGCAGACGCTTCCTTCTCACGCTGTGTCGCAACGTACTCCGGATAGGTCACCTTATATGGCTCGTCCCACTGTTTCCATGCGTCGATCGGCACCTTGCCAGTACCCGACAACCATTCAGGAAACACTGCGTCCTGGTCGACATAGGAGAGCGTCCATTCGACGTCGCGATAAAGGTCGTACCAGTCTTCACGCCTGAGTGAAGCCATCTGTTCCTCCTATGCTCCATTCCGCCCGGATCGTCTCGCCGCGCGCATCAGTCACATTCGAGCCGTCCCAATTGCCGATACCAGTCTGCGGTGTCCCAATACGCGACGATGTCATCGATCAGGCCGTCGCGGTTGACGTGGAAAAGGAACAGATGCGCGAGATCGTAATGCTTGCCGCTATTGGCAATCGTCCCAAACGCCTTGACCTGTGTTCCGGCAATGGTGACTTCGACAGCAACATTGCCGTTCTCGTCGGTACCCATCCAGTTGACGTCATTGGTCAGGTCGGGAAATGCGTCGATCAACGACGACCACCATGTTTTTCCGATGCCGCGCACCTTGCCATCGCCACGCACCACGCGCTGCTTGCGCATCACCTCGGCTGGCACATAGCGGAAATTGGCGTTGTCCGCGCACACGTCGACCATGGCTTCTACGTCATGGCGGCGATAGGCGTCGAAGAAATAATGGACCGCGCGGCTCGCGCGTTCCCCCGTTACGATCGTACGGCCACGCGGGATTTCAGGCATCGATATCTCCTTGCCTTTAACCAGCTGATACTGCCTCAACCACAATCACATCGTGATCGTCACACGGTCCAGACGGCGCACGGCAAGCCGTCGGTATAACTGGTTCTGACACCAGAAAAGCTTCACGCCCTCTATGCGGTCATCGCGTGTGTGAAGCAACCACGCCTCATCGAGATCGACGTGTTTCTCCTGATTGATGGCGCCGAGAAATCCGCTCGCCTGTGTGCCGCCGAAGGTTGTCTCCACGGCCACGACATCGTCGCCGGTCGCAAACATGCGCCGCGTGGACAGGTTCAGGTCTGGGAACGCCGTCATCCAGCTCTCGAAGAATCGACGACCCTCGGCGTGAATCGCGCCGTCGAGCGCGAGAGGAACGATCTGGATGCGGCAATGCGGCGAGCACGTTGTAAGCGCACCGACGACGTCATGTCGAGCGAGGCAACTGATAAACGCATCGGCTATTTCGAGGGCGGAACTCATGCCGCACTTCCTTGCAGGACACCGAGCTTGCGCAATACCGCTTGAGCACACGCTTCGTCCGACATCTGGTTCTGTGCTGTCAACAGATGACGATCAACCACCACATGAGACACCCAGGCGGGCGCCTCATCATAGACTACGCCCCGGTTCTTCAATTCGCTTTCGAGAAACCACGCGGGCCGCTGCCGTCCGGCGATCGCCTGCTCTTCCTCTTCGTTGCTGAATGCCGCCACCCGATATCCATCGAATAACCACCCACCGTCAGAACCATTGCCCACGGAAAGCAGAGCAGCAGGCCCGTGACAGAGCAGCGCGATCAGGCGGCGCCGAGAATGCGCGAGCCGCAGCACACGTTCGACATCACGGTTGTCGGACAGATCCACCATCGTCGCATGTCCGCCAGGAATGAATATCGCATCGAACGAGAGTATTTCTTCGTCAGAGAGGCTCGCAAGCTCGTATGGCATGTTCAGTGCACGGTCACCTGCCAGTGCACGTTCGCAGGTTTGCGCAAGGACTTCACTATCGTGCCTGACCGCGTCGGCCAGTACTTGCGCTCGTGCGGGCGGTACGAGCGCGCTGACCTTCGGCCGCGCCGCAAGCGCTTCGAGGAAGCCAATGTCGTGTTTCCAGCTTTCCTTGGCCGCCGCTTCGACGTTCGCGCGAGCGATTCCGTGCGCCACATTCGCATATGTCAACGCTTCGTACACACGACGCGATGCGATCAGATCGAGTTCCGTAAAGTGGTGCAGCGTGAAGCGAATGCCTTCGGGATCGTCTGCGAAAGTCCTTACTATGCCTGCAAGAAAGTCCCTGTCGGTGTCGGGATAATGAAAACGTGGCTCGAGGCTGAAGGGGTCCGCAATGCCGGGCCGGCCATCCGTCGTGTAGATCCGCACTTCGAGGCCAGCCGCGCGAAACAGCCGCAGCGGCGTGTAAACCTCGTCAGCCCAGTAGCCAGTGGGAAGCGAACCGCCGCCTTTTAGCGGAAGCTCCCGAGCGCTGGAAATGACCATCAGGACGCGCGGCATGTTCACCTCCTCTCCGACTATTTATAGTCGCGGAGAAAATATCCTGCAATGCACGTTGGAGAAATGCCCATTCCTGCAATAGGTCAAGCACAACCGTGCCAGGAACGGCTTCCGAAAGCTATGAAGGAGTCAATTTAACAAGCGCAGACTTTCGCTTCGCACGCCGGTCGGCGCGTCGGAGCGCTGCACGCAGATACGTCGCGATCAATTGATCAGACGTAATTCCGCCAAAGGCGGCCTGTGCCAAGCTGATGACTTTTTTGACGCCGGGCCCGTGCCCATCACGCCACCGATCCGCTTCACTGAGCCAACGATGATCGTTACGCCGGCAGACGGAACGCCGACACAGAGTCCTGCAACTGCCGCGTCAGATCCTCCAAAGCTTGCGCGGCAGCCGCGACCTGTTCGACAAGCGCGGCGTTCTGCTGGGTGACTTCATCGATCTGTGAGACTGCTTGGGCGATCTCGCCAATGTTTGATGATTGCTCGCGCGATGCGTTCGAAATCTCTCCGACGAAGTCCGTCACGCGGCGCACATCGGACAAGATATTGGACATGCTGCCGCCCGCCTTCGACACCAGTTCGGAACCGTCGCGAACGAGTTGGCCCGAGGATTCGATCAAGCCCTTGACTTCCTTGGCCGCGTTGGAAGAACGTTGCGCCAAGGTACGCACTTCCCCTGCAACGACCGCAAACCCCCTGCCCTGCTCGCCCGCGCGCGCAGCTTCGACGGCCGCGTTCAGGGCGAGAATGTTCGTCTGGAACGCAATGCCTTCTATGATGGCAATGATGTCTGCCATGCTTTCTGATTGCGCGCGTATATTGGACATGATCGCCGTCACGCCTCGCATCGTCTGCTGACCATTTTCAGCGGACGTCATGGCGATGTTCGCCACCTGGCTTGCCTCGTGTGCGCTGTCGGCATTGAGCTTGACGCCACCCGATATCTCTCCCATACCCGCTGCCGTTTCCTGCAGGGAAGCGGCTTGTTCTTCCGTACGCGCAGAGAGATTGGTATTTCCTGCTGAGATTTCCTGTGCTGCCAGCCCGATCGCCTCGCTGCCGCTGCGTACCGCCTCGACGGTCGCCACCAGACCCTGACGCATCTCTTCCAGACTTTGCAGCAAGAGCCCCATCTCGTCGCGCGTTTGCATTTCGATCCGTTGCGACAGATCACCGCGCGCCACTTTGCCTATCTGCTCGAGTGCCAGATTCAACGGCGCACCGATTGCGCGCCCGATCTTCAGGTACGCCACCAACGCCGAGCCAAGTCCCGCGACCAACGCCAGTACCGTCACCACCCGAAACGTCGAAAACACGCTCTCCGAATGTTGATACTCACTCGACGTCGATTGCGTGCGGTAGTCGTTGAGTTGGTCGCAACTCTTCTGAAACTCCACGAACATCCGAAAACCGGCGTCCGATATGTCGACGGTTTGCTGTTTGTCTTTGGCTGCAATGGCTGCCGCGAGCTTATCGTAGATACCTCCCACTGCAGTCATCTTCGACGCAACCGCGTCTGCAAGCTGCCGTTCTTCCGATGACTTCGGCAATGACGCGTAGCGTCCCCACGAATCATTTGCATGAGCCTTCATCTGACCAGCAAGGCCCAGCAGACTTCTCACTTTCTGTTCGTCCTCGACCAGCATCGCACGATCCAGTGTCACGCGTTGCCGCAGCACATAGGTCATCGTGTCGCCGATAGCGATGGCACCTGGCAAGCGTTCGCCATAACTGACACGCCCGACCTCGTTGCTCGACGTCATGCCGACGAGGCCAAGCACGCCGACAACCAGAAGAAGAAGAGACAGCGCAGCCATTGCGATGGCAATGCGGGTTTTGATCGAAAAACTTGCAATCACGAACGCGTGGACCCAGTGAATGAGGTATGGCGCGGCTATGCAGCGGCGACATATTTGCACCGGCATATCCGCACACGGAGAAAGGCGGACAGATGCTAAAAAGGCCGCACCGATCTGTACACTAATATTCAGTTACCCTGCCATCGCCAAACGCGATGACACGCGCGCCTGTCTTTTCCGGAGGGCGGATCGGTGCGCGTGCTCGTGAATATCTCGGCAATTTCCACCTTCCGAACCGATGAACTGAAGGTTCTGGTTCCCGCCGATCACGCGCTCGCCAATCGCCGCCGGGTCGGCTACGCGGAAACGCTCGCTTACGAGCATGTCGTTCTTCGGCCCGGCACGCACCTGCATTTCCAGATGCTGGAGTCAGCAAGCGAAGCAGGCAGAACCCTGCGCGCCAAGGTTAAAGTGTCGTCGTATGACGCGTTGTGCCGCATGGTTCAGGTGGGATTGGGCATCGGCATACTGCCCGCCGGCAATGCCGAACTATACCTGGCTGCCAGGCAAGCGTTCGTTGAAGCTGGACGAGCCGTGGGCCACACGGGAAGCGGCGGTTGGCATGCGTCGCCGCGACGTGCTTTCTCCCGTCGCACGCCTGTTCTTCAAACCCGGACTCCTGGCGACGCGTGTTCATCCTGTCGAGCGTGCCGGCTTATTGCTGCATCGCGATCTTCATTATGCTGTTCGTCAAGGAATCGCCGGTCTGGCTCGCGAATCGCGGCTTCCTGAAGCGCAATGCCAGCAATGACAACATACTGCAAATTTTGAGGCCCGAGTATCGTCGCGCGACGCTGCTCGCGCTGACAATCTCGATCCTCGGCATGTACGGGTCGGATCGTTTTCGCCTACGTATCTGCAGAGCATGCTGCCGGTTCGCCGTGCACAGCCCGCCACTTTGCGGGCTGTGCCAACGCGATGATCCGCACGCAAACGACTGGCGCCGAGACTTACGCTTAATTCCCCAACGCGTATTGGACTTATTTCCTGTTATTTCCTGTTCAACTTCTCCAGCAGCGCTTTGGCACCCGGTCCCGACGATGCCGGATTTTGCCCCGTAATCAGCAAGCCATCTTCGAGTACATAGGATTCCCAGTCGGGACCTTTGCTATAGATTCCGCCCTTCGCCTTGAGTTCATCTTCGACAAGAAATGGCACGACTTTCGTGAGCCCGACGCCTTCTTCCTCGCTATTCGCGAACCCTGTCACTTTCTTGCCCTTGACCAGATACGCGCCGTCCGGTCCCTTCACATGGCGCAACGCGCCCGGCGCATGGCACACGAGCGCGACCGGCTTGCCAGCTGCGACCATGCTCTCCAGCAGACGGATCGAATGAGGATCTTCTGCGAGATCCCACATCGGACCATGGCCGCCGGGATAGAAGACAGAATCGAAACCGTCGTGTGTGACGTCGGCGAGTTTTCCCGTATTCGCCAAGACGGCATTCGCTTCGGCGTCGGCTTCAAAGCGGCGCGTCAGATCCGTCTGGAATGATGGCTCATTGCTCTTCGGATCCAACGGTGGCTGGCCGCCCTTTGGCGATACCAGGACCGTCTCTACGCCTGCATCCTTGAATACATAGTAGGGAGCGGCCAGTTCTTCGAGCCAGAATCCTGTTTTGCGACCGGTGTTCCCGAGCTGGTCGTGCGAGGTCAAAACGATCAGAATCTTCATGCTATCTCCTTTGCTTTTTCAGCATCGTAGGTCGGATAACTGAACTTCAGACAGGAATCTCCGCAGACGCGTTCGGATAGCGGGGATACCAGTTGTTTTTCGCACCGAGCGTGCGCACATCGAACTCGACGTCGCCTTCATAGCGCGGCGCATATCTGTTGAAGGCCGCTTCGATCTCGTTCCAGCGCGCCTTGATCCGCACCATATTGAAAGCGTGCGACACGATGTAGAACTCGCCGGCCTTGATCTGCTTCATGACCAGTGCGGCGTAGGCATCGGTGTCCATGCCTTCCTGCGTTTCCTTTGCCAGTTCGGAACGTACGAGACCGGGGCAAATCAGCGCAACTTCGATGTTTTTGGGCAACTCTTCTCGAAGCGCGACCGTCATCGCAAGCACCGCATGCTTGCTGAGCACGTAACCCGCGCCTTCCGGGATTGCATTAAAGAAGGCGTTTTCTGAACCAACGTTGTAGATCGCCGCCGGCGTTCCCTGTTCGATAAAGCGACGGCCAAAAATGGACACGCCGTTCCACACCCCGAACAGATTCACAGCAAGCACGCTTTGTACGTCTTCGGGCTTGGTATCGATCACCGTCGAAGGAATCGGACCGACGCCCGCATTGTTCACGATCACATCGACCCGTCCATACTTCTCCCACGCGAAGGTGGCGAGCGCCTCGACCTGCGCACGGTCAGTCACATCGCATTCCGCGATCTCTACCTGTTCAGCGATCTTGGACAGCGCCTTCGCGGCCTCTTCCAGCCGATTCTGCTGAATCCCTGCGATGACGAGCCGCGCGCCCTGCTGAGCAAACTGTTTTGCAAGCGCAAAGCCGATGCCCGTTGCACCGCCCGTGATGACAACCACCTTGCCGTTGAAGTCTTGCATAGCTTGTCCTTTTAGATCGGGCAATACGCACACGCACTGCCGAGGTTTCCACAGAAATCATCGATGTGCGATACGCCGTCATTACGCAACGCAACGGCGTCGACATCTTGCCATCCCACCAACGCCACAGACGACTCAAAGCCGTGCTGATACTTATTCTGAGCGACCGAATGGATCTCAGGTTTCAAGAAACATTGTTATTTACCGTTTCGAACATGGCGCCTTGAAATTAATCCTGTTTCTATTTTCTATTTTCATCGCTTGCGAAAAGGCACGGTCATAGGTCCATTTCCGTTAATTGGTTGTAGGCTTACTCATGCGGATGTGCTTTTCCATAGCGATGAGGTAACAAACCATGGCGAAGAAACACACGGGTAGATGTGCCTGCGGCAGCATCAAATTCGAGTTTGATACTACGCCGGACTTTATCGCAGACTGTTATTGTCTGGATTGCCAGAAGGCTAGCGGCGGTGTGATGGCCACGTGGTTCGGCGTTCCGGCCGACGATTTCACGCTGACTAGCGGTCAGGCAAAATCATTTCGCTATACGGCGGATTCGGGAATGACGCTCGACCGAAATTTCTGTCCGGAATGCGGATCACGACTTTTCACGAGCAACCTGGGGGCGTTCCCGGGTATGGTATTCGTGATGCTCGGCAGTCTCGACGATCCTGACTTCGTTGCACCCAAACTCGAGATATTCACCAAGCGCCGCCACAAGTGGATCAAGCATCCCAATGTGCCTCAATTTTCGGATATGCCGACCTGAATCACTGACAACGCCTGCCCGTCGCCGCTCACGCAAAGCACGCGTGAGCCTAATGCACGACGTCTTTCCTCGTCGGGTGAATGCCAGTGGTGGGCCGTGGCTATCAGTTCGTCTCAAGCGAAGCGCTGGTCCTGCGGTCCTTCCTCAAGCGCCTTACGCAACGCCGCGATGTGCGCCTTGAGAATGGCTTTATCGAAGACAACTTCATACAAGTGCTCTCCGGCAAGAACCGGATCGTTTATCAGGTGCGCGACGACACCGTGTTCATTCATCTGGTAGTCGATACACGCCGCGACCTGCAGGCTCTTCTACAATTAGATTCAAAGCCCCAGACTCCCCTCGGATAGACCCGGTCCCAACTCTCATCGGGTAGTCTGGAGCGTCCCCGTTCGTACCCGTTGAATCACTGCTTGTTTTGTTTCGCCAGTTCCGCGACTAGCGCCTTCAGGCCATCGTCATAGATACCCTGAAACAGCTTCGACGCTTCCTGATCGCTGACCGTAGTAGGCGTGAACCGGCCAGACCATTCGACCCGGCACGAACGGGCACCCGTATCGACGACTTTTAGCGTCGAGAGATAGTCTTTAACAGGAAACGGCGCCCGCAGAATTGCGTAACTGTAACTGCGTGCCGCATTGTCGAATGCGATCAACCTCTCGACGATCGCCTCGCCGCTCGGATTCGCGAGATGTCGCACACGTCCACCCTCGCTTAGTTCGCTCTTCGGAATGTAGGGTAACCAGTCTGGTAGTGAGCCGAAACCACCGATCAATTGCCACACCTGGTCCGCCGACAGCGCAATGTCGATACTAGAAGATGCCTCAGCCATGACGCCTCCTACTTTCGATCGATGGGCAATGGAGCAAGCGGCGACACCAGACGCTGTTCGCGCATTTCCCGCCAGAAGTCATCGGGAACGGCCACACTCAATGCGGCGACATCTTCCGCAATGCGGCTGGGATGACTGGCACCCGGAATAACGGCGGCCGTCGCCGGATGCGCAAGGCAGAATTGCAGCGCAGCCGCCTTGATCGGAATCTTGTACTTTTCCGTTAGCGCTTTGACCCGCGTGACTTTTTCGATGATCTCCGGCTTCGCCTGTTGATACTCGAAATGCGTACCGCCCGCGAGCACACCTGAACTGTATGGACCGCCAATCACGATATCGACTTTCTTTTCCAGTGCCGCCGGCATCAGACGCTGCAAAGCAACTTCGTGATCGAGCATTGAATAGCGTCCCGCTACGAGCATGCCATTCGGCTTCGCATCCGAGAGCGCTAACGTGAGTTCGATCGGTTCGACGCGGTTCACGCCGAGTCCCCATCCTTTAATCACACCTTGTTCCTGTAGACGCATCAAGGCCGGAAACGCCCCCTTACGAGAGATGTCGAACTGCGTGATCCACGCATCGCCGTGAAAGTCCTGCGCGATATCGTGAACCCACACGAAATCAATGTGATCCACCTGGAGCCGCTTCAAACTGTCTTCGATCGATTTCAACGTCCCGCTTTCCGAATAGTCATAAAGAATCCGGTTTTTTCGACCGAATTCGAAAAGGCCACCTTTTTCGCCGAAATCGCGGCTACCTGTCTCCAGTTCATCCAGAATGATGCGGCCGACTTTCGTGCTCAGGATGTATTCATCACGCTTGTGTCTGGACAGAGCTTCGCCGATGCGTAGCTCCGACAGCCCTGCCCCATAGAATGGCGCCGTGTCGAAGTAGCGTACGCCCTGCTTCCACGCTTCCTCGACCGTTGCCAGCGCCTCCTCCTGCGGAATGTTGCGGAACATGTTTCCCAACGGCGCTGCACCGAAGCCCAACGGACCGTTCAGCAAGCTGCTTCTGACACTCATCGCTAGCTCCCGGGTCATGACGACCCCAAAAATCCGGTTAATAGACTGAACCCTCGCATTTCCGGCAATGGCCTCCTCGTCAAGGAAGGTCGTCGCCGGATCTGCATGTATTCACTGCACTCATGTATTGACCATTGCCACAACCTCCAGAAACTCTTCGTGCTCTGCCTTGTCGCAAAGAGTCGGTAAGCACTGTGGCCGACTCAAGATATGCTTGCGCAGGGACGCGAACAAGACCTACAAAAGGTTCACGTGTTATTTAAGAAATGCACGGACCTATACTTTTGTATGTGACACAACGGCTTGTATTGCGGGCAATTTGTACGGATGTTCGTCGGCGATGGGTGAGCGCGAAACCGTACGCGGGGCTAAGCCCGCGCACGCATGCGTGAATGAAAAAGCTTTATTGACCTGTACCTTGCCCGATGCCCGCTTTCTTCTCGGCGTCCTGGATATCCTGCGGGTAATTCGGGTCGCTCGCGCGACCGGGCTGATAGCCCGCGTCTTCGAGCTTCTTCAGTTCAGCGTTCTTTTTGGCCCGCGCTTCCTTGCGTGCCTCCTTGCGCTGCGCCTTCGTCGGTGTGGGTGAGGATGCGATCGCGCCTGTCGCAGCGTCGGTCTGCGCAAATGCTGGCCCCACCGCGCCGATCCCTAGCGAGATCGATACGACGAGCAGGTTCAGTTTTCTGACGATATGCATGTGCTGTTCTCCGGATATGCGTCGGTTGACGCTTCGAGTGCTTCGGCGATACCACCCTTGCCGGCGACGTCGTGGTCGCAAGAAGCCACTCTCTTATCATTCTGTCGCGGCTCACTGCATCGCGGCTTTCAAGAACGATTGGTTTTGTCCGTTCTACCCGGAGATGATCGACAGTTTTTTAGAACAACTGGCTCAACCGTAGATCGCATGCGCGCCGGAATGCTATTAGTAGCTGCAACGCCCGGTTTCAAATCCAACTGCAATCGGCATGTCCTCAGTATCGTTCAACAGCTTCTTCGCCGCGCGCTGCGGGCGAGCCGAAATCGCAAGTAGCTCTCGGGCCAGCTCAGTCGTCACACGCTCAAGTTCACTGCTCACAACGAATTCGGTCGCCATGCCCCAGTCATAGGCCTGCACGCCACGAATCATCCGCGAGCGCATCACGACATCCTTCAGCCGCGCGAAGCCCACTAATCTTTGAAGACGCACTGCGCATTCGTATCCAGGCACTTGCCCCATTTTTTGCGCGGTCAGCGCGTAGAGCGTCGTGTCCGTGGCAATTCTGAAATCGCATGCCAGCGAGAACTCGAAGCCCGCACCGAAGCAATACCCGCGATTTGCCGCGATCACCGGCTTGCTGCAACGTGAGGGCGCACTAAGATCCCACGTACGCTTGCAGGCGTCCTCCCGCGGCACATCTGTCGTTTCCTCATGATCGCTGCCGCGAGAGAAATGTTCTCCAGACGCCCGCACGACAATAACCCGCACTGCTGGGTCAAGATCCAGCGTTTCGAACGCTGCACGCATTTGCGCACACTGGCTGGCTGAAATGAGGTTGAACGGTGGCCGATCGAGAATGATATCGGCGCGCGCGCCCTTCTCGGCGAATTCAACCCGGAAACCATCGAGATCGGCCGGCGCGTCTGCGGTGCGATAGACAGCCTGTGCCATGGGGCCTCAGTGTCAACGACATTCTTTCGTCGTATCAAATAACGATTGGGTACCTTCTTCAGAATAGCGTTTCAATTTAAATGAAACGTTATTAACTAAGTTGTAGAAGAGCAAGGAAGGGTTTACCCGCTGGAAAACAATGAGTTATCGCATCACATGCCCCGTGTAGAACGAACGCACAGGGCGCAGCAGACCGTTAGTTGCATGCTCTAGGCCGGACTCTGCTTAAGCGCACGCTTTCCCACTACGCACTTGCGCCGGCAGCCTCTCGTGAAGTGCGCTAAGTTGCGCCAAATATCGAGTGGCCCGCGCTTGGAGGTCCCATGAAAGTGAAAGCCGCCGTGCTGAACGCTGCGGGCGCCCAACCCAAATATGCCGACAGCCAGCCTCTAACCATTGAGACCGTCGATCTGCAGGGACCTGGCGTCGGAGAAGTACTCGTGAAGATATCGGCGGCCGGTTTGTGCCATTCCGATCTTTCAGTGATCAACGGTGACCGTCCGCGGCCGCTTCCGATGGTTCTCGGGCACGAAGCGTCCGCTGTTGTCGTCGAAGTGGGATCAGGTGTCGTCGACCTGCAAGCAGGCGATCATGTGGTCGCAGTCTTCGTACCCAGTTGCGGTCACTGCGAACCTTGTGCGGAGGGACGTCCGGCGCTCTGCGTGCCGGGTGCTACAGCGAATACTGCCGGCACGCTGCTGTCCGGTGGACGCCGTTTGCAGTATCGCGGGGAGCCCATCAATCATCACTTGGGCTGCTCGGTATTTGCGGAATACGCGACCTTGTCGCGTCGATCGCTCGTGAAGATCGACCCGGACATACCACTCGACACGGCAGCGCTGTTCGGTTGCGCTGTACTGACGGGCATGGGCGCAGTGATCAACACAGCCGGATTCAAGGCGGGTATGTCGATTGCCGTAATTGGTCTCGGCGGTGTCGGCATGGCTGCGTTACTTGGTGCAATCTCGGCGGGCGAGCGGCAGATCGTTGCCGTCGATCTCGCGGATTCGCGCCTGCAGTTTGCGCGCTCGCTCGGTGCGACACATGTCTACAATGCCCGTGATCCGGATACGGAAACTGCCATTCGCGAGGCAACTTCAGGCGGTGTCGATCGCGCATTGGAATTCGCGGGCGCCATTCCCGCCCTGGGTCTCGCGTACAACGTGACGCGTCGAGGCGGTGTCACGGTCACCGCGGGTCTGCCGCCGCCTACATCGACATTCGGCCTGTCCGTGGCGAAGCTTGTTGGCGAAGAGCGCAATCTGAAGGGCAGTTACATCGGTACTTGCGTGCCTTCACGCGATATTCCGCGCTACATGAGCATGTATATGCAAGGACGTCTTCCCGTCGATCGGCTGCTAACGGGTCGTTTGACGCTCGACAACATCAATCACGGCTTCGATCTTCTTCACGAAGGCGAGGCCATCCGGCAAATCGTGACGTTCATCTGAGACCAGCCGAAAGCGCGGCGCGTTTGAATCCACTTGAACGAATTGACATGGAACGTGCAAACATGAAACCGTATATCGTCGCTCACATGATGTCTTCGGTTGACGGCCGCAGTCTGACCGACGGCTGGCAACGCAAGTACGTTTTCGGCATGTACGAAGAGACGGCCGCCAGGTTCGAAGCTGACGGCTGGATATGCGGCCGTGTCACCATGCAGGAAGTGTCGCATGGCGACGACTACCCCAAAGGACTCGCAAAAACGCCCATCCCACGCAGCAACCAGTTTGTCGAGCGCAACGCCAGTCAGTACGCGATTTCCATCGATCCGCAAGGGCATGTGGCATGGAAGAGCAATACTGCGCTCAAGTCGCATGTCATCGAGGTTCTGACCGAAGAAGTCGCCGACGACTACCTGGCGTATCTTCAGTCCATCAAAGTGTCGTATATGTTTGGCGGAAAGAGCGAGATCGATCTTGAACACGTCGTGCAAACGCTATCGACTGAGCTTGGTGTCAAGAAGCTGATCGTCGAAGGCGGGTCGCGTGTGAGCGGCGCGTTCGTGAATGCGGGCCTCGTCGATGAGGTCAGCGTACTGCTCATCCCGCTCGTGGATGCTCGCTGTGAACATCCATCGTCATTCGAAGTGGCAATGGACAAGTGGCACGCACCGACTTATCTGAACCTCGAGTCGGTCGAAAAACTCGAACACGGCGCAGTCTGGCTGCGTTACACGGTAGAAATATCGAGTACCTGAAATCTGGCGGGAATAACGCACGCGTTTTCACGCGGCGTCACTCGCCAGCGGCAGCAAGAAGTAAAAGCGCGCACCGCCGAGGGCAGATTCGTTGTCGGCTGAAATGGTGCCGCCATGTGTCTCGATGATCGAATGGCAGATGGGCAAACCCATACCCATGCCGTTTTCCTTGGTCGTGAAAAAGCTTTCGAACAGGCTATTCAGATGTTCAGGCGCAATACCCGGACCACTGTCCTCGACGGAACAGCGCAATGTGGCGTAATCCTGCACAGCGACGGAAATGACGATGTCGCGTCGCACGCTGCGCGCCTGGTCGATGGCCTGTATTGCATTCACTGCGAGGTTCACGATCACCTGCTGAAACTGGATGCGGTCGCCGAGTACTTTCGGCGCGCCATCAGCGGGTTGATGCGTCACGGTGACATGACGCGAGTGGACCTCATGGCGCAAAAATACAAGCGCCTCGTCGATGAGGTCATCGAGCGAGACGACGGTACGTTCTGGTGCCCGCCGAACAGCCATTGCGCGAATGCGGCCAATGATGTCCACTGCATGCCGTGCATCGGCGATGATGCGCCGGTTCGTGGCCAGCGCCTCTGTAATGCCAGGCGTCGGACGGTCAAGCCAGCCCAGACTCGCCTGGCCATTCATCGCAATTGCGGCCAGCGGTTGTTTCAGTTCGTGAGCAATCGATGCCGTCAGTTCCCCGAGCATCGAAATGCGTGCGGCGTGCGCGAAGTCCTCCTGCACCCGTTGAAGCATCTCTTGCGCGCGGATACGCTCGGTCATATCGACCAGACTGATCACGGCCATGCCTCTGTCGTCGCTCATACCACGGCGCGCAACGGTAAATAGCACATCGATGATCCGGCCATCGAGCGTCGGCAGTTTCGTCGTTTCCTGAAAGATCGCTTCACCGTAATACCTGCTCTCCAGCGCATGAACAAATGTCGCGGGGCTTTCTCGCCAGACCCATGAGTACGGGCCCAGCATCTCGCTCCTGTCTCGCGCGCCGAACATCTGTATCGCGTAGTTATTGACGTCCTCGATAACCGGCGCCTCAGCCGCACGGGCCAGCCACTCCGGATGCTCAGCGATATACGCCGACAGATTCTCGACGCCTTGCGCGCGCAACTCCGCCAACATCATGACCAATGTCTGCGCGTCGACCTGCCAGAGCCCAACTGGCGTTTCGCTAAAGAGATGCCGATAGCGATGCTCGCTACGTTGCAGGTCCGCGTAGAGCCGCGCATTCTCCAACGAAATGGCTGCCTGTGACGCCATCAATCTGAGCACCGCTGTGCGGGAGGGCGTAAAAACATGCGGCGTCAACGTGTTCTTGAGATACAGAACACCGATCAGCGTTGCCTGCTTGATCAGCGGAAGACACAGAATAGATCGGCTGCCGCGTCGCCGGATGTATTCGTCGCCTGAAAAAGGGCCTTGCTCCAATGCATCGTCCAGCAGCAGGCTTTCTCTCGCCCGGATCACGTAGCGCAGGATCGACTCAGGCAATTCAGCAGGTGCGACGCGCGCATGAGGCATGCGGACATCGACGGTGTCGCGTATCGTCGTCGCTTCCGCTTCGATCCACAATTCATCGCCTTCCGGCAGCACCAGCACGCCACGGTCGCCGCCCGCATGTTCGAGCGCAAGCACCATCAACGTGTGGATCAGTTCGGTTAGGCCGATCTCGCTGAACACGGCCTGCGAAACCTTGACAACCGTTCCGAGTTCCAGTTGCTCGACCGAAGTCGCGATCGTGTTCTCAGCACGCGACGGCGACTCTTGCCGAAGTGCCGCGTGGGTCTCATCGAGTTGACGGACCTTGCCATCCGCGCCCCAACGCAGATAACACGACCGGGCATTCCGAAAATACGTGTTCGCGATGGTCTCGAAGCCTCGCGCGGCATAGAAGCTCGCCGCGAGTTCATTCGCGAGCGCCTGATTCTGTATGAAGCCGTGCTGATGACTCGAATGGATGGCTTCCTCGTAAAGCTCCATCGCTTCAGCGACTCGCCCTTCGATTCTCGCAATCTCTGCCAGCACCAGCGCGTGCCGGTTGCGAAAGTTCTCCGGGCAGTTCTCGGTCCAGAGTTCGAATTTACGCAGCTTCGTGCCGAGAATCTCCCTGTATTCCCGCTGCTGCGCAACGGACACCGTCGGATAAAGCGCCGTCAATGCCAGCGCGTGAAAGAGGTGAAACGTAGCCTCGATTGGCATGCTCATGGCAGCAGGAAGCACCGGTTCGGCCTGCAATGCGCAGTCGAGCGATTCTGCGTACTCACCGTTCAGGAAGGCGAGTATCTGCTTCATGATGTGATAGAACACGATGCCGCAGCCGAAGGTCGCGGTGACGATCGTGGCGAAGCTCGCGGCTTCATCGAACGAGCTGTCTCCGAGACTCAACGGTTTTGCCGATCTGCCCTGCAAACTGGCGACGAACTGCTGCTCGAGCCGGATCGTTTCATAGACGGCATCGTTATGGCTCTGTTTTGCGAATGCCGCGTATTTCACCGATTGAGCCTGCACGTCCTCGAGTGCATCGCCCTTTTCGATTAACTGCCATATCGTCTCGAAGGCGAGAAAGCCGCCATACACGAAATCGCCCACTTCGAGGCAGGCAGTAAAGGCCCGCTCCAGAATGGGCACGCCTGTCGCAATGTGATGTCGCCAGAAGTTGACGTGATCGCCGTGCAAATGAAGCAGCGTTCCCCGCAAGCGCACGTTCCCCAGCTTCTCGTTGAGCTGCAGCGACAATTCTGAAAACTGGAACGCGGACGATATGTCGCCGACAACCGAGACCAGCATCAGCGAATACACGCCGTACGCGAACGCCGACTGATCCGTGTTGCCGTGCCGCATGGAAAGATTGACCGCCTTCAGGGTGATCAGCGGATAAAGCGCCGGGCGCCCGATATACGCGCAAGGCACAGCGTCGACGAGCAGATTGATGATCGCCTGCATCGTGAGGTCCGTTGCCATCGGCGCGTCGAGCAAATCGATGATGGCGCGCTTGCCGAGAATCGCGGACAAGTCCCGGAATTCGGCATCGACTGCGCGCTGAATGTCATCTTCATTCTCTGGAAGAACCAACCCGAAATCCCGCAGCGCGCCGACCGCGACGGCAAAGCCGTCGTAGTACTTGCTCGCAACCTGATACAGCTTGATGCGCAAGCTGTACACCTTGGCCCGATCGAGCTTGCAGCGCGCCTGCCCCAGAATCATGTCGAACATCGCGTCTGCCGTATCGAAGTTTCCCACCAGATACTCGCACTCGGACAGTTCCAGGTAGAGATCGAAGGTCTGCGAATAGCGTCGCGTCCATGCATCCGGCGAAAGCAGCGCGGCGGCTTGCGCGAAATGATTGCGCGCCGACAGATAAGCCGTCGAGTATTTGGCGCGTCTGCCCGCCGTGACGTTCAGCTCGACGACCCGCTCGCGCTCCTGCTGCGTCGTAATCAATGCGACGCCGCGATTCAGGTGATTCACGATATCGAAGATGCCGTCTTCGAGTTCTTCCGGTGCCGTGCGCGACGCGAGTATCCGGCCAATACGAAGGTGTGCCGCGGCACGCTCGCGCTCGGGAATCAGCGCATAGGCCGCTTCATGCACGCGATCGTGCACGAACTTGTAGGCACTCTGCACGCGGAACACGAGGCCCGCGCTGACGGCTTCCCACAGCTTCGCGTCGATGTCTTCCTCGGTGCCGCCTTGAACCAGCGTGAGTGTCGCCAGCTCGACGATGTTGCCAAGGCACGCGAGCTCCTTTAACGCGTCCTGCGTGGCAGCGGGCTGACGTCCGAGCTTGACCGCCATCAGATCCGCGACGTTTTCCGTAAAACCCTTTGCGCGAATGCGCGGCAAATCCCACGTCCAGGTTGCGGCATTAGCGTTGAACGCAAGTAGCTTCTCCTCGGCCAGCGTCTTCAGAAACTGGATCGCAAAGAAGGGATTGCCACCCGTCTTCTGATGCACCAGTTGTGCAAGCGGCCGTGCTTCATCCCGCTCGCAGTGAAGTGAGTCAGCGATCAATTCGGTCACGCTCTCCGGCATCAGCGGAGTGAGCACGGTTTCCTCCACGCTCCCGCCCGCGCGGCGGATCATGCCGAGCGTGCGCATGAGCGGATGCGACGGACCGACTTCGTTGTCGCGATACGCGCCAACCAGCAGCAGATGTCGCACCTCCGGATGCGTCGCGAGATGTTCGATCAGGTCGAGCGTCGCTATGTCCAGCCATTGCAGATCGTCGACGAACAAGGCAAGCGGATGCTCGGGCCGCGCAAACACGCCGAGAAAGCGGCGGAACACGAGCTGAAAGCGGCTTTGCGCATCGCGTGGCGGGAGAACCGGAACAGGCGGCTGCTCGCCGATGATCAGCGCCAGCTCGGGAATCAGGTTCACCATCAGCTCGCCATTCGAACCCAGCGCTTCCATCAGGTCGCGCCGCCACTGACTCACTTCATCGTCGCTCTTGCCCAACAGCTCGCGCACCAGCGACTGAAAGGCCTGCGCCAATGTCATGTACGGGATATCGCGCTTGTACTGATCGACCTTGCCCGCCGCGAACAGGCCGCGCGGCGGAACCAGCACCTTGTGCAATTCATTCACGACGGAAGATTTGCCGATACCCGCATAGCCCGACACGAGCACCGTCTCGGCCTTGCCGCTGGCCACCACACGGTCGAATGCTTCGACAAGTGCCTCAATCTGGGCTTCGCGTCCGTAGAGTCTTTCGGGAATCAGCAGCCGGTCGGACGCATCGTGTGCGCCCGGCGGAAATGAGTCGATCCGTCTGTTCGCTTCCCATGCCGCGATACAGGTTCTGAGGTCGGCTTCGACGCCCGCAGCCGTCTGGTAGCGGTTTTCGGCCGTCTTGGCGAGAAGCTTCATGACGATGCTCTCGACGGCGGCCGGGATCGCGCCGCCCCGCTCACCCGCCGGCGGCGGCCTTCGAGCGATATGGCAATGGATCCATTCCATCGCGTCGGACGCATTGAACGGCAGCGTCCCTGTGAGCATCTCGTACAGCGTGACGCCCAGCGAATAGAGGTCGCTGCGCGCATCGATCGAGCGATTCATCCGGCCGGTCTGCTCCGGCGCCATATAGGCAAAAGTGCCCGCAATAATCTCGGGGGGCGAAGGCGGTTGCCGTTCCTGCGGCAGTTGTGACGCGATGCCAAAGCCCGTCAAACGGATGTTGTCGTTTCCGTCGATGAGTACATTCGCTGGTTTGATATCCTTATGGATCAAGCCTGATCGATGCATATGGCCAACGACGACGGCCAGGTTAAGTGCGAGACGCAGGAAGCGCGTGAGTTCGAGTGGTCCATGCAGGATACGGTCGAGCGGCTCATAACCGTGATCATCGAGGACGAGGGTCGGCAGCGAATTGTGATGACTGAGCGCGAGCGGTTGAGCCGCCCATCGAGGATCGAGAACGGGCGCTAATGCAAATTCGCGCTCAAGGCGCGCAACGCTTCTGGACGCCGGCCGGGCCGCGACCAATGTCAACACCGAGACGGGATTGCCGGGCTGCCGGGCGCGGTACAACGAGAAATCTCCATCGGCGCGGAGCGACTCCAGCTCGTATCCGGTGAGATCCATGTAATCCATGTTGTCTCATTGTGAACTCTGTTCTTTCGCGATTCTGCGCGTTTCTATCCTCCTTCGCCAGCATGAGGGCGCAGTCGCGCCCGCGTGTGCCGTCTTACTGAGCCGTGAGGGTAGCCGGGCAATGAGTACCCGCCAGGACATCGAGGCTCCGCCGAGCGCTTCGCGCGGGGCCTGGATCAATTGAGGGCGGCAACGGGCAGTAATAGTTCATCCGCGATCGATTGACCTGCGGTAAAGCCCTTCAACATCGCGTCAACCTGCGTGTCGAAGCCGCGACCGGTTCGTCCGTTACGCCAAACTGAGGGAAAGCGGGCACGCGTCCGTTCGCGCTGAAAATCTCGACGACACTCACGAATCCCGCGTCATGCAAAAACATGCTGCGTGCAGCGGGCTCCGCTGGTGCTTCCGCATACACCTTGATCGAATAGCCCTGGTAAGGAAAGGCGCATTCCATGATCTCCTGCCTCGCAAAGCGGGTGCTTTGCGTCGAATGTAGCACCCGTCGTCTGGCGAAGCGCGCCGTCGTTTGAACGCGAAAAATGGCGCGCTTTCCAGACAAGCGGCGTGCGCGACGCACGCCCCATGCCGCGCCTTCTTCCCTCGATCAATTGGCGTGCCGTGCCGATAGCAAGAGCTTGCCGTCGATGCGCCGGTTGACATTCAGCGGATTCGCGTCTTGCAACGCTGCCGGCAACAACGCGTCCGGCATGTCCTGATAGCTGACGGGCCGCAGGAAGCGGTGAATCGCGAGACTGCCGACGGAAGTCGAACGTCCGTCCGCTGTCGATGGATACGGTCCGCCGTGGACCATCGCATGTCCGACCTCGACACCCGTGCCGAAGCCATTGACGAGTATCCGCCCTGTGCGACGTTCGAGTGCAGGCAGAAAGCGGCGCACGGCGTCGTGATCGTCGGCATCGATATGCAGCGCCGACGTGAGCTGACCTTCCAGTTGTTCGATGAGTTCGAGCATCGATTCCAGATCGCGGCATCGAACAACCAACGATGAAGCGCCAAAAATCTCGTCCTGCAATGTCTTGTCCGCGCGAAACGCTGCGTCGGTTGTCGAGAAGAGTGCGCCCTGCCCCTGGTTGACGCCCGTTGTGCCGGCCCCTCGGCCCACCGTGCCGACAGCGGGATGCTCAGTGAACCGGCTCACCGCCTCTTCATAGGTCTTATGAATACCGGGCGTCAGCATTGTCGCAGCGGGCGTATCGGATAGCGCTATGGCCGCGACACGCATGAAGTTGTCGAGCGCCGGGCCATCCACCGCGAGAATGAGGCCCGGGTTCGTGCAGAACTGCCCCGCGCCCAGCGTCAGCGATTGCACGAACGCACGCGCGATGGCATCGCCGCGATGCTCCAGCGCGTGAGGAAACAGCAACACGGGATTGATGCTGCTCATTTCCGCGTAGACTGGGATCGGCTCGGCCCGCGCCGCTGCGATGGAAATCAGTTCGGTTCCCGCGCCTCGCGAGCCTGTGAAGCCCACCGCCTTGATGCGCGTGTCGCGCACGAGCCCCTGGCCGATTTCCCGCCCGCTGCCGAACAGAAGCGAGAACGTACCTTCGGGCATACAGCAGTCTTTGACTGCCTTCTGGACGGCCATACCGACAAGCTCGGACGTGCCCGGGTGCGCCGAATGCGCCTTGACGATGACGGGGCAGCCCGCAGCGAGCGCAGAGGCCGTATCGCCGCCCGCCACCGAAAACGCCAGCGGGAAATTGCTCGCGCCGAACACCGCAACGGGACCGAGCGCAATGTGCCGCAGCCGCAGGTCGACGCGAGGCATCGGCTTTCTGTCGGGCTGCGCGGGGTCGATGCGCGCGCCAAGAAAATCGCCATCACGCACCACATTGGCGAACATCCGCAACTGCGCGACTGTGCGGGCGCGTTCGCCTTCGATGCGCGCGCGCGGCAAACCCGATTCCTGTATGCAGCGCTCGATCAACACATCGCCGATGTCGAGAATGTTGCTGGCGATCGCTTCCAGAAAACGCGCGCGCGATTCGAGGCTCGTTTCCCGATACGTGTCGAACGCGGACCAGGCAAGCGCACACGCTGCGTCGAGATCAGTCATGCTTGCGCCGCCGAATGCAGGCTCGATGCGCTCGCCGGTGAACGCGTCGATCCCGTACGATGTGCCGTTTTTGCCACGAACTGTCGAGTGGCCGATCAAGAGGTTGCCTGCGATATTCATTCTGTCACCCCGAAACGATGGAACTTCACAAAGTACCCGGATACGCGCCGCCATCCAGCAGGATGTTTTGTCCCGTCAGATAGCCCGCACGCGCACTGCACATGAACGCGCAAAACGCGCCGAATTCATCGGGCGAACCGAAGCGACCCGCGGGAATCGCGGCACGCTTCGCTTCTCTCGCGTCGTCATAGCGCTTGCCTTGCGCTTTTGCCGCAGCATCCGTCGATTGACGCAGACGGTCGGTATCGAACAGTCCCGGCAACAGGTTGTTGATCGTCACGTTCCGTTCCGCGATGCGCTTCTGCCGCGCGATACCGGCAATGAACCCCGTGAGACCGGAGCGCGCGCCATTGGACAGCCCAAGCACGTCGATGGGCGCCTTGACTGCGCCCGACGTGATGTTCACGATGCGGCCGAAGCCGCGTTCTGTCATGCCGTCGACGGTCGCCTTGATCAATTCGATCGCCGTCAGCATGTTGGCGTCGAGCGCGGCGATCCAGTCGTCGCGCGACCACGAGCGGAAATCGCCGGGCGGCGGACCGCCCGCGTTGTTCACGAGAATGTCGATGCGAGGTGCAGCTGCGAGCGCCTGGGCGCGGCCTTCGTTCGTCGTGATGTCGCCTGCAACGGCGACCACCTGAACGGCGGCATTGCATTGTCTGAGTTCCTGCGCAGTCGCCGCGAGCGCTTCGCGCCCGCGTGCCGTAATCACGACGTTCGCGCCCTCCTGCACGAGCGCTTTCGCGCTGGCCTTGCCGAGGCCCTTGCTCGCCGCGCACACGAGTGCCCAGCGGCCTTCAATGTCCAGATTCATGCGTGTTTCCTCCAGCTAGTTCAATGCAGCAATAGCGGGCTCGAATCCAGCGCGCGCGTGCCGCGCCGATGGGTTCGATCCGCCCTGAAAAAGATTGTGTCGACCGATCTCGCCGATCTGCCGCACGCCGGATAGCGCCATGCTGACGTCGAGTTCGCTTTGCAGGATCTGCAGCATCCGCGTCACGCCCGCCTCGCCCATCGCGCCGAGCGCATACATGAACGCGCGGCCTACCATCGTGCCTTTCGCGCCCAGCGCCAGCGCCTTCATGACGTCCTGTCCGCTACGAATACCGCCGTCCATCCACACTTCGACTTCATCGCCAACGGCTTCGACGATCGCGGGCAAGGCGTCCACCGTCGACGGTGCGCCGTCCAGTTGCCGTCCGCCGTGATTGCTCACGACGATTGCGTCCGCGCCGACCGAGACCGCGACGCGCGCGTCATCTGCGCTCAGAATGCCTTTGAGAATCAGCTTGCCGTCCCATTGCTGCCGGATCGCGGCGATGTCGTTCCAGCTCAGCGTGGGATCGAACTGCGATGCGACCCACTTGCTGATCGCGATTACGTCGTCGCCGCCCTTGATGTGCCCCGCCAGGTTGCCGAAGGTCTTCGCACCGGACATCGCGCGCAACACCCAGCCTGGCTTGGATGCGAGGTCGAGCACGTTGCGCATCGTGATGCGCGGCGGCACGGTCATGCCGTTCTTGATGTCCTTGTGCCGTTGACCATTGATCTGCAGGTCCAACGTAACGACGAGTGCAGCGCATCCCGCCCGCTTCGCCCGTTCGATCAGCGACGCATTGAAGCCGCGGTCGCGCATCACGTAGAGCTGAAACCAGAACGGCATGGATGTTTCGCGTGCGACGTCTTCGATCGAACAGATGCTCACAGTCGACAGCGTGAACGGCACGCCGAAGCGTTGCGCTGCTCGCGCGCCCAGTATTTCGCCGTTGGCCCACTGCATTCCAGCGAGTCCTGTCGGCGCGATGGCGACGGGCATTGCCACGTCTTGACCGATCATCGTGCTCGCGGTACTGCGGCCTTCGACATTGACCGCGACGCGTTGCTGCAGCTTCAACGCGTGGAAGGCCGCGCTGTTCTCGCGATACGTGGACTCCGAATACGATCCACTGTCGACATAGTCGTAAAACGCCTTGGGCACGCGCTTTTTCGCAAGCACGCGCAAATCTTCGACACAGGTGATGAGCGGCATGTCAATCCCTAATACTGACCAAGAACGAAACTGGCCCGAATGCGTGTGGCCCTCCGCGCGTCATTCCGCTTGCCGGGCCGGAGAAAGCGATGCAGTCGTGAAGTCGGCCGGGGTTTCCTCGATGGCAATGGGACGACGCACCATGAAAAGGTAAGCGAGCGCGGAAAGCAACGCGACGATCGCACTGACAATCAGTGCATTCACGAAAGAGTGCGTGCGGTCCACCACGACACCCGTAATCACGGGCGCAGCCGAGCCTGCCAGAAAGCCGCCGAAGTTCTGGATGCCGCCCAGCGACGCGACCACGTGCCGCGGCGCCGCGATGCTGACGAGCGCCCACGCGCCGCCCGAAGCCAGATTGATGAAGAACATCGCCAGCGAGATATAGACGACCGCAAGCGATGCAGAGGGCGTCAACGCAGCCGGCACCGTGAACAGCGCCGCGCCGACCAGACCAACCGTGATCGGCCATTTACGGCTCGTGATGGGCGCCATGCCGCGGCGATACAGTTTGTCGGCGAGATAACCGCTGCTCAACATTCCGATAGTGCCGACAAAGTACGGAATCGACACGACCCAACCCGTGCGCGCAACGCTCATGCCGCGTTCATGTTCGAGATACGCGGGAAGCCAGGTCAGATAGAGCCATACCATGTAGATGACGCCCATGAAGCCGAACAGCATGCCCCATGTCGTGCGCTGGCTGAAGAGATTGCGCCACTGTGCAGCGCTCAACGGCTTTGCACTCGTCTGTTCGGTGTTGTCCTGGTCGAGATACGCGTCTTCTTCACGCGTGAGCTGCACCTCTTTGCGATTGCGATAGGCGACATACCAGCCCAGCGCGACCAGCATCCCCAGCACGCCGGTTGCGATGAACATCTGGCGCCAGCCGAGCGCGAGCATCAGGCCCGTCAAAATGGGCGGTGCAAGCGCCGGACCGATCGTGCTCGATGCGACGAAGATGCCTGTCGGCGTGCCGCGATCCCGCACGGCGAACCATTCGCCGATCACTTTTGCGCCAGCCGGGAATTGCGGTGCCTCACCAATGCCGAGGCACACCCGCGCGATAAAGAACTGCTGGATGTTGCCGACAAAACCCGCGCACAGTTGCGCGATGGACCACGCGAGCATGCCCGCGCCCAGCATGAGCCGCGCGCCAAGCCTGTCGAGCATCGCGCCGACGGGCAACTGGCAGAACGCGTACGCCAGCGAAAAAGCAGACAACAGCATGCCCATTTGCGACGCCGTCAGTCCCATCTCGCCCCGGATCATGCTATTCGCGACGGAAAGCGCACTCCGGTCGAGATAGTTGATACAGCCCGCTAATGTAAGAAAGAAAATCGAAACGCGTTGAATGCGTCGAAGCTTTTTGCTCGCTTGCATAGAAATGTCTCCATTTGCTTTATGTCTATGGCCATCTGTGCGGCCTGTGGGGTGCTCAAATTCGTCGTGCCCGTGAGGACGGTGCGCGACTCGCCCGCGAGCATACGCTCCGGGACACAGAGAAAGAATTGACGAAAATCGATAGCGGTATAACTGTAGGGAATGTCAGCCCACCGAGTACCGCTATGGCCGATATTTCCTTGCGGCAATAGATCACAGCGACGCGTCCAGCATCGCGCGATAGTCGTCTTCCGAAGCGATACGCGGATTAGTCTTGTGGCTGTGATCCTTCAGCGCTCCCTGGATGATCGCGGGGAACATATCGCGCGTGACGCCCAGTTCCTCGAGGCTCGTCGGCAAACCGAGACGCTGCGTCATGGCCTTCAGCGATGGCGCCACTTCGGTGCCGCTCCTCACTCCAATCGCCTGTGCAATGCGTTCGAGCTTGCTCTCGTCGCGCATGGATGCCGATTCCTTGTTGAATTCGATCACGGCCGGCAAGAAAATCGCGTTGAGCGTGCCGTGATGAAGACGCGGATTGATACCACCGAGCGAGTGACTCAGGCTGTGCACGCATCCAAGACCCTTCTGAAATGCCAGCGCGCCCTGCATCGACGCGCTCATCATGTTCATGCGCGCGACACGGTCGTCAGGCTGACGCGTCGCGCGCTCGATATGCGCCCACGCGCGCCACAAGCCGTCGAGCGCGATACCATCCGCAGGCGGGTTGAATGCCGGCGACATGAAGGTTTCGAGGCAATGCGCGATCGCATCCATTCCCGTGGCGGCCGTTAGAACGGGCGGCAGGCCGAGGGTCAACTCCGGGTCGCAAATCGCCGCCTTTGGCACCACGAAGGGTGAAATTACGCCGACCTTTCGACCGTCATCGAGAATCAGGATCGCGCCACGGCCTACTTCGCTACCAGTTCCCGCTGTCGTGGGCACGGCAATAACGGGCGCCGTCTTTGCTGTGATGCGCGCGGCGCCGCCCTCAATAACAGCGAACGTCTTCAGCGGCCCATCATGCGTTGCGCAGACGGCGACACCTTTGGCAAGATCGATCGAAGAACCGCCCCCCACCGCGATGATTCCATCGCAATCGCCGCTGTGAAATGCAGCCACGGCCTCGCGTACTGCACCTTCGTTGGGGTTCGGCGGTGTACCGTCGTAGAGAGCGACATGAGTGCCGTCTCCCAACGCATTCAGTACGGTATCGACGATACCTGCTGCCTTGATGCCCTTGTCCGTCACGATCAGCGGACGCCGGATGCCGATGCGCTCACATTCCTGCTTCAGCAGGCGCACCGCGCCGGACTCGAACTGAATATGCGTGATATAGGTGATGAGAGACATGGGAATAAGATTCCGTTATAGTTGAAACGATTGCAGCAGAGCGCGTCGACTCTCGAAAACAACTCGCAGGCTCCGCAATGGCGCTCAAATAATGACCTGTTGCGATCGAGTATAGGCAGGTTCGCGTCACGCGGAAATTGAGAGCATTTGATACTGATATAGCTTTTCCTCAACCCATAAATGACACCATCGCTGAATTCCATCGTGTCGCGCCTGCATCTCAAGCAGCTGAGATTGCTGATCGCGCTGGGCGATCACGGCTCGTTGCTCAAAGCAGCGAAGCAGGTGGCGCTGACGCAGCCGGGCGCCAGCAAGGCACTGCAAGAGATCGAAACCACGTTCGGCACAGCACTGTTCAATCGCACAAACCGGGGCCTCGAGCCGAACGAAGTGGGTCACTGCGTGATCCGGTATGCAAGGCTGATCCACACCGACGTGGCGCATCTGCGCGAGGAAATCGTCGGTATCTTGCGTGGTCACGGGGGACGCGTGGCGGTAGGCGTCATCATGGGCGCGGTGCCGCTGCTGACAGAAGCCATCACGGCACTCGTCGAGCGGCATCCGGAAATGTCCGTGGAGATCGTCGAAGACACGAGTGCAACACTATTGAGTCAGATCGATGCCGGCAGGCTCGATCTGGCAATTTGCCGTACGACGATCAGCCAGACGCCGGACCTTTATGAAAGCATCAGGCTCCAGGACGAGACGTTGGCCGTCATCGCCAACGTCCAGCATCCGCTGGGAACGGCGAAGAAAGTGACGCTCAAGCAACTCGCCGAGTATCGCTGGGTGGTGTATCGCGCGAACATGCCAATGCGGCTGCTTCTGGAGCGCGAGTTTCGCGATGCCGGCATTCGCTTCCCGTTGCATCTGCTGGAAACAACGTCGATATTCGCCACGCTCACGCTGTTGCAGAACAACCCTTCGTTCGTCGCGCTGGTATCGATCGACGTTGCGCAGTTCTTTTCCCGTCAACGCATGACGCGTAGCCTTCCCCTCACGCTCGCTTCGCGCAGCGAACCCTACGAGCTGGTCACACGCAAAGGCGCGCCCCTCTCACCGGGCGCCCGCCTGCTGATCGACGCACTGACGGGAAAACAGGCGGGCGATGCATGAATGTCATTCGCAGCGGGGCAAACCGAACCGTTGCCGATCACAAATACCGTGCTATCGGGAAAGACTACGCACCACGGCGACAAGACAATGACGCACATAGCGAAGCATGCACGGTGCTGCTCCCCACGGTGCTGCTCCCGTTAACCATAAGCGGAGGTCGACATGAACAGGAACTTGCTGCGCGCCCTGCTGGTAGGCGTTTCGATGACTGTGTCGATCGCGTGTCATGCACAGGCGAGCGATGCAACCAATACCCCGTCCACCCAGGCATCGAAGAAAGCGACACCTGCGGATCGCGCGCTTGGCAAGTCCGTGCGACGCGCACTGGCAAGGGCTCAAGGTTTCGACGTATCAGGTGTGTTCGTGCGTGCGCGCGGCGGTGCAGTGACGCTCAGCGGCACGGTCAAGAGCGGCGAGCAGATCCAGCAGGCAGAAGAAATCACCAAGTCGGTTCAGGGCGTGACGTCGGTGACGAACAAGCTTGCGTTATTTCACGGCGGTAATGGCTGATTGCTTTGCGCATCGGTGAGTGTTGTTTTCGACGCTCACCGCGCAATATCACGGCTTGCGGCATTCCTTGTGTTCGACGTCGATGACCATGGGGGCTACCCATTCTCGCCCCGGAAGAGCGTCAACTTGTTTGCGACCGACTGTACGCCGGGAACGCTTCGCGCCACGTGTTCCGCCGCATTCATCTCGTCAAGCGTTCGGACCGTTCCACTCAGCGTGACAACTCCGTGTCGCGCCATCACCCGAATGCCTTGTGCATTCAAGCCTCGCGTATTTCCAAGTGCGCGACGAACGTCGCGAGTCAGGGCCCGGTCTGACTTTTTTGCTTCGGCCGTTCTGGCATGAGAAGCCGCAGACGAAGAAGGCGTTTCACCCGCTCGCGCAATCGCGGGCACCGATAACGCACAGCAGAAAGCAGCGACGACGCGAAGAAGGCGGCGCATACAAGCCCCATTACAGAGAGCGTTCAGGCATCAGCAACAACATGTGCCGCCACGGCAACCGCTGCGGCACATGTGCAAGTGCGCTTTTCGTCGGTGATTGCAGGCAATCAGAACCTCATCACCGCACGGCCGACGATCTCGCCCACTCTCAGCCGGTCGATATAGTCGTTGAGTTCTTCGAACCTGAACGTCTTGACGGTGTGGCGAATCTTGTCTTGCGCTGCAAGCGCCATGACCTCGGTCAGGTCGGTGTTGTTGCCCCAAAACGAACCTTGAACCGTCTGTTCGCGCGACACGCGTGGAAAGAGCGGAATATCGATGCGATCGCCGACCAGGCCGACATCGACGTAATGGCCGCTGATCGACAGCAGGCTCAGCGCCAGTTGCACCATCTGTTCCGCGCCTGCGCAATCGATCACGGCATCGAGATCGTGCCGCCCCACCAGCTTGTTCAGTTCATTGCCGATATCCGCCGAAGACTTGCCGTTGATATTGACGATATGATCGGCGCCGTACTCTTTTGCTATCTCGAGCTTCTCCGAATTGCGTGCGAATGCAGCGACCTTCGCGCCGCCGCCGAGAATTTTCGCGTACTGCACGGCATAGCCGCCGAGGCCACCCACACCGAACACGCCCATGATCCGGTCCGGCCCCAGAGCACCGCCATCACGCAGCTTCTTGATCGCACGATAAGGTGTAAGCCCCGCATCCGTGAGTGGCGCGAGCGTTTCGAAAGGCAGCCGCTCGTCCACCTTGATCAGATAGCGAGCGGGAACAGGCAGGAACTCCGCGAATCCGCCAACGGGGCCGAAACCCGGCCAACGGACGTTAGGGCAAATATGCGTGTTGCCGATCTGGCAATGACGGCAAATGCCATCGCCCCATCCGGGTGCAACGACCACGTGGTCTCCTTCTTGGAAACCGGCCGCCTCTGGCACGATGCTGCCAATCTTGCTGATCACGCCGGTGATTTCATGGCCGAGCGTGATCGGCGTCGGAATGTCCGCGTATTTTCGGAAATACCCGTCGATGAGTTGAACGTCGGACCGGCACATTCCACACGCTCTCACCTCCACCAGGATCTCATCGGCCTTGATATCAGGAACGGGAATATCCTCCAGTACAAGAGGCTTTCCATACTGGTGCATGCGCGCTGCTTTCATATGCGTATCCTTTCCTCTACTGATGCGTGAAGCACTTCCGTGCGTTGTTGACAGTCGAGTCCCCCCACAAAAGCACTTGAGACATTGACGAGAACCCACCTCGCACAACTTAGTGCAATTCAGTCGTAAGGTGTCGGCGCACGTTCGAATGAGAAATGTCGATGCAATCCGACAAGCAAACCCGGATGCATATTGTTCAAATCGCATTGCAAACCGCTACGAACGTGCAGCGAGACAGACTCGTTCAAGTAATTGGCCTAAGCTTGCAGTCACTCCGTATCGAGCTGTGTTATTTGGGAAACCAACATGAAGTTGCCGAGTATTGCCTTAGGCCTGGCGCTAGCGATCGCAGGTTCTATTGGCCCCGCTCACGCCTATACGATCACGACGTATCACGGTGCCGGCGCGAGTCGAATCGAAGCCTGCGCTTTGGCAACGCAAAGCGCGCAATCACCCAATGAAGAACCTGCTCACGGCCGCCTGCTCAAGACGAGCGTTTGCCAATGCAACCACGCAAGCAACGGAGACAGTCCCGCCGAATGGCAATGCCTGGTTGAAGCAACTCACGAACGATGAAGTTCATCGGATGCGCAAAGGAATCGTCTTTCCAAGGAGATAGTGCATGTCAAACGATGCAGGATGTCCGTTCGCTCATACAGCCGGCGACGGCACGTCCACTCGCGACTGGTGGCCGCAACAGCTAAGACTGGATCTGCTCAGTCAGCACTCCAGCAAATCCAATCCGCTGGACAAGGAGTTCAGTTACGCCGCGGCATTCAGGAGCCTGGACCTGTCGGCGATCAAGAAGGATCTTGCCGCGCTCATGACGAATTCGCAGGCATGGTGGCCCGCTGACTTCGGACACTATGGGCCTTTCTTCATCCGCATGGCCTGGCATAGCGCGGGTACGTACCGCATTGGCGATGGTCGAGGCGGCGGTGGACGCGGACAACAGCGCTTCGCGCCGCTCAACAGCTGGCCGGACAACGTCAATCTGGACAAGGCTCGTCGCCTGCTCTGGCCGATCAAGCAGAAGTACGGCCAGAAGATCTCCTGGGCGGATCTGCTGATTCTCACCGGCAACGTTGCGCTCGAAACCATGGGCTTCAAGACGTTTGGCTACGGAGGCGGCCGCGAGGATACGTGGGAACCCGACCAGGACATCTATTGGGGCAACGAGAAGACATGGCTGGGTGACGATGTCCGATATGGCAAAGGTGCCGCCCCGCGCGATGCCAGTTCGCCGGGCGTGGTCGTCGCGGACAAGGACATTCACGGCGAGGAAGTCAGCCGCACAGTCGGCGGACGACATCTGGAGAACCCGCTTGCCGCCGTGCAAATGGGCTTGATCTACGTGAACCCGGAAGGACCCGACGGCAACCCGGACCCGGTCGCCGCAGCACACGACATACGCGAGACCTTCGGCCGCATGGCGATGAACGACGAAGAAACCGTCGCACTGATCGCGGGCGGTCATACGTTCGGCAAGACACACGGCGCAGCGCCCGCCAGCAACGTCGGCCCCGAACCCGAAGCCGCCGCACTGGAAAACCAGGGCTTGGGCTGGAGCAACGCCTTCGGCACGGGCGCGGGCGCCGATACGATATCGAGTGGACTGGAAGTCACGTGGAGCAATACGCCCATTGAATGGGGCATGGGTTTTTTTCTGAATCTGTTCAACTATGAGTGGGAACTGACGCGCAGCCCGGCAGGCGCGCACCAATGGGTCGCGAAAGCTGCGGACGCAACAGTTCCGCATGCCCATGATCCGTCGAAAAAGCTGCTGCCGACCATGCTCACGACCGATCTCTCGCTGCGTTTCGATCCCGTCTACGAGAAGATCTCGCGACACTTCATGCAAAACCCGGATGCTTTCGCCGATGCCTTTGCCCGTGCATGGTTCAAGCTGACCCATCGTGACATGGGTCCGCGCGCGCGTTATCTGGGCCCGGAAGTGCCGGCTGAAGAGTTGATCTGGCAGGACCCGATTCCACACGTCGATCATCCGCTGATCGATGAAGCGGACTGCGCCTCTCTGAAGAGCAAGATTCTCGCATCGGGCTTGTCTGTCGCGCAGTTGGTGTCGACGGCGTGGGCATCGGCTTCCACCTTCCGTGGTTCTGACAGGCGCGGGGGCGCGAACGGCGCACGGATTCGTCTCGCGCCGCAAAAGGACTGGGCTGTCAATGAGCCGGCAGCACTCGCGAATGTGCTCGAAACGCTCGCAGGCATCCAGGCCGAATTCAACAACGCACAGACGGGCGGGAAGAAAGTGTCGCTGGCCGACCTGATCGTGCTGGCGGGCGGCGCTGGTATCGAGCAAGCGGCGAAAGCAGCCGGGCACGCCGTCACAGTGCCCTTCGCGCCGGGCCGGATGGATGCGTCGCAGGCGCAGACTGACGTCGAGTCCGTTGGCGCACTCGAGCCGTTTGCCGATGGCTTTCGCAACTTCATCAAACGCAAATGCAGCGTGCCTGCAGAGCATCTGCTGATCGACAGGGCAGATGCTGACCTTGACCGCGCCCGAGATGACGGTGCTGATCGGTGGGTTACGCGTGCTGGATGTGCATACGGGCAGCGATTCTCACGGCGTATTCACCGATCACCCGCAGACGCTGACCAATGACTTCTTCCGAAACCTGCTCGACATCGACACGCAATGGCGGCCGCATTCGTCCGCTGACGATGTGTACGAAGGGCGCGACCGACAATCAGGCGAACTGAAATGGACGGCCACACGCGTCGATCTCGTCTTCGGTTCGCACGCACAGCTGCGCGCGCTCTGCGAAGTGTATGCAAGCGACGATGCGAAGGATAAATTCGTTCGCGATTTCATTGCGGCGTGGGTGAAGGTGATGAACCTCGATCGCTTCGATCTGGCCTGAGCGTCCGAGGATAAAAAGCCGGTTGCCATATGCAGATATCGCAGCCGGCTCCGTTCAGCGAACGGACTGTTGCCATTTCCAGTCCCGGGTAAACCCTTCCTTGTCTAGTTGATAACGTTTCAACTAAATTGAAACGATCATATGGCAATGGACGGTATCCACTGGAGATACGTCATGGCATGCGTGAGTTCTGCGCCGTTCATCGTATGCCGGCGCCTCGCGTTCGGGGCGCTGCTCACCGCTGTCTTCGCTATTCTCTTTCCGTACGCCGCGACTGCCGCGAGTAACGAACTCGTCATCATTGATTGGCTAGCCGGCGCTGAAGGCGACACGATCCATGCGATGGAATCCGCTTTTCAGAAAAGCCATCCCACCATCAAGATCCGCGAAATCAGTCTGACAGTACAGGGCGACGCTCGCGGCGCCATTCGCGCCGCGCTCATGAGCGGTGAAAGCGCCGATCTGCTGATCAACACGTGGCCCGCGTTCCGTGCCGAACTCGCGAACGCAGGTCTGCTTCGGCCATTGGATGCCGAATGGAACACGTACAGATGGAGCGACAATCTTGGCGACGAGTGGAAGCGCCTTGGTCAATACAAGGGCGTAACTTACGGCGTCACCTATACATTCGGCGACCGCAGCGGCATCTTCTACCGCAACGACGTCATGAAAAAAGCCGGCATTAGCACTCCACCGAAAACATGGGGCGAGTTCGTCGGCACATTCGGGAAGCTGCGCGCCGTCGGCATTACGCCGATCGCGATTCCGGCCAAAGCGTGGGCTCACGCCGAGTGGTTCGAGACGATGTTGCTGCGCGTAGGCGGCGTCGATGCGTCATCGAAACTCGCGGCGCACCAAATCGCGTGGACCGATCCCGTCGTCAAGATGGCGCTCCAGATGTACGCCGAGATGCTCAAGGCAAACTGCTGTAACGATCCCGACCGGATGCTTGCCACCGAATGGGACAACGCAGCCGACGAAGTGCTCAAGAGCGGCACGCACGGTTACGACATGATCGGCATGTGGGTCAACAACCGTGCCAAAAGCGATTACCGCATGGAGGAAGGGAGCGACTACGCGCTCTTCCAGTTCCCGTCGATGGGATTCGGACATGACGACACGACGAGCGTCGACACCAAGGAATTCGTAGCGCTGAAATCCGGTGCCAATGCGGTTGCCGCCAACCAGTTCCTCACGTGGGTGACAGGCGCCGAAGCGGCTGCCATCCAGGCTCGAAACGGTCTCGTGTCGCCGTCCAGCAAGGCTGATGCTTCACTGCTCAGCCCGGTCGCCATCGCGTCCTCCAATGCCGTGAAATCGTCCAGAACGCAATTCGTCCTCGGCGATCTCCTGCCGGGCGATCTCGTCGATGAATATCGCGTGCAACTCCAGCGTTTCCTTCAGGATCCGAGCGACGCGAACATCGACAGGGTGCTCGCTGCCATCGAAGCGAAGGCGAAAGATTCGTACAGATAGCCCGGAACGCCGTCTGCGAATTGCAGACGACAACGCGCAGAAGCAGTGTGTATCGCGGACCAGGGAAACATGAACGCAATGAACGAGCACGACAATCGCTGCGCGCAGTTCATCAGTTTCGCACGGAGCGCATCGCAAGCCGATGGATCGACAGCGCACGCTGCCGGGTACGCGCGACGTGCGTCGGCGCGCAGGCGCGCGTTCCAGTGGCACGAAGTACGCGCCGCGTATCTGCTCATTGCGCCCGTGCTGATTCTCTTCGGTCTTGCCGTCGCCTACCCTCTCGTCGACACGATCCGCCTGAGCTTCTTCGATATTCGCGGACTCGGCACGGCGCGCTTCGTCGGCCTGCACAACTACGCGCAGCTTTTCCACGACAGCAGCTTCAGGCAGTCTCTTTCGACCACGTTCGTCTGGTCGATCTCGACGACGGTCCTGTCCGTGGGTATCGGCTGGATACTTGCGCTGCTTTGCTCGCTGGCTCCCAAAGCGACGCTGATCCCGCGAGTTCTGATCTTCTCTGCGTATGGCATCTCCGAGACGGTGACAGGTTTCATCTGGCTCGGCATCTTCCGGCCGGATTCGGGCGGCTTGCTCAATGCAGGGCTGACCGCAATCGGCCTCGGCCAGTTCACGCATGCGTGGCTCGGCGATCAATCGACGGCACTCGGCGCACTCGTCTGCGCGTATTCGTGGGCGCAAGTTGGCTTGCCGCTGATGCTTTGCTTCGCGGCCACCCAGTCCATTCCCCTCTCGATACTTGATGCGGCCCGCATCGACGGTGCACGCGGGCTGTCGCTACTGCGTTACATCGTGATGCCGTTGTCGTTGCCGGGTGTACGCATCGCGACATTCATCAATCTGCTCGGCAGCCTGCGCGCATTCGACACCATCTACGTCATGACGAATGGTGGACCCGTCCGTTCGACCGAGACGCTCGGCTTCTTCATGTACCGCGAGTCGATGACGCAATTCAAACTCGGCTATGGTGCGGCCGCCACGCTCATTCTGCTGATTGCGGTTCTGATCGTGTCGATCCCGGCGTTCCTCAGACGCACCACGGAGGCGAAATGAAGCATGCTTCTTCGCGTTGGGCGACCACGCTTGTCACCATCATCGCCATCATCTGGATCGTACCCGTCATCGGCATCGTCATCACATCGCTTCGCCCCGTCGACGAAGCGATACCCGGCTGGTGGACTGCCAGCAAATTCACGCTGACGTTCGACGCGTGGCGGTCGGTATGGACACACTATCCGTTGCTGGACGCGTGCTGGGTGTCACTGAAACTCGCCGGCATAGCGACGCTCGCGACGATGTTGCTGACACCCGCCGCAGCGTACGCGTTTCATTTCCTCCGCTTCCCTTTACGTCGAACCATTCTGATCATCATCGTCAGCGCGTTCGTGTTGCCGCAGCAGGTGGTTATCATTCCGCTGTTTCAGCTCTGGAGAGAATGGGGGTTGATCGACAACCTTCTCGCAGTGCTGATTCCGTACATCGGCCTCTCTTTCGCATGGTCGATCGTGGTGGTGAAGAATTTCCTGGAGGCATTCCCGCGCGAGCTGATCGAGGCCGCGCGCATCGACGGTTGCGGCCCGCTCGCGATGTTCGGTTACGTGGTATTGCCCAACACGCTCGCGCCCGTTTTTGCCATCGGCATCCTGCAGTTCCTGTGGACCTGGAACTCGCTTCTGCTTCCCCTGCTCTATCTGCGCTCACAGATACCGCTTCCCGTGGCGCTCGTGCGCATCGCCGGCACGTTCGACGCCAACTGGAATCTGCGAGCCGTGGCGGCGATCATCACCGCGATCGTGCCGCTTGTGGTCTTCATTGTGTTTCAACGTCAGTTCGCCCGTGGTGCGCTGAGCCGCAGCGGAAGCAAGGAATAGGAACCATGGAACGTCACGCGAAGCCGCTCCGCTACCGCCAGATTCATCTCGACTTTCACACGTCCGAGCACATACCCGACGTGGGCGCGCATTTCGATCCTGTGGATTTTGCTGCCACGCTGAAAAAGGCGAACGTCGATTCGATTACGGTGTTTGCCAAATGCCATCACGGCTGGTCCTACTATCCGACGAAAGTGGGCCACGTCCATCCGAATCTCAGCCGGCCTGACCTGCTGGGCGACATGATCAAAGCCTTGAAGGAAGCCGACATTGAAAGCCCCGTCTACATGACTGTGCAATGGGATGAGCGGACGGCGCGCGAACATCCGGACTGGCGCGTCCTCAGCGCGACCAACGCGTTCGTTCACGAAAGCGAGGCAGACAGATCGAGCGCAAAGCAACTGAGTCCCGCCTGGCACACGCTCTGCCTGAGCCACGCCCCGCTGCGCAAGCTGATCCTCGATCAGGCGCGCGAAGTCGCGACCCGATACGACATTCCGGGCCTTTTCTTCGATATCGTCATGGCGAACGACTGCGTGTGCACGGCGTGCATCGACAGGATGCTGGCGAACGGCCTCGACCCCGAGAACGCACGCGATCGCCATCAGAACGACGAAGCCGTGCTCGCGCAATTTCGCGGTGAAACGAGCGCAGCGCTCTTCGCCGAATTCCCGCATCTACGTGTGTTCTATAACGCGGGCCACATCGCCAGGAGCGGATCCGAGCGCTACAAGGACTACACGCACCTCGAACTCGAAAGCCTGCCCACAGGCGGCTGGGGCTACAACCATCTGCCGACGAGCGCACGTTACGCTGCGACACTCGGCCTCGAGTACATGGCCCAAACAGGCAAGTTTCACTCGAGCTGGGGTGAATTCGGCGGCTTCAAGCATGCCGATGCGCTCGAATACGAGTGCGCGCATATGGCGGCACTGGGTTCCCGATGCCTGATAGGCGATGTGCTGCATCCCGGCGGTGCCATCGATCACAACACCTATGAACGCATCGCACCCGCGTTTGCGCGCATCGCGAAACTCGAGCCCTTCCTCGAAGGCGCAAAGCAGGTCTCCGAGATCGCCATTCTCTCTGCAGAACACATGCATCCGGGTCCGGGCCGGCATCATCCCAGCGACGATGGCGCAGTGCAGATGCTTCTCGAATTGCATCGTCCGTTCGATGTCGTCGACAGCAGCGCGCGCTTCGAGGACTACCGGCTGCTGGTTCTGCCCGATGACATTCCCGTCGACGAGGCTCTCGCGCGCCGGCTCGATACGTACGTCGCCGGCGGCGGCAAGCTGCTCGCCTCGTGGCGCTCCGCTCGCAACGGCAGCAACGGATTCGTGCTCGACTTCGGCCTCAGCGTCGAGGCGGAGTCGACGGGATTCTGGCCGAGCTACGTGGAAGTCAATGATGGCCTCGACCCGCGCATTCCCTCGAGTCCCGTCGTGTTCTACGATGACGCGCCGCTCGTTCGCGCCCGCGGCGCCGAGGTGCTCGGCGAAATTCGCGCGCCTTATTTCAATCGCACTTACCGGCATTTTTGCTCGCATGCACACGCGCCGCACGACATCAATGCCCAGCCGCTTGGCGTCGCCGCCTCGATTCATGATGGAATGGGCTATGTGGCTTATCCCATCTTCCGACTCTATCGCGCGGTGGGACAGCCGATCTATCGCTACATCGTGGATGCGATGCTCAGCCGGTTGATGCCCCGTGCGGCCGTCAGCACGGACCTTCCGTCATCGGGCCGGGTTACGCTGACGCATCAGCCTGACAAGCAGCGGCATGTTCTACACCTGCTCTATGGTCCCCCGCAATTGCGAGGACAGGCCATGCCGATCGATGGTGGCGCGACGCGCATGATGGAGATCATCGAGGACATTCCGGCGATTGGCCCCATTTCAGCGACCGTGCGTCTTCCGCGTGTGCCGACCCGCTCGTACGATGCGCTGTCCGGTGAATCGTTCGACTGGACACTCACAGCGGACGGCGCGGTGCAGATCACGGTGCCCCGAATGCGCATTCATGCGGCCGTGGCATTCGAGACCGAACACTCCTCCAGTAATGACTGATGCGTGTTATGAACCACGATACTTCAAACGATGCCGGCAAGTCGCGCTCTCCGACGATCGTCGACGTCGCCAAACGGGCAAACGTCGCGATCGGCACGGTGTCGCGTTATCTGAATGGCTTTCCGATCCGGCGCGCCAATCGCGAACAGATCGAGGAAGCCATTCAGGCACTGCACTTCAAGCGCAACGCGGCTGCCGTCGCGATGAAAACGGATGTCACGCATGTCGTGGGTCTGCTCGCGCCGTCGTTCGATGAATTTCATGGCGCCATGCTCGAACACCTGTCGCGCGCGTTGCGTCGCGACGGTCGCGCACTTTTGATCTATTGCCATGGCGGCGACACGCGATTGATGGAGGAAAGTCTCGATTACTTCTCCACGCAGCGCATCGATGCGCTGGTGATGTCAGGCGTGGATCGCCTTTTCGATCGCGTCGACCAGTTGATCAACGACGGTGTACCGCTGGTCCTCTACGATAACGATCTCGCCGGCCTGAAGGCCGACCGTGTGTTCGTGAACAACCGGGAAGCGTCGATGCACGCGGTACGGCATCTGCTCGATATCGGGCATCGGCGGGTGGGCATAGTGTCGGGTGAACTGGTCGACAGCGCCGCAAACGAACGCTATCTCGGCTATTGCGATGCGCTGGGCGAGCGTGGCATCGCAGTCGATCCGCGCTACGTCGCGCCCGGGCACTGGTCGATTCTCGGCGGCAACGACGCGACACGCCATCTGATGTCGCTGCCCGAACCGCCGACCGCGATCTTCTGCGCGAACTATGTAATGGCGCTCGGCGCTTTGCGTTGTTTCAAGGACTCGAAGATCCGGGTGCCGGAGAACGTGTCGCTCATCTCGTTCGACGACCCGCCGTTATTCGGGCTGTACGAGCCGAGCATCACTGTCGTCGCCCAGCCGATCCACGGAGTCGCGCAGACGATTGCGGACGTACTCGAAAGAAGACTTCGCACTGCGCGGGAAACGCCGTTCAGCACGACGAGCCTGCGTTGCGACGTCATTTTGCGCGGCTCGACGCGGCCTGTCTGAGACCGCCTCGCATGCAGCGTTCACGGAAACGTCGAAATCATGCATACATCGCCAAGCGGCGGCACACCAGGCGCTGTGACCGACTCGATCGACACTGCAGCGATGGCCTACCTGTTCGGCTCTTTTCGGCTCGTTCCGTCACGGCAGATTCTGCTCGACGGTGACGCGCGCGTGGCCGTCGGCAGTCGTGCGCTCGATCTGTTGACAGCGCTCGTCGAGCGGCGCGGTCAACTGATCACCAAGCAGGAGTTGATGGCGCGCGCATGGCCGCAAACCGTGGTGGAGGAAAGCAATCTCAAGGTTCATATCGCGGCGTTGCGCAAAGCGCTGGGAGAAGGACCGCAGGATCAGCGCTTCGTCGCAACCGTGGTCGGCCGGGGCTACCAGTTCGTCGCGCCCGTCGAGCGCGAAGTGCTATCGGCTAACGCTTCGCTGGCGGAAATGGCTGCGCACGCTTCACACAATGTTCCCGTTGCTTTGGTCCGGCCTATCGGGCGCACGGAGACTATCCATGATCTGATTGAGCGGCTGTCGCGGATCCGGCTCCTGACGATTGCCGGCCCCGGCGGAATCGGCAAGACGACCGTGGCGCTCGCCGTCGCGCATGCGATGGTCGCGTCACAAGAGTGCGACGTCTGGTTCGTGAACCTGTCGCGACTCTCCGACGCTGGCTTCGTGCCTCATGCCGTTGCGAATGCGATTGGCCTTGCCGTGCACTCGAATGACATTCCGTCTGCGCTCGCCAACTACTTCCGGCTTAGAAATCGCCGGCAGCTTGTCGTGCTCGACAGCTGCGAGCACGTCATCGAGGCAGCGGCAGTGATGGCGGAGCACATGACTTCCGCCGCGCCGCAGATGCATGTTCTGGCGACCAGCCGGGAGCCGCTGCGCGCAGCGGGCGAGCACATCTACCGGCTTGAGCCGCTCGACAGTCCAGCGAATTCGGCCAGTCTGACGGTGAACGAAGCGCTTCGCTATCCCGCCGTCGAACTCTTTCTCGAGCGGGCCGTTGCCGCCTGCGGCGACTTCGTTTTATCCGATGAAGACGCGCCCGTGGTCGCGCTTATCTGCCGGCGACTGGATGGGATCGCACTCGCGATCGAGCTTGCGGCCACTCGCCTGAACGCATTCGGCGTGCGCGAGTTGCTTGATCTGCTCGACGACCGGTTCTTCACGCTTGCGCAAGGACGGCGCACCGCGCCCGCGCGGCAAAAGACCTTGCTCGCAACGCTCGACTGGAGCCATCAGTTGCTGCCCGACATCGAGCGTGTCGTGCTGCGCCGCCTCGGCATATTTCCGGGCGCGTTTGCCCTTGGCGCGGCAGCTGCCGTGGTTGCCGACGAAAACCTCCCGCAGGCGAGCGTCATTGATGCGATTGCCAGTCTGGTGGCGAAGTCGATGCTGTCGGCGGATGTCGGCAGCGATACGGTGAGCTATCGTCTGCTCGATACGACACGCGCCTACGCGCGGCGCAAGCTCGCGGATGCCAATGAATCCGACATGCTCGCGCGTCGCCATGCCGAGCATTTTCGCGGCGTTTATGCACAGATCGAAGCGTACTGGAATACACCGCCCGATACGCGCTGGCTGGACGAACACATCGCGGCGATCGACGACCTGCGGGCTGCGTTGAACTGGGCGTTTTCGGCGGGCGGCGACGAGTCGCTTGGCGTTGCGCTCACGGTGTCGGCGATTCCCGCGTGGGTGCGGCTCTCATCGCTGGAGGAATGCAGAAGCCGCGTCGAACACGCGCTTGCCAGAATTGACGCCGGCACGCCCGCGCTCGATAACCAACGGATGAAGCTCAATGCCGCCCTCGCCGCTTCGGCGATGTACACGCGCGGCATGGTCTCACAGGTCGACGCCGCGTGGACCACGGCGCTGGCGCTGTCAGAAAAGCTCGGCGACAAGGAATATCAATTGCGCTCGTTGTTTGCAGCCTGCTGCGGTCTCGTGTACGCGGGAAAGCTTCATGCAGCCGATGAGCTCCTGAAGAAGTTCCGGTTGATCGCGAACACATCGGATAATACGGTTGCGATATCAGACTGCAACCGGCTGACTGCGTTTGCGTGGCACCACATCGGCAAACAGGACGAGGCCCGGCAACATCTCGAGGATGTCCTCGACGGACAGATCACACGTCGGCAGCGCTTTCAACTGTCGCATAACCACCTGGACGTATGCGATGGCGCCCGAACGCTGTTGTCCAGCATCCTGTGGCTGCAGGGCTTTCCCGAACGCGCACTTCGTATGGCGCTGAAGGCGAGAAACGACGCACAGGCAAGCGGACACGCGTTGACGGTCGGCTATGTGCTCGTGTTTGCCTCCATTCCGATTGGGCTATTCACGGGTGACATCGACGCAGCCGAAGAGGCGCTCATCGCGCTGCAGGACAACGTCGCGACGCACGGCCTGGTCCTTTTCGACGCCATGACCCGCTGCCTCAAAGGTGCGCTGCTGCTGGAGCAAAGCAACCCGCTCGGTTTGTCCGTGTTATCCGATGCGTTGACACAGCTTGAACGCGAACATATCGGGTTGCGCTATCCCATGTATGCGGGTATGTATGCGCGCGGTTTGCTGCGCTTTGGACAACACGCTGAAGCAAAGGCCACGATCGAGACTACATTGGCATGGTCGAACGCTCACGACGAATTGTGGTATCTGCCGGAGTTGATACGCACCAAAGGCGAGATACTCAACATGGCCGATCTGCCCGATTCTGAAGGCGTGTCCGAAGCGCTGTACATGCAGGCGATAGAACTGGCGCGGCGTCAGGCGGCGCTGTCGTTCGAACTTCGTGCTGCAACGAGCCTTGCGCGCCTCAAGCATCGGCAAGGCAAAGCAACGCAGGCAAGGTCGCTGCTGCTGCCCGTTTACGAAAGGTTTACCGAGGGCTTCGCCACGTCCGATGTGAAAGAAGCGCGCGCCCTGCTCGACAGTTTTTCCATGGCGTCGCTGTAGCGTCGACCACCTGCCGCATGATCCTGGAGATAAGCGCTCGCGTCATTTCGATCGTCCGCGCGCGGCCTTTCGCAACTCGGCCGCGACGAAGGACGCAAAGGTCGTCGCGATGCTGGCCCGTTGCAGGATGTTCGACTCGTTCACTTCGGCCGTTGTCAGCCCCTGGCGTTGAATGGCTCTGACGCCAATGGTGCTCGAAGCGATAAATTTTCGCACCAGTTCTTCGCGCGTCTTCTTCTCCGCTGCCTCGAAGTATTCGCGCGCCGTACGCATTTCATCGTCGCGCCGTTGCTCCGCAGCGGCTTCAGCGGCCGCCATGCTCGCCGCGACAGCATTTTGCCGTTCAATCTGCGCTGCCTGCTTCGCACTCGCCGCTTGCACCTGCTGGGACTGCAACAGCGAGACTTGCCGGTCCGCATCCGAGACACGGTAGTTCTCGGCCAACGCATTCATCAGGTAGGCGGACGCGCGCCGGATGTGGTCGCCCTTGGCGATTCGCCAGCGCACATAGTCAATCGCCTGCTCGATACGTGCATCCGACCAGATATGGCGGTTCGCTCGAATCTCGGCGAACTGCTTGTCGGTCAGCCCAAACTCCTTGTAAAGCGATAGATAGAGCGGCGCTGAAGCCAGCATGTCGGCATCGGCCGCGCCCGCCTCTTCCTTGCGTTTGAGCTTGAATCGAATCTGATCTTTCTTTCGTGAACCGGGCGTGCTGGCGCGCGTCTCGTACGACACCTCGATATCGGAAAGATCGTTGATCTGCCTGATTGCGGGTTCAAGATAGTCTCGCTTGAAGTATTTGAACTCCGCTGAGTTTGCCCACGATTTTCCAGGCAGGCTTCGTACGAGATCCAATGAAATCCAGTCTGTTCGGCCGTGTGGGACCTCGGGCTGTATGTGGTCATAGATCGCACGCGCGTAGATGAGCTTGAATTTCGAGGTGACCAGCAAACTCGTCCAGTACGAGTTCTCAGGGTCCTTGATAAGGCGTTGCAGTTCAATGGGCACACGAAAGCGAATGCGCCCGTTACGCACGCTCACGCGGCCGATCAACTCGAGCCAGTCGCCTTCCTCGTCTGAGACGAGCGCGCCCAGATTATCGTCGTCTTCGAACGCGCCGTCGTCGTCATCGTCCTCCTCGGCAGCTTCGGAGGCATCTTCCAGCAACCGGCCTTTCGCATCGACGGCCACGACTGGACCGCTCGTGACCTCGAGCATTGAAGACTTCACGCTGCGTATGACGCTGGAAAAGTGCTTCTTGTTATGGCTTTCGTATCGCATGAGCCATTTGAACAGGCTCAAGGACACTTCGTATGTGTCGGCAATCTCCGGCTCCTGCGCGACGATGAAGTACGCGGCGTCGACGAAACGGCGTGCTGACAGCCCCAAGCCGATGATGCGAGCGAATACTCTGTTCTTCTGATAGCCGATGTCTTGCGAAGACTCAACGGCATCAATAGCCATTCTGGCGGGAGCGTTCTCGATGAACAGATCCAGCGCGTACTGAAGGGGCGTTACTCTTCGTTCGAGACTGCTGTTCATGGCTATCGCTAAATCCCCGCCCTAAATTTTTTCGCAGAATGTAGCACATGAAGGTGAGATGTCAAAGAGATCCTCTCACCTTCGCCGCTGACATTCGATCCGGCGGACAACCGCTCTCACCTTTAGGACATCATCTCTCACCATTCATCATGCCGCGCGCGCTGCTAACCACCGTCGAAGCGGGTCGGCGCAGTTATCCACAGGGGTTGACAGCAACTCTCACCCTTCGTCCTGGCGATATGCGGCTCTCTCACCGTGATACACAACAGGTCTCCCCTATGTCGCCACTATCTCTCACCTTTGGCGGACAACCGATCTCACCTTTTGGTCATCAAGTCTCACCTTTGGATGCTAATGCATTGATTTTAAAGAATGATGCGTTGCCCTGTTTGTTTGTTAGTACGTTGTTTTTGTTTTATTTGAAAACTTACAAACCGTCTTCAGGCAAAGGAGGCGGTGAACTAAGGTGAGAGATGTTGTCAGCGTGGCGATGAGACAGGTGAATTTTTTCGCAAGTCGTCGGCTAAAAGGTGGAGGGCCGGTGGAATCGAGAATTCAATGCGCCGACGGTGGGAGGGTTTTGTTATGTGATCTGCGCCGTGCACCTATTGAGCGACAACATCTCTCACCATTCGCCTTGCACTTAACTGAAAAACAGAGGGATCGTACGGGGAAATCTGCGCTGGAATGACGGGCTGAAAGCGTACTTTCAGCAAAAGGTGAGAGATTTTGGTGGTCCAGATTTCGCGGGCTGCCCAAGCATGATGAGTTGTTCATCTGCTGGAAGGTACGGATGTGGCGAAATATCAATGACTTGCATCAGAAAGCGCAGAAAACACCTTCGCTGAGACCAGTTTTTGCCATTTTCCTGTATTCTACGTTTAGCCTAATTTTTCAGGAAAAACTTCTAAATGGCGAATGTCAGTCAACCCATGCCAATCGATCTAACGGTCACGTTATCGCAGATCAGCGATTTCGCTGACGTTGTGACCGATTACGCAACGGAACTCCGTGATCAGATCCTTGCACCGCGCCCTCGCAAGACGCCACCGATGTTGACCACGGGCGAGATTGCCGAGCTATGCGGACTTACACGTCAACAAGTCCATTATCTCGTGTCAAAAAGCGATGGCGTACTGCCAGAGGGGCAATCAACCGGAACGGGACGTAGCCGCAGTCGCATGTTCACGCTTGCAGAGGCGCGGATCTGGGTGCAGCGGGTGTCGGACATTTTTCAGACTCCCCTTGTCGATGGCCCGAGCGATGAGTTTAGCGGGAAGATTATTATCACTTCCCAACTGAAGGGAGGTTCGGCTAAAACCACGACGACGATGTGTCTTGCACAGGGCTTGAGTCTACGCGGGCGAAAGGTGCTCGTTGTTGATCTCGATCCCCAGGCATCCTTGTCGGAGCTGTGCGGGTTGTATGCCGAGAAGGAAGTTTTCCCTGAGGACTCCGTTCTCCCCTACGTCTATGACCAGAAAGTCGACGGCGGACTTCTATCCAAGGTTCAAACAACCTATTGGGACGGACTGGATATCATTCCCGCGCACACTGAACTGGTGGGCGCTGAATACCATCTGCCCGCGATGCAAATGAAGGTGCCGGGGTTCAAGTTCTGGACCGTGTTACGCGATGGGTTGGAGCCGCTGCGTCGACACTACGATTACATCATCCTCGACACTTCGCCTTCGCTTTCCTACCTCAACCTCAATGCGTTGATGGCCGCGGACGCGATGATCATGCCGATGGTCCCAGAGAATCTGGATTTCTTCAGTTCGCTGTCGTTTTGGCGACTGTTTTCAGACGTCGCGAAATCGTTTATCCGGTTTGAGGCGGACAAGAAATATGATTTCGTGTCTGTCCTGCTTACTCGGGTCAACTACGGACCGACCGCGGCTACGCCAGTGGTACGAACCTGGGCGCATGGCGCGTATCGTCACTGGCTTTCGCAGTATGAAGTTCCGGCGAGTTCGGTCATGAGCTCTGGTGCGCTCGCATTCACGACGGTCTTCGACATCAGCAGCACGCACAGCCAGGCAAAGTCCCTCGCCAGAGTCAGGCAGCCACTGATGGATTACTGCCGATGGGTCGATGATCAGTTCGTCAAACAATGGAGGCCAGCAAAGTGAGCAATCTTCGAGAACAACTTCTTGCCAAGACGGCTGGTATCAAGGCGACGGACGAACGCCGCCCGGACGCGAGCCGCCGGGCGGGCCGCACGGAAACGGCTCCGGGGATGGCGGGCGCTCTCGCCGCTGCTCAACTTCGCGTTCGAGAACTGGAATCTTCGGGGACACCGTCGCAGCTTGCAGTTGCGGAGATCGTTCCCAATCCCTGGCAGCCGAGGCGCGTGTTTAACGAGGCGAAACTGTCTGAACTCGCGGCATCGATCCGCGAGGTTGGTCTCATGCAGCCGATTGTTGTTCGGCGCTCCGACACTGGCTATCAGATTGTTGCTGGTGAGCGCAGATGGCGTGCGCACAAGATGGTCGGTATCGACACCATCAGGACCGTCGTGATCGAATGTTCCGATCACGACATGGCAATTCTCGCGCTGGTCGAAAACGTCAGCCGTGACGACCTGTCCGACTACGAGATCTCGGTCTCAATACGTCAAACTGAAAAGGACTTCCCGAATCGAACCCGGCTCGCCGAGGCGCTCGGCATGTCGCGGCAGGGTCTTTACCGGTTTCTTTCGTTTGAAGGTTTGCCTGATTTCATCAAGCATGATCTCGATCTGCAGCCTACTTTGCTTGGCAGTCACGCAGCCAATGACGTGGGTGCAGTATTGAAGAAACATGGACAGGCAGCCGTCGATGCCGCGAAAGAGCTCTGGCCACAAGTGGTCAGCGGTAGCCTTCAACAAGGGAAGTTTGGTGCGGCAATCGCCAGTCTGGTTAACTCCCGATCTGGTGTAACAAACGGCGGTCGAAGTATCGACAAATTTTTTTCGGGTAAAGCTCAAGCTGGCAACATCACGAAGGATGCGAGCAATTTCACTGTCCGGATCAAGGTGGACATGCTAACCGAAGAACAGGAGCGCAAGATTCGGCAAATGATTGGAAATTTGTTTTCCGCTCAGCCGCACTCCAACTGAGCGCTTCTTCCGCTGCCTGTCTGGTCAAGCCCGCAAGACGCGGGCTTTTTTATTTGCGCGAGAGCGAAGCTGAGCTCACTCTGGATCGCAGCATCGCTTTACTGCGGGGGTGTCACCATTGGTGACACTTCGGTGAGGCTGGGCTTATCGCGTATGTGCATTGGGTTTGGCGGAATTAACTTGCCTGTTTGTTTTAGACGGCGGGGCCATGGACCGGCATCTGCGTGGCCAGCGCCACCAGAGGCACTCAAGGCGACGGATCGCGGTCCGAGTGTCACCATTGGTGACACTCCGCGTCGATAGAGGCATTCGGGCGAATTTGAGCCGAGAATGGCTGCGCGTCTATAGACGCGGTTTCCTTGCCATCTCTGACCGCACCAGCGCGTCGCGCCGACGAGCACGCTTCCATCTCCAATCTATTTTGCCACGGCGACTACAATCCGCGTTGCGTTTCGTGATGCAATTGCGAAGGGGTATCGTGTGAGCGCTCAGGCTCCGACCCTCCATCCAGATCGGCGATCGCCGCTGCTAATCGGGTATTGCCCACCCGTCCAAGCCACAAAGCATGGTTGTGACTAGACGGATGCGAGTCGAGATCAGATGCGACACGAGCAAAGGACAGATAGGCGCGATCAAGGAAATTGCGTCCTTGGGCCCTGGCCGCACGCGCAAATCGGTACGGTGGACGCACAGATCAAGTGGCGTCACAAGCGACATCTTGAGAGGAAGATTCGCGGTCTTCGCGTAGTCGGGAGCATATTCAATGACGGGCGTCTACGGAATCCAAAGAGGAGATCGCCTACCGAACCTAGCCGCGCGTCGAGAGCGTCTCCCTTGCTCTTTCGGGACGAGGGCCGCCGTCCGGTAACGAGCGATTCATGGATGGGACATCTCATCTCATACAGCGACCACTGCCGATCAAGATGGATAGGCGTGCCCATACCCGAACGGATCGTCGACCCGCATCACCGTCGATTACCAAGTGTGCAACGAGGTCTTCGTCTGCACGCGCGCAGAGTGCTCGTCATCGCGCCGTTGTCCGTATTGGTACGCGGAGCCAGCCCACAGCAGCAAACCCAATCGAACGGCTCTTGAACCACCTGTTGGCCAATTCGAGGACAAGCGGCGCTCAGTACGACGGATCTGCTATGCGCCGTCGATCAGCCACAACTGGGCGCCCGATTCGCCAGCCTTCGAAACCGCCCCTGGCCTGCCGCAAACTCTGACGTTTGTGATGAGCGGGTGACCGCGCACACGCACAGGCGTCGTGCGATTGTGCTGGTGCTCAAATGAGCCTGTCGACGCCGTCCGAGCACCAAGCCGTCGGGCTGATCTGATCAATGTGCCGGAGACGTAATGTGTTGCGATGCAACCCTCACGGGCATTCACTGCGATCTCGCGGTCCAATCGCAGCTATCCGTGCGTTCGGCCGCATGGCCGGGTCAACCATGTGCGCGTAACCCATAAGCTACGTCTCAGCTCCGCGTGGTCATTTGGGTCAGGTCACAGTCCTATGTGCCGATCACCGCGGTCCTTCCTCGACATCGCGCTCAAAACGCCGTGCCTTGCAAATCGCTCCGACCGTCCTGCGAACACAAATCGCGATGGAATCCGCCGTCGTGAAACATTGAACAACGAACTGCGAATGGATTAAGTATTTGTTTCTAAAGAGTTTTATGACAATTTCAGATAATGTTCCACGACAACACGAGCGGAACCGGACAAAGCGGTCCGTCAACAGGAGATGCGGGCGGGGATCATACAGCGGCACAGCTGCATCGTGTAGTGAACGTTACGTATTTTGTATTCACAATAAAGGTGATTACGGAGGGTTCGTTGCTGACGGACTGACCGAATTGGGTCGCCAAAATGCGGATCGCTCGATTCATCCTGCACGACCATTGGCACTCAAGCACGACAACAAGCGGACGGCTGCGGCATGCGAGAATTGCCCGGCGTGCCCACTGCGTTGCGAAGATTGTAACTAGCCCGTAAGAACAAAAATAAACAACCAATCCAAATCAATCAATCCGGTCATGCGACGGACGAGCGACCAGGCAGCCGCACGCCCCTCTCGCGAATTCACCCGATTTACCAACACGCACGGACAAACACGCAGCCGCCTCAAATCGATCACGATACTCATCGGATACTGACCGCCGTATCAGGCAGCCGCTGTGCGCTCACTGGTTCGTCCGCCTGGATTCGGAGCTCGCGTGAACAATCCCTTCTTTTTTGGCTTCCTGCTAGTCGCGCTCGACGTCCTCGTGTGGTGTTGCGTAATCCCTCGCAACGAAATAGCGAGGTTGACCGCGCGACTATGTATCTATGCCGCCTTCAGTGCGCTTCTCTTCGCATCGAACCTGAGTCCGTTCTCGCAGGCTCCCTATGCCGATTCGTGGGTGCTGCACATGCTGGGCCAGCTGCTCGAGATCATATGGTGGCTAACAGGCGCGCGTTTGCTCAGCAAAATTCTGGATACGTTGCTGCTTCCCAAGGTGTGGCGTCGTCAGCGGCTATTCGAGGACGTGTTCGGCGCGCTGGCATTTCTCGCCGCGATCGTCGCGTCGCTCGGTTTCGTACTCGAACTGCCCATACGCGGACTCGTTGCCACTTCTGGCGCGCTTGCCCTTGTGCTCGGTCTGGCAATCCAAAGCACGCTCAGCGATGTGTTCGCAGGCATTGTCATCAACACTACCGAGCCATACGAAGTGGGCAACTGGGTGAGCATCGATGGTGTCGAAGGCAAGGTCATGGAAATGAACTGGCGCGCGACGCATCTGCTGACCTCGCAAGGTGCCGTCGTGATTGTGCCGAACGCCGTCGCCGCGAAGACGAAGATCATCAACAGCAGCCGGCCGACCGCGCTTCACGGAGTGAGCGTCATCCTCGAGGTTACGCCCGAAGCACGTCCGAAAGTCGTCTTGGGGGCCCTCGATGATGCGCTGAAAAGCGTGCGCGCCGTGCTCACCGATCCAGCACCGTATGCGCAAGTGAAGACAGTCGGCACAGAATCGTTCCAATACGAAGCAACTGCCTACGTCGACGACATGAACAAAAAGCGCGTGGTTTCGAACGAACTATACGATCTGTGTCATCGGCACCTCGCGGCGGCGGGCGTCGAACTCAGGTCGCTCGGTATCCCCTATACGAGAAGCGTGCCACCGGGACGGGAAGACGAACGCATCAGGCTGTTGCAGCGCGTCGATATGTTCGCGGTGCTGACATCGGACGAGCTCGCGCAGCTTGCCCCACGCCTTTCACGTCGTGATTGCGAAGCGGGTGAAGTGCTGATCACACCGGAATCGGTGCCGGACAGTCTCACCATCATCGATTCCGGTGTGCTTTGCGCCGTTGCCAAAGAGGGGAGTGTGCAAGTCGAGGTGGCGCGGCTAGGTCCAGGTGAGGCAGTAGGGGAGGGCGGTCTGCTCGCCGGACTACCCGCTCGCGTGAAAATTACGACGCTCACAAAGTCGGTTCTCTATTCGCTAAAGAAAGACGACGTGGCACCGATCCTGAAGAAGAATCCGGACGTCGCGAAGGCGATGTGTCAGTTGCTGTCGCGGCGTCAACGCATGCTGGACAAAATCGGCGCGCCAACGCCTGCAACGCAATCCGAGGACTCATTCTTTCAATGGCTACTCGATGGCGTGCGCCGGCTTCACGATTTGACCTTCTAGCCGTTTCGCGGAGATGAAGAAGCGCACACGCGTTCGAAGCCTTGCGCATCTTCTTCCGGATTCGCATGGCATTGCGAGTACACACTGATCTGGGCGTGTCTAACGGGATTTCAGTAGTGTAAGTTGACTTATCGAAGCCGGCTCTGGAGACATGTCCATGGATAGCGATCGTAGCTCGCAGAATGAAGCGTCAAGCGGTCCAAATCTGAGTTTCGTCAATGCGATCGAATCGGATGTTGCCGTCTCTGTGATCACGAACCGGAAGGATCAGATGTTCCCGTTTCTTCCGGAGCGGGAAGTCGACAGGACGCGCGCATTCGGCAAAGAAGTGCAATGGATGGCGGGAGACGTCATGTTCTCCATGGGGCACCCTAGCCCCGGTCTTGTGGTGATGTTGAAGGGACTCGTCAAGGTGATTCGACGTGATGCCGTCGGCAGAGTGCATCGTGTCTTCGAGTATCGACCGGGCCAGTTTCTTGGCGAGATCGCGCAACTGTTCGGTCATCCCTGTCTTGGAGACGGCGTCGTCGTCGAAGACACGACAGCAATCGTGATCGAATCGATCGATCTGCGCAGGCTGCTTGTGATGGAGGCAGAACTCGGCGAAAAGATCATGCGTGCATTGATATTGCGCCGCGTGGGATTGATCGAGCGGGGTAGCGGCCCTGTACTGATCGGGCATTCGACAGACGCGCGACTGATCGCCTTGCAGGATTTGCTGAGACGAAACTCCTATCCGTATTCGCTGATCGATGGGCACGACGACCCCGAAACCGTTGCGGTGCTTCAACGCATTTCGGCGACACCCCGCGACTTCCCGATTGTGATCTGTCCGGATGGGACGGTGTTGCGCGCTCCCGATGAGAATCGCGTCGCGACAGCGCTTGGCTGGTTGCCCGAGTTCGATCCAACGCATGTGTACGATACGGTCATTGTCGGAGCAGGTCCAGCGGGGCTCGCTGCCGCAGTCTATGCGGCGTCGGAAGGTCTATCAGTAGCAATCTTCGACAGTTGGGGACCGGGCGGGCAAGCGGGAACGAGTGCACGCATCGAGAACTATTTGGGATTTCCTGCAGGCATTTCCGGGCAGGCGCTGACGGGGCGAGCCTTTGTGCAGGTCCAGAAATTTGGCGTGCACATTTCGATTCCTACGCGCATCAATATACTCAGATGCGAGTGCACGCCGCTCGAAGTCGAACTCGAAAATGGAAAGCGTGTCGCAACGCACACCGTAGTTATCGCGTCGGGTGCCGCGTATGTGAAGCCGGCCATTGAAGGACTCCAACGGCTAACGGGCCGCGGCGTATTCTTCGGCACCTCGCCGGTGGAGGCGAAGTTGTGCAGAGGGCTGGAAATCGTCGTCGTCGGCGGTGGAAACTCTGCGGGGCAGGGTGTCGTTTATCTCGCGTCTCATGCAGAGCGCGTGCACTTGCTCATCCGCGGACATAGCCTCGACGAGCACATGTCGCAGTACCTGATCGACCGGATCGCCCGGCTACCGAACGTCACGCTCTATACAGACACGCACGTCCTTTCCTTGTCGGACGATGCCGTCGGGTTATCCGGGATCAGGTGCAAAGGACCGAGTGGTCCTTTTTCATTTTCAGTCAGGCATCTTTTCCTTTTCACGGGCGCTGAACCCAACACCAGATGGTTGAAGGGTTGCGGCGTGCGCACCGATGCCAAAGGTTTTGTGCTGACAGGAGCAGAGGCGCGCGGTGGTTTTGACGCTGGCAAACACACCCTCGAAACTAGTGTGAACGGAGTCTTTGCGATTGGTGATGCGCGAGCGGACTCGATCAAACGTGTATCCGCAGCAGTAGGTGAAGGTGCGGCAGTCGTGGCGCAGATTCATGGCGTACTCGCTGAACGCCGCTCGTATGCTACAAATGGGTAAGCGCCAGGCTCGGGCATCCCGGTGCAGTCTGGCTGAACGTTCACGGCTTCCAAAAGGAGATAGACAAGTGACTTCAACAGTGAAGATCGTCGCCATATTGACCGCTAAAGAGGGACGCGAGAGCGAACTCGAAACATTGCTGCGTGGCATGGTGCCGCTGTCGCGCGCGGAGGCGGGCAACCTTCGCTACGATCTATGGCAGGACAGTGATAACCGTGGCCGTTTCGTGCTTGACGAGCTCTATAGAAACGATGACGCCATCGTCTCACATCGGGCCACGCCACATTTCCAGAACTACCTGTCCCGTATCAATGAGCTTGCAGAGCGCACGGCGGTCGTTGTGCATGGGGTGGATGTAGTGGATCAAGCCGGCACCTGATTTACCGCGATCGATTCACCGTATGTGATGCAACGGCCCGCGCGGTTCGGCAGGCCGTTGAGAAACACCACACTAGTGTGTGCTTCTTGATTTCAAAAGCGAGCGGAACCAGCGTGGATGATGCTTTCTTGCCCACCCCGGCGTGACATAGCCGTGAAGCATGGCGCCGAGCGTTCCCTGAATCCATATGCCGGCGTAGATGTGAACAAGAATCGCCGTAATCAGGACAAAGGCGGCGGCCGCATGCGCAAGGGCGCCAAGCCGAACCACATCGATCGGAAAATAGCCTGAGAAATAGCGTCGCCAGATGGCGACTCCGGAAAGCAATAGCACGATCATGCAGGGCAGTAGTGTCCAGAACAACATTTTCTGGCCGGCATTGTATCGCCCGACCTCCGGCACGTTTTCCTCGCGATTGTTGAGAATGTCGATGATATGCATGAGCCACCGAATGTCATTCATCTCGATCAGATTGTGATGCCAATAGCGCAGTGCAAGGCACGAAAACGAAGAGAACATCACGAGGCCAATGAACGGATGCAGGATGCGTAGCCATTGCCCGCCGCCGAACAGGTTAGATACCCAGAACATCGCGGGATGAAACAACGCCAATCCAGAGAGCGCCAACAAGACGAAGCTGATCGCGGTAATCCAGTGGATCGTGCGTTCGTTTGCGTTGTGGCGCTCGATCAGATTGTCGTGAGTCCACTTACCGTCGCTCATCGCTGTCCTCCTTATATGCTTCCATGTCGGCGCGGGCGGCCTCGTCATCAGCGGGGTGGACTTTGTTGGGACCTATCCTGATGTAATGGAAAAAGGTGGTAATCACCGTCAGGAAAAGGATGGCAAGCGCCATAGGTTTGGCGATTCCTTTCCATAGCACGACCATCGGGTCGATCCTTGGCTTGTCGGGCAACCCGTGATAGAGCGACGGCTGATCCGCATGATGCAGCACGTACATCACGTGCGTACCGCCTACTGCTTGCGGGTCGTACAGACCGGCGTGCTCGAATCCCCGGTCTTTGAGATCCCTGATGCGGTCGGAGGCTTGGGCCTTCATATCCTCCTTGGTGCCGAACATGATTGCGCCAGTCGGACATGTCTTCGCACACGCGGGCTCCTGGCCCACGGAAACGCGGTCGGAGCAAAGCGTGCACTTGTACACACGATGCTCCGTCTTCGAGACACGCGGGATGTTGAACGGGCAACCCGCGATGCAGTATCCGCAACCGATGCAGTTCTCTTCGTGAAAGTCCACAATTCCATTCGTGTATTGAACAATCGCGCCGGGAGACGGACAAGCTTTCAGACAGCCGGGGTCGGCGCAATGCATGCATCCGTCTTTACGGATGAGCCACTCGAGATCGCCCTTCGGATTGACGTATTCCGTAAAGCGAATCACCGTCCATGAATGCTCTGTCAGGTCGCGTGGGTTGTCATAGACGCCGATGTTGTCGCCGACTTCGTCTCTCAGATCGTTCCACTCCATGCACGCGGTCTGACACGCCTTGCAACCGATGCATTTGGACACGTCAATGAGCTTGGCGACCGTGCCTGTGACCGGGCTTCGATCCCCCGGCGGCAAAACGGTCGTGGCCGACAGACGTTTGATATCCAGCGATTGCAAAGCCATGGTTTGTCCTCAAACTTTTTCGACTTTCACGAGAAATGATTTGAATTCGGGAGTTTGCGTGTTCGCATCTCCTACCGATGGCGTCAGCGTATTGGCGAGATATCCAGGCTTCGCCACACCTTTGTATCCCCAGTGCAGGGGAACACCAACCGTCTCGACTTTCCTGCCGTCGATGATGAGCGGCTTCATCCGCTTCGTGACTACGGAATTGGCAATGATGTATCCGCGCTTCGACGATACTTTCACGCGGTCGCCGGCGACTACGCCGATTTGCTGAGCAAGTTCCTCACTGATTTCGACGAACTGCGCTGGTTGAATAATTGCATTTAGTCGCGCATGCTTCGTCCAGAAGTGGAAATGCTCGGTGAGACGATAAGTCGTCGCCGTGTGGGGAAACTCGCGGGCCGCGCCGAAATTGGCTCGATCAGATGGAAAAACTCTTGCGGCCGGATTGTTCGTCACATCCGGTCGATCCGGATGCAACGGATTGAATCCAAGTGGTGTTTCAAAGGGTTCATAGTGTTCGGGAAAGGGTCCCTCATTCATCTGTGCCCGGGCGAAGAAGCGCGCCACGCCTTCCGGGTTCATGATGAATGGGCCCATTCCGAGAGCAGGTGCCTCGTCTTCCTTGTAGTCTGGAATATCGGCGCCATCCCATTTCTTTCCATCCCATCGGATGATCTTTCGCGAGGGATCGAAGGGCTGTCCGTTGATATCGCATGAGGCGCGGTTGTACAGGATGCGGCGGTTTTCCGGCCATGCCCATGCCCATCCCAGACTCTGTCCAATACTGGTCGGATCGCTGTTGTCGCGGCGCGCCATCATGTTGCCTTCCTCTGTCCACGATCCGCAGAAGATCCAGCAACCGCTCGCGGTACTCCCGTCGTCCCGGAGCTGGGAGAAACCAGAGAGTTGTTGTCCCGCTTTCAGCACCGCCTTCCTGTTCGAATCGACGATGTCGCTCACTACCGAGCCGTTGTACTCTTTCGCCAGTTCTTCAGGCGTGGGGCTCGCGGGATCGACATACGGCCAGCTGAGCTTGAGTATCGGCTCGGGATACGCACCGCCTTGCGTGCGATACATCTCTCGCATCCTCGTAAAGATGTTCGACATGATCTCAACATCGCCGAGTGCTTCACCGGGCGGTTCAGCACCTTTCCAGTGCCATTGAAGCACTCGCGACGAACTGACGACCGAGCCGTTTTCTTCCGCAAAGCAGGTGGTCGGAAGCCGGAAGACCTCCGTTTCTATTTTCGACGAGTCGGCGTTGTTGAACTCGCCGTAGTTTTTCCAGAACTCTGACGTTTCCGTCGCCAGAGGATCCATGACCACGAGCCATTTGAGCTTGCTCAACCCTTCGAAGACTTTCGACTTGTTCGGCGCGGAAGCGATCATGTTGAAGCCCTGGCAGATGTAGCCCGTCATCTTGCCCTCTACCATCAGTTCAACGATCTGAATGATGTCATAGGTCTTGTCAGGCTTCGGGAGATAGTCGTAAGCCCAATTGTTCTCTTTGGTTGCCGCATCACCCCACCACGACTTCATCATGCTCACGAAGAAGGCGGGATAGTTCTGGTAGAAGCTCAGCTGGTTGGGGCGCAGCGGCTTGAGCGTGTGCTTACGGATATAGGCGTCATAGTCCTGATCGTCCTCAGTGGGGAGCACCATGTATCCCGGAAGCATTTCGCTCAAAAGCCCAAGGTCCGTTAGTCCCTGGATATTGGAGTGTCCGCGCAGCGCGTTGACACCGCCGCCCGCGATGCCGATGTTCCCCAGCAGCAACTGCACCATCGCGCCCGTGCGGATAATCTGGGCGCCGATCGAATGGTGCGTCCAACCAAGTGCATAGAGTAGTGTTCCTGCCCGATCGGGCGACGCGGTGCTGGCGAGAACCTCACAGACGTGCAAAAATTTTTCTCTGGGTGTACCGCAAATCTTCTCCACCATTTCGGGCGTGTACCTGGCGAAGTGAGTCTTCATCAGTTGGTAGACGCAGCGCGGATGAGAAAGCGTCGCGTCACTCTTGACGTAGCCATCTTCGCCGTACTGGTAGTCCCATGTACTTTTCTCGTAGGCGCGCTTTTCCGCGTCATAGCCCGAGTAAAGACCCTGTTTGAACTCGAAGTCACGCCGGACGATGAAACTGAAATCCGTGTAGTTGCGGACGTATTCGTGCTGGATCTTTCCTGTGGTCAGCAGGTAGTTGATGACGCCGCCCAGAAAAGCGATGTCCGTGCCGGTGCGGATCGGCGCATAGTAATCCGCGACCGACGCGGTACGCGTGTAGCGCGGATCGACCACGATCAGCCGCGCACCACGATGCGCTTTCGCCTCCAGGACCCATTTGAAGCCGCAAGGATGTGCCTCCGCCGCATTGCCGCCCATCACGAGAATCACATCCGCATTCCGGATATCGACCCAATGGTTTGTCATCGAACCGAGGCCAAACGTCGGGGCAAGACCTGCCACCGTCGGGCCGTGTCAGACACGTGCCTGATTATCGAATGCGAGCATTCCCAGACTGCGGGCCACTTTGTGCGTCAGATACCCGGCTTCGTTACTCGCGGCGGAAGCGGCGAGAAGACCCGTCGTCACCCACCGGTTGACTGTTTTTCCTTCCGGGGTCGTATGAACGAAGTTCGCATCCCGATCTGCTTTAAGCAGTTTCGCGATGCGATCGAACGCGTCATCCCATGAGATTGGCGTCCATTTGTCCGATCCGGGCGCACGGTATTCCGGGACGGTAAGACGCGATTCGCTGTGAATGATGTCGAGAAGGCTGGCGCCTTTCGGGCACAACGTGCCTCGATTGACGGGATGATCGGGGTCGCCCTCGATGTGAATGATGCTGCCTTTCGCGTTCTTCGCATTGTCGCCCAGCGCGTACATCAGGATGCCACACCCTACCGAGCAGTACGTGCAGGTGTTTCGTACCTCAGTTGTCCGGCTCAGCTTGTATTGACGAACTTCTGCTATCGCGGCGCCTGGAGAAAAGCCCAACAGTGCGACGCTCGAACTGGCGAGTGTCGCAGCCGAGATCTTCAGGAACTGCCGTCGTGTCAGGCTATCCATGAATGTTTCCTAAACCGATGTCACACGGCATTGTTGGGGACAGGACACTCCCGCATTCTCCTACATCGTCCCCGATGTCGGCTGACATGTATTCCGGGAACGCACGATCTTTCGAAAAACACAGTCGTTGCCCATCGGCGTGGATGAGTCGCTGCGTCATACCGGCATGTGTTGTCACTTCAACGTAGATTTTTTCTATCTGAACCGGTACGAGCTCTGCGTGAGAGCTGGGTGTTATAAGTTTTCTTAGCCCTTTACGCAATCAAGGAGTTTCGACATGGATCGGCGTGGCCTCTTTTCACCGACGTCGATTGGCGCAATACCCGTCGCGAATCGCATAGCGATGGCGCCGCTGACTCGATCGCGCGCCGGGATGGACGGCGTGCAGTCGGCACTTGCGGTCGAGTACTAGCGGCAACGCGCGTGAAGCCTCACATGCTTACGCCGGATTGAGCTCCCGACGCGATGTCCCTTCACCCATACTTTCGTTTAGGGTCTGGAGGGATACCCAGGGCCGTTCCATACCGCCGTAGACTATTCGCCTTCCTCGGGTGACGCTATCTTTTACACGTACCTCCCGCGCTTTGCCGGGCGAGCATTCGGGTTGCGTACGCGAACAGTTCTGCATCATTCGGCGCGGAGTGTCCTCGCGCTACTTCTGAGCGGAAACAGAGGGAAGATCCATGCACGAATCACTTGCTATCGGTTCATACACCGAGCCGACAAAGGTCGTTTCTTACCCGTCAGGAATTGACACACGCAGTCCATGCCTCGAGCCGGAAGGTAACGGGCGCAACGGCATGCTGGGCGCTGAACTGCAAATCGACCGTCAGACGCTGCACAGGGCGGACTCATTCGTCGCGTCGAGATGGACAAGCGAATCACCGCGAATCTGGAACGAGACCATCGACTCTGAACACATGCTTGTTGCCCTGTGTTTGCGGCAGTCGGTTGTCGCGGTCGTGTCCAATGGAAAGCCGTTCTACGACGGCGTGCTTGATCGCGGGGCAGCACTCGTCCTGCCGTCCGGCGTGGAGGTGAGCGGCACGTTTCACACGCCGGCTGATTTCCTGCATGTATACGTGCCTGCGCGTTGGATGACGGAGTGGCTCGACGACGCAGAGGCGCCGAATGTAACGTCGTCGTTCGCAGCAGCGCCGCTGCACGTCCGGGATTCCGTCGTTATCAAGCTCACAGGCACGCTCTTGCGCGCCGTGCACGGTCGTGCTTCGACGAGTTCGCTTTACGCAGACGGCATCACGCTGTCCATCCTCGCCAGGTTGCTGGAAAACATCGCCGCGCGCGCATCGATCAAGCCGGCCCGGCCTTCGTCCGTGTCGCCTCTCGAAGCATGGCGTGTCAAGATTGCGATCGACTTCATCGACCAGCGAATTGACGGAAGCTTGACCTTGGCGGAATTAGGCGGCGCAGTCGGACTCTCGCCGATGCATTTTGCCGCGCGGTTCAGAGCCGCGACGGGGACTTCTCCTCATACCTTCATCTTGCGCAGACGGGTCGAACACGCGAAGACGCTGCTTGCCACCACGAGATCGACCGTTGCCGATATCGCGTTCAGCGTTGGATTTCGTACCCAGGCTCATTTCACAACGGTGTTTCGACGTCACGTCGATGACACACCTCATCGGTGGCGGGCCAAACACGGCAGATCCGAGAGCGTAGCGGCGCGAGGCGTATGAAGTATTGTGATCGATCGGAAGCCGGCGGCGCGGTCCGCCGGCGATTCGCGTTTGAGTCTCATACCAGAGCGCAATATTTATCGCGCACTGCCGAACGTGGCGAAAAATCGATTAGATCTTTCAACAACGCCAGAGTGCGAGGACGTCAATGATGCATCGCTGCTGCAACGAGGAAGTGAAAAGGCATGGCGAGCAGCATGGTTCCAGCGAACCCGACTAGCCAAAGAATGACAAACCACATCATGCGTTTGCCGACCGTCGTGGACTCGGAGTCGGAAGTTGGATTGGACATGATTGATCCCCTTCAATGGTATTGGCTTCCCGCTTCCAGTTTTCCGCGGAAAACCCAATAGCCAGCAGTGGTGTACACCACGATGATCGGGATGATGATCACCGCACCGACAAGGGCAAAAAGCTGGCTCGTCCGAGGCGACGCAGCGTCCCAGAGGGTGACGCTGTTGGGTATGGCATAAGGCCATATGCTGATCAGAAGGCCGATGTAGCCAAGCAAAATGAGAACCAGGCACAACACAAACGGCGCAAGATCCGAGCCGCGTTTTACCGCGATGTACATCAGCGCAGTTGTGATTGCGACGAGGAAGGGCACGGGATACAACCTGTAGCGAAACGATGATTCGAACCAGCGCGCTGCAATCTGCGCATCAGTCAGCGGTGTCCAGATACTGACGGCTACGATAAACCCGAGCAAGGCGATCGTCAGCGGCCATACCAGCGCACGGAGGCGATCCTGAAACTCGCCATCTGTCTTGAGCACCAGATAAGTCGCCCCTTGCAGCGCATAGGTGACCATCAAACCCATACCCGTAAAAAAGCTGAACGGTGTCACCCAAAAGAACGGATCGCCGGAAAAGACTCCGTTCCTCACGGGAATGCCGTGGAGATAGGCGCCCAGAATCACACCTTGAAAAAACGCAGCGCCTGCGGAACCGCAAATGAACGCAAGGCTCCACATGTTCTTCGTGCGACTGGCCTTGCCGCGGACTTCGAACGATACGCCACGAAAGATCAGGCATACCAGCATGAACGTAACCGGCAGATAAAGTCCGGATAGAGCGACCGAATAGACCATCGGAAAAGCCGCGAACAACGCTGCCCCTCCCAACACCAGCCAGGTTTCATTGCCGTCCCAGACGGGCGCGATGCTATGCATCATCATGTCTCTCTCGCTGTCGACCGGGAAGAACGGAAAGATCATTCCGATGCCCAAGTCGAACCCGTCAAGAGCAATGTACATAAAGAGGCCGAGTGCGATGATGGCGGCCCAAACTACGGTGACGTCCATGCGATGCTCCGGGTGCGTGAAGGATATGGATTGCGGGGAACTATTCCGTTGCGGCGGCGAGAGGACGCCGCCCGGTCGCTTGTGCAGGATCGACGGGTTCTGGCGCTGGCGTGTCATGCTCCGCATGCCCCGGTCCGGCGTGAATGAGCTTCATGATGTAGTAGATGCCCGTGCCGAACACGAGAAAGTAGACCATCACGAAGACAAGCAGGGACACGCCGGCGCTTTGTGCTGTCACGGGCGAGACGGCATCTTTCGTTCGCAGCACACCGTAGACGACCCAGGGTTGGCGGCCGGCCTCGGTGGTGATCCAGCCTGCAATCAGCGAGACGATGCCCGCCGGTCCCATCAGCACCGTGAGCCATTGGTAAGGACGGAACTCGAAAAGCATGCTGCCTTTGCGCAGGATGACGCCGACGATCGCAGTCAATATCATCAACACGCCAAGACCCGCCATGATGCGAAACGTCCAGAAAATGAGCGATGAGTTCGGACGATCTTCTTTGGGAAATTCCTTCAGTCCACGAATTTCGCCATCCCAGCTGTGCGTAAGAATCAGACTGCCGAGATGCGGTATCTTGATTGCGTAGCGGGTTTCTTCGGCCTGCATGTCGGGAAAGCCAATGAGGTTCAGCGCAGTGCCGCCTTTCTCGGTCTCCCACAGCCCTTCGATAGCGGCGATCTTTGCCGGTTGGTAATGACGCGTGTTCAGCCCGTGCTGATCGCCGACGAACGCCTGGATGGGGGCAAGAAACAGCAGCAACCACAGCGCCATCGAGTACATCGTTTTCACTTCGGGATCGCGGCGTCCGTGCAGCAGATGCCAGCCTCCCGTTGCTGCGACGATAAGCGCGGCGACGATAAAGGCGGCCATCGTCATATGCGCCAGCCGATACGGAAAAGATGGGTTGAAAACCACGGCGAACCAGTCGGCAGGCACGACGTGTCCGTGCTCGACGGAAAAGCCTTGCGGCGTTTGCATCCAGCTATTCGAGGACAATATCCAGAAGGTCGAAATCAGCGTGCCGATCGCGACCAGTACCGTGGCGGCGAAATGGGCCTTCGGTCCCACTTTTTGCCAGCCGAAGAGCATGATTCCAAGAAACCCTGCCTCCAGGAAAAAGGCGGTCATCACCTCATAGGTCAGAAGCGGACCGGTGATCGGTCCTGCGAAGCTGGAGAAACCGGACCAGTTGGTCCCGAACTCATAGGCCATGACAACGCCGGACACCACGCCCATTCCGAAACCAACGGCGAAGATCCTGGACCAGTAAATGCACAGTTCCTTGTAGTGCGGTTTGCCCGTTTTCAGGTAGCAGCCTTCGAGCACTGCCAGAAAGCTGGCCAGCCCTATGCTGAGTGCCGGAAACATGATGTGGAAGGAGACTGTGAAGGCGAACTGAAGCCGTGAAAGATCGAGCGCATTGGCATCCATCGAAATCACCTTTAACCACGCGCGCCTGTGTTCCGGGACGTAACACGCTCTTTTCCAGAGGTACGTGCGTGCGTCGCAAGAAAGTACGGCGTCGCTCAAAGATTTGTGCCGCCAGTTTCAGAGATCGACTTTCCGCTTTGGAGACGTCGGGGTCGAAGGTTCCTCGAGAGGGAAAGGTGTAAGGTCTGCCCGGAATGCGAGTGCTCTCGATGGCAACACACTAGCGCGACAAACCGGTGCGGGAAAATAGTACTGCGGTATGGGCGCGCCTTAAGGTGGCATCGGAACCCTATACCGTCGTATAGATTTGGACGTGAGCAGCGTCGTGCCATCTCGGGCGACGGGCCCTGCAGTGTTACATTCGTGCACGCAGCTATGGCTTACCCACCGCTTGCTGAATCCTGGCGAGTATCACGTTCGAATCGAGAGGCTTTTCCAGGTATGCAATCGCACCGTTGGCAAGCGCCACGGCCTCGTCCTGCACATTCGGATATCCCGTGATGAAAATCGTTGGAGGCGCGATTCCTCCGGAAGCCAGTTGCGCGTGCATTTCAATGCCCGACATCCCCGGCATGGTGACATCCGAGATCAGCAATCGCGTATTCCGGGCGGCGCCAGAGCGAAGGAACGCATCGGCGCAATCGAAAGAGGCGACATCCCACCCTATGGAGCGAATGAGATTCTCGATCGCCTCTCGAACCGATTCGTCATCTTCTACTATCGAAACAATAGCGGTAGGCGTCACGGAAGCCCCTCGGACGGGTTTCACAGGTGGACTGCACGGCGACCCTGTTGGTGTGGACGGTTATTTTTCTAGAATAATAGGCCCCCTTCGGTGCGGTAACCATACATTGGTATAAAAATACGCATGGTTTATGTAAGACCTTGCAGGCAAGGTGTAATCAATATCGGTGCCAAGCGATCGCCCGTGTATTGACAGAGCAGCGACAGTCAACGAAACCGGCCCTTACGACGTGAAGCGTTGCATTTGGAGCCGTCCGGCGCAACACCCGCATCGAGCGGATAATTGGACGACAAATGTTGTGAGAGGGGATGCAAATGACGACCACCGGCAAATCGACTTCGGGTGATGGCGACGGTTCGCTGACGCCGTCGATCGTCTACATCATCGACGACGATGAAGACGTGAGGGAGTCGCTAGGCAGTCTGTTGCGCTCGGTGGGGCATCGCGTCGAAGCCTTCAGCTCCCCAGTCGAATTCATCGCGTTTCGTCGAGAGAATATTCCAAGTTGCCTGATCCTCGATGTGCGGCTGCGCAGTGAAAGCGGACTCGCTTTCCAGCAGTCGATCGCAAATCTCGCGCCCCATATTCCGATTCTTTTCATCACAGGTTTTCCAGACGTCGAGATGTCGGTCAAGGCGATGAAGGCGGGGGCGATGGATTTCTTCTCCAAGCCTTTCCGCGAGCAGGATATGCTCGACGCTGTCACCCAGGCGCTGCGTCGCGATGCCGAACGTCTGGCATTCGAGTCTTCCATTGCCGAATTGCGCGGCCGGTACGAATCGTTGACGCCCAAAGAGCGCGACGTCCTCGAGTATGTGCTTGCCGGGCTGCTCAACAAGCAGATCGCGGATGAAATGCACCTCAGTGAAATCACGATCAAGCTGCATCGCGGCCAGGTGATGCGCAAGATGGGTGCGCGATCAGTGGTTGAACTGGTTCGCCACGCGCAGGTGCTGGGTGTGAATCCCCGGGCGCGCCGCACCTGACTTCCGTGCCTGTCACGAAGCACTCCGTCAAGGCTCACTAACCAAAAGTATAAGGTCCAGCCATTTTCCTCACGAGGCGCAACCCTTTGTAGGTCTGGCATCGCTCGCGATGCGGCGATATCTTGAATGGGCCGCGTTCGCTTCATGCAGTGCGCCCGCAAGGCCCGCCCGAAGCCGAAATCGCGTTTGATCCGCACCACGACCGCGACGGATCATCTCCGCGACAGCGCGCGGCCCCGTTTGAAGGGGAGGCTGTGTCAGCGGCTCACGCTTCGTGATTCCGCCGACATCGGAATGCAAGTGTCGAATGGAGGCGCAGATGCTGCTAGACGCAAACCTCGTCGATCCGTGGACCCGGACAATCAATCTTCTGTCTTTGCCTTCGGATCCACCGTGCACGATTGAAGAGCCCATTGACCAGCCTCCACGGCGCAGGGCGCCCACCGAGAGCAACGCCGCGACATGGGAACCAAGCGTGAGCGTCATCGATCGACCAAGTGCATTGACCGTCGTGCTCGATTGGCGTGATCCGACAAAGTGCTGCTATCGCGAGCAGCTATGGGTAGCCGCGCGTGCGCGTGTGTCGGGCCGCTGCGCAATGACAGGCGCCGCGATCGAACCGGGAGACGACATCTTCCGTCCACGCCCGGCGCGTCCCGCGCCGCGCAACGTGACGGCAATGGTGCTCGCGTCGGCGGTGGAAGCGCGCGCCGCTTCGCTGCCACCGTTGCTCGAGCAGCGCTGCGGGCCGTGTTCCGCCGAAGATGTGCGCCGATATGCAGAAGAGCCGGCGCTAGACGCCGCCGGGTGAAACGCTGTCGTCGGTTGATTAAGTGGAGAGGCACAGACGCGATTCTTCGCACATTAGTCTGCCGCATTAAACATGCGCTCAGCGTGTATGTAAATGAGGGTGCCTTCGGGAATTTTTATCTGTCTCCAGACGCATTATTCGGAAAATAAAGTGGTCCTGCTGCGCGGCGGTGAGTAGTATTAGATTGGGATCGTTTCACGGGACAAGACAGTGAACGGCAATCTGGCGGGTCAGCGTGCAACCGAAAATCCAACCGTGTTCATCGTCGACGACGACGAAGACGTGCGCGACGCGCTGCAGCAATTGTTGAGATCGGTTGGCACCAAGGCTAGCGTCTTCTCCAACGGAGAAGCGTTGATCGAGGCGCTGAAAGACGGAGCTCTGAATGACGCACCCGCGTGTATCGTGCTCGACGTTCGTCTCAAAGGCCAAAGTGGTCTGATGGTGCAGCAGGAGCTTGCACGACGCGGCGTGTCTCATCCAGTGATTTTCCTGACTGGGTACGGCGACATCGTCATGACCGTCAAGGCAATGAAGGCGGGCGCGGTGGATTTCCTCACGAAACCATTGCGTGATCAGGATCTACTCGACGCGATCGCGGAAGCGATCAGCCTGGACCGCTTGAGGCTGGCCGATGCGTCGGCCTTGCAAGACCTGCAGGACCGCTGGATCGAGCTGACACCGCGGCAAAAACAGGTGATGCATCGTATCGCGCGCGGCATGCTGAATAAACAGATAGCCAGTGAACTCGGCGTCAGCGAAATCACTGTGAAGATATACCGCGGGGAAGGCATGAAGCGCCTCGGAGTGAAGACGCTCGGAGAGTTCATCCAGAAAGCAAAACTGCTGGGACTCGCCGTTGCGCCATCCGAGTCCGCATCGTGGGAAGGCGCTGATCGCTAAGGCTCGGGCGGCGAGTGAGACACGGTGTCGCTATCATAGTCGTCGCCAACGCGATCCAGCATGAACGAAAACCGGCTTCCGTGAGGCTCGGCGTTGTCGTGCCATAGTTCACCGCCGTGTGCTTCGATGATTCTCTTGCACACGGATAGGCCAATTCCCATACCAAGCGTTTTCGTGGTCACGAAAGGGAGAAACAGCTTCTCTCTGCGCTCCTGAGAAATGCCGAGCCCTGAGTCGGCGACAGAAATGACGATCGCTTGTCCGCGTCCGGCTTCCGATGAAATCGTGACCACCCGCGCGCGGTCGGTGACGTGAGACATTGCATCGAGCGCGTTGGCCAGAAGATGCTGGACGACCTGTTGAATCTGCAGGCGATCACCCAGCACGGATCGTATGTTATCCATGCCGGTGAGCGTGACTTCTGCGCGATGATCGTCGATGCGCTTGCGTGATAGCAGCACCACTTCGCGTATCGCAGCGTGGATATCAAATCTCTGGAACGATCGATCAGGCTGCCGGATCAGCGCGCGAAGTTCGTCAATCGATTTTTTCGCTCTTGCCGTGCAGCTTCGAACCTTGTCAAGGCTGACCTTGACCTCATCGAGGTTGGGCACATCGCGCTGGAGCCAACGGAGCCCGGCGCCTGTCGAGGCGTCGATAGCGCTGAGCGGTTGGCTCAGTTCGTGAATGATCGACGCGAGAAGTTCGCCCATGTTCGTTTCGCAAAATGCCTCGAACAGTTCGTCGCGTGCATGATGCAATTGATTTTCTGTGTAACCCAAAGGGTGCTTCTGAGCGTCGTGTGCCGGCTTCACGATTGCATGTGCGAGAGAAGTACCGATTTGCGACGCCATGCGTTCTATCAGGGCACGCGTATCGGCGGAAAAGGCGGCATTAGATTCGTTGCTTTGCAGGTAGAGAACAGCGATGAGATCGTGCTCGCAATATAGCGGAAGGCCGAATCCGGTATGCGGAAGGCAATCTTGAGCAATGTTGCCGCTGTTCAGTTGATTGCATTGAGCTCTCGCATCGACCATTGATGTCATCCCGGTGCGCAGTACTGAATGTCCGATAAAAAGGCTGAGTGGTTCCGGTTTGATCGATGAGCCGAATTCGACGACGATGTCGTGCTCCTGTTTCGCTCGTGCCCGCACACACAAGCCGCTCTCTGCACGGAACATCAATTGACACACGGTGGCACCCGTGCTGACAAGGACCATGCGCATGATCGTTTCCATCACGCGTTTGAGTGCGATATCATCGGACTGGTCAGCCTGAACCGTAGCGGGCGCTTCTGTGTTTGCTTCACGGTAACTCGACATGTCGCCGCCCTCCCGATCCAGAAAAATCAGCACCTTTGCATGCGCCGCCTGCTTTCTGCTTCCGCTCGTTCGCTTGCCATATTGCAAATCATTTGCCGAGTATAGATCGCTTGAGTCGACCGTTAGTTCTAGTGTGTTGGTGAGTCCACGTTAAGAATGAAGACACTTGAATACCGTGACGCAGAGGCTATACACGGCATTACCGCTTCCGCCGCTGATAAAGACGTCTGGAACATACACATATCCGTGCGCATTGAAAAAATCACGTTTCATATCAGATCGATTTTCATCAACAACAATGGCAATCTCTCTCATGTGGATCGTTTGATCGATGACGAGAAAGCGAAATGCACGTACCTGTCAATTCAGACGGAGTTACCCATCCAAAGAGGTGCGTATGGACAAGCTTCGGAACATGCGAGTTTTTGCACGGGTGGTCGAAATGGGCAGCTTCACGAATGTGGCCAGACAGCTGAACAGCACTACCGGTAACGTATCGAGAGCGGTCACGGAACTCGAACAGGATCTCTCTACGCGGCTCATACAGCGAACAACAAGGCGTCTCGCGGTGACGGAATCCGGTCAACGCTACTACACGAGATGCAAGAAAATCCTCGAAGAAGTCGACTACGCCGATGCGGAAGCGCGCGAAGCGATAAGCGAGCCGCGTGGCGTGTTGAGGGTGCACTCGATTCCCGGTCTCGGTCAAAAACACGTGACAACGGCGATCATCGCGTATCGAAAGGAGCATCCGTCCGTTTGCGTGGAGCTGACCCTCACTCAGGACATGCCGGATCTGGTCAGCGACGCGATCGACGTGTCGATTTTCTCTGCGATTACGCTGCCCGACTCGGCGAATGTCGCGCAGATCATTGGTTCGAGCCGTTCAGTTCTCGTTGCATCGGCGGACTACATCGCCAGAAGCGGCGCGCCTGAAACGCTCGATGATCTCTCTCGGCACACCTGTGTGCGCATCAATACGCCGCCCTATCCATCGGACGACTGGATTCTGTGCAGCGCTTCCGAAGAGTTCGTTTTCACGCCATCGGATTCGTATTTCTCAGTCAATGATCATGAAGCGATGTCTGTTGCTTTACGGGCAGGCGCAGGTATCGGCTTGTTGTCCGTGTACTCGGTTATGGAGGACTTGCGCCTCGGGAGTCTGGTGCGCGTCCTGCCGGAACTTTCCACGCATCCACGCTTTGTCTACGCGATATACCCGTCACGACAATACCTTGAAGCGAAGATCAGAACGTTTGTCGAATTCATCAAACAGAGCGTTGGGCATAGCCTATCCGAGGAAGAAGACGCCATCGGCGCATGGTCGAACGATAAAAGCGCGAAAGAATAATCAGTGATGCCGGAAAGTCCAGGCTTGGCTCGACTGCTTTGCGCTTTCGCCCATATCTGAGCTTGACGCAGCAACGCCACCGACATCGCCCGCGTAACTGCTTCGTTCGTTCATACGCTCAACCGCGAGCGTCTGCGAGTTCTGGCCGCTCTGCGATGCCGGTGCGCCGACATAGGGCCGATAGAATGGCGCTGGCCCATATCCGCTCCCGAACGCAGAAGGGGCGACGGAAGTCGCCGTTGCAGCGATGATGAGTCCCGCAAACAATGCTCGTTTCATGATCGACTCCGGAAATGCTATCTGGGACCATGGAATCGCGGTCCCACTCACGACAATCCCATCAATCTCGATGCTTCAATTGCCGGGTTCGGAAACGTGTAGGTCGTTTGTCACGCCCGTCACGCCCGCGACCTTGCTGGCAGCCGATCCCGCTGTCTGTATTTGCGAAGCATCCGGTACCTCACCCAGCAATGTGACTTCGCCGCCGCGAGCCAGAATCATGACGCCGGAAGAGTCGAGATGCTTGGTCGCGGTCAACGCATGTCGTACCTTTATTTCCAGTTGGTGATTCTGCTTTCTGATCGCTTTTTTAGTCGGTGGAGCAGTGGCGGCACTCGCTGCTGCAGTGTCGGTCTGTGCATAAGCGGGCGCCACGCCAGCCATAACCGCCGTAACGACCACGACGATGATCGAGTTCTTGATGGAAGACATAGCGATTCTCCCTCGTGTCGGGTTGAAATCTGCAAATCGGCACAGCGCGTGCATGAGCCCGCCGTATTGTCCGTCGAATGCATTGTCCAGGACGCGAGATTGCGACGTCTTTTCTGAACACACGTTATTTACATTCGGGCATTGAGTGATTGCATGCCTCGACCCTAGAGCATCTTCAAGCGGAGATTAACGAGGGATTCGCGATAGAAGACTTGCCGATGGAGAACAAGTAGCGCGCGACTAACGTCTATATGAATCCACCGTAGCATTCACATCAAACGCATATCGAATCCTAGTTTGCTGTGGAAAATTTCCGTGCGGAGGCGAAAGAATGGGCAAATCCGCAGCGTTAATATGAACCGCGCACCGCGTCAGGCGATACGGTCGGCATAGGCGGCGGCATCCCACAAAAATTCGATGCGACAAGGTCGAACGGACATGATTGCGACTCTCCGTGGTCTTTTGAAAGAGGCCGTTGTCTATCGAAACGATGATTTCCCGCGTTTTCTGCATGCATTCAAAGCTGCGTTGGCGATCATCCTGAGCATGCTGATCTGCATGCGGCTGGAACTGAGAGCGCCCGGAACATCGATGGTGTCCGCTGTAATCGTGATGTTGCAGCAGCGCAGCGGAATGGTCATTGCGCGCGGCTTCTATCGGATGCTGGGGATCGCGTGTGGAAGTTTCGCCGGATTGACGCTGATCAGCCTTTTTTCGCAGCAACCGTCGTTGTTTATCGTCGGCCTGTCGATATGGGTGGGGCTGTTCGTTGCGGGGTCGTCTTACTACAAGAATTATCAGTCGTATGGCTTTGTGCTGTCGGGCTACGCTGCGTGCATTACGACTATCCCCGAATGGTCCGTTCCGTATGACGTCGTCACGAACCTGATTCACATCGTCAGCGAGGTCATGATAGGCGTTGCGACGGGCAGTCTCGTGAGCGCGCTCGTGTTTCCACAGAGAGTCGTCCCTGCATTGGTCATCTGGCGGCAAACCGCATTGGCCAAACTGTTGCCCGCGCTACGCGCCGCAGCTTTGGGCAATAGTACAGACGATCCCGTCGGAAACTACATGAAGCTCATACACGAGAGTGTGTCGATCGAGGAATTGCGCACGGCTGCCGTGTTCGAAGATCCCGAGATGCGTCTGCGCAATGATGCATTGACAACGCTCGATAGCACTTTCCTTGACGCGGTCACACGCCTCTACGCGTTGGACCGTGCGAGGCATCTCACACAGCATCTCCGTGTCGAGGTGCGGGATGAGATCAACAGCATGTTCGCTTTGCTAGCGAATGTTACAGTCATCGAGGATGCCGATGTTCAGCAGAGCGAGTACCGGTTGAACGAACTTCAGAGCCGGCTCTCTTCGATAAAAGACGCATTGCCCGAACTAGTGGGGCTCCAGCTAGGCAAGGTGAGTGCCGATAGCGATGATTTCCGTTTGATAGAAATGGCAGGAGCCCAAGTCTATACGGCAACGACTTCGCTATACGAGTTCTGCTGCGCATCCAGCATCGTACTGAGTCCGCCGAAGATCCAGTTGTCGTTGCCGATTGTGCAAGCCATTGCATTCATGCGTAATGCACCGATCCGGTGCAGTGGTCTGTCGGCGTTGCTGTCGGGACTGCGCGCGGCTGTCGCGACGGGCACTGTCGGGGCAGCGTGGATCGCCTCGGGGTGGACCAACGGATACATTGCCGTCGTGTCCGCGGGCATCACGAGCGGATTTTTTTCACTGAGCGCAACACCCGTCGCCGCGAGCTGGCAAGCCTTCGCAGGCTGTGCAATCGCGTGCGTGGTGGGTTTCGTCGTCAACTTTATACTGATGCCCGGCTTTGGTGACGTTTCGCTACTGGCGCTGTGCTTTGGCATCCTGTTGTTCTTCAGCAGCTACGCCGCCACGTTTCCACGCTTCGCGAGCATGGGCGCGGGCTTCAGCATTTACCTGTGTTACCTCCTGACGCCAACGAACGTGGCCGTTTATGATCCGCCTTATCTTCTTGATCGCGGATTTGGCTTGCTGATCGGGATCGGCGTGGCGGCGATCGCGTTTTCCCTCGTCGCGCTCAAGGAAGGCGAATGGCTAACGAAGCAATACGCGCGGCGCATCGGGGACGTTCTGTCGCATGCTGCGACCGCTCCGGTTGATGCAGGGACATCGAGGCAATTGGGTATGTCGATGCGCGATCTAATTGTGCGTATCGTGACTGTGCCGGGCGTGTCGCAGGCGTATCGCGAGAAGAGCGCGAAATGGGCTTTCGGCCAGCTCTGGATTGCCAACGCGTTAAATCATGTCAGGGCATTGGCTGAATCGGAAGCGAATGCGTTGCCACGCGCATGGGAAGCAGCGCAGCGCGAATGGCTGTACGCAATGGAATGTGTGGCAGCAAAAGATGACGTCGGTGCACTAGAAGCAGCACTCTCTCAAACCGAACATGTGCTCGACCTGCTAAGAAGGCATGCGGGCTTGCGGTCGACGGGCAGCAGCCGCGCGATATTCGAAATGCGAGCAGGACTCTATTCCACGCGAGCCGCCTTGATGGACCAATTGCCGGGCGCAGCGAAGATTCAGGCCATCGCGTCATGAAAGCGCCCGTTCGACACATGTACGACGTATTGAGCCTCCCACTCGTCCTGACTCTGACGTTGCCGTTCCTTGTGAGTTGCATTAGCGGTGCCGGCATCAAGCCGGAAGCATCATTCATCGACCCGGCATCGATCGACGCCGGCGCTGCGCTGCGCGAGACTCAAAGCGACGCGAATTGGCCCACGAAGGAATGGTGGCGCGCCTGGCACGACCCGCAACTCGACCGGCTGATGGCGCAGGCGGTCGCAGGGAGCCCGACATTGGCGATTGTCAGGTCGCGCGTGACGGCCGCGATCTGGCAGGCGCGCGCGCTGCGGGCCAATGAACTGCCGGATGTCGAGGGTGACGCTGCGCTTGCGCGCACCCGTTTCCCGCGCTACGCAACGCCAGCGCCGCCTGGCGGAACGACGGTCTGGGACAACTCGGCGGCGGTCACGCTCTCTTACGACCTCGATCTTTGGGGAAAAAATCGCGCCATCGAAAAGGGCGCGCTCGACGCGGTGCAGGCATCGGCAGCCGATGCACAATTCGCGAAAGTGGAACTACAGGTTGCCGTGGCTCGCACCTATACGCAGCTCGCGCTTCAGCACGCTCTGCTCGACATCTACCAGTCGATCAATGAAGAGGAGCGGCGCAATCTCGATATCGCCACGAGGCGCCGTCAAGCCGGAATTGTCGGCGAAATCGATGAAAGCCAGGCAAGAACACAGTATGAGGCTGGCATTACCGATATTCTTCGGGCCAGGGACGATATCGCTCTCGCCCGGCTTCAGATTGCGTATCTCGTCGGCGCAGGGCCGGGCTTTGGCGACGAGTTGACGCGTCCGGCTTTGCCGTCTGATGTTAGCGTCGCGCTGCCGACCTCGCTGCCGGCGGAAATCATCGGGCATCGTGCCGATGTCGTCGCACAGCGCTGGCGCGCAGCGGAAGCGGCGAAAAAGGTAGAGGCCGCGCACGCGGACTTCTATCCCAACATCAATCTCGTCGCGAGCGCGTCGCTTGCTTCCGTGGCGCCATTCGGCGGGTTTTTCAATTTCATCAACAGCGATGCGGTGGGGCATAGCGTCGGGTTGGCGGGGTCGTTGCCGATCTTCGACGCGGGGCGCCGTCGCGGCCGCTTTGGCGTCGCAACGGCTGAATACGACGATGCCGTGTTGAAGTACAACGATACCGTGTTGTCGGCGATGCAAAACGTCGCGCAACAGGTGACATTGCTGAGGTCACTCAAGGAGCAGGAGACCTCTGCCTATGTCGCACTGAAATCATCGATGCGTTCATACGATCTTGCGAACCGTGGCTATCGCGGTGGCATTACGGAGTATCTCGACGTACTGGTTGCACAGAAAGTCATGCTTCAACAACAGCGGGATCTCGCGCTGATCCGAGCCCAGCGGGTCGATGCATGGGTGCTACTGATGAAGGCGCTTGGCGGCGGCGCCGATGTCGATGCCGCGCCAGCGAATATCGATCGAGGTGAAGACGATGCCCGTCGAAATTGAGCTGTTCGGATTCTTTGCGCCCGTCCTGTTGCTTGTACTCGTTGCGTGCGTGTTCGCTTTCATCGCATTGGATCTGCTGCTCGCAAGGTGGGGTGTTTATCGGCTTGCATGGCACCCGGGGCTGTTCAGAGTCGCGCTGTTTGCCGTGCTGTTTTGCGGTGTCGCGCTACTGGTCCAAAGAACATGACCGCGAGCCGCGCAAGGGGCGTCATCTACAGCGAACGGGGGCGAAAGATGAATAAGCAGTATCTCATTCGAATCGCCATGACGCTGGTCGCGGTGATGATCGCCCTGTGGCTCATGCACGCAATCTGGTTGCGCTATATGTATTCACCGTGGACGCGCGACGGACGCGTCCGCGCAAACGTCATCAATCTTTCTACCGATGTCTCGGGACTGGTCAAGGAAGTTCGCGTCAAGGATAACCAGTGGGTGCGCAAGGGCGATGTGCTCTACGTGCTCGATCCCGACCGGTTCAGGTACGCCGTCGATCAGGCCGATGCGGACGTCGCGCGAGCAACGGCGCAGTTGCAACAGGCCGAGTCGCAGATGAACGCGAGCCTGTACGAATCAAAAATGCGCAAGAACCAGGCGTCCCGGCGGGAAAAGCTGTCGGGCGACGTCGTATCGGAAGAAATCCGGACGGACTATGCATTGCAGTCGCGGCAATCGCAGTCGTCGCTGGAGGCTGCTCGGGCCGCCTATACGGCAGCGCAAGCAGCGCTGAAAGGGGCGCTTGCCCGCAGGGAAACGGCGCATCTCGATCTGGTGCGAAGCGAAGTCCGTGCGCCGACCGATGGCTACATCGTAAATCTCAACCTGTATCCAGGCGACTATTCGAGCGCGGGCGTGGCGCGCATCGCGATGATAGATTCGAACTCGTACTGGGTTTATGGCTATTTCGAAGAGACGAAGATCCAGGGTGTGCACGTCGGCGATCACGCAGTCGTGCGCCTGCTCGGCGGCAACGTCGATATTGGCGGACACGTCGACAGTATCGCGAGCGGGATCGTGGATCGGGACAATCCAACGGGTTCAGGCGAGCTGCTCGCCAACGTCGATCCGATTTTCACCTGGGTGCGCCTTGCGCAACGCGTACCCGTGCGCATTCATCTGGACAGCGTGCCAAAGGGCATCCATCTCGCGATGGGCATGACGTGCACGATCACGCTCAGTGCCAGACGATAAAGGCGTAACGGTCGCATGCTGGTCGGGTCGATCCGTGGATACTGAATATCCGCACGCTTTTCTGGAAAGACACCCATGCACGCGCTGATTACTCTCGATGCGTGATCATGTCGACAGAAGGGGAGCGCGTCATGTTGCAGAAGAGTTATCCGTATTACCTCGCCAATGAAGCCGTCGCGGCGAATACCGATCTCGAAGTGACCGACAAGTTCAGTGGCGAAGTGGCAACCCGTGTTGCGCTGGCTGACGCTAAAGCGATCGACAAGGCGATTGGCTTCGCCGTCGAAGCAACGCCCGAGATGCGCGCGTTTCCGCCGTTCAAACGTCAAGCCGTGCTGGAACATTGCGTCGCGCGCTTTCGTGAGCGTTTCGATGAACTCGCGATGGCGCTGTGCATCGAAGCGGGCAAGCCGATCAAGGATGCCCGCGGCGAAGTCTCACGGCTCATCGATACATTCAAGGTAGCAGCGGAAGAGTCGGTGCGCATTGGCGGGGAAATTCTGAATCTCGAGATCTCACAGCGTGCAATGGGTTATCACGCTTACGTGAAGCGGGTGCCGATCGGCCCGTGCTCGTTCATCTCGCCATTCAATTTTCCGCTCAATCTTGCGGCGCACAAGGTCGCACCGGCGCTCGCAGCAGGCGTGCCGTTCGTGCTGAAGCCTGCAAGCCGCACGCCCATCGGTGCGTTGATCATCGGTGACGTGCTGGCTCAAACCGATCTCCCGAAGGGCGGATTCTCGATTCTCCCGGCCCATCGTGACGGCGCCGATCTTTTCACCACCGACGAACGCTTCAAGCTCATGTCATTTACCGGTTCACCCGTTGTTGGCTGGGATCTGAAGGCGCGAGCCGGCAAGAAGAAGGTCGTGCTCGAACTGGGCGGCAATGCGGCTGTCATCGTCGATGGCGACCAGGGCGACAAGCTCGACTATGTCGTCGAGCGTCTCGCGTTCGGCGCGTTCTATCAGTCGGGGCAAAGCTGTATTGGCGTGCAGCGCATTCTCGTGCACGCATCGGTCTACGATGCGCTGCGCGAGAAGCTGATCGCGAAGACGAAGTCGTTGAAGATGGGCGACCCGAAGAACGAAGACACGTTCGTCGGGCCGATGATCTCCCTGTCTGAATCGCGGCGGCTCGCGGGCTGGATGGAAAGGGCGGTCGGGGCGGGCGCGAAGATCATCGCGGGCGGCAGGGTCGATGGCGCGATGTTCGAGGCGACGCTGCTGGAGAACGTCGGGCACGACACCGATCTGTATCGCAAGGAAGCGTTCGGCCCGATTGCGATCCTCGAAAAATTCGACGACTTCGAGCGCGCCATCAAGACGGTCAACGACAGCGATTTCGGCTTGCAGGCAGGTGTCTTCACTGACTCGCTTGCGCATACGCATCTCGCCTGGGACGAACTGGATGTGGGCGGTGTGGTGATCAACGATGTGTCGTCGTTCCGCGTCGACAACATGCCCTATGGCGGTGTCAAGGACTCTGGTATCGGACGGGAAGGCGTGCGCTACGCAATCGAGGACATGACGGAATTGCGCCTGATGGTGGTGCGTCAACTGTAAACAGCGACACGCGCTCGGTCCGACAGGACGGGCGCGTATGAACTGGTCGGCGAACAATCAGGCAGCACGCATGGGAGCAATCAGATGACCCAACTCAACGTCAACGGTCAGTCGCACGATATCGATGCGCCGCCCGACATGCCTGTGCTCTGGGTGCTGCGCGACATCATCGGTCTGACGGGGACCAAATTCGGTTGCGGCATCGCGCAGTGCGGCGCGTGCACGGTTCATCTGGACGGCGTTGCCGTGCGCTCGTGTGTGCTGCCCATTGCGGCTGTCGGCGACAGAAAGATCACGACGATCGAAGCCATCGGCGATACACCCGTCGGCAAGCGGGTCCAGGTGGCGTGGCGCGAACTCGACGTCGTGCAGTGCGGCTACTGTCAGTCCGGACAGGTGATGCAGGCGGCCTCGCTGCTCACACAGAATCCCAGGCCAAGCGACGCCGACATCGACGCCGGCATGGCGGGCAATATCTGCCGTTGCGGCACGTATAACCGCATCCGCGCAGCCTTGAAGCAGGCCGCGAAGGAGGCGTGACATGTCGCAAGGATTGCTCGAAGCACAGAATGGCAAAACGCCCGACTGCGCGTCGGCCCTCGTCACACGCCGCGCGTTTCTGAAATTCAGCGCAAGTGTCGCAGCGATGACGGGCGGCGGCCTGTTGCTGGCTTTCACCATGCCCGCGCGCGGGCATGGTGACGTGCGTAAGACGGTCATCGGCGGCGACGGCGTAGAGACGCCGCAAGACGGCGTGTTCGCACCGAATGCGTTCGTGCAGATCGACAGGGCAGGCAAGGTCACGCTCATCGTCCCGAAAGTCGAAATGGGTCAGGGCGTGTACACGTCGATTCCGATGCTGATCGCGGAAGAACTCGAAGTGCCGCTCGACAACATCACGATCGACCACGCGCCACCCGACGAGAAGCGTTTCATGGACCCGCTGCTCGGCGGTCAGTTGACGGGCGGCTCGACGTCGATCCGCTACGCGTGGGAACCGATGCGGCGCGCGGGCGCGACTGCGCGCGTGCTGCTGATCAACGCGGCCGCGCAGCAATGGCAGGTCGATCCCGCGTCGTGTCGCGCGGAAAATGGTCAGGTGATTCATGCCGACACGAAGCGCAGCGTCTCATACGGCGAGCTGGTCGATGCAGCCGCGAAACTATCCGTGCCGCAGAACGTACCGCTGAAAGACCCGAAAGATTTCAAGCTGATCGGTACCCAGGCAAAGCGTCTCGATTCGCCGGAGAAAGTGGACGGCAGCGCGGTCTTCGGCTTCGACGTGCGTCTGCCGGACATGGTCTATGCGGCGATCGTGAATTGCCCTGTGTTCGGCGGAACGCTCGCTAGCGTCGACGATACGGAGGCGAAAAAGATTCCCGGTGTGCGCCAGATCGTGAAGATCGACAACGGCGTCGCTGTGATCGGCGATCATACGTGGGCCGCGAAACGCGGCGCGGCGGCGTTGAAGATCGCCTGGAACGAAGGCGCTGGCGCGACGGTGTCGACGAAAACAATCGTCGATGATCTGGCGGTCGCGTCGGAGCGCGATGGCGCCGTCGCGCGCAAGGACGGCGACGTGAGCAACGCGTTCACAAAGGCGAGTACACGCGTCGATGCCGTCTATCAGCAGCCGTTCCTTGCGCACGCGACGATGGAGCCGATTAATTGCACGGTGCATGTGAAGCCCGATAGCTGCGAGATCTGGGTCGGCACACAGGTGCCGACGCGCGCGGTCGATGCCGGCGCGCAGGTGACAGGGCTCGCGCCAGACAAGATCGTCGTGCACAACTTTTTGCTAGGCGGCGGCTTTGGGCGCAGGCTCGAAGTGGATGGCGTCACGCAGGCCGTGAAGGTGGCAAAGCAGCTGAACGTTCCCGTCAAGGTGATGTGGACGCGCGAGGAAGACATCCAGCACGACATGTATCGGCCGTACTACTACGACAAGATCTCGGCGGCGCTCGATGCGAATGGCAAGCCGGTGGCCTGGCAGCATCGCATCGTCGGATCGTCGATATTCGCGCGTTTCGCACCGGGCGCGATGAAGAACGGCGTGGACCCGGATGCCGTCGAGGTCGCCGCTGACCTGCCCTACGATGTCCCGAACCAATTGATCGATTACGTGCGGCAGGAGCCGCGTGCGATCCCGACGGCATTCTGGCGCGGCGTGGGGCCGACGCGCGGCACATTCGTCGTCGAGAGCTTTATCGACGAACTGGCGGCGCAGGCGAAGATCGATCCCGTCAAATACCGGCGTGACCTGCTCGGCAAAACGCCGCGTGCGTTGAACGTGCTCAACGTCGCGACGCAGGCCGCCGGTTGGGGCGGCACGATGCCGAAGGGACAGGGGCGTGGCGTGTCGGTGATGCATGCGTTCGGCAGCTTCTTCTCGATGGTCGCGGATGTCACCGTCGATCAGGGTGAAGTCAGGGTGAACCGGGTGGTGTGCGCGGTCGACTGTGGGATGGTGGTGAATCCGAATACCGTCGAAGCGCAGATCCAGGGCGGTGTCATCTTCGCCATTACGGCGGCGCTCTACAGCGAGATCACGATTGATCGCGGCCGCGTGCAGCAGAACAATTTCACCGACTATCGCATTCTGCGCATCCACGAATCCCCGGTGATCGACGTGCACATCGTCAAGAGCAGCGAGGCGCCGGGCGGCATCGGCGAACCGGGCACAGCGGCGGCGATGCCTGCCATCGCGAACGCGATCTACGCGGCGACAGGTAAGCGCTTGCGTCAGTTGCCGGTTGGCAACCAGCTTGTCAGTGCATAAGCGGAGGCCGACGATGAAAACCACATTGAAGGTGGCCGCGCGTATCGCTGCCATGCAATCGATGATTGCCATCTCCGCGCACGCGGCCGGCGCCGATGATGCACTCATCAAACGCGGCGAATATCTCGCGAAGGCGGGCGATTGTATTGCATGTCATTCAGCGCCGCATGGCAAGCCGTTTGCAGGGGGCTTGCAAATGTTGACGCCGATGGGCGCGATCTACTCGACCAACATCACGCCCGATCCGGACACGGGTATTGGGCGCTATAGCGAGGAAGAGTTTGGGCGGGCGTTGCGCGACGGCGTCGCGAAGGACGGTCATAATCTGTATCCCGCCATGCCGTACCCGTCGTACGCGAAAGTCAACAACGACGACGTGCACGCGCTCTATGCCTATTTCATGCACGGAGTCGCATCTGTCAGGCAGCCGAACCGCGAGCCGGATATCAAATGGCCGCTCAATATGCGCTGGCCGCTGAAATTCTGGAACATGGTGTTTCTCGACAAGGGCGTGTATCAGGACAAGCCTGGCAAGGACGTGGCATGGAATCGCGGCGCCTACCTGATCCAGGGCCTCGGGCATTGCGGCTCATGTCATACGCCGCGCGGCATCGCGTTTCAGGAGAAAGCGCTCGATGAAAGCGGCAGCGCATACCTGTCGGGCGGCCCCGTCGACAACTGGTTTGCGTCCAATCTGACGGGTGCGCATAACGCGGGTCTTGGACGATGGTCTGAAGCCGATATCGCGCAGTTTCTGAAGACGGGCGCAAACCCGCATGCATCGGCGTTCGGTTCGATGACGAGCGTGATCAACAACAGCACGCAGACCCTATCGGATAGCGATCTTGATGCAATTGCGCGCTATCTGAAGTCGCTGCCCGCCGTGAACGATTCCGGCACCACCGCGTATGCCTATGATGCAAAGGCGACGAAGGTCTCTCTCAACCGCCCGGCGAACGACGCGGGCGGGCGCGTCTATACGGCTTTCTGCATGCATTGTCACGGTGTCGATGGGCGGGGTTTCGCACCACTGCTTGCGCCGCTCGCGGGCAATCCGAACGTGCTGGAGAAAAATTCGCTTTCACTGATAAACGTGACCTTGAACGGCACGGAAGATATTGTCATCGGCGGCATTCCGGCTGCGTATCCGATGCCGAAATATGCACCCGTTCTGAATGATCAACAGATCGCCGACGTTTTGACATTCATCCGTGCCGGTTGGAACAACGGTGCGCCTGCAGTCAGCGCCAGCGAGGTTGCAAAATTGAGGAAAGCAACGCACGCGCCGTGATCGGTCACAAAACCCACGTGCCCTTTTTCTGGGGCACGACGCAATACCATCATGACGAATCCGTGTTTGCGCAGGCTTGCTCCTGTTAACGGCGGCGCTCGCGCCGGCGAGAAGTACTATCCCGCCCTGTGCTGCGCGCACCACCCCACCTGAACGACCTTTACCATGTTTAACCACGCTTAAGCAGCGGCTAGCCAGCGCTCGTGCCAAAGTATAGCCATGGAGCGTGGCGTATCTCTGTCGGACATACACACGGATTAACCGACATACGCCTCTTCCTGGTTACGCAACGACTGGCCGTTCGAAAGCACATCGCGGTACAAGCCGCATCAACGCGCCTTTCATCATACGTTTGGCTGACTTTTCGACAGACGTACAAAAAGGATTGTTCATGATCAAGCTCGTTCACCACGTGAAGAGAATCTCGCCGGAGCTGGACGTGGGTCGCATCGACATCAACCAGAGCGAGTTGCGCGCGGACATCATCCTCGACCACCCCCTGTTCAATCTCGTATCGGGCATGCAATGGGAACAGTTGCGTGCCGCATTCGAAGTACTGGACGACGACCCGAGAGTGCGGGTCATTGTCGTGCGCGCGCAAGGCGAACACTTTTCGAGCGCAAGCGATATCGACGATGCGACGGGTGCGTCACCCGAGCATATCGCCAGATTCATATGGAACATCGAAGCGCCCGCGCGTTGCAGTAAGCCCGTCATTGCGGCGAATCGCGGCTATTGCTTCGGCGCAGGCTTTGGGCTTTCGTTGGCATGCGACTTTCGCATCGCAACCGAAACCACGATCTACGCGCTGTCCTCGCAAAACGCAGATCAGGTGCCCGGCGCCGACGCCTTGGCGCGGCTTCAGAAACTGGTGGGCGCCGGGCGTGCAAAAGAGATCGTTATGCGCTCCCGGCAGATTCGCGGGGCGCAAGCCTACGAGTGGGGCATTGCGACGGAATTTGTCGTCGACAGCGACCTGGAGATGCTCACCGACAGCCTGGTGCGAGAACTCGTGGCCGTCCCGCAGGATGCACAACGCAAGGCTAAAAGGCTTTTAAACGCTATCGAAGATATTCCGCTGCCGGCGCTAACGGAAGCCGTCGAGCGCGGCCATCCGCTGTATCTGAATGAGGCTGCCAACACGAGACGGGCAGCATTCATGGATGGAAAATGATGAATGGCGTGATACACAAACCCACGATTGAAGATGGATTTAAACGGTGCGCGCACCAAGCGAGCATCCCATTTGAATTGCGCGTAGAGTAACGCGGAGGTCAATGCTTTGTCGTCGTTTGCGACGATTGCCGTCTTCGATGATTCGTCGGCACTGAGTGCACCATCGCACCGATTAGCGACCGAGCGGCAGGCGCACTGTCGTTTGCGGCCCACGCCGGGAAGGACCGCAGCCAAAATTTCGAAGGCCGCCGCACCCTACGCCATTGCGCGCCGCTGCTCTCAGGGAGTGTTTGTTGAATCTTCTGACCCCTCCCTCCGATGCCGTCGCCGTCGAACTCCTTGCGGATTCATGGGAAGACGGCGAATACATCATCTGTCGAGGACGACGTCGAACGGATGACGGCAGCTTCGAGGCTGTGCGCGTCGTGCGGCCCGCACGGGCGCATCCGCCCGCTGAGGTCATCGACCGGCTTGCGCACGAATTCGCGCTTGCAGACAAGCTGGATGCTTCGTTCGCGTTGCGCCCGCTGCAGCTACTGCGGGAACAGGGGAAAACAGCGCTTCTGCTCGAAGATTGGGTTGGCGAGCCGCTCGAACGACTCCCTGCACCATTCGATCCCGTCAGCTTCCTTCGCTTTGCCATCAATATTGCTTCGGCCGTCGGCAAGCTTCACGCGCGCGGACTTGTGCACCGCGACCTCAACCCGATGCATATCCTGGTCGAAAGAACGAGTGCCGTTGTTCGCCTGACGGGACTGGGCATTACGTCCGCGTCGCGTCAGGAGCGGCAGTCGCCAGATCCGCCGGAATTTATCGCTGGAACGCTTGCATACATGGCACCCGAGCAGACCGGCCGCATGAACCGCTCAGTCGATTTGCGCAGCGATCTGTATTCGCTGGGCGTCATCTTTTATCGGATGCTCACGGGGCGCTTGCCGTTCGGTACGACGGATCCGATGGAACTGGTGCACTGTCACATTGCACGGCGGCCCACCGCGCCCGTGGTGTTGGCGCCGGCACTGCCGCGTGTAATTTCGTCAATCGTGATGAAACTGCTCGCGAAGACGGCTGAGGACCGCTATCAGACAGCAGGCGGCGTAGCACACGATTTGCGGCGATGTCTGGCCGATTGGGATACGCATGGAAAAATTGCCGATTTCCAGCTTGGCGAATACGACACCTATGACAGTCTGCTGATACCCGAAAAGCTTTACGGACGCGAAGCCGAAGTGAACACGCTGCTTGCGGCGTTCAATCGCGTCGTCAAGGGGGAACGGGTCGGGCTGGTACTCGTCACGGGCTATTCGGGCATCGGAAAATCTGCTGTGGTGAACGAGCTGCACAAGGTGCTCGTGCCGCGGGGCGGCCTGTTTCTGGTTGGCAAGTTCGATCAGTACAAGCGCGACATTCCGTACGCGACGCTCGCCATGGCGTTTCAGGCCGGTGTCCGCGTGCTGTTGAGCAAGGGCGAAAGCGAGCTTGCGATGTGGCGCGACGCGTTTCGCGAAGCGCTCGGTCCGAATGGACGCCTGATCGTGGAGCTGGTGCCGGATCTGGCAATCGTGATCGGCGATCAGCCATCGGTTTCGGTGTTGTCGCCGCAGGACGCGCAGCGGCGCTTCCATCTCGTGTTTCGACGTTTCATTGCGGTCTTTGCGCGCAGCGAACACCCGCTCGCGTTGTTTCTCGACGATCTGCAATGGCTCGATGCAGCAACGCTGGATTTTCTCGAGGACCTGCTCATCCAGGGCGATCTGCGCCATCTGTTGCTGGTCGGTGCTTACCGTAACAACGAGGTCACGCCGGTTCATCCGCTGACCCGCACGCTCGAAAGTATCCGCGCATCGGGCGTTCCCGTGCAGGAGATCGTGCTACCGCCTTTGGGCGCCGAACATCTGGAGCAACTCGTCAAGGACGCGCTGCGCTGCTCGTCCACCAAGGCGGTGCCGCTGGCTCGCGTGATCTCCCAGAAGACGGGTGGAAATCCGTTTTTCGCGCTGCAGTTTCTTTCTTCTCTTGCCGATGAAGGGCTACTGACGTTCGACCACGCTGCTGTGCGCTGGTCATGGGATATCAGCCGCATCCATGCGAAGGGCTACACCGACAATGTCGTGGCGCTGATGGTCGGCAAGCTGTCGCGTTTGCCGGTGCGAACGCAGGTCGTGCTGCAAAAGTTCGCCTGCGTCGGCAATGCGTCAAAGCTTTCTGTTCTCGAGACGATCTGCGAGCAATCGCGTGAAGCCCTGGGCGATGCGCTGCTGCACGCCGTTCGTGCAGGGCTCGTGCTCAGTGCGGGAGAAAACTATCGTTTCCTTCACGACCGTGTCCAGGAAGCCGCTTATGCGCTCATCTCCGAAGAGGCTCGCACCGACAAGCATCTTCGCATCGCAAGACTCCTGTTGTTGCGCACACCACCGGGGCAACTCGAGGAGAAGGTCTTCGATATAGTGAGTCAATTCAATCGCGCTATTCACCTGATCACGAATCGCGCGGAGCGCGAGCGGATAGCCTCGCTAAATCTGATGGCCGCTCGGCGCGCCAAGGCATCGACGGCGTATGCGTCGGCGCTGACTTTCCTGTCGGCGGGCCGCTCGCTATTGATCGACGACGATTGGAACACGCAATACGAACTCAGTTTTTGCATCGAATATCTGCTTGCCGAATGCGAAATGCTGACGGGGAAAATGCGCTCGGCAGAAGTGCGCCTCTCGGAACTCGATGAACGCGTCAGGACGAACCATCATGTCGCGCTCGTTACGCGCTTGCGGATCGCGTTGTACACCACATTGGATCAAAGCGAACGCAGTGTTGAAATCTGTCTGGCGTATCTGCGCCGCGGCGGGACGGACTGGCTGCCGCATCCTGACATACGAAGCGTGCGAATCGAGTACGAGCGGATCCTGTCGTTACTCGACGGCCGGCAGATCGAACAACTGATCGATTTGCCCCTGCTGAGCGACACGGATGTCATGGACACGCTCGACGTGCTCACAGAAATCGTGACGCCAGCATTTTTTACGGACCAGAATCTGTGCGCGCTGGTCCTGTGCCGCATGGTCAATCTGAGTCTCGAATACGGCAATTCCGATGCGTCCTGTTACGCGTATGTGTGGCTTTCGACCTATGCCGGGCCGTTCTTCGACCAATACGAAATGGGCTACCGTTTCGGACGTCTGGGCTACGACCTCGTCGAGCATCGCGGTTTGACGCGCTTCAAGGCGCGAACCTCCACGTCGTTTGGCAACATCGCCGTGCCATGGGCGAGGCACGTGCGCGAAGGACGCGAACCCATACGGCGCGCATTCGACATCGCAAGCGAAAGCGGCGATCTGACCTATACGCTGTACACCTGTTGCGATCTGATCCAGAACCTCGTCTCTGTGGGAGATCCGCTCGGCGAAGTGGAAACGGAAGTCGACAAGGCGCTGGCCATTTCAGACCAGATACGCTTTGGCCTCGTCAATGACATGCTGGTGACGTATCGCGGGCTCGTGCGAACGCTGCGCGGATCGACCGCGCGTTTCGGCTGTTTCAACGATGCGCAATTTGATGAAGCCAGGTTCGAAGCGCATCTGTCCAGTTCGACGACGCTTGCGTTGCCGGAATTCGACTATTGGGCGCGCAAACTACAGGCGAGGTATCTCGCCGACGATTTCCCGGAAGCATTGGATGCCAAAACGAAAGCCGAGCGCGTGTTATGGGTCGCAACGTCCCAGTTCGAGACGGCGGAGTTTCATTTCTATGGCGCGCTGAGTCATGGCGCCTGTTGGAACGAGGCCGATGCGCAAGCGCGGCAGGGCCATGTGAATGCCATGGCACGGCACCGGAAGCAGCTCGAAATCTGGGCGCTTCACTGTCCCGAAAATTTTGAAAACCGTGCAGCGCTCGTGGGGGCGGAGATGGCTCGCGTCGAAGGTAATATCGACGAGGCTGAAAAGCTCTACGATCTCGCGATCCGTTCGGCGCGCGCAAACGGGTTTGTCCACAATGAGGCCATTGCCTGTCAGGCCGCATCGCGCTTTTACGCGGCGCGCGGTTTAGCACAGATCGCCGACATGTACCTGCGCAATGCGCGCCACGCCTATGTGCAGTGGGGCGCGAAAGGCAAGGTTAAACAACTGGACGACCTGTATCCCGAACTTGTGCAGCACGACGACCGCCACGCTGCAGCGAGCAGTATCGAAGCGCCTGTCGAACATCTGGATCTGACGACGGTACTCAAGCTGTCGCAAGCGGTGTCGAGTGAAATCGTGCTCGACAACCTGGTTCGCACGGTGATGCGCACGGCCATTGCGCACGCGGGTGCAGAACGCGGACTGCTGATCGTCGATAACGGTGCGCAATTGCGCGTCGAGGCCATGGCGGAGACCGTGGGTGAAACGATCACCGTCAATCTCGACAGACACCCTCTGCAGTCGGACACGTTGCCTGTTTCGATCATTCAGTATGCGCTCAGGACGGGTGAGAGCGTCATCCTGAACGATGCTTCGAGGCAGCACGAATTTTTGTCCGATCGATATCTTCGCGAGCACCACACGCTCTCGGTTGCGTGCATGCCGCTCGTGTATCAGGGAAAGCTGATTGCGCTGCTGTATCTCGAGAACAGCATCACGTCGCATGTATTCACCACGAGCCGCGTGGCGGCGCTCAAACTGTTGGCGTCGCAGGCTGCGATATCGCTCGAGAACTCGCGTCTGTATCGCGATCTCGCCGAGCGCGAGACGCGGATTCGCAGCCTCGTGGATGCAAATATTATCGGGGTGTTCATCTGGGACCTGCACAGCCCGATCTACGAGGCCAACGATGCGTTCCTGCGCATCATTGGCTATAGCAGGGACGACCTGTCAGCGGGGCGAATCAGTTGCCTTGCCATTACGCCCCATGAGTGGCACGAACAGAATGTGCTGGCCATCGCGGAGTTGCGCAAGACAGGCGTGCTCCCGCCTGTCGAAAAGGAATTCATCCGGGCAGATGGGAGCCGCGTCGCAGTGCTGATGGGGGCGGCCATGTTCGCGAGCGCGCCAGAACAGGTCGTGGCTTTCGTCGTCGATCTCACGGAACGCAAGCGCGCAGAAGCCCTTGCACGGGAAAGCGAGCGACGCTTTCATGAGATCGAGATCGAACTCACACATGCGAACCGGATATCCACGCTCGGCCAGCTGACGGCTTCTATCAGCCACGAAATACGGCAGCCTGTAGCGTCGGCCGTTCTCAATGCGCAGGCCGCGACGCATTGGCTGGATGCTCAACCGCCCAACCTCGCCGAAGTGCGAGCGGCGCTCGCGCGCGTCGTGAACAACGGCACACGCGCCAACGACGTTATCCGCCGCATTCGTGATCTGGTCAAGAAGACGCCCGCGCGTCGGGAACAACTCGCCATCAATGACGCGATTCGCGAGGTCATCGGGCTCACGCGCGCAGAGGCAGCGAAACATCGTGTGTCGATCTATGCCGACCTCGAACGGGACCTACCTACCGTGGAAGGCGACCGTGTCCAGTTGCAACAGGTCATCATGAACTTGACGATCAATGCCGTCGAAGCGATGAGCGATTGCGACGACGGCCTACGCGAGTTGACGATCTCGACATGCGCGCATGGTGAAAACCATGTGCGCGTCACGGTGAGCGATTCGGGGCCGGGAATCGCCGGGCGTGAGTCGGATATCGAGCGGCTCTTCGAACCGTTCTACACTACTAAAGAGACGGGCATGGGTATGGGCCTTTCGATTTGCCGCACGATCGTCGAGGCTCATGGCGGGACGCTGCATGTTTTTGCGAATACACCGCGGGGCGCGGTATTCCAGTTCGATCTGGCGACGAGAGCCGAGGAACTGGAATAACCGCCCATCGCATGAAATCTATTCGCTCTCGAACAGGTCCTTGAACCGTCTCGGTTGCGAACGAAGGTAGGGGTTTGGCGCGCGAACCTTTGCGCCGAGCTCCGCAGCGGCATGCCACGGCCAGCGCGGATCATAAAGTATGGTCCGTGCAATGGCGATCAGATCGGCGTCGCCTGTTCCCACGATGGCCTCTGCCTGCTCGAATCCCGTAATGAGTCCGACGGCGACCACGGGCATTTTCACAGCCTGTTTGACGGTGCGCGCGAGTGGGACCTGATAGTTCGGCCCGACGGGAATCTGCTGGGCAGGGTGCAAGCCGCCGCTGGTGACGTGAATCGCATCGCAACCGAGTTTCTCGGCTGCCTGCGCAAACGCGACGGTCTGTTCTATATCCCAACCGCCTTCGACCCAGTCCGTTCCCGAGATCCGGATCGTCACTGTTTTGTCGCCGGAAAACGCATCGCGTACTGCGTTGAATACTTCGAGCGGATAACGGATGCGGTTTTCCAATGATCCGCCGTATTCGTCGTCGCGATGATTGGACAGAGGAGAAATGAACTGATGCAGCAGATAGCCATGGCCCACGTGCAGTTGAATCGCGTCGATGCCGACTCTGTGCGCGCGGTGCGCCGCGGCGACGAAAGCCTCGCGCACCCGCTTCAGGCCGTCGCGGTCGAGCGCGTTGGGAGCGAGATTGTCCTTGGAAAAAGGCACCGCCGATGGCGCTTCCGTTTGCCAGCCCAACTCGGAACCGGGCGCAAACTGAGTGCTCTTTTTCCAGGGGACTTCGGTCGAAGCCTTGCGGCCAGCGTGACTCAACTGGATAGCAATGGGTATGTCAGAACAATAGCGGACGGCGTCCAGCGTGCGACGCATTGCCGCTTCCGTTGCATCGTCATACAGGCCGACATCCGCGTAAGTGATGCGGCCTTCGGGTAAGACGCCTGTGGCCTCGATGGTCAGCATCGCCGCGCCGGAAATCGCGAGATGGCCAAGGTGCATCAGATGCCAGTCATTCATGCAGCCGTCTGTCGCCGAGTATTGGCACATGGGCGCAATGACGATCCGGTTTGCCAGTTCGAGCTTTCCCAGTTTGATGGGCGTGAAGAGCGCAGGTTTTGCCAAGATAGCCTCCTTGAAATGCTCAACAAACCTCGGTATCGACGCACGACACGCCGGCATCTGAAGACCGCAGACGCAAACCTGTCAGCTGCCGAAGAAGATCGTGCAATAGCTGACGGGGCCGACGCACGAATCTTTCGCCTGAGCCGCCTTGATCTCGCGCAGAAAGCGATATGTGGCGCTTTGTTGCGCCTGATCGGCCTGGGATTGAACCGAACCCGGATTGGCCGGTTGCGGTTGTGATTGCGCATAGGCGGCCATCGGCACGAGTGCGCAGGCGACACAGACAGTATGGATGAGTTTCATGTCGACCTCCAATGCAGGGCAAACAGCCCAATTGCCAGTCAGGCGATTGATCGTTGGAAGAAAAGGTGCCCGCGCGGCAGCGCGGGGCACAAAGGGACAGATATGCATCTGCCCGAGGAGACGCAGCAGCAAGCATTCGCTCGATGTGGACCGATCTTGACGTATTTGCCATGGGGCGGCTTTCCTGATCAGAGGAAATTTGTCATTTCGCCCTGTAGGGATTCGAATAATCTGACGCGCGCTCGCGCGCTTGACTATCGCTGTCGCGCGATAACAAGCAGTCGAAGCGGCACCGATTGCAGCGGCTCAGCGCGATGAAGTTGTCGTGGCGTTCTTCACTCGGCTTGTGCATCACGCCGATCCACTTTTGCGCCGCGAGGTCGTCGGGCGTCAGACGCTTGACGCATTGATGGCAAACACAAGCAGGCCCGCAACGGGGTTTGATCGCGGCACGCGATCCCACCAGCGCGCCGATCGTGCACAAGGCCACTCTGACAAACAGAAGCCTTGCGACATAGAATCAATTGCCCTTTCTTTCGGGCCACACGACGAACAGGACTGATCTCACTTCAATGGAGTCGACACCGTGAATATCGATCTTTCTGGAAAAACGGCATTGGTTAGCGCATCGAGTGCGGGCATCGGTCTCGCCATCGCGGCAGCGCTCGCGGGAACGGGTGCGGAAACTATCGTGAACGGACGTTCAAAGGAGGCGGTCGATCGTGCGATTGGAAAAATTCGCGAGACCGTGCCAAACGCCAAACTGCAAGGTGTAGCGGGCGATCTCGGAACACGCGCGGGGGTCGATCAATTCGTAAAGACTGTGCCGGGTACCGACATACTCGTCAACAACCTCGGGGTGTTTGGCCCGGGCGATCTGTTCAGTTCAAGCGATGAAGACTGGGAGCGCTACTTTCAGATCAACGTCATGTCCGGCGTGAGGCTGACCCGCGCATATCTGCAGGGCATGATGGATAGAAAGTGGGGCCGTGTGGTGTTTCTCTCCTCTGAGTCAGGCCTCAATATTCCGCCTGACATGCTCGCATATGGGTTTTCAAAGACGGCCCAACTCAGCATCGCGCGCGGTATCGCGAAGTTCGCCGCAGGCACGGGCGTCACGGTCAATTCGGTACTTCCGGGACCGACCTTGTCGGACGGTGCGCTTGAAATGGTCGCCGAGGCCGCCAGGAAGGAAGGCATGACACCGGAGCAGAAACTGAACGAATTTGTCCTTGCAACGCGTGGATCGTCGATTATCCGTCGCGCGGCAAGCACGGAAGAAGTGGCCAACATGGTCGTTTATGCGTGCTCGATGCAAGCGTCCGCGACGACGGGCGCCGCACTGCGCGTGGACGGTGGCATCGTGGACACGATCGCCTAGTGAAGTGTACGCGGGCCAGTCCAACATTCATATCGCGAGCAACCGTGAAGTGGCGGGCTATACCGTGGTATAGCCCCGCTATGTCGACGGAATCCACCCGTATGCCACGGTAGAGTGGAACCCCCACACGGCAGTGACTATGCTACGGACAGTGCGAGTGCAAGGCTGCCTGATGTTTCATGGTCCTTACCCGTACGCCGGTTTGTCCTGGGAGCACCGTCATGCCACATACGCTTCACAACTGGATCATTATCTGCAGCAATGCATATGTCGAATACACGTACGTGTCGTGGCTTGATAAAAACGTCTACAGGCGTACGGTCGACTATCACGATATCTGCCTTCTCTAGCGCGTTTCGAAGCTATGTCAGGACGCAGCGGCGGGCGAAGCTGCCGGACCATTCAACCAATGAAACTGCGTCCTTTTAGAAAACTGCTTGCTGCGTGCGTTTTCGTTGCGCGAGAGGGGATGCGCAAGAACCAGAACAAAGTGGATGGATGGTTCGCGCAGTAGCGCGCCTGTGCGCCACGCCAAAGAACTTTGTTTTGATCGACCGGTTTTGTTGAGTTTGCTCTGCAACGCGGCTGCATTGAACATAGTCCGCTACATTTGGACATCGTCAACGAGAAGCGGAAGACTATCGTGCACGAGAAAGCCTATGAAGCGCAATGTAACGCGGTAAAGGTTCACTGCACTCGAGAGTCGGAGTCGAGAAGGCGTGGCCTGACGCTGTTCGCACTAGCGCTTGGAAGCTTCTGTATCGGGACCTCGGAGTTCGCGAGCATGGGCATCATTCAGCTTTTCGCCGCGAGTCTCGATCTCAGCATTTCCGAAGCCACTAATGCGATCACGGCGTATGCGTTTGGTGTCGTGATTGGCGCGCCACTCGTCACCTTGATGGCAAGCCGCCTTAACCGGCGCACCTTGCTGCTGTGTCTGATGGGCCTTTTCATCGTTGGAAATCTGCTGTCGGCGGCGGCGTTCAATCTGGGCATGTTCGCCGTAGCCCGCTTCATCAGTGGCATGCCGCAGGGCGCTTACTTTGGAGCGGGAGCCGTCGTGGCATCGTATGTCGTCGGAGAAGGCAGTTCCGGCAAGGCATTTGCCATGGTGATGCTGGGACTGACGATCGCGACCATCGTCGGGTCGCCGCTCGCGACGTTTCTGGGACAGCAGCTAGGCTGGCGCGAAACATACGTGATCGTCGCAGTTCTGGCAGCGCTTGCGTTCGGTGCGCTTTGGGCATGGCTGCCTCGCAGTGAGGCACTCAATGGTGGACCACTGGCGCAAGAGTTGGGCGCGCTAAGAAAGCCACGTGTATGGGCGACGATGATTGTTGCCGCCATCGGCGTCGCCAGCATCTTTTCGGTCTATACATTCATTGGCCCCTTCGTCACGGATGTTGCGAGGCTCAAGCCATCGACGATCCCGCTAGCGCTCGCGCTGTTTGGCGTCGGCATGACCGTCGGCAATCTTATCGGGGGGCGCCTCGCGGACGTGCACGATGCGCTCGGATTGATGCTTGGATTTGGTTGTGCGCTTGTCGTGCTAGCTGTGCTCGCGATTTTCGGAGCGCACGAGTCGGTGCTCATGCTGACGCTATTTGGCGTAGGGGCAACGATGATGGCGGCGATCCCTACAATTCAGGTACGTCTCACGAGGTATGCACCAGAAGCGCCGACCTTGATGGGTGCGATGAACCTCGCATCATTGAATGTCGGAAATGCAATTGGCGCAGCGGCGGGCGGCGTCGCTGTCGCCGCAGGCTGGGGGCTGTTGTCGGCAGTGTGGGCGGGCTTCGCACTTACGCTTGCCGGCCTCGTCATTTTCATCGTTACGTCGCAGGGAGCGCAGCAATCAGTCGCCGCATGATGCAGCGACCGACTGGCCCGACTATGCCAGTTGACCCGACGAGATGGAGCCTGGGGATCGTTTCGCTGTGCCAGATGTGCACGGTGGCTCAGGCACAAAGCAGCTTGACGCTCTACGGTCTGATCGACGTGGGCGTGACGTACGCCAATCATGCAGCGACATTGACGGGTCACGATTCGCTGATGCGGTTCGCAGAGGGTGTCGCGCAGGGGAACCGCTGGGGTATCCGGGGCGTCGAGGATCTGGGACAAGGGTTGCGTGCAATCTTCACGATTGAAAGTGGCTTTTCAGTAGGCAACGGAATTATCTTGCAGGGCGGCGCGCTATTCGGACGGCAGGCGTGGCTCGGCCTCGAAGCGACGCCCATAGGATCGTTGACATTGGGCCGGCAATACACGCTCTCGCGAGACTTCATCCGCAACTACACGATCGCTCACGAGAGTCCAGCAGGAAACTACGCGTATCACATCAATGACCTGGACCAACTGGTGACTAGCCGAATCAATAACGCGGTGAAGTTCACGAGCGCGAACGTTTCGGGTTTCCGGTTTGGCGTGATGTATGGCTTTTCGAATCAGGCCGGCGAGTTCGCCGGTTCGCCTTCGAGCACAGCCGGTACTGCGAACGGCGAGGGCTCGTCCAGAACCTATAGCATTGGCGTCAATTTGGACAACGAGTCGTTCGGGTTCGGCATTGCCTATACGAATATCCGCTTCCCGGCCAGCGCGACACCTCCTTTTACCGCGACGATTGCGAATGTCGATACGGGTCCGCTTCGCAACATCAAGACGCTTGGAATAGGTATCCGCTACGTTACCGACATGGGCGGAGTGTGGGGGAACTGGACGCATACGCAACTCGTTGCGCTGGTTGGGGAAAGCTCGACGCTGAATAACTATGAAATTGGCGGCGAGTACGCGTTCACGCCCGCCGTTGCGAGCGGATTGGGATACACCTTGTCGGCGTTGTCGGGCCGCTGGGGCGGGAGGTGGCATCAGATCAATAGTTTTATCGACTACAAGTTCAGCAAGACGACGGAGATCTATGCGCTCGCGGTCTATCAGAAGGCGTCAGGCAGCAATGTGATCGACGGACAGGACGTGCCTGTTCAGGCTGAAATAGGCGCAAGCTCCGCGTTCATCGGAAACTCCGGCATTGGCGCCAATGCCCAGCTCGTGCTGCGCATCGGATTGCTGCATAAGTTCTAAAGCGTGTTATCGGTCGTGCACAACCCAATCTACTCTTGCCTGATGCCACGTTCCTGCGATACAGCGGCAACCCGATTGCCGACGGGAAGCGGAGGCTGCTCGACGTTCCACGGCGCCATCGATTGAAAAACGCCGTCGCGCCTGATCAGAGCGTGAAAGAGAGCTGCAGCGGCATGAACCACAACGAGCGCGAAAAAGCACAGCGCAAGAAACCTGTGCGCGTTCCATAGGAGCGTATGCAGGTCGTTTCTATGTGGCGCAATCGGCGGCAACCGCAGGCCGGCTACGACGACGGGATAATCCGCCGCGGACAACATGCCCCAGCCGATAATCGGAAGCGCAATCATCAGCACGTAAAAGGCCAGATGCGATAGATGCGCGGCGAGTTTCATTGGCTGCGGCATCGATTGCGGCAATGGCGGCGCGCCGCGCACCCACCTCACGGCGAGGCGGACAAGGGCAAGCACCAGTATCACGACCCCGAGCGGTTTATGCACCGATACCAGCGTCAGATAGTCCGGGCGAATAGTCGACACCATGCCGACGCCGATGAAGAGCATCGCAAGGATGCATATCGCCATGATCCAATGGAGCGCGCGTTGTAGCGGTGTGAAGCGGATATCGGAGGGGCTCATTGTGCAGATCCTCGCGCGGCGGTGTGCGGATAGAACTTGTCTTCGGCAGTTCTTCGGTTGAACGAGACGGAGTACGCGGCTGAACGGGCGGCGGGAAACGGATCGTCAGATACGTGCATACCGGACGGAAGAACCGTCGGATCGAAGTTGAGATCTCTGCACGGTCCGTCGGCTTCTGGCTCGATGGCGCTCACTATCAGCGTGCCGGCCGTCACCTTGCGACGGTCGTCCGGCCACGCTTTGCTAGGATCGGCCGTGGGATCGCCGGGATTCGCCACGGTGACGACCATCGTCCACCGCTGCGACGTGGTGGCGACCCGTTGTGTTATGTCAGTGTCGAGAAAATCGGGCGCGCGCTGCTTCAATTCATCGGCGGACAAGGTTTGCGGTTTTGCTTCGGGCACGAAAGACCATCGAACGACACTGTCCTTTCCCGCCGCGTCCGTGAAGACGAAGCTATCGAGACTGTTGTAGCGCTCCTGCGCATAGGAAGCCGTCTTGGGTGTGGTCGTCAGCCATGTGTAGAAAGCGGGGAATTCCGGGTGTGCGGCAATGAAATGCTTGATCGCATCCGGGTCGTTCTTGTTCGCGAGTGCCTGCATGAGCGCGTAAAACGCTTCGGGCGTGGCGACGGCGAAAAAGGGTGCGTCGATCATCGCTGACCGCCATTCGCTCCCATCCGGCGTGACGACCCGCAAACCCATACCGCGTACGGGCACGGCGCCGTCTGCGGCTTTTGCGTCGGCTGTGCCCAGGTTGAACCGGCCTGTGACGGGATAGGAGCCGGCGGCAAACATCGGTGCTCTCGAGAGTGCCGCCGCATTGCCATTCGACTCGAACGTGCCCGTAAAGCAGATACCTTTCGCGTGATTGCGTCGGTACCCTAAGGCAGGGCCGCCGGGCGGCGCGAGACTGTCGACCAGCTGTGCCGGACTGATCCGCCCGGGCGAGAGCCATCCCGATGTGTAGATAAAAGCGGCGACCGCCACGGCCACCACGACCGCGATCAGTATGATCGACCTGGCGGCGGAGGGACTGGAACTCGGTTTGTCATCCATGGCTGTTTCCGCTCACGGGTTGAAACGTTTGAGGTCGGCGCGAAGGTCCATGCGCGCGACCCGGTTCGGATGAAATTAATTGAAGTACTCGAAAGATGCCGTTTGCAATGCGTGTTCAACAAACATGCAAATTGAAAACAAGCAGCAGATGGGAGCCATGTGGAGGCGGTCGGTATCCGTGTTGACCTGGAAATGGTGGACGACGTAATAGCCACTCTGTATGGAGAGGACGAGCGAAAACGCCATCACGCTAATCCGATGACGCATGACCACAACACGATGCTGACAACCGACCTCATGGCGGTGAACATATACGCAGGTGATGGAAGAAACAGTGTGCGAAGATACGTAAAAAGCGACGTCGAGCGCTTGCTTTGGCAATCTGCCGCACTGATTGCTGGATCGGACGTCTTGCTTACACGCACGAGGAGTCGACAAGGTTTCCGGAACTGAATTAGTTTTGTGCAACGGGGAGCGGTCGTGAACGCTTTATCGCAGCGGGCTTCGATGCTTCTTCACTGGCCTTTCACACCCGTGACGATAGCCGTTTCTCCGGAGGCGGCGAAGATCCATGCGCAAGTAGAGGATGAGATGCCACGATCCTGTGAAAGTCTGACGCTGGAGGATGCAAAACGAATGTTGTCGGCGGCGGAAGCAAAGGCGCGCAGTCTGGGAATTGCATACAACATCGCGGTGGTCGATTCGGGCGCGCGGCTGATCGCGTTTGTGCGTCAGGATGGCGCGTTGATCGGCAGTATCGATCTCGCTATCGACAAGGCCGTAACCGCGAGGATTTTCGACAAAACGACGTCCGAACTGGCGACGCTCGCCCAATCCGGCAAACCGCTTTTCGGGATTCAGCAGAGCAATGCCGGGACCGTGGTGATCTTCGGTGGCGGCATTCCCGTTTTCCATGAGGGCACGATCGTGGGTGCAGTCGGCACGAGCGCCGGGACCGTCGAACAGGACATCGAAGTTGCGGAGGCCGCGGTCGCCGCGCTCTGGTAGCAGCGGCGAATGAACAGGGCGTCGGTTTGGTCAAGTGTGCGGTCGCGTCCAACACGATGACTGCGTGGCAGCCTGATCAAGGAGCGAAATCGTGAGCACGTTATTGATCGGAGCAAGTGGACGTACCGGCCGACTGGTGGCCGAGAAGTTGCACAGTGCGGCAATGCCTTTTTGCGCGATGATCCGCAACGCAGCGAAGCGCGCGGAGTTCGAGCGGCTGGGCGCTCGAACAGTGGTTGCAGACCTCGCAGCCGACTTTTCGCATGCATTCGGCGGCACGGATACGGTGATCTACGCGGCGGGCTCCTCAGAAACTGAAGGTGCGGAGCAGGAACGTCTGATCGATCGCGACGCGGTGATGAAGTCGGCAGACTATGCGAAGCAACACGGCGCGAAGCTTCTGGTCGTTATCAGCGCGTTACTTGCCTATGACCCGGAGCAATCGCCACAGGCACTGCGGCATTACTCGGAGATGAAACGTGAATCTGACGATTACGTGATGGCGAGTGGCGTCGATTACCTCATCTTGCGCCCGGGCACCCTGACAACGGAACCTGCGGCTGGAACGATAGAACTCGTTTCCCATGCTGGATCTGCACTGGCTCCAGTTGCGCGGGAAGATGTCGCGATTGTCTTGCTCGAGGCCCTCAACGCGAAGCTGATGAACAAGGTCATCGGATTTGCGGGCGGCACAGTGCCGATACGCGATGCGCTAAAGCAAGCTTAAGCAGTCAGCCAGGAGAGTCTAACGTCGAACGCGCCTATCCGTACAAGGGCCATCAAAGAAGAACAACATCCCGACGCTGATTCTCCACGGCGATGACGATCAACTCGTACCCGTCGACATTTCGGGCAGGATGTCGGCAAAAATCATCAAGAACTCGACGCTGAAAGTGTATCCCGGCGCGGCTCACGGCATGTGTACGACGGCTGCGGATAGGGTCAATGCGGATCTGCTGGAGTTTCTCCGCAGTTGAACGGTATCGCAATGCGCGCGAGCGGCCTGTGGTCGATGGCGTGCTCAGTCGGCGCGTCGCTCCGCCTGAACGCAGTCGGACCCTTCAAGCGCCGTTCCTGAGAGACCGTTTACAATGAAATGGAGTCTACTGACGGAATAGACACTTCAGGTCATTCACTCCTATGGCGACGCCCCGAGGCAATTCCAAGAAAGTCGTCTACATTGCGCTGTTCGGCGACATTCTGATCGTCTGCACGAAGATTGCAGCGGCAATCGTGACGGGAAGCGCCGCCATGTTGAGCGAGGCGGTGCACTCGATCGTCGATTCAGCCAACGAAGCGCTGCTACTCTACGGTTACAGCGAATCGGAACGGCGCCCTGACACGATTCACCCACTCGGCTATGGGCGCGAACTCTACTTCTGGAGTTTTATTGTTTCGCTCATGCTGTTCGGTTTTGGCGCCGGTGTTTCTCTTTATCAAGGCACACAGCACGTCCTGTCACCGAAGCCAATCGAATATGCGTTCGTCAATTATGTTGTGCTGGCATTTTCGTTCGTGTTCGAAGGTGTGTCGTGGTTCACCGCTTTTCGTAGCTTGCGGGAAACGCGCGGCAAGCTTAGCTACTGGGAAGCGATTCACAAGAGCAAAGATCCGCCATCGTTCATGGTCCTGCTTGAAGACAGCGCCGCGTTGGTCAGCATCATCGCGGCTGCCACAGGAATTTTTCTCTCACATACGTACCACTTCTACGTGATGGATGGCTTTGCATCGATCATGATCGGATTGGTGCTTGCTACAGTGGCGGCCATCATTGCGAACGAGAGCAAAAGCCTGTTGATTGGAGAGGGCGCATCGCCGGCCCTGGTGACGTCGATATTGGATTTGACGGTTGCCGAACCGGGTGTCGTGAGCGCAAACGGAGTTTTCACGGTGCATCTTTCACCGGACCAGGTACTGGTTGCGCTGAGTGTCGAGTTCGATGACGCAATGCAGACGCCGCAACTCGAGCGATGTGTGGTGGAGCTCGAATCGCGTATCCGTTCGGCGCATCCGGAAGTGGTGATCCTGTTCGTCAAACCGCAGACGAAACACCGGTATCAGGAGTGGAAGGCTGCGCGCTACCGCGCGGGAACATTGCGCGAGAAATAGTGCTTGCCGCGGTCTTTGTATCTATACGCGCCGGGCAGCAACGAGCAGTGCATCCAAAAGACTTTCCGCGTCGTGCTGTCCGTCATAGCGCCGGCCGTTGATGAAGAGCGTGGGCGTGCCCTGCACGCCGCTCTGGAGCCCACTGTTGAAGTCGCGCTTGATCCGCTCGTCGTAATCTCCATTGAGTGCTGCGCGCACGCGTTGAGGCGGAATATCGATTTAACTTTCGGCGGACTAGCTAGCGAAGCCGCTCGAGCATCTGGTCGTAGCACATGTCTGCCGCGTGGAGCGGACTTCCGGTCATCTCGCCCACCGGAGGACGGCCTGCTATGGCGATGCCAGCCATCCGGCGTACGATGTGACGCTCGTTCGGGCGAGTAGTCAGGCCGCGCTCGTTGAAGTTTTAGTCGGAAACAGGACCTGGCAATTGCCGTTGAAGTCCATCCAGCACGACATCGATGTACCGCTCGTGGCTCTGTTTCAGCGACGGATTGGTACCACCTTTCCAACGCACGATGAATGCCTGATTCGAAAGTCGTTTGATATTCGACGTCAAAACGGGAAAGGCGGAGCGGTCCAGTTCTTCGAACCGCGTGCGCAATCTGCCTTCCCATGCGTCACGTTCATCAGCACCGTGGCTTGCGAATTCCAGCGTCACGAAGCCGACCATTGCGGTAATCACCGTGTTGTACACGTGAATCAGATCTTCGGATTTGAAGCCCGCGGAAAGCAAGGTCTGGAGAACAGCCTCGACCATCACGGGATTCATACTGGCATTCGAAATGATCTGCGAACCCAGTAGCGGTGCGATGTTCGGATGCCGCGCCACGGCATCGCGATAGCGATTGAACAATTCCTTCAGCCAGTCGCGCCAGCGCGCGGCTGGCAGTGTTGGAGGAGCAAGGTCACCCAATGCCACCGCGATCACTTCGACGAGTAGCTCGTCGCGGCTCGGCACGTACCAGTAGATAGCCGTGGGATAGACACCCAGTTCTCTCGCGACGTCGCGCAGGCTGAACGACGCGTAGCCTTTGGCATCGATCAATGCGAGGGCCGCTTCCACGATACGTTCCTTCGACAGCCCCTGATCTTTTGGGGCTCGGCCACGTCGCTTCTTCTCGGGCGCAGTCGCCGCCGCTGACTCTTCCTTTCTGCTCAACGTGAGTTCCCGCCAGTGAATTCGAACGAGCGTCACTCTACTGCAAACGGTGCGATCGTGCGAGATGTCCGGGAAAACCCGCAAACCTGCTCGCTTGCGCAATTTAATTGTACAGCGTACATTAAATTCACTTGCAGAGCGTCGCGGGTGACCCGCGACGGTTTTGACACGGTTCGCGCGTGACCGGGCGAGACCCCGCGTCGCTTGCGTCGACACGACTGCTGAATTCGAACGGCTGCCTTGCAGGCGGTCAATATCCCGTTGAATTAGCACTACTACATGATGGAAGGAGTATATGAAACCCAAAGCACTAACGTTCGACTACTTTGGCACGCTCGTAGATGTGACAACGGGCGGTATTCGCGGTATTGAGGCCGTATTGCAGCGTCTCGCGCTCGCGACGACGCAAACAGCGGCCGACGTCTATGCGGACTGGGACAGGCGCGCGGTGCAAGGCTATAGAAGCAACACGTATCAGCGATATCGCGATGTCGCACAGCATGCACTCACGGATTGTCTGGAGACGCTACATGAAGGAAGCACCGACGGTCAGGACATGGCCGCATTGACTGGGCTGCTGCTTACGCATCTGGTTGAATCTTCTCCGCCTTTCGCCGACGCCGTCGCGTTTCTCGACTGGGCACGCGACAAGTTCGTGCTGATGCCCATTACCAACATGGACACGGATCTGTGGCGTCGAAGCCGTCTGGTTGAGTACTTTCCGCAAGTGACGACGGCGGAAATGGCTCGTGCGTACAAGCCATCGGAAACGATCTTCAAAACAGGGCTTGCCATGCTTGGCATGCGAGCCGACGAAATCTTCCATTGCTCGATCGGTACGTGGGCTGATATCGACGGTGCAAAGCCGCTCGGTATCAAGGTGGCGTGGATCAATCGTGGCGCGGAGAAACTGGGCGATTTTCAGGCACGCCCGGATTACGAGTTCGCCACGCTCGAACCCGTGCGCAGCTTACTGGAACATCTCATTAACGAATGATGGGAGCATGATCATGCGTATTCCTGCAATGAAGATGCTTGTGGCCGGCTTGAGCGTTGCATTCGCATCCGCGATGGTTCATGCAGACACGCTGGTGAAGATTGGTGTCGCAGGGCCATTGACGGGTTCGCAGGCTGCGAGCGGCAAGGATAACGAGCGCGGCGCCAGACTCGCTGTCGATGACCTGAACGCAAAACATATGACGTTGAACGGCCAGCCGCTCAAGTTCGAATTGATCTCTGTGGACGATCAATCGGACCCGAAGACAGGTGTGACCGTCGCGCAGAAGCTCGTGGATAGCGGCGTGCTCGCAGTGATCGGGCACTGGAACTCCGGCGTGACGATTCCCGCTTCGAAGATCTACAACGACGCGAAGGTGATCATGATCACACCCGCGGCGTCGAATCCCGCATTGACGGCTCCCGGCTATCCGTACGTATTCCGTCTGACCACTGACGACAATGTACTCGGCGCAAAGATGGCTGATTATGCGGCGAACACGCTGCATCTAAAGCGTGTTGCCGTGATAGACGATCGCACGGCATATGGTTCGGGCGTAGCGGATGTGTTTGTCAATACGGCGAAGAAGCTGGGCATCGATATTGTTGTGCGCGAATACGCTACGGATCACACGGTTGATTTCAAGGCGGTGCTGTCGAAGGTCAAGCTTGAGAAGCCGCAGGCTATCTTCTACGGCGGTTACTACGGGCAAGCAGCCTATCTGGCCCGGCAGATGCGTGATCTCGGAATCAACGCGGTATTGATGGGTGGCGACGGGCTTTGCGTCGGCGAATTTCCGAGGCTTGCCGATGGTGCGCTCGACAAAAAGATGTATTGCCCGCAAGGTGGTGTGCCACTCGCTGCGTTACCTGATGGCAAACGATTCGAATCTCGTTTCAAGGCCGCATATGGTGTCGATCCAGATCAGAAGGCGCCGTCCTTCTATGCCGCCACGATGATGATGGGCGAGGCGATCGCAGCGGCGCAATCGCTATCTCCGGAGGCGCTCGACAAGACGCTCCATCAGACGACCTTCAACACCTTGTTCGGGCAGGTGCGCTTCGATCAGCGTGGCGAATGGATCAAGGCGCCGATGACAGTGTACTGGTCAGCGGGCGGCTCGATCGTGCCCGTCGAATGAACGATCTCGCAGAACACGATTCAGCACTAGACCTAGAATGAATCAGGAATACATATGTCGATAAATGACGTGTTGTCTTCGCGGCCGGATGTGGCCAAACTCACGCGTGCGGCCGCACTCGCCTCGGCCGCGTTCGCAAAGTCGAATCCCAGGAGTGAAGCGGCGCATCTTGAAGCGTTGTCGGTGATGCCGGGTGGCAATACCCGTTCCGTGCTGTTCTATTCGCCGTTCCCGCTGACCATTGCGCGCGGCGAGGGCAAGCGGCTGTGGGACATAGACGGTCACGCCTATACGGACTTTCTCGCCGAGTACACAACGGCGATGTATGGCCATAGTCATCCCGTGATTCGCGCAGCAATAGTCGAGGCGCTCGATAACGGTCTCAATCTGACGGGCCACAATACGCTGGAAGTGCCGCTTGCGCGTCTGTTGCAAGAGCGTTTCGATTCCGTCGAATCACTGCGATTTACGAACTCAGGTACTGAGTCGAACCTGATGGCCATTGCGGCATCGCTCATCTTCACAGGACGCAAGAAGGTCGTAGCCTTCAAAGGTGGCTATCACGGCGGGGTTCTGACTTTCGGTGGCGGCAATAGCGCGGTGAATGTGCCGCACGATTTCATCGTCGCGCCTTACAACGATCTGAGCGCTGTCGAAGCGGTCTTCGGTGCGCACGGCGACGATATCGCCGCGGTTCTTGTGGAGCCGATGCAGGTCGCAGGCGGATGCATAGTCGGCGAGCCTGAGTTCCTGAAAGGATTACGAGACCTGACGCAGCGACGCGACGCGTTGCTGATCTTCGACGAAGTCGTGACGTCGCGCCTGTCGAGCGGCGGACGACAGGCGCTGCTTGGCATTCGTCCCGATCTCACAACTTTCGGCAAATACATTGGCGGCGGCATGTCGTTCGGTGCATTCGGCGGCCGCAACGACGTGATGTCGCAGTTCGACCCGCGCTTGCCCGCAGCCACGCCGCACGCGGGTACGTTCAACAACAACGTACTGTCGATGGCAGCCGGATACGCCGGTCTCTCGGGCCTCTATACGCCGGGCGCTGCCGCTGCGCTGAACGAAAAGGGTGAACGGCTGCGTGCGCGAATCAATGGACTGTGCCGCGAACGCGATGTCGCGATGCAGTTCACGGGCATTGGATCGCTGATGAATCTGCATGCAGGCACTCAACCGATCCATTCCGTCAATGACCTCAACGAGGCCGACACGCCGCTCAAGGATCTGTTCTTCTTTCACATGATCGAACATGGATGCTACGTCGCGCGCCGCGGCTTCATCGTGCTGACACTGGTACACGACGAAGGCGATCTGCAACGTTTCGAAGAGGCGGTAGCGTCGTTTGTCGACCGTTATGAAGCGCTGCTGCGCACCCGGCATGCAGCCTGAGGAGAAAGCGTTGACATCTGATCCGTCGGCAGCGCCGAAGCCGCTGCGCAGCCGCCGTTGGTTCGACAATCCGTCGAACCCCGGCATGACCGCGTTGTATCTCGAGCGCTACATGAACTTCGGCATCACGCGCGAAGAGTTGCAGTCGGGCAAGCCGATCGTCGGAATCGCGCAGACAGGCTCCGATCTCGCACCGTGCAACCGGCACCACATCGAGCTTGCAAAACGCGTGCGCGACGGCATCCGCGACGCGGGCGGCATTCCGCTCGAGTTTCCTGTTCATCCGATTCAGGAAACCGGCAAGCGGCCGACGGCGGCACTCGATCGCAATCTGGCTTATCTCGGGCTGGTCGAAGTACTGCACGGCTATCCGCTAGACGGCGTCGTGCTCACTACAGGCTGCGACAAGACCACGCCCGCTTGCCTGATGGCAGCTGCGACCGTCAACATTCCGTCGATCGTGCTTTCGGGTGGTCCGATGCTCGACGGCTGGTATCGGGGGAAACTGGCCGGTTCCGGCACCGTCGTGTGGGAGGCGCGCAAAGAACTCGCGCGAGATGAACTCGACTACGCAGCGTTCATGGAGAAAGTGGCGTCGTCCGCACCGTCAGCGGGGCACTGCAATTCGATGGGCACGGCGCTCTCGATGAATTCGCTCGCTGAAGCGCTCGGCATGTCGTTGCCCGGTTGTGCATCGGTGCCCGCGCCGTATCGCGAGCGCGGCTGGTTTGCGTTCGAGACGGGCAAGCGGATCGTGCAGATGATCGGCGAAAATCTCAGGCCGTCGGACATCATGACGCGCAAGGCCTTCGACAATGCGGTAGCCGTCGCGGCTGCGATCGGTGCATCGTCGAATTGCCCGATCCACATGATCGCGATCGCGCGACACATGGGCGTGGCCCATTCGCTCGATGACTGGCAGCGTGTCGGCGCCGGCATTCCTTTGCTGGTCGATTGCCAGCCGGCAGGGCGTTTCCTCGGCGAAGCCTTTCATCGTGCGGGCGGGGTGCCAGCTGTGATGAAGGAACTGCTCGCCGCGGGCCGGTTGCACGGCGGCGAGATGACCGTCACCGGGCGCGTGCTGGCGGAGAATCTGGCGGAGGTCGCTGAGCCGGACCGTGAAGTGATACGCGCATTCGATGCACCGCTCAAGCCCGCAGGCGGCCATATCGTGCTCAGCGGGAACCTGTTCGACAACGCAGTGATGAAAGTCAGCGTGATCGACGCGCGGTTTCGCGAGCGCTTCCTGTCGAACCCCGACGATCCGGATGCGTTCGAAGTCACGGCTGTGGTCTTCGAAGGCCCGGAGGACTATCACGCACGCATCGACGATCCCGCGCTTGCAATCGACGAGAACTCGATGCTGGTCATGCGGAACTGCGGCCCCGTCGGCTACCCGGGCGGTGCCGAGGTCGTCAACATGCAGCCGCCCGCGGCATTGATCCGTCGCGGCATCGACACGCTGCCGACCATGGGCGATGGGCGCCAGAGCGGCACGTCGGGCAGTCCGTCGATTCTGAATGTATCGCCGGAAGCCGTGTCAGGCGGCGGGCTGGCACTGCTGAAAACGGGCGACCGGCTGCGCATCGATCTGAACATGCGGCGCGTCGACGTGCTGGTCTCCGATGATGAACTCGCTGCACGCCGGGCCGCGTGGTCTGCGCCGTCGCTGCCGAACCAGACACCGTGGGAGGAAGTGTATCGAAGCATGGTAGGTCAGCAGGGCGACGGCGCGTGTCTGGAACCGGCGACCTTGTTTCTCAACATCATCGAGTTGCGCGGCGAATCGCGCGACAACCACTGACGGAGCACGCATGACCCAGGCAAACGGGATACAGGCGCCGCGCGTGGCGATCGTGACAGGTGCGGGTTCGGGCATTGGCAAGGCTGCGGCGCTCGAATTGCTCAGGAACGGATGGTCGGTTGCGCTGCTCGGCAGGCGTATCGAGCCGTTGCGCGCGATTGCCAGTGACAATGCTTTCGAGCTGCGCGCGTTCGCCGTGCCGTGCGATGTATCCGATCCGCACGCGGTCGCGTCGGCGTTCGATGCCGTCGCAGCGCGTTTCGGCCGGCTCGATCTGCTGTTCAACAATGCGGGCGTCGGCAATCCGCCAGGCTCTTTTGAAACATGGACGCCTGAACAATGGCGCGGCACTGTCGACGTGAACCTCAACGGTATGTTTTTCTGTTTGCAGAGGGCCTTCAGGATCATGTCCACGCAAACGCCGCGTGGCGGCCGCATTATCAATAACGGGTCATTGTCAGCGTGGGTGCCACGACCGAACTCGATCGCCTACACGGCCACGAAGCACGCCGTGACGGGCCTCACGCGCTGTGCCGCGCTCGATGGCCGCGCGTACGACATTGCCGTGGGCCAGATCGATGTGGGCAATGCGCACAGCGCACTTGCCGGGCATATGGCGCGCGGGGTTCCGCAGGCGAACGGGGAACTGGCAGAGGAACCGTTGATCGACGCGGAAATCGTCGGGTGTTCAGTCGCGTATATGGCGAACTTGCCGCTTGACGCGAATGTGCTTTTTCACACCGTGATGGCGACGAAAATGCCCTTTGTCGGGAGGGGATGAAGGTTGGATCATCCCCAAGGCGCTTGCATGCCGTCGTGTGAGCGATCGCGAATGCTCGGTCGTGCGTTTCACCCGATAGAATGGAGGCCGGATAACGGGCCGTGACCAAATAACGGGCCGTGACCAATCGTCGTTCGGCAATCTGACAGGGCCTCCGAGGCTCGACTCCCGTTCGGTGAGATTGTCGGGCGGCTGGCTGCGATGAGCGTTCGAGTGCGGGCCTTAGGCCGCTACACTTCCAGACCGAAGAGCGGACGAAGACGCGTGCCTAACACGTTCCCCAAAAATGCCGCCACGAGCCACAGCCAGGCGTGCAGGCTCCCCGATACGATGCCGCTGAAATACGCGGCGATAGTGCATCCGTACGCGAGCTTTGCTCCGTAGCCAAGCAGCATGCCGCCCACGACAGCGGCGACGAGCAAGCGCGCAGGCAACCGCCATACGGGCGAATAGCGGCCAGCCAGCGCTGTTGCAAGCATGCCGCCCAGCACGATACCGACGTCGATTACGGTGTTCACGTCATGCGATACGGGCGCGGCGAGCGCCGCAGCCTGGTCCTTGCTCGCCCAGGATGACCAGCTTCCAACGTCGACGCCGAGGGCCGCTGCCATCTTCCCGCCCCACAGCGCGAAAGCCGACGTGAGGACTAAAGGCTGCCCTGACAGCGCCAGCACCACGAAATTGAGAACGGCGAGCGCAACCGCTCCCGCCATCAGCGGCCACGGTCCGCGTAGCCAGGTCGACGCGTTGCGGGCTGTTGAACCATGCGGTTCGACGAGTTGGCCGTGGCGTCGCCTTTCAATGTAGATGGTCAGCGCCGCGATGGCTGCGAAAACGAGCCAGTTGGCTGCAAGCGCGAGCCAGACGCCAAGCCCCTTGATCAGCGAAAACGCCTTCAACCCAGGCAGCGCGGCCCAAAATGCCATGTGCGCGGTCTCCAGGAACGCGCCTGCGATGAATGCGGCGAGCGTCACAATTTTGCGAGTACCGCCTCCACCCACGGTGTACAGCGTTCCGATCGCGCATCCGTCGGCGAGCTGCATACCGACACCAAACATAAAGGCCCCGATTGCTACCGGGATGCCCACCGGAACCACACGGCCCTTAACCGGCACGCCGAATAGGGAACCGGCGGCGAGCACAGGAAAAAATAGAGCGACTGCCACAGCGAGCATAACCATCTCTGCGCGCAGGCCAGCGCCCCGACCGTCGGCAATGAATACGCGCCATGCCGACGTGAAGCCGAACGCGGCGTGATAGAACACAATGCCAAGCAATACGCCCACCAAATAAAGCGCCGCCTGCCGGGCATTGACGGTTTGTGCGAGATACCATGCTCCAGTGATGATCAAGATCGCGGAGACGCCGAGCGGTTTCGGATTGAAGTCAGCTCGGCGCGGTGTCAGGTGGGCTACATCGCTCATTTGGGGCTCAGTGGTCAGTCCAGCACTACTACGACGCGACGCACCGGTCCAATCGGTGAGCCAGCGGAGGGCAGCGTCAGGCGCCTGATCCCGTTGACTGATGCACCGAATTTCATGGGTGGTCTTCGACATACTCAGCGAAAGGATCAGCGCTGCAGGAAACGACAGGTCACAACCAGTAGATGAGATGCATCCGTCGTGGCCAGATCGCGTAGCTGTGCAGATGACGGATCGCGCGATTCCTGTCCCTGACATCTGGTACAAAAGCGGCCAATGAGAACTGGCCATACTCACGAGCTAGTCTATTCAAACGCTCAACTATGATCCGGCTGACGTGCGAAACATGGGATCGTGCGAAACAGCAAAAAAGTCCTTTTGACTGTGCTGCCTGCCGGACACCCGTTTGCAATCCCGCCGGATTGCGCCTTCAGGCTCAACGGGTTGAGGATGCGATGCACCATCGAATACTAACGGGTTGATTCAGTCCAGACGATCACTTGCGTTTTCACACGGCCTCGGCCGTGAACTGTCGTTCGCCTCTGGCGACAACCCTCCGTCCGATCGACGATTGCATGAACGCTCCTGCAATCACACGATTTACGTCGATCGTGAACGACGTGGTCGAGGGCTCACACCAAGGAGTTGCGCGTTGCGCGTAAGGTCGACAAGCGACCCCACGCCCATCTTGCGCATGACCTGGCCGCGATGCATCTTGATGGTGATCTCACTGAGGTGCATTTCGTCGGCGATCTGTTTGTTGAGCAATCCAGCCAGCACATATTCAAGAACATCGTGCTCTTTTGGCGTCAATGATTCGTATCGCCTGCGCAACGTGGCAATGGAAGACTCGAACGCCAGACGCTCGGCGTCGCGACGAAGCGCTCTAGTGACTGCGTCGAGCAGATCCTGCTCGCGCAACGGCTTTGGAAAGAAATCCATCGCACCTGCTTTCATTGCTTTAACCGACATCTCGACGTCTGGAAATCCTGTGATGATGAGTATCGGAATGGGTGGCTCCCTGTTTGCAAGCGACTGCTGAAAAGCGAGCCCGCTTTCGCTGCGAAGCCTCACGTCGAGAATCAGACAACTTGGAATGCTCTCTCGCGGCAAAGTCAGAAATTCGACTGGCGAACTAAAGACCTGAACGCGATGTCCCACCGAGCGCAACAGACTGCCTAACGACACTCTCACGTCTTCGTCATCGTCAATGATGTAGACGATTGACGGCGTCAGCGGACCCTCATCGTCCTCCGAGGTTGATTTTGCGGTGGTCGTCATCACGTATCCCATCCATCAGTTGCGCTAACAGAGCGCATTCCGATCATCTCAGCGACGAATAGTTTTGCAACTGGCAGCAATTCTTTGAGTCGCGCAGGCTAAGCTGGAACCGGAGTACCGACGCGCCGCATGCTAGTGGCGGGCGCAGAAACTGGTGCTCTGATAAAGCGATTCCGTTTTGTCATCGCATCAAGCGCTGCTCGGTTTGAAAGGCACGGTGAACTGAAATTCGGCGCCGTGGGGAAAGATCCCGCTTACCCATATTTGCCCACCGTGTGCTTCCACAATCGACCGACAGATGGACAGTCCCATGCCCATCCCGGCAGCCTTCGTGGTGTAGAAGGCATCGAAGAGTCTCTCGACGTTTTGGGGAGCCACGCCTGGCCCCGAATCGCGCACGGCGATAAGCGCGTTACCCGACACGTCTGTGCTGGTGCTGACGGTCAGTTCCCGCGGCCCCTCGTCGACCGTGCTCGTCGCTTCGATGGCGTTGACGATCAGGTTCAGCACCACCTGTTGGAGCTGGACGCGATCCCCCTCAACGAGTGGCAGGGCCTCCGCAAGCTGAATCCGCACGGAAACACAGTGCTTGTCGGCCTCACCGCGCGTTAGCGCGATGACCTCACCAATCGCCTCATTGATATCCAGACCCTCCTTACATGGCGGAACGTTTTTGACGAGGCCACGAATTCGGTTGGTGATGTCGCCGGCGCGCTTCGCGCCCCGGAGAATCCGGTCAAACGCCTGCCGGGCTTCGTCCAGATTCGGCGGCTCAACGCTCAGCCAGCTCAGCCCCGCTTTCGCATTGGCTGAGTTCGAGGTAATCGGTTGCTGGATTTCATGGCTGATCGAGGCCGCGAGGTGTCCCATGGTCGTGACGCGGTTCGCGTGCGCCAGCGCCATCTGCACCTCGCGATACCGCTGCTCGCTCTCGCGTGCTTCGGCTTCGGCCCGCTTGCGCTCAGTCAGATCGAGCACGAACGCGACGCCCTGACTCTTCCTTTCTTCCAGGATCGCGGCGCCGATCAATACCGGGACGCGGCTGCCGTCCTTTCTGAAGTATTCCTTCTCGAATGGCTGCAATGTCCCCGTCGCCAGGAGCTCAGGCACCCACTCCCGCCTGTCGCGCTCGAGCCATTCGGGCGGCGTCAGATCCGTCCATCGCAGACGCCCCGATATCAGATCGTCGCCGTCATACCCCACGATACGCAGAAACGCGTCGTTAGCCTCAGAAATCCGACCGTCGAGATCGTAGATAAAAATGCCGACGATATTCGCGTCGACGAGACGCCGGATCTTCGCTTCGCGTTCAGCCAGATCGCCGTACAGTCGGGAATTCTCCAGCGTGATCGCGGCCTGCGAGGCCACGAGTTTCAGCACCGCGATCCGGGCCGGCACGAACACGCATGGCGTCAGGTTGTTTTCCAGATAGAGCACCCCGATGAGTTCGCCCTGGTTGATCAACGGCAGGCTGAGCACCGAGCGGACGCGGTGCTGCATGATGTAAGGATCCGCGCAAAACGGAGCCTGATTCATCGCGTCATCGAGAATGACGGTTTCTCTAGTGCGCATGACATAGTGCAGCACGGCTTCCGGCAACATCGCCGTTGTCACGGGCGCGTCGCGCATTTGCACGGCGACTGTCTCGCCGTCGATCGAGGCCTGCGCCTTGATGCGTGGCTCGCCGCTGCGTGCAAGCACCAGTAGACCGCGCTCGGCGCCCGCCTGCTCGATCGCCGTGCGCATGAGAGTGTCCAGCAGCTTGTCCAGCATCATCTCGCCCGAGACCGCTTGCGAGACCTTGATCACCGTCGCCAGATCCAGTTGCTCCACGGATGTCCCGATCGTGCTCGCCGGACCGCCAGCCGCCTTTTCCTCCCTGAGATGCGGATACGAGCTATCAAGTTGCCGGACCTTGCCGATGGCTCCCCAACGCGCATAGCCATAGCGGGCAGCACGCAAACAGGTATCCGCGATCCTGTCGAGACCGCGTGCCGCGTAAAAACGTGCGGCAAGCTCGTGCGCCAGTGCTTCATTGTGGACAAAGCCGTTTGCGTGCGCGAGGCGGATCGCCTGCTCATAGTGTCGCATGGCGTCAACGTCGCGGCCTTCTACGCGCGCGATCTCCGCTGACACTAGAGCGTGCTTGTCTTGAAACGTCACCGAGCACGTTTGCGCCCAGTCTCGCAACTGCTCTACATGCGCGGCGAGGAGCTCGCGCCACACGCTCTGCTGGTCCGGCGAACCTGTCTCGTAGACGGCCGCCACCGCAAGCGTGCTGTATAAGTAGTAGTCAAGCAACTGAATGTGCGCGTCGGAGGACCAGAGCAATTCCTTCGCCTTCCCAGCCGCTGCGTTGGCAATCTCATAGTCGCCGGACATGAAGCGCGCTTGAAGTTTGAGTATCCAGTACCAGCAGACCATCGTGCTCATGCGGTCTTCGCCCAGCCCTGCCTCGAAGACCGCTTCGTCGAACTCTGCGTCGCTGAAGGTGGAGAAGGTCGTCGTTTCTCCTTGCATGTTGCGAATAAATCGCTGCTGGCTCACGAGAATGTCGACAACGTCGCGGAATTTGCCCTTGCGGACGAAATCGAGGCCTCGCTCCGTGTCGGCCCATACCTCAATGAGCGGATCTCCGCGCATGAGCCGGTCCGTAACCAGGTGATTGCAGCTGTAGCAGGCCCGTGCAAGATCGCCCGTTTCGGCACCGGCGCGAAACGCTTCACGGATGTAGTCGAGGGCAGTAGCAATTGGCTCTGTCCAGACCACGATCATTTCCATGGTGAAGTAGGTCTTCGCCCTGTAAGCGATAAAACCATGCTTCTCGACGAGATCACAGGCAAGCTTTCCGAAACGATATCCTTCGGGATAGCGCCGGAAGTGCGGACCCAGCATCGTTCCGAACCAGGCATAGCTATGAGTTGCTGCACCGCTCGCGCCATGCTGCAGGCTGAGGCTCACCATGCGGCAGATGTGAAGGAGGGCGAGATTGGTATCGGTGTAAACGGCCGGCGCAGTAAGGACCGAGAGCACGCTCATTGCAGCCATGATCTCGGGGTCGGTCATGAGAGGCGCCTCAATCAGGTCCTCGATCGGCCGTCCGTTGAGGATCTTCCAGACTTCCTCGTATTGCGCTTGCACCTCTTCACTGGTGGGATGGGCCGGCATATCGATGCCGAACAGTCGCAGGCATTCAAGGGCGCAGCTGACAGCCTGTGCGTTTTCCGACTTCACGACATGGAGATCGATTTTGAGCCGATAGACAGACGCACTGTCTATTTTCGACTCGCTTCTGTCAAGAAGCCCAGAGATCAGCTTTTCGGCTTCCTCGAACTTGCCATTGAGGAATTCGCAGTCGGCGCGCTCGAACCATATATTGAAGGACAGCTCATAACGACTGTCCCATCGACCCTCGCCGAGCAGGGACATGGCCTGGGACAGGTATTTGCAGGCGGAAGCATAGGCTGTCGAAGCCTTGGCTCGTTTGCCGGCTATCAGGTTCAGCTCCGCCAGCCCGTCGCGTTCCTCGACAGACGTCATCAATTCGACGCCACGATTGAGCTGATTGACGATCTCGAAGATCGCTTCTTCCCGCTTTTCCGAAGGAATATTCGCCGCAAGCAACCGGCCGATCTGGAGATGCGTCCCGGCGCGCGAGCCAGTCGGAATGAGGGAGTACGCGCCTTCCTGCACGCGGTCGTGGAGGAACCGGTAGGACTCCTCCGAGCGGAAAACGAGCCCGGCTCGAACCGCTTCCCAAAGCCGGTCGTGCATCTGCTCGTCGCCAGCCTGGTAGACCATGCGAAGCATGGTGAATGCAGCACTGTTCCCGAGGCACGCGAGTCGTTGTAATGCCGTTTGCGTCTCGACGGGTAGGCGGCTCAACTTCGCTACCATCAGGTCCACCACATTGTCGGTGTAACCTTTGGCGTGAATCCGGCTCAGGTCCCACGACCAACTCGCGTGGGCATGATCGAAGGTGAGCAACCCCTCTTCGGCGAGCGAGGAAAGGAACTGAATGGCAAAGAACGGATTGCCTCCGGTTTTCTCGTGCAGCAATCGCGCTAGCGAAGTGGCATGGCCCGGCTCGCAGCGAAGAGAATCCCGGATTAGCTGTTCCAGGTCTTCGCGCGTCAGGGGAGCAAGGACGATCTCCTGCACTTTCCCTCCGGCCTGGCGGATCGCTTCCAGCTTGCGCATCAGCGGATGCGTGGGATCGACCTCGTTGTCACGGTAGGCGCCGATCAGCATCAGATGCTGCATGTCCGTCCGGCCCAGCAGGTGTTCGAGCAGATCAAGCGTTGCCGCGTCGAGCCACTGCAAATCGTCGAGGAAGAGAGCAAGAGGGTGTTCCGGCCGGGCGAATACGGCGATAACCCGCCGAAAGACGAGCTGGAAGCGGCGTTGCGCGTCCTGTGGCGAAAGATCGGCGACGGGCGGCTGCTCTCCGATGATGAGCTTCAACTCGGGGACGAGGTCCACGATGAGCTTTCCGTTCAGGCCCACCGCGTCGAGAAGTGCGCCGCGCCATTTAGCCAGTTCCGCTTCGCTCTTGCTCAGAAGCGGGCGGATCAGGCTCTGAAAAGCTTGCGCCAAAGTGGAATAAGGGATGTCGCGCTTGTACTGGTCAAATTTGCCCGATGCAAGAAGACCGCGCGGCGGCACAAGTGGTTTGTGGAGTTCGTTGACGACGGAAGATTTGCCGATTCCCGAGTATCCGGATACGAGCACCAGCTCCGGCCTGCTTCCGGCGACGACCCGGTCGAAGGAGGCGAGCAGGGTAGCGACATCTTTCTCGCGCCCGTACAACTTCTCGGGGATCACGAGCTGGTCTGAGGTATCCCGTTCGCCGAGTGGAAATTCATCGATGCCGTGCCGGGCCTCCCATGCAGCAAGACAGCGCCGCAGGTCGCTCTCGACGCCTGCCGCCGTCTGATAGCGTTCCTCGGCGGTTTTCTCGAGGAGCTTCATGACGATCCGGGAAACCTGAACCGGGACAGTTGCGAACCGTTCGCTCGGTGCCAACGGCTTTCGTGCGATATGGCAGTGGACCCACTCCATGGGATCGGAGGCCGTAAAGGGAAGATCGCCGGTGAGCATCTGGTAAAGCGTGACGCCCAATGAGTAGAGGTCGCTCCGGGAGTCGATCGAGCGGTTCATCCGGCCGGTTTGCTCGGGCGCCATGTAGGCCAGGCTGCCCGCGATGGTTTCTGGCGGCTCGGGCGCCTGCCGCTCGCGGGCCAGTCGCGATGCGATACCGAAACCGGTGAACCTGACCTCCCCCGTTGTGCCGTTCACGAGGATGTTCGCCGGTTTGACGTCCTTGTGGATGAGGCCGCGCTGGTGGATGCCGGTCAGAGCCGTAGCGATTCCGATTGCGAAGCGCAGGAAAATTTCCAACGCCATCGGCGCGCCAGACATCCCGTCGAGCGGCTCGCCGCCCGGATCCTCGAGCACCAGTGTGGTCTGACCATATGCGCGCCCGAGTTCGATCGGTCGCGCTGCCCAAGCGCCGTCCAGCTCATCCTTCAATCGGTATTCGTGAGCGAGACTATCGACGGTTGCAGGCAACGGCTGCTCGGTGACAGGCGAAACCAGCAGCACTGGGCTCCGCTGCCCGGCGGCATCCAGACCCCAACCTCGCCGGAGGACGCGCTCGCCGTCCTGGTGCAGCGTTTGGCAGCTGAGATCCCCATCGGCGTCGAGCCGAATCGACATGTTCATTTGCCGGTCTCCGCCATCTGGGCTTTGTCGATGTCAGGCAGAGAAGGCTGCTCGAGCATTCTCCACCCGCCGCCCGAGTTGGATTGTGAGTTTGACACTAAGGTACTCGCCGTGCGTCTTCACGGTGAGCTGCTTGATTCCCTCCGACCCATCAATCTTTAGCGTGATTTCAATTGCGCGAAGTCCCTCGGCAACGTCACGGCTCGGCATGCCGCACGCGATCCGATGCTGACAAGCTTTGCGTTGGCGTCGGATCGACCCGTACGAAAGTAAAATAACCCGGCCTATATCCGTTCCACCAGTTAAACCAAATTAACTTTGGTAAAAGTGATCCGAGTTCGCCTGATAGCACTTGCTTGCCTGGGACGAGTGAGGGTCTCGATGCTAAAGCGTTTAAGGTCCGCAGACAGGCCACTCGCGCGAAGTTAACTACCAATTCGTTCCGGTCGACGGTTTGTCGGGAAACACGACCGGCCGTGCTGCTTGACGCTGTCCAGCACCGCGAGCGTGGGGTGCGTTACCCGTAGAGATCGTCTCGATCTCAAAGGGGGTGAAGGATGAAGGCAAAGTCTCTGTTCAGGGAGAGACAAGTATGCCGTGAGCGCGGCCAAGAACTTCCGACAGCGATAATTGACGAAGGGGCCGATCGACCGAAAGGCATCTGAAATCCGCCATTGCTCCCCTCTGACGACTCGACCGGCGGCGACGTCCAGCCGTCGGCTTCCCACGAAGACGGCCATTGGCTAACGACTTCAACACTTGGACGGCCAGCCGGGGCACTTGGACGAGTGCTGGTACACGCTGTTGTAGACCTCACTCACGGCGGCAGCGCCTGCGTTCATCTGATTCTGGTAGTTCAGCATCGGGCGTGGCCCCTGTACTCGCGATCCGTACAGAGCCAGGCGCCACAGTTGACGCCGTGCATGATGTCACTGTGGTCGCGTGACTCACACCAGTGGTGTTTAGCGTGACTGGTTCGAAAGATATGCGCTTGGCCATCTCCGGCCAGTAGCAGCCTTTCGACAATCTCCCGGAGATCGTCGACAATTCCCGTGCACGCCGTTAGTGCGAAGTCTGACGAATCGCTAGTTTGAAGCAAGCTTCGATTACTCCACTCGCCTCGCGCCCGCGCCTATGAATCCTGTACGTCTTGTTGTCACGCTCGCATTGTTCTGCACAGCTGTGACTGGAAGCACAGCGGAGCCTTCGCCTTCGATCACGCTCGAAGGAACTCTGTTGGTCGGCGATTATTTCGGACCGCCCGGCTATGGCGAAAATCCCAGCGAAGACCATAGCGAGCACTCGCTGTTTTTGCAGCTACCGGCACCACCAGTGACGCAACTCGCTGACTCCAGGTCATTGGATTCGTTCGGCCCGGAAGCTCAGCGGACATACTTCGCTCAGGTTGTTATTGACGGCCCTGACCGATCTGAGGTGGAGAAGGCAATTGGACACAAAGTAGAGGTCGCAGGCGTTCCATTTGCGCCGCTGACGGGCCATCACCGAACTCCGCTGCTAATCCATGTGAAAACACTCAAGCCGATTGATGCGTGGCGCTGGTAGACCGCCCGCTCGCGAGAGCACACGATTCCACGTGAAAGACTGCTTTCAGCCTATTTCAGCGCGGTCAAAGGCGGACGATCAATGGATTGCGCTGCCAGCACCGAATTGGATTTGCAATCAAGCAGCATCGGGCGGCTAGGCGCAGAGACTAAAGGCCGGTTCGGCGGTCACCCGTGGCAACCGCAATCGGCAGTAACACGCCACCAACCATCAGTTCGATAAAGCCTATGGCTGGAGCGACGGCGCCGCCGCCAACGCTAAACAACCAGAAGTCGGTGGCGACGAAAAACAACAAGGCGGCTAGGCATATCCACGTAGTCCGAAGCCCTGAAATTCTGACGCATACGTACAAGAGCGCGCCGGGCATGAAGATCATGAACAGGAACATCAGGAACGCGTCTGGGTGGACAAAGAATCTGTGATGCTTATTTGGCGAGAACTGGAGCCACAACGCGTAAAGGACAGGTAGGCAGGCTAATATTCCTGCGAGTTTGGTCGGCGTTGGAGAGTTTTGGGAACGTGGATGGAATGGTCCCTGTGGAAAGCGGCTGGGCATTGCAAAAGTGCCTCCGACGATATTTTCAGTCGTCTTCGAAATTGCTTGTTTTGCCCGTTTTGTTCAGCACATGTGTCGCCAACGGATTGGCGTTTGCATGCATGATCTCACGCTCCGTCGCGACTGAATGTCTGCTTTCGATCATAGTGGGTGACCGCTTAGGGTCGACATAAGGCATCCACTGACGGGTTGCTAGCGTCATGGTCACGCGATCGCTTGGCGGAGAGCGGCCATTCGTCCGCCGACACGGTCGTGCGTGATTTGCGCGGCTTACGGTGACGTGGCGCTACCGCCAATCATTGAGCGACGGCAGGCGGAGGTGCCGTAGTGACATGCGTACCGTGCCCGAACCTCGTCGGTGATCTCGCATCAATGACAAGCCCATAGTCTATAAACAGCTTCTCGCCGGCGTTGATCGCACTGAGCGCATGAATGAACACGCGATCGCCCATTTCGATAGCCTCACAGTTGGGTTCGCACGCGTGATTCAGAAATCGGGCGCTGTTGCCGTCCCGGCTGCCGTCGATGACCCGTCCGCCCGAAAGGCCGAAAGCAAACATGTGCCCGGCATCCAATCGCTGACGAGCGGCCGTGCGTCGCCAGCTCGTGACCTCGCCCTTGTATTCAATGAGAAGCTCGCCCGCGGGGGACTGGCTGAAGGGCCAACAGCCCCGTGCCGTGTACGGGCGAACGTCGCGCCGAGATGCGTCGCGTTCGGCGAATGGTGACGTTTCCTTCCGTGGTCGCCCGGGCAGATGGTCCCGGTGCAGCCAAATCATACATTGCTTCCGGCCGCTCTCAGCAACGCAACGCGCAACTAACTGTCAGATGCCCCAGCAACCTCAGACTCGCTTCGCCACAACCCCGGCTTGCAGAAAAAGACCCGCAGCCGGTGTCGGGTGCATCCTCCCGCCCGTCGCCGAAATTGCCCGATCTGCGCTAAGGTGTGCGCTCCGGCCCGTTCTACGTCCAACTCCGAAAGGAAATGATATGAACAAGCAGGAGCTTAGCGACGCAGTCGCCGCCAGTACCGGTGATAGCAAGGTCAGCACGGGCGAGGCCATTGACGCAATTCTCGAGGCGGTCACATCCGCCGTCACGCGTGGCGGACACTGCAGTTGATCGCTTCGAATCAATTTCGACGGGCGCCCGTTCAGAACGCACGGGACGCAATCCCTCGACGGCCGAAACCAAATGCGCCCGCGAACCTGGCGTTGCAGCGGCCAGGTTGTGCCTGCACTACGGCCTTATGCTGAAAGTGCGCCGAGCGTCATGGGTCGCATCGCCGCCGGGCATCGCTTGGCAAGTGGACGCGCGCCGGTGAGATGCCCTGGGACAGGGCGTTGATCGCGTGGTCTGCAGCAGGATGGCTACGGAAGTGAACCGACAGGAGAGTTCAAGGGGCGATGCGGGGAGGTTGGCTTTTGACCGTCTGCAGTGCTATCGGGCGCGGTCCGGGCCCGCGCCGGCGGGTGGAGCGTTGAGCTCGCGGAATCCGACGAACGACCTACACTGCTAATACGGCACCACTGCCGTATCGGAGGTTGCCATGACCCGAAAGTTCTCTGATATTTTCAGACGGCGTCCAGTGACGGGCGCCCCGGATGACACGGCCCACGGGGAATCCCAGGTTCAACGGGATGAGCAAACGCGGTCTGCACAGGCGCAGGCGAAAAAGCTATGGGACACGATCGGTCGTCGTCGCCACAGGGATGCGCGGGGCCGTTAACATAAGCTGCCCAAGGGGCGATTGCGGCCGTCATGACGGCACTGGCAAAGCCGCATCGGATCGTGTTCGCCCCCGATCGATTCACAGGCGAGTATGCGACGAGCGGAAACATTGTCGATCGCGCTGAATCAGCGCTCAATGCCCGCCGGTCTCGATGAGAGCGCGGGTTTTTCTGTGGCGGGCTGGTGCCGTGGCGAATCACGCCGTTAGGACCTGCATCAATGAGGCAGCCGCCTCGCGGACGCGCGAAATCATCTGGCGTCAGTTCAAGACGCGTGACAGGATGGGCCAGCAGCGTGCGTTCGGCGATGGCGCAGATGCGCCGGTAGCCATCGTTGAACGTTTTCAGCATCCGGGCATCGCTGGCCCGGGGCTCGAGCCAGAACCAGGCTTCGAGCGCAGCGATCGTCCGACGCATTCGACAGGGCGACCCTGGTGCACAAGGATGAACGCCACGCCGCCGCGATTCGCGGTCGCCTGCGGTTCAGATTCGATTGTTTCGATGGCTGGAGAGACCGGGTATTTTAGATACGTCATCCGGATTCCTGCATACGCGCTGTGATTTGCGGGCTGCGCCGAAGGCTTCCCGACCGGATGTCGATTGCGGTTCATCCGACCGTCCATCGGTCACCAGTCGATGCGGTGTTTCTCGTCGGTTTCCTGATGCCGGCGATCCTCGTCGACGTGCAGGTAGATCAAATGTGCTGCAGCACATTTCATCTATTACCGGCCGAAAGTTTTTATGTGCAGTGTCGAATCCAGCCCCCGATAGCAAAGGTCTCCGGTCGTAGAAACTCTA
>NZ_JAGIPX010000070.1 GCF_017814945.1 Paraburkholderia sp. LEh10
ACGGCCGGTCGATCATCAACGCGACGGCGACCATCGGCGACGGCTTCCAGACGTCGCCGTCGTCATCGCGCAGCATGTTCGCGGCCGGCGTGGGGATCGTGCATCGGTTCTGAGGCAATATAGGGTGACAGACGCAGCATCTCTGCTGCGTCGCGCGTAGCAGGAGACAGGCGATGAACCGCACTTCCGTCGTGAACGTACAGACGTTCATCAATGAGCAGCCATTCGGCGGTTTTCAATGGCTCATTTTTCTGATGTGCTTCGTGATCGTCCTGCTGGACGGTTTCGACACGGCGGCGATCGGCTTCATCGCGCCGTCCTTGCTGACCGAATGGGGACTGTCGAAGCCCGATCTCGCGCCCGTGCTGAGCGCCGCGCTGTTCGGCCTCGCCTGCGGCGCGCTCGGCTCGGGTCCGCTGTCCGACCGTCTCGGACGCCGCTCGCTGCTGCTCAGCTCCGTGTTCCTGTTCGGCATTGCGTGTCTGGCGTCGTCGTTCTCGTCGAGCATCGGCCAATTGACCGTGCTGCGCTTCATCACGGGCGTCGGTCTGGGCGCGGCGATGCCGAACGCAGTGACGATGATGGGCGAGTTCTGCCCGGACGGCCGCCGCGCGACGGTGATCAACCTGATGTTTTGCGGCTTTCCGCTGGGCGCGGCGTTCGGCGGCTTTCTTGCCGCATGGATGATTCCGCATTTCGGCTGGCGCAGCGTGCTGATGCTGGGCGGCGTGACGCCGTTGCTGCTCGGCATCCTGCTGATCATCAAGATGCCGGAGTCGGTGCGCTTCATGGTGGCGAGCAGTCAGCCCGTCGAGCGGATTCGCGCGACGCTCGCGCGGATCTCGCCGCAAGCGATGAATGCCGGTTCGTTCGTCATGACGGAGACCGCGCCGCAAACGGGCAGCAAGGGGCTCGGCGTGGTGCTGTCGCGGTCCTACATCATCGGCTCGGTGATGCTGTGGCTCACGTACTTCATGGGCCTCGTGATCTTCTACGCGTCGATCAACTGGATGCCGATCCTGCTGAAAGACGCTGGCCTGACACCGAAGAGCGCGACGCTGATTTCGGCGCTGTTCCCGCTTGGCGGCGTCGGTGCGGTGCTGTGCGGCGTGCTGATGGACCGCTTCAACGCGAACCGCGTGATTGCCGTGTGCTATGCGCTGACGGCCGTCAGCGTGTATTTCATCGGACAGGCGGCGGGGAATGTCGGCGCGCTCGTGGCGATCGTGTTCATCGCGGGCGTGCTGATGAACACCGCGCAGTCGTCGATGCCTGCGCTCGCGGCCGCCTTCTATCCGACTGAAGGACGCGGCACGGGCGTCGCGTGGATGTTGGGCGTCGGCCGCTTCGGCGGGATTGCAGGCTCGTTCCTGGTCGCCGAGCTCACGCGCCGGCACTTCACGTTCTCCGGCGTGTTCGCGACGATTGCGATTGCCGGGGTGATCGCGTGCATCGCATTGCTGATCAAGCAGATGGCGAGACCCCATGCGGCTGATGCCGTGCATGGCAAGGTCGAGTCGCTGGGCCATTGAATCGAACGCTACGGGGAGGGCGGCGCTCGCCGCTTTCTCCATCAGCGCCGTCTGTCCGATCTTTCCTCTCGCCTTGCCCGTCGTTTCGAAACGGGTTGCGGTCTCCCTTCTCGCGGGTTCTTCCGTTCGGATTAATCCAGCGTATAAACGAACGGGCGTTCAAATGTCCTCGCGACACACGGCGGTCGAACCGCTCGCGTATCATCGGCCGGGCGGGTCGTCCGGCGCATCTCAAGTAATTTCCTCCGCCTGCCGATAACGGGTAAGGTCTGCTCTCGCGCAGGCCAAACGTCGTGCGCGGGCCCGTTGATTGCGACGCGTGCGCACGCGGCCAGGCCAGCCAGCGCACGAAGACCAGACCTGAGCCCAAAATCGAAACGGGAGTTGCCGTGCTCCACCGCAGACTTGTCGGTTTGTTGATCCTGCTGCTATCCCTGAGCGGCAACGCATTCGCGGGCGGTCCAGACTGCTCGCGTCCCTTCACCCTCGCGCTGCACGATCACGGCCTGCTCTATTCGCAGGAAACGAACGCCGGCATCGACAAGGACTTCGCCGACGAAATGATCCGCCGCAGCGGCTGCGACATTCGTGTCAGCCTGATGTCGCGCGCGCGGATCTGGAAGCTGATCGAATCCGGCGCGCTCGATTTCAGCCTGTCCGGAATCACGAATGCGGAGCGCGACAGATACGCGTCGTTCGCGTGGTACTTCAGCGACAAGTTCTATCTGCTCGTGCGCAAGGACGCCGGCATCCGGAAGTTGTCCGATTTCGAACACAGCGAAAACTTTCAACTCGGCGTGATCCGGAGCTTCCGGTATAGTCAGTCGGCCAACGAACTGGTCGATACGCTTTCCGCGGCCAATCGCGTCAGTCAGGCGGGCGGACTGGAGCCGCTCTATCAGGCGCTGATGCGCGACAGCATTCAGGGGATGATCATCGAGCCGTTCGACTATCCGGCGCTGGATGAAAAGCGCATCCGCGACATCACCACCATCATCGAATTCAACGACGCCGCCGTGCCGCACGGCCTCATCATGTCGAAGAAGGCGCTGCCCCCCGAAGAACAGCAAAAGTGGCGCGCGCTGGTCGAGGAGATGCGTGCGGATGGCACGGTGCGGCGCATTTTCAGAAAGTACTTCAAACCTGAGCTCGCCGACTCGATGGTCGATTTCACGCTACCACGATGAATCGCGCGCGCCTCATCCTGCTGCCGCTGCTGATTCTCGTGACCGGGCTGGCGATCACCTGGTCCGTGTGGGATCACGAGCGGCAGGCCGCGAGGCGCGAACTGCTTTCCGAATTCAACTTCGCGATGGGCGATTCCGTCAGCCGCATCGAGCAGCGGATGGCGACCTACGAGCAGATGCTGCGCGGCGTGCAGGGGATGTTCGCCGCACGCGGCTCGCTCGATCTGCAGGCGTTTCACGGCTACATTGGCGCGATCAATGCCGATGCGAACTTCGCGGGCGTGCAGGCGATCGGCGTCGTGCAGTGGGTGCCCGCCGCCAGGCTCGATGCACACATGGCGGACATGCGCACGCGCATCGGCAGGCGCTACGCGATCAATCCCCCTGGCGAGCGCGACGGCTACGCGCTCTTGACCGCCCGCGAGCCGGTGCCATCCAACGGCAAGACGCTGCTCGGCTACGATGCGTGGATCAATCCCGAGCGCCGGCTCGCGATGGAGCGCTCGCGCGACTCCGGGCTTGCCGTGATATCGGGCAGGGTGCAACTGGCGTCAGACGCGGGCGCGCCGCCGCTGCCCGGCTTCGTGATGTACCTGCCTATCTACGAGCAGGGCCAGCCGCAAGACACTGTCGACGACCGCCGTTCGCATCTGCTGGGCTGGGTATACGCGGCGTTCCGCATGCGCGATGTGCTGGCGAGCCTCTATGGCGACCAGCCGCCCGGCCTGTATCTGTCGATCTACGACGGCACGCAGCCGTCGCCCGGGTCGCTGCTGTACCGCTCGTCGGAGCCGAAGAGCCGCGAGGTGATTTCCGCGACCGAATATCTCGTGGTGGGCGGGCACGACTGGACGCTGTCGATGACGGCGCAGGACGACTTCAAGGCGCGCTTCGGGCGCAATGCGAAGATGCTGATCGCCTGCACGGGCGCGGGGCTGAGCCTGCTGCTCGCGCTGCTCGCCTGGAGCCTCGCGAGCGGCCGCAGCCGCGCGATGCGGCTCGCGTCGAAGATGACGGCCGAGGTGCGCGAGAGCGAGGCCGAGCTGCGCATCGCGGCCGTCGCATTCGATTCGCTCGAAGGCATGATGGTCACGGACGCAGACGGCACGATCCTGCGCGTCAACTCGGCCTTCACCCAATGCACCGGCTACACGGCCGAGGAAGTGATCGGCAAGAACCCGCGCATCCTCAGTTCGGGACGTCACGATGCCGCGTTCTTCCGCGACATGTGGGACACGATTGGCCGCGCGGGCGGATGGCAGGGCGAGATCTGGGATCGGCGCAAGAACGGCGAGATCTATCCGAAGTGGCTGACGATCACGGCCGTGACGGCGCAGGACGGCCGCGTCACGCACTATGTCGGCACGCACTACGACATCACTGAGCGCAAGCTCGCGGAAGAGCAGATCAAGGAACTCGCTTTCTTCGACGCGCTTACGCATCTGCCGAACCGCACGCTGCTGCGCGACCGTCTGAAGCAGGTGATCGCATTGAGCGCGCAGAACCATACGCACGGCGCGCTGCTGTTCGTCGATCTCGACAACTTCAAGACGCTCAACGATACGCTCGGCCACGACAAGGGCGACCTGCTGCTCGGCCAGGTCGCGCGGCGGCTGCTCGCGAGCGTGCGCGAGGGCGACACGGTTGCGCGCATGGGCGGCGACGAGTTCGTGATCGTGCTCGGCGATCTGAGCCGCAATCGCGAAGAAGCGGCGAGCGCGACGGAGGCCGCCGCCGAAAAAGTGCTGGACGCGCTGTCCGCTACCTACCATCTGGACGGCACGGAGTTCCGCACGACCGCGAGCATCGGCGCGACGCTGTTCACGGGGCACGAAACCTCGATCGACGAACTGCTGAAGCAGTCCGATCTCGCGATGTACAAGTCGAAGGAGAGCGGGCGCAATGCGATCTGCTTCTTCGACCCTGCGATGCAGACGGTGGTGATGGAGCGCGCGGCGCTGGAAGCGGCGCTTTGCCGCGCAATCGATGAAGACCAGTTGCTCTTGCATTACCAGGCGCAGGTGCTCAACGGCGATCGCGTGACGGGCGCCGAGGCGCTCGTGCGCTGGCAGCACCCGGAGCAGGGGCTCGTGCCGCCTGCCGAATTCATCCCGCTCGCCGAGGAGACAGGGCTGATTCTCGCGCTCGGCGAGAAGGTGCTCGACATGGCCTGCCGGCAGCTCGCGCAATGGTCGACGCGCTCTGGCAGGGCGCATCTTTCGATTGCCGTCAACGTCAGCGTGCAACAGCTTCGCGAGGACAACTTCGTCGCCAAGGTGCTCGATGCGCTGGCGCGCACGGGCGCCGACCCCAGCCGCCTGAAGCTGGAGCTGACGGAAAGCGTGCTGGTCGACAACGTCGAGGACATCATTCGCAAGATGACGTTGCTGCGTGCAAAGGGCGTGGTGTTTTCGCTCGACGACTTCGGCGTCGGCTATTCGTCGCTGTCGTATCTGAAGCGCCTGCCGCTTGGACAACTGAAGATCGACAGGTCGTTCGTGCGCGATGTGCTCGACGATCCGAACGACGCGGTGATCGCGCGCGCGATCGTCACGCTCTCGCACAGCCTCGGCTTGGACGTGATCGCCGAGGGCGTCGAGACGCAAGCGCAGCGCCGGTTCCTCGCCGACGCGGGGTGCCACGCGTACCAAGGCTATCTGTTCTGCAGGCCGCTGCCCATCGAGCAGTTCGAGGCATTCGCCGATACCTTCGATTCGCGCGAGTGGGCGCTCGAGATGCGTTGAGTTCGGGTTCATATTCACGTACGCCTGCCTTCGAAGTCGTTGCCTTCCGATGTTTTACCAATGCCGGGCGCGGCGCGACACCTGGCCGATCGGCCAGGTCACGCGTTGCCGGCGGAGTTGATAAACTCTGCGGACTCAATTGCGCGCTTCACGCGTCGTGCCGTTGTATGTGGGGCGCCCCGTCATCCTCGAGGAAAACACATGATCGATTTGCGCAGCGATACAGTGACCCGTCCGAGCAAGAACATGCTCGCCGCGATGACAGTCGCCGAGGTCGGCGACGATGTCTGGGGCGACGACCCGACGGTGCTGCGCCTGCAAGCCACCGTCGCCGAGCGCGCCGGCAAGGAGGCGGGGCTGTTCTTCCCAAGCGGCACGCAAAGCAATCTCGCCGCGCTGATGGCGCATTGCGCACGCGGCGACGAGTACATCGTCGGCCAGGCCGCGCACACGTATAAATACGAAGGCGGCGGCGCGGCGGTGCTCGGCAGCATCCAGCCGCAGCCGATCGAAAATGCGCTCGACGGCTCGCTGCCGCTCGACAAGATCGTCGCCGCGATCAAGCCCATCGACAATCACTTCGCGCGCACGCGGCTGCTTGCGCTGGAAAACACGATCGGCGGCAAGGTGCTGCTCGCGGGCTATGTCGCCGAGGCCACGCAGCTCGCGCGCGAACGCGGTCTGTCGACGCACCTCGACGGCGCGCGCGTCTGCAATGCGGCCGTCGCGTCGAAGCAGCCAGTCGAGGCGCTGTGCGCGCCGTTCGACACGGTGTCGATCTGTTTCTCGAAGGGACTCGGCGCGCCCGTGGGCTCGGTGCTGGTCGGCAGCAAGGCGCTCATCGACATCGCGCACCGCTGGCGTAAGGTGCTGGGCGGCGGCATGCGCCAGGCGGGCGTTCTGGCGGCGGCGTGCCACTATGCGCTCGATCACAACGTCGACCGTCTTGCCGAAGATCACGACAACGCCGCGCATCTGGCGGCCGGCCTTGCGCAGATCGATCAGGTGAAGGTGCAGTCGCAGGCCACCAACATGGTGTTCGCGCAGTTCCCGCAAGAGCATTGCGCGCCGCTCGAAGCGTGGCTCAAGGAGCGCGGCATTCTCACACAGATGTTGTACGCGTCGCGCTTCGTTACGCACATGGACGTGTCGCGCGCTGATATCGACACGTTCGTGACGGCAGTGAAGCAGTACTTCGCGCGCTGAGATGCACGCCTGGTCGCCATGCCGCGTTGCGCGATCCACGCGGCGCGGCAGCAGGCGCGACGCTTTGCGCGCTCTACTGTTCCTTGGCGGCCGTCACGGTCGTGACTGTCGTGACGGCGGTTTGCGCGCGATGCGACGGCGCAAAAAGCCGCAAGCCGCTCGCAATGCTCGCAGCGCCAGCGAACACGGCGCCTGCTGAGAGAGAAAGCGTCGGGCCGTGGCGCCCCGCAATACTGAAGCTCAGAGCGACGAGCGCCGCGCCCGTCGTTTGGCCGATCAGCCGGGACGTCGCGATGATGCCGCTCGCGCCGCCGCTGCGATGGGGCGGCGCGCTCGCCATCAGCGCTTTCAGGTTCGGCGACTGGAAAAATCCGAAGCCGGCGCCGCAGATCGCCATGCGAATCGTGATGTCGATTACGGGCGGATACTGCGGCAGCATCGCAAGCGAGGCCATGCCGCCGCATAGAATCGCAAGGCCGATCGCGCCGAGCAGGCCCGGCGGATAGCGGTCCGACAGCCGCCCGGCGAACGGCGCGGCGAGTGCGACGACGACAGGCCACGGCGTCATCAGGAAGCCGGTCTCGACCTGGCTGCGATGCAGCACATCCTCGAAATAGAACGGCAGCGAGACGAACGCGAGCCCTTGCGCGGCGAACGAGCACACGGCCGTCACCGCCGACAGCGCGAACACGGGCAGCCTGAACAGATCGACGGGCAGCATCGGCGCGGGGTGGCCCGCCTCGCGGCGCATCAGCAGCGCGCCGAATACGATCGCGACGGCCGCGGCGCCCAGCACCATGGCGGACGGCGCGCGCTGCGCCGCTTCGCCCAGCGCGAAGATCAGCGCGGCGAACGTGATGACATTCAGCAGTGCCGCGACCCGGTCGAACTGATGCGTGCCGCGCGGCGTGCGCGGCAGTCCCGGCAATGCGAACGACAGCGCCAGCACACCGAGCGGCACGTTGACGGCGAACAGCCACGGCCAGTTGGCCACCGACAGGATCAGCGAGGCCACCGTCGGTCCCACGGCAAACGACACGCCGACCACCAGCGCGTTAATGCCCACGCCGCGCCCCAGCTGATGCGGCGGGTAAAGATGTCTGATGAGCGCCGTATTGACGCTCATGATCGCCGCCGCGCCGAGCCCTTGTAAAACGCGTGCGCCCGCGAGCAGCGGCAGCGTCGGCGCGAGCGCGCAGGCGAGCGAAGCCGCCGTGAACATCACGATTCCGCCGATGTAGATGCGCCGGTGCCCGACGATGTCGCCGAGCGCCGCAAGCGGCAGCAGCGTCGCGACCATCGCGAGCTGATACGCGTTGATGATCCACACGGACTCAGCCGGCCTCGCGTGCAGATCCGCGGCGATCGCGGGCAGCGCGGTATTGGCGATCGCGGTGTCGAGCGACGCGAGCGCGACAGACAGCATGATCGCCGCCATCGCGAAGCGGTGACCGGCGGACATGGGTGCGTCGGCGATACGCGCCGGACTGGAAGTGTTCTCGGACAAGGACGGGCTCTGCAAAGGACTGGCTAAAGCGCGGAAGGCTCGATCAAGCTCGCATCGGCGCGCATGACGCAACGCTGCACGGGCGACGTGCCCCACGCGAATGAAGCGATTGTTACAGAGCCGCGCGGATCGTGCTGGGAGCCGCGCATTGAAGGTGGTCTGAAAGGTCGTTGCAAGCACGGCGCGGCATACGCACGGACAACGGATGGTGGCATCGCCTCTCATGCAACTAACCGTCCGTCGCGCGCCAAATTGACGAGTCCGGCGCGAGCGCCGGAAGGCACGACGGCATCGCGCGAAACCCGCCAGCGCCGCGCTCAGCTACACGATGCCAGCAGGATCGACAGCTTGCGGATATGCGCCTTGAACGCGTCTGTCATCTCGCGGTCGTGGCCGTCGCTCAGATGCGGTGCTTCCGCCAGTTCGACCTGGCCGTGGAATTCGTCCGATACCTTGCGCCGCTCGGCGGGCGGAAGTGCGCGGATGAGCGACACCATCAGCAGTTCCTGCGCATGGATGATACCGAGCACGGATTGTGCGTTCATTTGGACCTCCGTCGGAGCGCGGTGATGCGAGCAGCGGGACAGCAATCATCTTGCATGAGACAAGGTGGCGCGCAGAACGGAGAAACTGTCGCTGACACGCCTTTTTACTCATCCATACTAGTGCAAGGAACAGAGCCGTCTGCACCGGCATCGTGCGAAACGCGAGGACTTCGGACGCTTTCGTCGGCTCAACTCATCGCGGCAGTGACGGAACTGCATCGCTGCTGCCCGTGTCTGCCCGGGTAGCGGGATTTTCGACAACACAACGGCAGCAGACGCGGGATCGCACAAAATGTCCTACTCTGCTTATTTATCCGCCAGACCGGCTCGCGCCGCCCGCACACGAGACGCCAGCAGTCAAGCGCGCGCCGCGTCGTATTACCGGAGGTTTCGATGACAGCGGTGGATCTGGAATTCGACCAGCTCAACAGTACCGTCGACGCGCTGCGGCGCTCGATCTCCAACCGCATGATGTACGGCGTCGGCAAGGACGCCGTGACAGCGCGCCCGCAAGACTGGCTGCATGCCGCGGCGCTCGCTGTGCGCGACCGGCTCGTCGCGCGCTGGATGAAAACCACGCGCCTGCAATACGAGCAGGACGTGAAGCGCGTGTACTACCTTTCGATGGAATTTCTGATCGGACGCACGTTTACAAACGCGCTGCTCGCGCTCGGCATCTACGATCAGATGAAGGAAGCGCTCGCGGGTCTCGGCGTCGACATGGAGGCGCTCACCGATCTCGAACCCGACGCCGCGCTCGGCAACGGCGGCCTCGGGCGTCTTGCCGCGTGCTTCCTCGATTCGATGGCGACGCTCGGCATTCCGGGCTTCGGCTACGGCATCCGCTATGAATACGGGATGTTCAGACAGCAGATCGTCGACGGCGAGCAGATCGAGACACCCGATTACTGGCTGCGCGCCGGCAACCCGTGGGAGTTTCCGCGTCCGGAAGTGCAGTACATCGTGCATTTCGGCGGGCGCACGGTGCAGCGCGACGGCCACGTCGCGTGGATCGAAACGCAGCACGTGAACGCGATGGCGTACGACACCGTGATCCCCGGCTTCGCGACGAGCGCGACGAACACGCTGCGTCTATGGTCCGCGCGCGCCACGGAAGAACTCGATCTGTCGGCGTTCAATCAGGGCGACTATCGCCGCGCCGTCGATGCGAAGAATATGTCGGAGAACGTATCGCGCCTGCTTTATCCCGACGACTCGACGCCCGCCGGCCGCGAACTGCGGCTGCGCCAGGAATACTTCTTCGTGTCTGCGACGATGCAGGACCTGATCCGCCGTTACCAGAGAACGCACAGCACCTTCGGCCGCTTCGCCGAAAAAGTCGCCGTGCATCTGAACGACACGCACCCGGTGCTGGCGATTCCCGAACTGATGCGCCTGCTCGTCGACGTGCATCAGGTGCCGTGGGCGAAGGCATGGAAAGACGTGCAGCAGATGTTCTCGTACACGAACCACACGTTGATGCCCGAGGCGCTCGAAACGTGGGACGTGGAGACGCTCGCGCGCCTGTTGCCGCGTCACCTCGAAATCATCTTCGATATCAACGCTGAATTTCTCAAGCATGTCAGCGAACATTCGGGCCATGACGTCGACATGATCCGGCGCATTTCGCTCGTCGATGAATACGGACAGCGGCGGGTGCGCATGGCGCATCTGGCGATCGTCGCGAGCCAGAAGGTGAATGGCGTGTCGAAGCTGCATTCGCAACTGATGACGCGCGACATTTTCGCGGACTTCGCGAAGCTGTGGCCAGAGCGCTTCACGAACGTCACCAATGGCGTGACGCCGCGCCGCTGGCTCGCGCAAGCGAGCCCGTCGATGTCGCAACTGATCGATGAACAGATTGGCGTGCATTGGCGGCGCGATCTGTTCGAACTCGGCAAGCTGCGCGCTCTGCGCGACGACCCGGCGTTCATCCACGCATTCCACGAAGCGAAGCGTCAGAACAAGCTGCGTCTGATCCATCGCCTGCAACAGCACACGAAGATGACGTTCGACCCGGAAGCCCTCTTCGATCTGCAGGTCAAGCGCATTCACGAATACAAGCGGCAACTGCTGAACGCGTTGCATGTGATCGTGCGCTACAACCGCATCCGCGCGCATCCTGAGCGCGACTGGGTGCCGCGCGTCGTGATGTTCGCGGGCAAGGCGGCATCCGCATACCGGATGGCGAAGACGATCATCAAGCTGATCGGCGATGTGGGCAAGACCGTGAACGGCGACCCGTTGATCGGCGACCGGCTCAAGGTCGTATTCGTGCCGAACTATGGCGTGAGCGTCGCGGAACTGATCATTCCCGCCGCCGATCTGTCCGAGCAGATTTCGATGGCGGGCACGGAAGCGTCGGGCACGGGGAACATGAAGCTCGCGCTGAACGGCGCACTGACGATCGGCACGATGGATGGCGCGAATATCGAAATTTGCGATGCGGTCGGGCGCGAGAATATCTTCATCTTCGGGCATTCGGCCGATGAAGTAGACGAATTGCGCGCGACGGGCTATCGCCCGCGCGAAATCTACGAGCACGACCCGGAACTGAAGATGGCGCTCGACCAGATCCGCACCGGCTTCTTCTCGCCGGACGATCCGCTGCGCTTTTCGGATATTTTCCACACGCTCGTCGATTGGGGCGATCACTACATGGTGCTCGCCGATTTCGCCGCGTTCGCGAAGGCGCAGGATGAAGTCGACAAGCGCTATGTCGACAGGCGCAACTGGACGAAGAGCGCGATCGAAAATGTCGCGGGCATGGGGCAGTTCTCGTCGGACCGTACGATCGCCGAGTATGCACGCGACATCTGGAATGTGAAGCCGCTCGAACTCGAGTGACGTCCATGCATTGAAAAAGCCGCTGCGCGACGGGAGTCACACAGCGGCTCTTGCGTGTTTGCGGCATGTTTGCGGCGTGTTTGCGCGCGTGAAGGACGTCGGCGCGCGGGCGGCTTCAACTGCCCATTCGCTCGATGTCGCGCGACGCGCGCAGTCCCAGTTGGCCGTGCGCGAAGTCGAACAGCAAGTCGATGTTCTGCAACGACATCAATCCGACCACGATGCGGTTCGCGCCCGGCGCGGCCTTGGCGATCACCGTTTGCGCGTCGTTGAAGCGGTGCGCCCAGTTGCCGACCCCGAGCACCACGTTGTAATTGCCTTGCGCGAAGGTCTTGTGCTCGTCGGTGTCGCCTTCCCAGTCGGGCGCCTTGTCGGTTTCGACGCGGATCATGTCGGTGCCGCCCGTCGAGAACACCACGGGCGCGCAAAAGCGCATCTTGTTGCCGATCTGCACGCAGCCCGTCGGCCATTGCTCGGAGCCGTCCTTCGCGTTCGTGAGCGGGACGATCGTGAAGTCCTTGGTGAGTTCATTCGACGGGCTCAGCACCAGAAACGGACGGTTCAGGTTCGAGCGCACGATGTACCGCTGGCCGATGTTGCCGGGCAGCGCGCGCAGCGGTTGGGTGCAGCAGGCGTCGCGCGGCTCGTCGGCGCCGACGCCGAGAATGCCCGAGAACGCCCAGCCGAATTCGCCCGTGTAGCCGTCCTGCGCGACGCAGCGCTTGTTGCTCTTCAGGCAGCTGACCTGGTCGACGGCTTGCGCGGCGATATCGACGGGCTTCGTGCCGGTGATGCTCAACGGCAACGTGACGGTCGCGCCGGACACCTGCGCATCCGTTGCGAACACGAGCGTCGTGCGCTGGCCCGTCGACGGATAGTTCGAGCGCGGCAACACCGACGACAGCACGCGCACGCCGCGCGTGCCCGTATCGAGCATCAGATAGACGGCCTTGCCGTCCATCTGCACGGGCAAGCCGATCGACGTGCGCCCGCGCGTATCGCTGCGCTCCGCGTACAGCGGCACGAGCAGGCCGTCACGCCCGCCGTTGATCAGGCTCGCTTTCGTTTCGGGCGGGACGGGCGTGGAGATCGGGGTCGAACAGGCCGTGAGCGCGAGCACGATAAGCGCGCCCGCGAAGCCGGCCATGCGCCGGAAGAAATGGACAGACATCGCACACACCTTGCAGAAATGCGTGGTCGCGGTGCCGGCCGCGCGCGGCGCTTCGGGCTCCGAACAGCGCGGACCGCCGGTTGAAGCAATGCGCGCGCAGCCCGGCGCGAGGGCACGCGAGATGACAGGACCGCCGACTGTACGCGCGCGGTCGTGGACACCTGCAAAAATGTGTGGACGTGCCCGCCCTGTGCTGCTTTAGTGCTGCTGTGCGCTCGATTGCGCAAGGCAGACGGCGCGTACGCGGCCGACAGTCGCGTCGCGCAGCGCGCTTGCAAGTGCGCCGACGACGTCGCCGACGCTGCGCGCCATCACGTCGACGCGGAAGGTGATGCAGTCGTTGCGTTTGTCGACGGCGATCACGAAGAGGCGCGAACCCTCGCCGAGGGCCGCAAGCAACGCACGGCGGCCTGCTGCCGACGAGGTGCCCGGCACGGTCACGTCGATCGTGACGACAGACAGGGCGGGTTGGGCTGCGATGTCGATGGCGGGCGCGCGGCGCGGGAGCGTGCGCGATGAAGCGATTGCTGTATGCATCGTCGATGCGCCGCCGCGAGTTTGGCGGCGTGGCTGTTGAGATGCTTCCACTCTAGCGGGCAGCGTCTCAAGCGGGCGCAAAAAGGCACCACGCGTGCCGTTAATTTTGTGTAAAGACGGCGCGTGCGCTCAGCTTTTGGGCGCGGCGGCGGGAGAGGCCGCAGAGGCGCCGCGCGCATCGCGGACCGTTTGCGCGACGCGCTCGACAAACGGCAGATCGATGCTGGAGAGCGCTTCGCGCTCGGTATCGCCGGTGCGGACCATTAGGCGGTGCGTGACGTCCTGGCTGCGCCACGTGAGCCAGCCGACCACGACCAGCATCACGCCGCACACGATACCGGCCGACGACTCAAACACGCCGCCGACAATCGCGCCCGCGGCGCCGATCAGCGAAATCGCCCAGGGCAGGACCTTGTTCTTCTGCACGGTGACGACGCGCACGCCCTGGATGTCGCGCAACGGAAAGACCTGGCCCGCCGCCGACAGGGCGTTGCGCGTCACCGAGACGCCGCGTTCGTTGAAAGGGGTTTCCATCTTGACTGGTTCAGGCTGGGGGAAAGGGCGCAGCGTAGCAGACTTCGATTGCCTAATAGTACGGATTTTTTCCAACCGATCGAAACGCGTCAGATAGGGCTCAAATTCCGGTGTTCAACTTGAGCCATATCATACCAGGGCGCCGTCACGTCAGCGCTCAAACGGCAAGTCTTCGATGGCGCGCAGGCTCCATTGAAACCGGACGTGCCAGCAGCGCACGGCGCAATTAATGAGTGCCGCCGGACCGCCGCAGGGAACCCGTGACCATGATCGAGCGATGGGTGTTGTTCATGATGCGATTTCACGGGACCGTTCCAGCAAACAATGCCGTCGCTCATGCAGTCAATCCCAGTTTTATTCTGCAATGCGCTTAAAACTGGCGTAGTAATCGTCGGTGTAATAGCAGTCGCTGGTCTGCTTGCGCGGTCCACCACATACGATCCGGCGCTGCCCACGATCCGTCGAGCCAGGCGTGCGAACCGTGTAGGTGTGGTAATAGCCGCGCGGATGCTTCGGCAGCAAAAGCGCACTGTTACGGAACAGGACGCCGTCCTCGCCAAAAGGGAAGGGGCCGCCCGCCTTGATCAGCCGCAGTGTTTCGGCTGCCTCCCCCGGCAACTGTGTCTTGGTGACGGTGCCCAGCGCGCCCGTCTGTTGCGCGCCAGACGCGGCCGTTGCGTCGCTCGCGCCCTGCGCGGGCTGACTCGCTGCCCCGCTCGCGGATGCGCCCGATGCCTCAGTGGCGTTGTGCGATCCCTCCTTGCCGCATCCGCCGAGGATCGCGCTCAAGGCCACGATGCAGGAGAAAGCCCACGCTCTCTTCACGAAACGGTTCTCCCCTCGTTGACCAGCATTCGACGACCAGGATAAATGTAAAGGTATCGCTAATGGCGGAGCGAATCAATGTTCGGCCGGAAATAGATCCTATGGAGCAGGAAGGCGCGAGCGGCGCTGCGAGTTCCTCGCGCATCGCGAACCAACAGCATAGGCAGGCTCAGGCCCGCACAAAGCGGACCCAATCGGTGCGCGGCAGCGCCCGGTGACGGCGGCTGAACCAGGACCGTCGAACGCGAGCCTCTATTCCGCGGCCATTATTGTCACTTCGTCGGCGCCCGGTCGTTTCCGAAGTCGGGGCCTGCATCCTGATCTTTGCGACCCGCGACCGGACAGGCCAACCACAGTACAGAGACGATAGGCCGCTTTCACTTGGCAGACGCGTACTCAGCCTATAGAGGCATCTGGGACCCAGATCGAGTCGCGGATGCCGTTATTCATCTATCGTTCGTCTTTTAAGGCGGCCATCCGGCGTATGGAGAAGTTGTCGTGCTAACTATCCGCAACTCGCGGCAGAAGTATCTCGGCGTCTCGCTGCGCAATCCGAACGACTATCTGGCAAAGAGCGGGCCACTGACACGCCGGCTATTACTGGCAAATGCACGCATGAGCGGTTATGTTGTTAACATCCCGCAAGCCGCCTTGTCTGTACGCGTTGAAGTGGCGCTGGCACATATGGAATTTTTTCTTCGGCAGCGCGGGATTCGTGAAAACGAGTCGGCCTTGTCGCGTTGACCCGTCGGCGGCGCAATGCCGGGGAAGACGCATATTTGCTCAGATGGCCGATGGATTGCAGGCGTACGGAGAAACGCTGCCACGTGGAAAAGCGCTCGGCGAGTTGCTTTCGGTAGAGCGGAGCGCGCAGCGGATGCCGCTTGAGCGCGAAGTGCTCCCGCTTAAGGAACGATTGCCGATCGTGCTCCGTCGTCGGGGATATGGCTGATTGCAAGGGAAAACATGAGATGACGATGTTTCCTCGCTGGGTTTGCAGCCACCTGTTTCGTGGCTTGCGTTCGTGCGCAAAGCATCGCTCCCGGCCCGCTCGTCACGCCTTCAGGCGAACTGCAATTCGTGCGCGTCGACCGCCAGTTCGCCGGAATGCTCGACAAGGAAATTTTCGATCGCTTCGGCGCGAACTCGCTCGCGCATTTCGATGACGTCGGCAACGTAGATCACATGGTTGAGCGCACGCTGGTGCAGACCGATGCGGGCCCGGTGCTGTACGACTTTCGTCATCATCCGCCGCTCGTGCAGCGGTCGGGTAAGCGCATGACCGTCAAGCGCGTGTTCTGGCAAGACGATGAAGTCGTAATGCAAAGCTCGCAGGGCTGGTTCCGGTTCAAAGGCGGCGTGTTGACGAAGCTGCAGTCGTCTAAGACGACTTACCATTGAATGCGCGCAGACCCCGAACATGCACTCGCCAGCGATGGCATACATTGGCTCGCCGCGCAGCCCTGTCGAAAAGCGCCGGCATTGACGCCGATCGTGTCAAGGTGCTGCACGATAGTAGCCGTTGCCGTGATTGCGGTGCCGACACTGCACGATGCGGACACCGGGCGTGCAGGTTCGCAACCGGCCGATGACGCCATTGTCAATGCCTGGCGTACCCTGCGCATCGTCGACTGCGCCCGCTGTCATGGCAAGGACTATGAGGGGCTGGCGGCGCCGTCGATTGTCGTGTACGCGCGCGCACAGAGCCGTGAGCTGTTTGTCCGCATGGTCCTGGACGGTAAGCCGTCCCGCGGGATGCCCGCATATCGCGACAACCCCCTCGTTGCTGCGCACATTGGCGATATTTACCGTCTTTTCTCGGCCGTGCCGACGGCACCATCCCCGCCGACCCGCGGCCTCCGAAGCGATAGTCCGAGCCGGCTCGGCTGCTGACCATCGCAACCGGCAGAAGCTGCACGAGCGGCGCCGAACGATTCTGGCGTGACCGTGGGCATGTCCTGCGATGCCGCGCCTGCTGCGTGCGCCTGTCCCGTCGAACCGACAACAAATGCGGTTGCCGTCGACATCGTGCACAACGCGTGAGCAATGCTCACCGCACTTGCTCCTTTTATGTTGGCGCGCTAGCGGGCCGCGTGAGTTCAATCCGCGTTCAATCGAGACACGGCCGGGAACACGCGCTGGCGCAATGTTATCCATACCGCCTGCTGCTTCGCGGGATCGCGCGGCGGCGAACACGAACAAAAAGCCGCGCGCCAACCCGCTGCGCGGTGCAATCTTTCAGCTTGGCAGGGCCGCTTCGGCCCTGCCTTCAATGCCGCACCGTCAGGGTGTGCGCGGAAACTCGAACGCATCGAACAGGTCGCCGATGGCAGGCGCATTGACGGGCACATACGGATGCGTCTGCAACTGGATGGGATTCGGCAGATTATCGCGGCTTCTATGCGTGATCGGCTTCAGATGCCAGTTGCGTTCGATGAATTTCACGATCGACACGTGATCCGCGTATTGATGCACGACACGTCCGCCACGCGAGTATGGCGACACGACGATCATCGGAATGCGCGGGCCGTCGCCGAAGAAATCGAGTGGCTGGATGTAGCCTGAGTCGTAGTAGCCGCCGCCTTCGTCCGTCGTGATCAGGATCGCCGTCGAGGCCCACAGGCTCGGGTCGCGCTGCACCTTGTCGACCAGCTTGTGCACGAACGATTCAAAGAGCCCGAACTTCGACGACTCCGGGTGCCCGTCGAGCAGACCGCCCGGCTTCACGAACGACACGGCCGGCAGCGTACCGTTCGCAATGTCCGTGTACAGATCGATCGTGTCCTGCAGGTGCGCGTTGACGAGCGCGGGGTTCGTCATGATCGCGGTTTCATACAGGAACGGGTTGCAGATATTGCAGTAGACACTCGTGGCGGGCGTCTTTACAAACGTATTCCAGCCTTCGCCGTAGTACTTCCATGAGATGTTCTTTTCGATCAGCGTATCGGCGATGGTCCGCACCGGCGACGGCGGGATCGTGAAGGGACTCGTATTGACCGTGCCGTCGCCGTTATAGCCGGGGTTGTAGTTGTTCAGCAGGTAATACGTGTTCGGCGCGCACTTCTCCTGCGGCTTGTACGGCAAGCGATCCAGATAGTGGCGTAGCGCGCCGACACCGGGCTGATGACTGTCCGAGCAGTTGCTGTACGAGCCGCCCGAATAGCCGTCCTGCGTGTACCAGTTGTTAGTGTTCGGCTGCGGCCGTGGATTCTCGATCTGGTCCGCCGGCGGCGTCGCGGCATTGCCGTTGCCGTCCGTGTAGTAGAGCGCATCGGCCGTGCCGATCATGATGCTGTTCGCGCCCGTGCCGCCCATCACCGGCTGATGATAGTTATCGCTGATCGTGAATTGGCGCGCGAGATGCGTGAAATACGGCATGTCGCCGGTATTCACGTTGTAATAGCCGAGTGCCGTCGCTCCTTCACCCGTCGTCTGGTCGCTGAAGTTCGCGGGCTGCGGCTTGCCGTTGGAGCCGGCGCCCACCGACGTTTCAACCCACGCGAACAGATCCATCTGGCAACCGCTCGGATTATCGAGCGTGGCGTGATCGATGCTGCAATCGGCCTGTTGCCAATTCTGGTAGAAGCGGTGCACCGGGCTGTTGATGTACTGGTCGTAGTCGGGACCGACGCGCGAGATCTGATACGGTCCGTTGGGCAGGTTGTACGTGTTCGAGCCGAAGCGCGTATCGACGCTATGCTGCGGCAAGCCGCTCGCACCCGTGGTCAGGTGCACGACATCCCAAGGCTCGATCATTGAGCCCTCGATGGCCTGCGCCGTGGCAAGCGTGGCGAACGGAGGCGGGCTGGTATCGCTCGGTGTGCTTGCCGTGCCGCCCGTATTCGGTGCCGGCAGCACCGTATACGGCTGTTTGCCGCCAGGCGCCATCTCGAAGCGCTTCGGGTCCGTCGCACTGGCGTTGTATTGCGCGGCCAGCGCGAAGTTCGGTCCGGGGCGGCCGTCGGCCGTGATAATGCCCTTGGATAGCAGGTTCGAGATCGTTTGCCCCCGGCGCGGCGTGTAAGCGCCGAATATGTGATCGAACGTGCGGTTCTCGCCCACGATCACGATGACGTGCTTGATCGGCGACGCGGTGTTCACTGCCGCTGCAGCCAGCTGCTGGCTCTGCGCGACGGCTGGCGAGATGGCCGAGACAAGCGCGGCGGAAATGGCGCCGCGAAGCAGGCCGCCTTTAAGTGTTGATGAAGCAATTGCGTTGACAATATCTTTCACGAACGCCTCCATGACGTTACCCGAATGAGCAAGCGGTGATGTGGCGTGTGGAAACGACGGGCAGTCTCTTGCGTGGAGACGCTGCCTCTCTTACGAAGCGTTACGACGGAAAGAAATTAAAGGGTGGCAATGACGATATAGCGGCAAAAAGAAGTCGATCATGTGTGAATTGGCTAACAAATGACTTTCTCTTATTCCCTTTGCATGATTCGCCCCGGCACTGCCCCTGCGGACGACGGTGTGCGCGCAATCCCGCGAGCCCACGGTTATTCATTGCCTTTATCTTGTCGTTCTTTAATACGGTGCCCAACGATAAACAACGACACTGGAACCGTTGTAGTTGTCTTTCGTAATGACGTATTCACCCGTTGACCGACGGTACGATCTCAGGCCATACATCGAATCGATGTCGTTGCCAACGTACACGGTATCGGGGCTGCTGTTGTTCAATGTCGCGTCCAGGCTGCCTGTGTTGAGATTGAAGGCATCGATGTTCGGTACCGTGTGCACGTATCCGACAAACAGATAGTTGCCCGCTGCCGAAATCGATTTGGGATTGGGGCTGCTGATGTTGATCACCGGATTGGGCATGGTGTTATTGCCGGCGCGCCAGCCGTGATACACCTCGACTCGCGACCCGATCGACGTCCAGTCCGTGCTCCCGGGAATGCCTTGCGCGAGGATCATCGTGTCGCTTTCCGGCAGGTAGATGATTCGCGTCAATGGTGCGATCGTGGCCGGAATCGGCGTTGGAATCCCCGGTCCCCATGTCGGTTTGCCGGTCGCGTCAAAGCCGGTCAGCGGGTAGTGCCAGATGGCGTTTGTCTTGTCCAAACCGGCCCAGACGTCCCCATTGCTGTCGAGGCAGAATCCGTTCCTGATCCTCGCAGCTGTATTGAACGCGGTCCCCGGAAGCGTGGCATCCGGTATCGCAATGTAGCCATTCGCAGCGTTGAAGTGGAAGAAGTAGAAGCTATCGGGATTCTGGCCGGCCGCCACAAGAATCCGGTTTGCGCCGACGACAGCGAGTTGACCGAAGTGCTCACCGCGTCCGAGGTCGTTGATGTTGAGTCGTGGATCGGACGGATAGCCGATCGGGTCAACCGTGTTCGCGACGAAGATTCCGCCAGCGGAGCCCGTGTAGATGTTGGTGCCTCCATAAAAATAGCCGCCGTCTGTACCAGGGTCGGGCGCGGCGACCCCCTCGAAGTTGAGAGACTGAAGCGTCCATTGCAGGCGGTTGTAGCGATCGTACGCGTGAATGTCTGTGCCGCCGTCGCGGCCGAGGTCCCAGGTGCCGCCCCATGGGTTGTTGAGTACATACAGGTTGCCGGCGGAGTCCTTGCCGATACCCGTGACGCGCGTGAACCGCTTGTCGCCGACCTGGCCTTTGATACCCGCCGTCGTGTCGAGGTAGCCGCCCTGAATACCAAACGTGCCGACGAGATATGGAGCGCCCGAGATGTTGTAGATCTTGATGTTCATGTCGGGGCCCTGGTCGCCGACCATGAGTCGGCCAGTTGCCGCATCGAAATACAGCGCGGAGGGTAGGGAGGCCGTGGACATCTGGATCGCGTTTAGCGGCCTGCCTGAAGAATCGAATTCGAGGATGGAGCCCGCGCTCTTCTGTGCTACCCAGATATTGCCCGACCCATCCACGGCGAGTGCGCCGGGGCCTGAGACGTTGATATCCGTCTGCCAGACGCCAGCCGTGGTGTAGACCCGGACACGATTACCCGGGAAGTCGCTCGCATACAGGAGCGAGCCCCACGTCGCGAGTCCCGTGATGACATCGGCTCGCTTCTCGGTCGTTGTCGCGCTGACGGGGATAAGCAGATCGCGGGCACGACTGGTTCGATCGTAGCGACCCACCGTACCGCTGCCATAGGCCGCGCTATATTGAAGGGCAGCGAAGATTGACATGGCATTGCCCGTAATGGCGTTGCCCTGAAACTCGCCGTGTCCCCCTATGGACGCGATGCTTTGACCGTTCGCGTATATTGCAACACCGCCCTCATTTTCGTCCCACATGGAAGCCGTATAGATGATGCCCTCGGGCGCTACCCACATCGACCGTGCGACGCTGCCCACCCGAGTGGAATTGGTCCCGTATGTATTTGCCAACCAGTCCGTCGTATACGCTGCCAGACAATCCGGCGAGGTTGCGGCAATTAGCGTTGCGGCGAGACAGGTAAAGAAGCTTCGTTTCTTTTTCATTAGATATGCTTTGCTGCTTTGCGTCTGACTGTCCGGGTGACGTACTCGATCGAGTTTTCCAGATTGCCGAGAGCCATCCGAAGGAGCGGCGCAGAAGTGCGAAATCCACGCGAACCGCGCGACAGTTTTGTCGTTGAGTGAATGTGTGATCTGACCCATGTCGTATCGCACGGTCGCCCGGCATGACATCGTGAGGCCAGGAGGCAAAGCGCTGCGCTATGTGGTTGCTTGCGCTTCCTTGCAAGGCGAGCCGCAGATGTGTACGCGTCTTGCAGATCTGAACTGGATATCGGCGGAAACACCAAAGACTTGAAGTGATGTGCGGCTTTTTCTTTCTGCTTTTCGACTGCGTGGTAGCGGAGTTCGCAACCCAGCCGATGAGCACATCCGATTTTTTCAAGGCCGCTGGGGCGCTGGAGAAATCCACTCAACTAGCGAAAATTCCAGTCAACGGGCGGCACGATCCTGACGTGCCTGACGTCGAATCGCGGCGCCGTGCTTGCGCCAGAGCGTCACATCGACGCGTCGCTTTGCTTTCTCGCGTCACGTAGGCCGATATCGCCGATCAGCTGAAGAACTCAAGTGCGCCCGTCCCCAGGTTGTACATCGAGCCGACGATCTCGATGGCGCCCTGGCTTTCCAGTTCCGCTAGCACGGGACTGTCGTGCCGAATGTCCGCGATGGTCAACTCGACGTTCTTGCGCGCAACGGCGTCCACGAACGCGTAGTTCGTCGCGGTACGCTCGCCGCTATAGTTGGTTGCCTGCACCGCGGGTTTGATCTTGTCGAGCAAGCCGGTGAGATTGCCCAACTCGACATTGGCGATGGCGCCCTTGATCGCGCCGCAAGATGTGTGGCCCATCACGACGACCACCTTTGCGCCGGCGACCTTGCATGCGAACTCCATGCTGCCGAGGATGTCGCTATTCTCGACGTTCCCCGCGACGCGGCAATTGAAGATGTCGCCGATGCCCAGATCCATGATCACTTCGGCAGGCGCGCGCGAATCGATGCAGCTCAGCAATACGGCTGCGGGATACTGTCCGGACGCGCTCGCCCGCTGCTCGCGCAAGTAGTTGCGAGGCTTTCTCTCGCCCTTCTGGAATCGCGCGTTACCGCGTTTCATCTCCTCGACGATCTGCTGCGGCGTCAAACGATCGCGCTGTTCCTTCGTCAACGCGTCGGCGCGCGCCGGCACGAGAACGCCCTGGGCAAGCCCTGCCAGTGCCGCAGTGCCCGTCAGCTTGAGAAAGCGCCGGCGGCCCGCATGGTTGTTCTGCGCCGGGTATTCATACGTATCGCTCATGACGGGCTCACTCGTTGTCGGCGGTTGATGCATCACGCATGAGTCGAAATATAGGCCATGCCCGGTCGGGATCAAGAGAAATGAATTGAACCGGTGGCGGCGATTGCTTGTACACTCCTGTTAACTTTAGATAAAACGTCTACCATGAGAAAAAGCGCTTTGGAACGGGAGCAGGAGTCGCTTCTCGATCAGATGAAGCAGATCGCCGAGGGTCTGGGGCAGACGTTCGCTCCGTTTTGCGAAGTCGTCGTGCATGACCTGCGCGATCCCAGCCATTCGATTCTCGCCATTCACAACAACTTGTCCGGGCGCTCCGTCGGCGATCCGACGACGGAACTGGGACTTGCGCGCATTGCTGACGACGCGTATCCGCAACTGCTGACCAACTATCCGAACCAGTTCGCCGATGGCCGCCGGGCGAAAAGCACGTCGGTGGGCATCAAGGATTCGACGGGCCGCTATATCGCCGCGTTGTGCCTGAACGTGGATCTGAATCTGTTCCGTGGCATCCAGAACATCCTGGAGCAGTTCTGCGCCGCGTCCGGCGTCGGCGCGAAGGAATCGCTTGATCCCGCGAATGCGGAAGCGATCAGGGAGCGCATCGACCGCTACGCAGTGTCGCTCGCGACCACGCCGCAGGCGCTGAGGACGGACCAGCGCCGGGCGTTGATGCAGGAATTGAAACAGGCAGGCTTCCTGGAGGTCCGCAGGTCGATGGAAATCATCGCCGGTCATTTGGGCGTTTCGCGGGCCACCGTCTACAACGATACGAAATGACGGCGGATTGGCGGCTGGTTGGACCCCCGGCGCCAAATTTACAAAATGTATTGACATAGACAATGTGTCTAATCACAATGGCATCCAATCCGCCAGGCAGCGCGCCCGCGATCCTCATGCCTGCGTCGTTCAACTACGGATAGCTGCCATGACCAAGCTCCCTTTGCCCACCTATGACGACGTCGTCGCGGCGTCGAAGCGCATCGAAGGCGTCGCGCATCGTACGCCCGTCATGACGTCGCGAACCGTCAACGAAGCATTCGGCGCGCAAGTGTTTTTCAAGTGCGAGAACTTCCAGCGCATGGGCGCATTCAAGTTTCGCGGCGCGTTCAATGCACTGTCGAAATTCGACGATGAGCAGCGTCGTCATGGCGTCGTCGCGTTCTCGTCGGGAAACCATGCGCAGGCCGTGGCGTTGTCGGCGCGTCTGCTCGACATGCCGGCGACGATCGTGATGCCTCACGACGCGCCGCAGATCAAGGTGGAAGCGACCAAAGGCTATGGCGGCAACGTCGTCATCTATGACCGCTACAAGGAGGACCGCGAGCAGATCGGCCGCGATCTCGCGCAGAAGCATGGGCTGACGCTGATTCCGCCTTACGATCATCCCGACGTGCTCGCCGGGCAGGGCACGGCTGCGAAGGAGCTGTTCGACGAAGTCGGGCCACTCGACGCGTTCTTCGTTCCGCTGGGCGGAGGCGGGCTGTTGTCGGGCTCCGCGCTCGCGACGCGCGCGCTGTCGCCCGGATGCGCGCTGTACGCCGTCGAGCCTGAGGCGGGCAACGACGGGCAGCGGTCTTTCCGCTGCGGAAAGATCGTCCACATCGAAACACCCAAAACGATCGCCGATGGCGCGCAGACGCAGCATCTGGGCGAGTACACCTTTCCCATCATTCAGCGCGACGTCAACGATGTGCTCACCGCAAGCGACGCGGAACTCGTCGAATGCATGCGCTTCTTTGCTGCACGGATGAAAATGGTCGTTGAACCGACGGGTTGTCTGGGCTTCGCCGCCGCACGCCAGATGAAGGATAAGCTCAAAGGCAAGCGCATCGGCGTGTTGATCAGCGGCGGCAACGTCGACGTGCAGAAGTTCGCCGAGTTTCTTTCAGCTTAGTGAGTGACTATCCCAATCCCGCGGCTTCCCGGTATTGGCGCGCCTGTTGCTCGACCCAGTCGCGAAACACGAGCAACGCAGGATTATCGGACTTGTGCTCCGGCGATATGAGGTAGTACGCACGGTCGCTCAGATATTCATGCGTTGTCGCCGGAATCAGGACGCCGCGGCGCAACTCGTCGTCGATCAGCAGGCGGGGTATGAGTGCGACACCCATGCCGTGAATCGCGGCCTCGGCGAGCATCGAGAACAGCTCGAACTTCGGTCCTGACATGTCGCCATCGACCACCATGTCACGAGACGCAAACCACTCGCGCCACGCATAAGGCCGCGTGCTTTGCTGCAATAAAGGAAAGCGCCGCCAGTCCGCCGCCGTCAATTTTTTGCGCGGCGCGATGAGATGCGGGCTGCACACGGCGATCAGACTCTCGCGCATCAGGAACTGTCCTTCCGTTCCGGGCCAGGTCGCGGTGCCTGCGTGAATCGCCGCATCGAATTCCGTGTCATCGAAAAGGAACGGACGTGTGCGTGACGTCAGATTGATCGTGATGTCCGGGTGCTCATCGATAAAGAGCGGCATTCTCGGCAGTAGCCATTTCGTCGCGAACGTCGGCACGACCGCAAGTTCGAGCGTGCCGCCGTGGCCGCGTCGTGTCATGAGTTCCAGCGTGTCGCGCTCGACTTCGTTTAGACGCGCCGCCACTTTGCGGCTGTACGTCGCCCCCGCTTCCGTCAGCGCGACGCCGCGCCGGTCGCGCCTGAACAGCTTGACGCCGAGAAAGTCTTCCAGCGACGCAATCTGCCGGCATATCGCGCTTTGCGTGACGGCGAGCTCGTCGGCTGCCTTGGTGAAGCTCTGATGGCGCGCTGCGGCCTCGAATGCGGACAGCGCAGCGGTTGAAGGGATTTTTCGGCGCATTGAATTCACTCGCGCGGTTGACGGCTGATCTGTGCGATTTTCGCACAGGTCGATGCGAACAAATCGTTTGTACCATATGACATTGCCGGATAGATTTGCGGACATGATTCCACTCGTCGAGCCCGAAATGCGCTGTGTGCACAGGATCGACGCGCGACATGACAGGCATTTCCGCTTCCGGACAAACATGAACGAGACATCCCAGCGTGGCGCACTCGATGGATTGCGCGTCCTCGACCTTTCCCGCGTGCTGGCGGGTCCCTGGGCCGGCCAGTTGCTGGCCGATCTCGGCGCAGACGTCATCAAGGTCGAACGACCCGGCGCGGGTGACGATACGCGAGCCTGGGGGCCGCCGTGGTCGACGGACTCCGCCGGCAACGCGACAGGGGAGTCGGCTTACTACCTCAGCGCGAATCGCAACAAACGCTCGATTACGATCGATCTGAGCCAGCCCGAAGGCCAGCAACTCATCAGGCAACTGGCCAGCAAGGCGGACGTGCTCATCGAGAACTTCAAGGTCGGCGGCCTCAGCCAGTATGGTCTCGATTACGCCAGTCTCGGCGACGTGAACCCGCGTCTCGTCTATTGCTCGATCACGGGCTTTGGTCAGACGGGCCCCTACGCGGCGCGCGCGGGCTACGACTTCCTGATGCAAGGCATGGGCGGCTTGATGAGCCTTACCGGGCGCGCCGATGGAACGCAAGGCGAAGGGCCGATGAAAGTAGGCGTCGCGCTGACGGATGTGATGACAGGACTGTATGCGACGGTCGCGATTCAGGCGGCGCTGACGCATCGCGAGCGCACGGGCAAGGGGCAGCATATCGATCTCGCGTTGCTCGACGTGCAGATCGCATGTCTCGCCAATCAGGCGGCCAACTTTCTCGTTGGCGGCGTGGTGCCGCAGCGGATGGGGAATGCTCATCCGAGCATCGTGCCGTATCAGGACTTTCCGACGGCCGATGGCTACATGATCATCGCAGTCGGCAACGACCACCAGTTCGCGAACTTCTGCGCGGCACTGGGCAGGCCGGAATGGGCCGGCGACGAGCGCTTCTCGCGCAATCCGCAACGGGTCAAGCACAGGGACGAATTGATCGCGATGATTCGCAGCGTCACGGTCAACCGCGACACGAATGAGTGGATCGCCATCATGGAAGCGGCGGGCGTGCCGTGCGGTCCCATCAACAGTCTCGACAAGGTGTTCGCGGACCCCCACGTTCAGTCGCACAACATGCGCATCGAGATGACGCATCCGGTGACGAAGCACGCCGCGCTGGTCGCCAATCCGATCCGTCTGTCCGAATCGCCCGTTCAATATCGGCAGTTTCCGCCGACACTCGGCGAGCACACGGAAGAGGTGCTCGATGACTGGCTGGATATGGCCACATCGGAAATCGAAGCGCTCCGTGCCGGGAAAATCATCTGATTTGCGCGGCCGGAAAAGAGGTCGAGCCCGGGAGCTCGAACCCCGCGGCGATACGCGGGGCTCGACAGTGCGGAGTCGATGCAATGCGTTCAGGCGTCGCGTGCCGTGACGAGCAACTTCGACACGAGACGCTGCACGGTGTCGCCCGATGTATCGACCGTCTCGGACAAGACAGTCGCGACGCCCTGCTGAGGCTTGGACTTCGAGCGTCGCACTTCCTGCACGGTGCTGATGACATGCAGCACATCGCCGGGCCGCACCGGCTTGACCCACGCGAGCTCGACGCTCATCCCGATGATGCCGCCGGCGAGCGGCAAACCACCCGATGTCAACAGGCGCATCGTGATCGCGGCCGTATGCCAGCCGCTCGCGGCCAGGCCTCCAAAGAACGTCGTCTTCGCTGCCGCATCGTCGAGATGGAAGGGCTGCTGGTCGAACTCCGACGCAAAGCGCTTGATGTCGGCTTCCGTCACCGCAAAGGTGGGCGACTGGAATTGCATGCCCACTGCCAGATCGTCCAGATACAAAAGCTCTGTCATCACTTTCACTCCTCGATAAGCCCGGCTCGCCGTATTCGTCACTCAGTCGATGATCAGCTTCGGAAAGTGCCTGGGCGGCCTGTCTTCGAGGATGTCCCGTCCCCGTGCTGTGTCCGCATAGAGTCGTCCGTGGACGATGCGGCCGTCGCGCACCTGGAACAGAAAGAGATGTTCATTTTCCATTGAAAAGCCGTTCTTGGCCTTTGCGCGAACAATGACGGGGACAATTACGTAATCCTCTGCTTCAAGTACTGCTCTCGCATCGTAATTGAGGTACTCCCACTTCCGATACACGTGCTTCCAGAACGCGAGGAATTCTTCTTTGCCATGATAAGTTCCGCCGTATGGCAGCGAGTCCGAAAACTCAAAGACGACGTCATCCGCAAGCAAGGGTACAAGGTCGGATTTGTCATTGCGCTCGAATCCCGTAAATGCCTTCTTGCACGCCTCAACAACTTGTGGATGTCGCATGTTTCGTCTCCTGTGGTGAATAATCAAACTTGTCTAGGCGGAACCGCCATCGCCTTCCGCCCATGGAGTAAACCCGCTGCTTAGTACATTGCGCAGCGAATTGCGCAACTGTTCAGCGCGCTTCTCTCCGTAACTGCCTTCGAAGTCCTGCTGAACCGCTTGCCACAGTGGTAAGGCCATGCGATAGCGGGATAGTCCATCTTTGGTAATCACGACCATCTTCACGCGGCGATCCTGGCCCGGCACCATTTCGAGCAGTCCGTCGCGTTCGAGTGGTTTCAGGTTCGACGACAACGTGGTGCGGTCCATCGCCATGGCGTCCGCCAGTTCGCCGATGGTGAGCGGTCCGTCCTTGGCGAGCTTGTACAGGATCGAGAACTGCGTGGCCCGCAGATTTGCCGGGCTGAGCGCCTGATCGTAGGCCGCCGTCAAATACCGCGATGCCTTGCGTGCGGCAAGGCAATTGCAGCGGCCATCGATGTCTTCCACAAACTCTTTGTGCGTTGGCATGTCGCATTCACTTATGTTCAGTCGAAGTCGGAAATATACGCTTAACCGGTTCGCTTCGAACAAAGCCGGCCTGACGCGGGCTCGACGGATGGTTGCTATTGCATCGCGCTTTCGGCCTGGACCGCCTGAGCCCTCGTCCATCCAAGATGGCGCGCGAGCAATTGTGCCGTGTGCGCCGGCTGCTCCAAATGCGGCCAGTGCCCGGAGTTCGTCACGATGCGGAAATCCGCGGCCGGAAAGCGTTCCCGGCAGGATGCGGCGACCTGGTCGCGCGTAATCACGGGATCGTCCTGTGCGCCGATCACCAGCACAGGTCCGCGATATGCGCACGGCACGTTCCCGCGCGCGTCGCCTTGCGTGAACGCGTCGTAGTACTGGCGTACGGTTGCCTTGTGCATCAGCAGGTGTGTCGCGGCCAATGCGTCGAGTTGAGCGTTGGACAGATTCGTCGAGAACGCCGCGCGGATTTTTCGCTGTGCCACGGGATCGTCGCCGCTTTCGCGCAAAAGGTCGCGCACTTCATCGGGTAGGGTGTTTCCGCGCAGCGGCGTCGGTGTAATCAGTGTCAGTGACGCCACCTGTGCCGCGCGTTCCACGGCAACCAGTTCTGCGATCTGCGCGCCCATGCTGTGCCCGACCAAGGCGACCCGCGACAACTGCAACTCATCGAGCAATCGCGCAATGTCCGAGACGGCCTGTTGCAACGTGCATTCGCTGTCCTCGTCGCGCCGTTTGCCCGCGCCCCGCAGGTCGGGCGCAATAATCGGAATGGAAGACGGGGGCAATGCATTGATCAGTTGATTCCAGACCGCGTGACTGTCGAGAAAACCATGCACGAATATCAGTGCATCGAATTCCATCTGACGCGAAGCATTTGCGATATCCGATCTCGTCACGGCGTCTCCTTTCCTGGTGCTTGTCAAACCATCCTGTGGGTCATAATATGCGCATATCAACGTAATGTAAAGAAGAGGTGAGCATGGTCAGCAGGACTGACATACAGTTTGCCGGCGAAGGCGGAGTGACTTTGCGCGGCTGGCTGTTCGTCCCGCCGGGAAATGAGCGTCGCGCGGCGATATCCATGTGTCACGGCTTCGCGGGCGTGAAGGAGCATGGACTCGAACGCTTTGCGACTGCTTTTGCGCAGGCGGGGTTCGTGGTGCTCGTTCACGATCATCGGAATTTCGGTGCGAGCGAAGGCGAACCGCGTCAGGACATCGATCCGTGGGCGCAGATTGCGGACTGGCGTCGCGCGATCACGTGGCTGGAAGCGAGGCCCGAGGTCGACCCGGATCGTATCGGCATCTGGGGAACGAGCTTTAGCGGAGGTCACGCGCTCGTGCTTGCCGCCACCGATCGGCGCGTGAAATGCGTCGTATCGCAGTTGCCGACGATTAGCGGGTTTGAGCAGATCAGGCGTCGGGTTTCTCCCGATGCGATGCCGGGCTTTCTTGCATCGTTGACGGATGACCTGCGCGAACAACATCACGGATCGCCTCCACGGCGGCAGCAAGTAGTGAGCGCGGATGCGAACGTGCCTGCCGCGTATCGTTCGCCCGAAGCCATCGCGTTTTACATGCGGGAGCTGAACGGCGCGTCATGGAACAACACGGTGACCATCCGGTCGAGCTTTGCCGCGAGCATGTACGAGCCGGGCACATGGGTAAGCCGGATTTCGCCGACGCCGTTGATGATGATCGTCGCCCGCGACGACCGCGTAACGATGACGGATCTCGAACTGGAGGCCTACGAACGCGCGCTCGAACCCAAGCGTCTCGTGCTGGTGCCGGGCAATCATTTCGATCCCTACGACGCAGCATTCGATTTGTCCAGCGGCGCAGCAGTGAGCTGGTTCAGAGAACATCTTGTCGGCAGCGCTGCACGCGGGGCTTAGAACAGATCAAGCGAGATCAAGCGGTATCAAGCGGCATTCAAGCGGTATTGCAATCACCCGAGGCACACGGAGGATACACATGCCCGTATTTCACGCTCACATTCCCAAAGGCCGTTTTTCCAGAGAGCAGAAGATCGCAATGGGTAACGCGCTCAATCAGTCGCTGGTTGAAGCGCTGAATATCCCGAAAGGCGACCGGTTCATCATGATCAGCGAACATGGCGATGACGAACTGTTCATCGATCCCACCTTCATGGACATGGAGCGAACGCAGAACGCGATGATCGTGACGGTTCTGCTCGGCGCGCATCGTCCTTCGTCGGACAAGAAGGCTCTGTTGGCCACCATTACGCGTCTGCTGCAGCGGGACGTCGGCGTATCGCCCGACGATGTGTTCATCGCGCTCGTGCCTGTGCCGAATGAGAACTTTTCGTTCGGTCGAGGCGTTGCGCAGCTGGCGGATGGTGCGCCGAGGTGGTGAGCGAACGTTAGCAGCAGACGTCGGCGCGCGCGTGAGGCCACGCGCGCGGGTTGGTTCTACACTGCGAGCCCTTTTGCCGATTTTGCGGGCGATTTCCTTTCGCTCGCGAAGCCAGCGGTGGGCAACTGGTTGAGCACGTTTTGGAGGTGTGCGGGCCCTGCCTCGACCGCGCTTAAAAACATGCTGATCGAGAAGTGAATCATGTGGTCGATATTGACGGGTATGTCGGGCCGAGGAACCCGGTCGGAGAGAATGAGCGTGGCGACGCCGTGCTCCATGCTCCATGCCGCGAGCGTGACGAGCGTAAGCGCGCGCTGTGGCCAGTCGCATTCCAGCGCAGCCTGTTCGACGGAGGCGGCGAACAGCCGGAACGACTTGATGCCTTCCTCCGTGAGTTCCGGATAAGAGTCTCGCGCGACGATGCGCGGCCCGACCATCAGGTCGAAGAGTCCCTTGTGGCTTCGCGCGAATTCGACATACGCCTGCATCATGCGGTAGGCCTTCGTCATCGCCGTGTCGCCGGACGTCTGGATTTCCCCGCGCCGCGCTGCGAGATCGCGCCATCCATCGGCCGCGATGGCGGCGAGCAATCCTTCCTTTCCCGCGAAATGCCGCGAAGGCGCGGCCTCCGATACGCCGACGGCGCGCGCAAGATGCCGCAGGCTCAATTCATGAGCGCCGACTTCCTCGAGCGCGCGACGACCCTCGTCGATCAAGGCCTGACGCAGGTTTCCATGATGGTAGGGGACAGACGTAGACGGTTTCGGACTCACGATATCGCTGCAGATAAGTCGCATATGGCAGGCAATTATAGGCGTGCATATTCCGTGCTTGCAATGCGGATGCCCTGGTCTGCCCACGCTGCCGATGAAGCACGAAAAACGCGCGGGATTACCCTGGTTTGAATCTAAGTTAACACTGTTACCATTGATCGCAAGCCGGGTTGTTTGAAAAGCGTTTGAGTCGTGTCGCGACAATGATTTCGCGACATGCGACCCGGCATATAATTCGGATTCCTATTTTTAGCGGTAGCGGATTAACCGATGCCCGGCATCGTGCCGGGCTCCTGATGCAGGGCAACCCATGAGCCATGTCTTGTTTGAAAAGGACGGCGCCGTCGGCGTCGTCACGATGTCGAAGCCGCCCCATAACCTGATCGAGGATGCGTTCCTGACAGATCTGGTGAACGCATTCAGCCAGGCAGTCGAGCAAGGCTGCCGGTCGATCCTGTTGCGCAGCGGCATGCGCCACTTTTGCGCGGGCGCCGACGTCGCCGGTTTTGCGGGCGGCGGCCGGCGCCGCGATCAGGCGGGACTCGAAGCGTTGCTCGATGCGCTCGAAAACGTCCCGCTGCCTTCCGTTGCGGCCGTTCACGGCGGCGCGCTCGGAGGCGGCTTCGAGCTCGCGTTGACCTGCGACATGATCGTGGCCGCCGATACCGCATTCTTCGGCATGGCGGAGTCGTCGCTTGGCCTGCTGCCGTTGCTTGGCGGCGTGCAACGCGTCGTGCAGCGCGTGGGTCCCGCGCGGGCGAAGGAAATGGCGATGTTCGGCCGGCGTCACGATCCCGCGACGCTCGAGCGCTGGGGCGCAATCAACCTCGTGACGTCGGAGTCGGAATTGCCGGCGGTCTCGATGTCGTGGGCGCGCCAGCTCGCGTCCGGTCCTACGGTTGCGCTCAAGGGGATCAAGACGCTCGCCAATCTGTCAGCGCGTCACGGCATCGCAGGCGCGGACGCGCAACAGACGGAGACCAACAACATGATGTGGGCGAGCGCGGACCAGAAGCGCGGACTCGCCGCATTCGCGAAGACCGGTCCGGGCTCGGCCGTGTTTGAGGGGAACTGATCATGGGCGCTCCTCTCGACGGACTGAAGGTCATCGATTTCACGCGCGTGCTCGCGGGGCCGCTTTGCACGAAAACGCTGCGCGACCTGGGCGCCGAAGTGCTCAAGATCGAGCCGCCAGGCGGCGACTCGGGACGCGGCGGCGTGCCGCACATCGGCACGATGTCGGTCTATTACGCGCAGCAAAACGCGGGCAAGCGCAATCTAAGTCTCGACCTGAACTGGCCGGAGGCCCGCGCGATCGTCGCCGATCTGTGCCGCGAGGCCGACGTGATCGTCGAGAATTTCCGGCCCGGCACGCTGACCCGCTTCGGCCTGGGTTATGAACAGGTGCGCGAGTTCAATCCGTCGGTCGTGTATGTATCGATGAGCGGCTATGGCCAGACGGGACCGTGGCGCAACCGCCCCGCGTTCGCGCCGACGGTGCAGGCGGAAACGGGACTCACGGACATCTTGCGCGAGCACTACGGGTATGGCGATGAACTGAGAAACGATGCATGCAGTCACGCGGACGTCTATACGGGGCTGCATGGCGTCATCGCAGTGCTGGCCGCGTTGCAGCACCGCAACCGCACGGGTGAAGGACAGCATGTCGATGTATCGATGGCGGCGACGATGCTGGCCGTCAACGAACGCGCGGGCGCCCAGCTTTGCGGCGTCGATACGAAAGGCGAGCCGCCCGCGCTGAGCGCGCCGGAGTCTCATATCTTCAGGCTGCCCGACGGACGCCAGGTCACGATCGCGGCGAGCCCGATCTACTCGCCGATGTTCGTCCGCTTCTGTTCGATGATGCGTCGCACGGACCTGCTGCTCGATCCGCGCTTTGCCAGCGCGCCGCTGCGGCGCCAGAACCTCGATGCGTTGCTCGCCGAAGTCCGCGCCTGGATTCTCACGTTCACCGATCTGGAGGAACTGCAGGCACAGGTCAGCGAGCAGGGGCTTGCGATCGGCGTCGTGCGCACCACGAGCGAGCTGGCGGAGTCCGAATGGGCGCAGGCGTGGGGCGCGATCGTGGAAGTGGACGATCGCGAGGGCGGCACCATGCGCATGCCCGGACCGCCGTGGCGCTTCAGCGGCGCGACGTTGCCGCCGCCTGGCATCCCGGCCTTTCAGGGCGAGCACAACGTCGAGTTGCTCGAAGAGCGCAACGTCGATCCCGCGCTGATCGAGGAACTCAGGAAGCGCAAGATCCTGCTGAGCCGCCGCAGCCTGCGCGGAGCGTTCGATGAAGCTTGATCACACGCACGACGTCGCGGCGAAGAGCTGGCTCGAGTCGGCGAATCGCAGCGACACGCCTTTTCCACTGCAGAACCTGCCGTTCGGCGTCTTTAAGCGCGCGGGCACGGCCGAGCGCTTTCGAGGCGGTGTCGCGCTCGGCGACCAGGTAATCGACCTAGGCGCACTCGCCGAAGCCGGCGTGCTCTCGGGGCTCGCTGCGCAGGCTGGCGACGCGTGTGCGCAGCCGACGTTGAACGGCTTCTTCGGCATGGGACGGCAAGCGTGGCGCGCGTTGCGGCACGCGCTGTTCGCGCTGTTCGGCCAGCACGCGGACAGCGCGCGGGTCGCCGCACTCAGGCCGTGCCTCGTGCCGCAGTCCGACGCGCAGTATGCGCTGCCCGCGCAGATCGGCGACTACACGGACTTCTACACGTCGATCGACCACGCGCGCAACATCGCCGCGCTGTTGCGGCCGGACGGCGCGTTGTCGCCGAATTTCCAGTGGATGCCCGTCGCGTATCACGGACGCGTATCGAGCATCGGCGTAAGCGGGCAGCAGGTGCGTCGGCCGCACGGGCAGCGCATCGCGGCGGGCAAGCGCGAACCTGAGATCGGACCCTGCGCCCGACTCGACTACGAGCTGGAACTCGGCATCTTCATCGGCGTGGGCAATGAGCAGGGCGCGCGCATTCCCGTCGGCTCGGCGGACGGGCATGTGTTCGGTCTGTGCCTGCTCAACGACTGGTCGGCGCGCGATATCCAGTCGTGGGAGTCGTTCCCGCTCGGCCCGTTTCTCGCGAAGAACTTCGCGACCACGCTGTCGCCATGGATCGTCACGATGGAAGCGCTCGCGCCGTATCGCGCGCCGTGGACGCGCGCTGCGGGCGATCCGCCGCCGCTTGCGTATCTGTCGTCGCCGGATACGTTCGAAACGGGCGCGCTCGACATTCAACTGGAAGTCGCGCTCGAGACGGCCGCGCACCGGCACAACGGCATCCCGCCGACCCGCCTGTCGCGCACGAACTTTCGTCACCAGTACTGGACGATCGGCCAGATGGTCGCGCATCACACGATAAACGGCTGCAATCTTCGCAGCGGCGATCTGCTGGGCAGCGGGACCATCTCGGGTCCGACGCCGCAGGAAGCGGGCGCGCTCATCGAACTGACGCAAGGCGGGACTGCGCCCATCCCGCTGCCAACAGGCGAGACGCGCTCGTTTCTCGAAGACGGCGACGTCGTCGTGATGCGCGGCTGGTGCGAGCGCGACGGATACGCACGGATCGGGTTTGGAGAAAGCCGCGGAGAAGTCCTTGCCGCGAAATGGGACTGACTGGACTCGGGCTGACGAGACCTTGGGCCGACCAGGCAAAAGACCCGGGCATGTCGATCAGGAGACGAATGGATGAATGCGTTATTCGAATCAGATGCCGTAGGCGCAACACACGATTCAGATCATCGCGCGCTGCGCGGTGCCTACCGGGCAGCAGAGTGGCGGATCATGCCGATCCTGTTCGCCCTGTGGATGCTGGCGTGGGTCGACCGCGCGAACGTGGCGTTCGCCAAGCTGCAGATGCTGTCAGATCTTCGTTTCAGCGAGACGGTCTACGGCTTCGGCGCGGGACTGTTCTTTCTCGGCTATGTGCTGTTCGGCGTGCCGAGCTCGATGGTTCAGCAACGCATCGGCGCACGCCGGACCCTTGCCGCGATCGCGTTGGGCTGGGGCATGACGAGTGTCGCGATGATGTTCGTCAAGAGCGTGGGAATGTTCTATGTGCTTCGCTTTCTGCTCGGCGCATTCGAAGCGGGCTTCTATCCGGGCGTGATCCTCTACATGAACGCGTGGTTCCCCGCCAAACGGCGCACGCGCAATTTCAGCATCTTTCATTCGGCGGCGATCTGCTCGACCGTCGCCGTCGGCCTGAGCGGCGGCGTCGTGCTACAGCATATGAGCGGGCTTGGCGGCGTCGCGGGCTGGCGCTGGATGTTTCTGATCCAGGCCGTGCCGACTGTCGTGATGGGCGTGCTCGCGCTAGCGGTGCTTCCCGATGGACCGGGGGCGGCGCGCTGGCTGACGGCGCAACAGCGCCGCCTCGTGCAGCACGATCTCGACGCGGACGGCGAGCGTACGGCTGCGCCCGCCGTGCACGCGTCGTCATGGTTCGCGAATCCCGTGATCTGGGTGCTGTCCGCGATCTATTTCTGCATTCTGGCCGCCAACGCGGCGTTGAGCTTCTTCATGCCGACTATCCTGCACGAAGCGGGATTCGGCGGATACACGGAGATCGGCAACGCGATTGCAGTGATCTGCGTGCTGGGCGCGCTCGGCAATATCGCGATCTCGACGCTTGCCAGCCGCTATCGGGATGTCCGCTGGCATTGCGCGGTTGCGTCGCTCATCAGCGTCGCGAGTCTGCTGGTGCTCGTCTTCGTCTGGCATAGCAGCCGGTCCGCCACATTCGTCACGCTGGTCCTCGCGCTCGCCGGAACCGGCGCGGGCATTTCGCTGTTCTGGCAGATTCCCGTGCGTTTCCTGCGCGGCAAGGCGGCGGCGCTGGGCGTGCCGCTCATCAGTTCGATCGCCAATGTCGCGGGCTTTCTGACGCCTTCGTTGACGGGCTACGTGCGCGACATGTCGGGCACCTATACCAGCGGCTTCGTCACGGCGGCAGTGGTGCAGGCGCTCGCGGCCGTGATCCTGATCGTGGGCATTCCGCTACTCGTGCGCAAACAGCCGGCGAGCGCCGCGATGACGGAAGAAAAGCCCGCCTGAAATCCGCCTGAAATCCGCCAGATATGGCGGCGCCGTGCCAGCGTCGCGGCAAGGATTCCCGCTTGCCCATAAAATCACCGTGCGCCGTCACAATGGCGCACGGAATTTTATGAACGTAGCTGGCGCGGCATGAGAAATGGCTTTCCATGTGGCCGCGGCGGAAGGAAGTACCCGACATGGAAGAAGTTTTCGTATCGCGATCGAGTGCTGTCGCGCGCATCATGACTGCGCGGCAGGCATTGCTCAAGGATTCGGCTGAGGTCGCCGACATGACGGACGGCGAAAAGGCGGCGCGGCTCGAACTGCTCGACCGTCTGTTGTTCGATGTTCGCGCCGGGCGCACGTGCGACTTCACGATGCCGACACCGAATGGAGATGTGCGGATATTCGTGTCGGAGGATTGAATGGCGCGGGCGTGAATCGCCGTTTGCCGTGTCGTGATGCAACGCGTGGTGCGGGCTATATCGCGGCCCGTTTGCCGCGCGCATGAAAAACGCCCCGCGAGCGGGGCGCCTGCCAGTTCGTCCGCTTGCGGGCGAGGCGGCCCAACGCGCCTCGCCGCGACACAGCTTAGAACTTGTGGCGCATCCCGACGCGCAACGCGAGCTGGTTCTGCGAGCCCGAGCCGGACGTGTTGAAGTACGACGTCGACGAACCGATCTGAGCCTGAATCGGCGCACCCGTCGCCGTTTTGCCGGACGCGTCCTGGTAGATGGCGAGCGCATAGACATCGGTGCGCTTCGACAGTGCGTAGTCGACGCTTGCGTCCACCTGGTTGAAGTGGCCCGTCGTCGCGCCCGACAGACGCGAGTACGTGTAGCCGAGGCCACCCGTCAGCGCTGCCGTGAACGCGTACTTTGCGCCGCCTTCGTAGTTGTTGTACGTCGTGGAGGCGCCCGAGATCGGCTCGAAGTGCGTGTTCGTCCACAGTGCGAAGAGTGTTGCCGGTCCGATGATGTAGCGGCCGCCGAAGCCGAACGTACGCAGGTCGCGCACGGTGCCCGTGCTGACGTTGGCGATCGTCGTCGGGAATGCCGGCGTAGCCTGGCTCGGGAAGCGGATGTCCGTATACGCCGCGCCGACGCCGATCGGGCCGTTCGCGTAGTTCAGGCCGAAGCTGTACGCACGCGACGAGCCAGCGACGGGCGCTGCCGCCGTGCCCGTTGCCGGTGCGCCGCCGAATGCGCCAGCCTGATTCGAGAAGCCGTACATCGCGCCGAACGTGAAGCCCGCGAAGTTCGCGCTGCTGAACTTGACCGAGTTGTTGATGCGGCTCGACGTCAGCTGGTCGACGTCGTTGATGTGGTAGGCGTAGTTGCCGGCAACCGTCAGGGCGCCCGTCGAATAGCTGCCGCCGAGGTAGTCGGTCGAGAACGAGTATTGACGGCCGAGCGTCAGCGAGCCGATACCATCCTTCGACACACCGACGAATGCCTGACGGCCGAACAACGCGCCGCCCTGGCCCGACGTGCCGTTGCCGCTATTGAAGCCGCTTTCGAGCACGAACAGCGCCTTCAGGCCGCCGCCCAGGTCTTCGCCGCCGCGCAAGCCCCAGCGGCTGCCTTGTGCGACGCCGTCGTCGTACTTGAACAGCTTGTCGCTGCCGCCTGCTGCGTTCTTCGAGTGATTCGCGTAGCTGATACCAGCGTCGATGATGCCGTACAGCGTGGCGCTGCTTTGTGCGTGTGCGGTGCCTGCAAATGCCGAGGCGAGTAGAGCGGTGGTAAATACTTTCTTCTTCAAGGCTTTCTCCGGATTGAAAAGTAGCAATCGCGAGCCTGCTCTTGGGCCGGTCGCGCGACGGGCGCAAATGTGGCGAGGAGAAGGGAAAGGAATATGACAGCTAAGGTTTTTAGTGAATATGTAGTGCAAATGCGACAGCATTTGGTTAGCGCACAAAAGGGTTGCGTGCAAATCTGTGTATAGCTGTGCGCCGTGCGCCTGATATGCGTATGAAAAACAATTGTTTAGTGCCGCGTGCGCAACATGCGACGATGCGTTCCCACTCTTTAACGATGCGTGACGAACGCGAATCCGGGGAACAGCATGCAGCGCAGAACTTTTATCACTCATTTCATCGCACTGGCCGCGGCGCTCGCCGCGCCTTTCGCGCATGCCGAGGACAAGGTGCTCAAGGTCGGCACGATGAGCGGACCGGACGCGCAGATCTGGTCGGTCGTGACGAAGGTAGCCGCACGCGAGGGGCTCCAGCTCAAGGTGATCGAATTTAACGATTATGTGCAGCCAAATGCCGCGCTCGATGCGGGCGATCTCGATGCGAACGGTTTCCAGCATCAGCCGTTTCTCGACAGCCAGATCAGGCAGCGCGGCTACAGGATCGTCAACGTCGGTCTCACGTATACATCGCCGATGGGTTTCTATTCGAAGAAGTTCAAGTCGCTGAAGGATTTGCCGGAGGGGGCGAAGGTCGGCATCCAGAACGACCCTTCGAACGGCAACCGTGCGCTGCTGCTGTTGCAGAAGTATGGGGCGATCAGGCTGAAGGCGGGCGTCGGCGCGAATGGCGTGAACGCGACGCCGTTGGATGTCGCTGATAATCCAAAGAAGATCAAGCTAATTGAACTCGATGCTGCACAATTGCCGCGCGCGCTCGGCGATCTCGATGCTGCGTCGATCAATACCGATTACGCGGTGAAGGCGGGGCTGTCGCCGACGAAAGACGCGATTGGAATTGAAGATCTCAAGGGGCCGTACGCGAATCTGATTGCGGTGCGCGCGCAGGATCGCGATAAGCCGTGGGTGAAGAAGCTCGTCGCTGCGTATGAATCGGAGGATGTGCGCAAGTTTATCGATGGGCAGTTTAAAGGGGCCATCGTGCCGGCGTTTTGATTTTTTTGTCTGCGACGCTGGTGGTTTGCTTTGCCGTTCGCTGGCATCCGCGATGCGATTTGTTTTTGCCGCTATCGCTGGCATCCGCGATGCGATTTGTTTTGCCGCTTTCGCTGGCATCCGCGATGCGCCTCGCGGCGCGGGCGTCGCCCCTGTGCGGGGCGGCACCTACTT
>NZ_JAGIPX010000071.1 GCF_017814945.1 Paraburkholderia sp. LEh10
CTTTCACAAATCGGGCGGGATCCGTGCCTTGTTCGATCATTTTTTAGGCACCAATCTGTCCGCTATATTTCTGACGTGTGAGTAATTTCATCCGCGTGCTGCTTTTCCGCGAGACGGCGCGCCTCAGCTGCCCGAAGCTGGTGATCGCGAAGTCTTGCCTCTGCTAGGTGCAGTTCTTCCTCAAGGTGCTTGACTTCATCCGCTCGTCGCTCTTCCTCGCGTTGCGACGCCTCAGCCGCTCGACGCTCTTTTGCCAATCGCTCAGCCTCTTGTCTCTCATAATCCCGTACGTTCGGAAATGCCGGGAGTTGAGTAAGATCGCCGTCTAATTGGTTCGGTTGATGCAAGGCTGGACGTGGGACATTAGAACCGCCGCCGCGTAACTCCAACATTGTTTGATAGACGTCCGTCGCAACGTCTGCGAACGAGAGCATTGGCTTGTGGCGAAATGCCACCCCTGTTGCAGAAGGTGCAATAGTGCACCCGTAAAAAGCGTTCGCGCAGCGTTTGGCGGACCGATAGAAGTTGAACCTTTCGGGCTAGAGCAAAACAGCAACGTGCCCCGCTTTGGACTTGACGATTCAGCAAGGTTCTGTGCTGCGATTCTTGTCACGGCCTCATCCAACGCACCCATCCCGCAAAGGCCTTTACTGCAGCCTCTGAAAAGCAACAATCAAATATGCAAATCCGCCGCTGTTGCGGTGCCGCAATTTTTAACGCTCGGGCAAGGTTAGGAGTTGAGATGCTGGATTCAGCTTCCATGCCCTGCTCACTTTCACGAACAAGAAGGTGGAGCGTATCTCCGTGATCGCAAGTTCCGTGACCGACGTAGTAGACGAGAACATCTACGATAGGCTTGTCCGTCTCCTTTCTGTCAGAGACGGTTACTTGAACAAAATTCTTGAGTCGTGTTAGTTGTGAACTCGGCGACGAAGTGTCGTCAAATAGGTTCATTAGAAGGTCGGGATGGATCCCCAGTCCTTCTGGTCGCCCGCTAAGCAAGTACCGTTGAAAATATGCAGCGGAACGATGAAATGATCCTGCTCTGGCCAGCCCTGCTTTTGCCCAGTCACTGGCCCCAAGAATCACCGCAACTGTCGTATCTGGTTCGAGAAGGCCTGACATTTTAGAGCCTCGTTACTCCCTCAATGACTTGTTTTGCAGATTCCGGATCAATCCCTTCGATGGTCGCCTTCAGACTGCCTGATGAGGCGTCACGCTCTACGATCAGTTTAGTTCCCCGACGGGACCGCAACCAATCAGCAATTCCTTGAGCTAACGCGAGCGTCGCACCTGATGTGGCCAAAATTGAAATAACGGTGCCTAGATCCATTGTTCCTTCAGTCTTCTTTTCGCGCTCCGCCCTTTCTATGCCGGTGATTTGTCGAAGTTCGTCCGCCAAATTTCGCGCTTGCGCGCTAGCGGTACTTTCTTCGTCGGATTCGAGACACAAGCGATATTCGTCCACGGCTCTACCTCCCATTAAAAATTTAGTACAGTTCCAACGCGTTTCCACACGGCATCAAAAAAATCAATGCTTGCTACCCCTCAAGTCATAACCGATGGTGCTTCGCAGTATGTGCGATAGCGCACAGATGGTGATCGTGCTTTTATAGCTTGGTGAGTTGCGGCCGACGTATCGAAGCGTTGCCCATTCACTGACAGCGGTAAATGACATTCAAGGCTACGACGACCCGAACGGCAGCAAAGCGCCGATGATCTGCCTCACGGGGGCCGGCACTTCAATGTCCGCTTTGGCCGACGACCTGCCTGTCAGCTCACGCCTGATGTAGAACCCTTTGATCTACCCTCTCACTTCCTGGCGGATTACGCGGGCGAGGGTTTCACATAACCATCGCTCAACAGGATCGGCATCCGCATCTTCGTGCGCGACGATGCCGACCGACACCTGCGTTGCTCGCGTGTCGTCGGGCCCATAGAAAGCAACCGTGGCGACCGGGTAGCCACAAAAGCCCTCGCGACTTTTTTCGCGAGCCTGTCGTGGTACCACTGCGCCTTCAATGTCATGTCACCTCCGCGCTCGCCCGCCTGCATAATGTGACGACGTCAGCGACGATCCTGGCCGCCGATTGTCATCCTCACCGGTGCTGCACCTTGCGTGTCCCCATATAGGGGGCCCAACAAGGTACGCGCTTATGCCCTGCAGAGGGCGATGATGCTGATGTCGATGCCAGCCTGTAGCAGGTGTGCGCCGGTCGTATGGCGAATGACATGCGGAGAAATTCGCTTGCCCACCAGACTTGAGCAAGGCGAACTGGCCCGGCTTACGGCTTGCTGCAGGATATAGTCAACACCGTTGCGCGATAGCTGCCGGCCGCGGTGACTTGGGAACGCGATCGACGTGTGGGTACCCTCCATCTCATGAAACCATGCCTTCAGGATTCGGGCAGTGTTTGACCACAAGGGAATGGTTCGCTCCTTTCGCCCTTTGCCCTTCAGGTTAATGACCGTGGTACTGCCGAACTGGACCTGAGCCTGCTGAAGCGCCGTGATCTCGGAAACACGGGCCCCAGTGTTATACAGCGTCAGCAACAATGCATGATCACGGCGTCCGCGCCATTGGGACCGGTCAGGCGCCGCGAGCACCGCATCGATTTCAGCGCGGCTGAGCGACTGCACAAGCCGTCGATCGGTTCGCTTCGTGGGTATCGCGAGAACGCGCGTAGCCAGCCCGGCCAACTCGGGATCGCATAGCGCAGCCCACCGGAAGAAACTGCGGATCGCCGCAAGCCTGGCGTTGCGCGAGCGCGCCGAATTGTATCGCTCAGATTCCAGATGATCGAGAAACGACAGAATGACAGGCGCGTCCAGCGCGGCCACGCGCAATGACGCAGGCTCGGTGTGCGTTCGATCCCTCACAAACTGGAGCAACATGCGGAACGTGTCGCGGTAGCTCGAAACTGTCTTCGGGCTGACGTGTTTATGGGCAAGCAGATGCTCGACGAAGAAGCCCTGCAGTAGCGGGCCGATCATGGTAGTGGCCTTCATTGCGCTTCTCCCAGGTTGGCATATTCCCGAAACGCCGTCGCGGCAGTCACCAGGAGCGCTGGTGTCGCGGTCAGGTACCAATACGTTTCCACGGGACTGACATGTCCCAGATAGACCGACAGATTCGGTATCCATTGCTGGACTGGCGCCCCCTCCAGGCACCATTGGGTCAGTCGCTCGACGGCAAACGTGTGACGGAGGCTGTGGAGCGTTGGCGGTCGTGCGCCGGAAGACGGCAGCATGCCCAGTTGCCGGGCTGTACGTGTAAACCAGGTTGCGAGGAACCCGTAGTTGATCGCCGTTCCGATTTCGGACATGAAGAACAGATCCGACAGCCCCGCATATCCCAGTTGCTGGCGTAGCTGTACGTAGGCTCTCAACTTCTCCACCGCGGTCGCATGCAGCGGCACGATCCTCGACTTTCGAAACTTGGTCTCGAGAACAAGGATCCTCGGCGGATCGGCGTCGAGTAGCACGTCGTTGCTGGTTAATCGAATGGCCTCGCCCGCACGTATGCCTGTGCTGGCCAACAGGCCGATCATCGACACGTAAACGTGTGGCCGCAGCGTGCGACGCGGCCGCATCGCGGCGGCGGCATCAAGAATGCTGACGAGTTCCTGTTGCGTGAAGATGTAGGGCCGACGCCGTTGCGGCCGCGCGATCAACCCAGTCTCGGGAATCTGCGTTTCCGGAACGCTGGCCCGCAGATAGCACAGGAATCTTCTGACCGTGGAAAGGCGGCTTGCCTGCCCTGCAGGAGCCCGGACGGCGGACGGGCCGCATGCCCAGTCGACCGCGAGTTGAGCGTCGATCGGCCACCGCCCATCCGCGGCGATCGCATACTCGACGAAGTTTCGCAACTGCACCTTTCTGGCTGCATCGTTAAACCCAAGAGCTTCCCGCACAGCGAGATAGGCATCAAGGTGGTTGCGCAATTCCGGGTGTCCGTTCATGATCTCGCTCCCGGCCACGGCAGTGCAACCTGCACGAGCGTGGCGACATCAAGCTTCGCGTATATCGCCGTTGTCGCTAACGACGAGTGCCCCAGCACATCGGCGACATCCTTGAAACTCGTCCCGCGGCACACCATCCTGGTTGCTGCCGTATGGCGCAGCGCGTGTGCGGCGGCGGTGATGCCAATCACGCCCGCTCGGGTCATTGCGCGACGGACGGTGCTCGATATCACCGAGGAGTCGCGAATTGCCCAAAGGGCGGAGTGCTGCTAAGAAAGACCGCCCGACAGTGACTAGCCGGACGTTCATGTTGCAGGTATGCACATAGAGCCTCGCCAACGTCTCGGGGCACAGGCAATCGGCGTTCGCGATGGGATTTCCCGGGGCCGATACGTATGTACGCCTGTGCCCAATCGATATCGTCGAGCATCAGGTGCCTGACCTCGCAGGCCCGCAATCCCATTCTCGCCAGAATCAGCACGATGGCATGGTTACGCAACTCGTGTGGGCTGCTATCCAACGCAGCGACAATCACTCGCTCAGTTTCCTCAACCGTGAGATGCACCGGCAGTGATGCATGTTTCCACCGAGGCAGTGAAGGGATCGCGGCGTCCAGCCCAGCGTCGACCACTCCACGGAAAACGAGGTACCTGAGCCATGCACGCATCGCGGTTCCGGGTTTGTTGCGCGAGTGTCCGTGAAGCCGAGCAGCCTCATGGCGAACGAAAGCAGTGAGCCATTCAGCGAACAGCGCCCGGCGCTCCGGCATGCCTGCGGCAGCGTGCTCAGCCAGAAAGCGGCGAACGAAAAAGCAATATTGCCGGCGAGACGCCGGCGCGAGTCCGACGACGTGCGATAGATGATGATCGAAATCATCAACCCATCGACTCAGTTCGGCAGGTAATTCGACGCGCAGAGCCAACCTGGCAGCGCTTCCTGGCCGGGTGTCGGATCTACCACAAGAATTCGTCTTGACCATCAGCTTCTCCCGTCGGCCGGAATGGCCGATCGGAAAAGCTTGCTCGTATTATGCGAAGACGCATCCGGTGTTGTTCGGCGCGAACCGCCATGGGTCGGACGTAGCTGCAGTCGATGGCCGGCGAACTGTGTCTAACCCGGCACTATGCCTAAAACTGCTTATGCGCTGCAGCGCATAAGCGCGTACCTTGCCGCTACCCCAAGTTTGCCGCGCCAAACGATGCAATGCGTGCTTCGCCGGACAAATACTTCATCGAGATTGGATGTGAGAATCGAAGCCGCGCGCTCAAACCGGGCGGCGATCAGGTCGTGGAAGTCTTCGTCGTGAGGCCGCGGCAGCGGCTTGACGGCGAAGTCGTTGAGCAGTGGCGCGCGCACGAACTGCTGGAACTTTCGCTCGTAGAGGCCGTGGCCCGCGCAGCGGGGCGCGAGCAAGGCGGGACTGCATCTGCACTACCAGAACATCCAAGCCATCGGCGGGGAATATGCGGTGCGTCGCAAACAGGCCGGCAAGACGAAATTGCGCAGCCGGGTGTCCGGTCGAGCGCAACGCTCGCTCGGGTGGATCCTTTTAAGGCCAGCGCCATTCGGTATCTCGACTGCCTCACAGCTGGTTAAACGCTCGCATTCGAATTGCAAGGCTGCGCCCTGATTGCAGCTAATTTGACGTACAGCGTACTCCTCGAAATTCCCAGCGTCCGGGCGGCCATCGACATATTTCCGTGTGCATTCGCAATTGCGTCGAGTATTGCCTGTCTCTCCATTTCCTTCAGGCAGCCGAAAGAAGCAGGAATTGGAGTTGGCGTAGATATCCCCTGCGGGTTTTGGACCATTGCGATGGGCGGAGGTAGGAGTGATGCATCAATAACGTTACTTTCGCTCAGCGCGAACATGACCTCGAAGACGTTCTGCAGTTCTCGTATGTTGCCCGGCCAACTATAATTGAGAAACGCGCGTTCCACGGCTGGGTCAAGTAGCTTGGGCTCGCAGCCGTACTTGCGTGCCATCTTGTTGTTGAAATGGTCGACGATTATCTCGATGTCACCGGGCCGCTCGCGCAGTGCAGGCAGTTGCAGGTTGACAACGCAGAGACGGTGATACAGGTCTTGACGGAAGCGTCCTGCAGTGACTTCTTTCTGCAGGTCACGGTTGGTGGCCGCAATCAGGCGTACCGAGACGCACCGCTCACGGGTATCACCCAGGCGGACCACGACGCCATCTTGCAGCACACGCAAGAGGTGGGGCTGCATATCAAGCGGCATCTCACCTATTTCATCAAGAAACAGCGTGCCACCGTCGGCTTGCTCGAACTTGCCTGCCATTCCACCACGGCGAGCGCCGGTAAAAGCACCTTCGGCATAGCCGAAAAGCTCGCTCGCCAGCAATTCTCGCGTCAAGGCACCGCAATTGACAGCAATGAACGGCCCAGCGGGGCGACGCCCCGCCCGATGCAGCGCGCGAGCGAAGAGCTCCTTCCCCGCGCCGGTTTCGCCGAGGAGCAGGACCGGGAGGTCCAGAGTGGCAACGCGGCGCGCACGTGCCTTGGTCGCGACCAGTATCTCGCTTTCCCCAATGATGTCGCCAAAAGCGTCGTCGCTTGCCGGCGTCGTCATCGCTTTAGGTATCGATATGGCAGAACGTCTGTTTCCAGCCGCAAGCGGAATCACAATCATCGTACCCAGGGTCCCTTCATGATCCTTCACCGGATGCAACCAATCAGGGCGAAGCCATGCAGGACGTTGGCAGCAACGATCCACCTCTGACAGGGCAAGGTCAAGTCCTGGCACCTGGTTGCCAACCTGAAGCAGCAATTGCAGGTCGTGGGTATCTCGCGCTGCCTGCGCATTTCCGTTAGTCCGAACGATGCGCCCCCGGCTGTCGACGAGAACAACGTAATCGCTGGCGTAACGTACGAAACTGTCGATCGCTCTGGTCAGAAGGCGCTCGTGGCGAGCAACGTCCAGGCGACCAAGCTCGCACTCGATATGCTTGGCGGCGGCCACCACCAGGCCCAGTGTGTGGCCATGAAGCGTTTCTTTGACGCCGGAGACATCCACTACTCCCAGCAGGGAGCGATCAAAGGGGTCGAGAATAGGGGCAGCGGCGCACGTCCAGCGCTTGACGTCCAGGCAGAAATGCTCATTGGCATGGATCTGAACCGCAGATCCAGTGACGATCGCCGTCCCGATGGCATTGGTGCCGATAACTTCCTCATTCCAGCAGCCGCCGGTGGCCAGATTGATTTCCTCGCCAACGCTGCGGACTCGGGTCTCACCATTGAGTTGGAGAACGGTGCCGCCCCGGTCGCAGAGCATGATCAGGGTGCCACACTCCCGCAGGATATCACGCAGGTATTCAAGTGCCGGACGTGCGGCATCACAGAGATCGCCGTTTAGCCGCTGCAATTGACGGACACGTTCGGCAGCGGCCCCGGGTGCGGAGTGCTTGGTCGGATCAACAGCCTCAGAACGGCATCGTTGCCAGGACGCGAGGACAACGTTGCGCACACCTTCCCTGTCCAGGGGCTTGTCCTGCAGAAAGCGCTCCCAGGCAGACGCCACGACCGATTCGTCGCTGATGCGGGGGATTAGAACACCGCAATGTGAAAACGGCATGTGACCATCGCGCTCATTGGATCGTCTGACTGTAGTCCGGCGGTACGAGCAAGTCAACAAACCTCTTTCGCTGCTACAGCTTGTGCTTTGCAGCAAGTGAACCGGACAGTGTCCGAAATCCGGATGCTGCCGCCATGCTGTCCGAATTCTGGACAGCGAGGGACGGAGAGGAAAGAGCCCCTCCTTCGAACTCACGGCCATGTCCCACGCTGAAAGCGCCGCACAATCCAGTGTCGCCACTCAACGGGCATGAGCGCGCATGGCGGACGCAAGGGAAAATGATGCACCGCAACCTCCATCGCCGCAGAAATCGACCCTGAGCACGATCGTCCGCACACGCCTCTGCTTTTGGCGCGCCGCTGCACTATGGCACGACTTGTGCAGTCAATGGACGCAAGAGGCAGCGACATGTGGTGACAGTCATGAAAGATTTATCGAGGACAGGGCATGTGGTTATCGAACCGGTTGCCTACGTGAATCTGACAATCGGAAGCCATCTCGTCACCGAACGACTTGGGTACGTGCATCATGGCCTCTATGTAGGGGCCGGTAAGGTTGTGCATTACGCAGGACTGTCCCGGTCACTGCATCGCGGGCCGGTGCAGGAAGTCACGCTCAAAGCATTCGCACACGGGCACCCGATCTGGGTCAGGCAAAGCCTGGGTGCCAGGTTCGCTGGTCGGGAAGCAGTCCGGCGAGCCTACTCGCGCCTTGGAGAGGACTGCTACCGACTAATCTCGAACAACTGTGAGCACTTCTGTATGTGGTGTTTGTATGGCGAAAATCGCAGTGAGCAGATTGATCTTTTGACGTCATGGGCAATTGACGCATTGGACGCCGGGGTCAAAGTCATCCGGCAACTCAGCAGTGTCCTGACTTCGAAGGGGACTGCTGGACACGCCAATTTTCCGCTGCAAACCTGAAGGCTATCTGCTATGCCGTCGTTCCGACGATCATGAGAACACGCATCGGGGACCGACGAATACTCGCCATTTCGCTTTCATCGCCATGGCGTCATCGTTGCCAAGACGCACGGTAACCCACCCATTCCCTCGTATATCCTAGGCACCGCCGTGCTTACGGTCATTTTTGAATCGACCGACGACCACATGCTAAAGGCGCAAAAAATGTGGTGACTTGCCGTCGTACGGCAGTGGCAATCTTTTCGCGCAGCGGTAGGTGATATTGAGGGAAGGTCTTCCACCTGCGCCGGTTGACCCAATCCCGGTCGACGACAACACTGACCTTGAACATCTTGTCCGCCATGACGCTTGTTCATGGCTGGTACCGTTTCGCTCGAAGTGCGTCTGACAGCGGTTCCAGCGATTGCTTTGCATCGCAACTCTCCGACGCCATGACACTGCCCGGTCAGCACTAACAGATAGCCTTTAATTCGGCCATTGACGTCCTCCCCGCCCTCAGCCTTCGGCTGCCGCGCATAGCGCGGAAAGGACGGGGATTCCTTCTGCAAGACGGCGACGCCCGCCGCGAGAATTTTTACTGCCGCGTTGATGTCGCGATGATGAATCCGGCTTGAAAACGGCCACCCAAATTAGAAACTTTGTACTCCATATCACGTAGATCGAAAAGATGTCCGATTTCTGGGCGCATCTGTCTAGGTGTCGGGATTCCGGACAGTGACATCGGGTACTCGCTGCTGGTGAGTCATCTCGAAAGACGTCGGCAGCTTGTTGATTTCATTGGCTTGCCGTGCAACCGTGTCGACGTCGGACTGCATTGGCATGTCCCTTGCCATATATCGGCTGTGGGGATTCCCACCGTGACCAGTGCCATGACAGGAGACAAATATGCAGGAGCAATCTACCGTACAGGTGATGGGTATCGATGCCGGCGGCACAATGACCGACACCTTCTTTGTCCGCTCGGACGGCCGTTTCGTGGTCGGCAAAGCGCAGAGCAACCCCGGCGACGAATCCCTCGCCATCTATAACTCGTCGCAGGATGCCCTAGCCCACTGGGGCCGGGGCGTCGACGACGTATACCCGGAACTGGCGACGTGCGTTTATTCCGGCACTGCCATGCTTAACCGCATCCTGATGCGCAAGGGCCTCAATGTGGGCCTGATCTGCAATCGCGGCTTCGAGCAGATCCACTCGATGGGCCGCGCTCTACAGAGCTATCTAGGCTACGCCCTCGAGGACCGCATTCACCTCAACACGCACCGTTATGACGAGCCCCTGGTGCCGGTCTCCCGCACGCGCGGCGTCACCGAGCGAACCGACGTGCAGGGCAAGGTAGTCATCCCGTTGCGTGAGGCAGATGTGCGCCAAGCGACGCACGAACTGGTGGAAGCCGGCTCCCAGGCCATCGTCATCTGTCTGCTGCAATCACATAAGAACGAGACGAGCGAGATGCGCGCGCGCGACATCGTCAAGGAGGAACTGAAGAAACTGGCTGTGGACATTCCCGTTTTTGCGTCGGTCGACTACTACCCGTCGCGCAAGGAAAGCCACCGCATGAACACCACCATCCTCGAGGCCTACGGCGCCGAGCCCTCGCGCCAGACTCTGAAGAAGGTGAGCGATCGTTTCAAGAAGCACGGCGCCAAGTTCGATCTGCGCGTGATGGCCACGCACGGCGGAACCATCAGCTGGAAGGCCAAGGAACTGGCACGCACCATCGTCTCCGGTCCGATTGGGGGCGTCATCGGTTCGAAGCTGCTAGGCGAGGCCCTTGGCGACGAAAACATCGCCTGCTCCGACATTGGCGGCACGAGTTTCGACGTGGCCCTGATCACGAAAGGCAACTTCGCCATCAAATCGGATCCGGACATGGCGCGCCTGGTCCTCTCCCTGCCGCTGGTGGCGATGGATTCCGTCGGCGCTGGTGCTGGCAGCTTCGTGCGCCTCGATCCGTATAGCAAGTCGATCAAGCTTGGCCCGGATAGCGCGGGCTATCGCGTGGGCACGTGCTGGCCAGAGAGTGGGCTCGACACCGTCTCCGTGTCCGACTGCCACGTCGTACTCGGCTACCTGAACCCTCAGAACTTCTTGGGCGGCGCGATCAAGCTCGACGTTGAACGCGCCCGCCAGCACATCAAGGCACAGGTCGCCGATCCTCTCGGTCTGTCTGTCGAAGATGCCGCCGCCGGTGTCATCGAGCTTCTCGACCTGACCCTGTCCGAGTATCTGCGCGCCAATATCAGCGCCAAGGGCTACAACCCGGCCGACTTCACCTGCTTCTCCTACGGCGGCGCCGGCCCGGTACACACCTATGGCTATACCGAGGGCGTTGGCTTCAAGGACGTGGTCGTGCCCGCCTGGGCGGCCGGCTTTTCGGCCTTCGGCTGCGCCTGCGCCGACTTCGAGTACCGCTATGACAAGTCAGTGGACCTCGGCGTCGCCCAGCTCGCCTCGGCCACCGACAAGGAGGCCGCCTGCAAGAATCTACAGGAAGCCTGGTCCGAACTGGCCGTCAAGGTCATCGATGAGTTCGTCCTCAACGGATACAAGGCTGAGGATGTGCTGTTGATACCCGGCTACAAGATGCAGTACATGGGTCAGCTCAACGACCTCGAGATCGTCTCGCCGGTGACTAGCGCCGCCACTGCCTCCGACTGGGACAAGATCGTCGAAGCCTTCGAGAACACCTACGGCCGTGTTTATGCCAGCTCCGCTCGCTCACCGGAACTGGGCTTCTCGATTACCGGCGCGATCCTGCGCGGTACCGTCGTGACCCAGAAGCCGGTGCTGCCAGAAGATCCGGACGCGGGCCCGACGCCGCCGAAGGACGCCTACCTCGGCACCCGTCCCTTCTACCGCCACAAGAAGTGGGTTGACGCCGAACTTTGGAAGATGGAAGCACTCAAGGCCGGCAACCATATCGTGGGACCCGCCATCATCGAATCGGATGCCACCACCTTTGTGGTGCCGGACGGTTTCGAGACGACGGTCGACAAGCACCGCCTGTTCCACCTCAAGGAAGTGAAGTAAGGAGACCCGCCATGAACGTTATGAGCAACAAGGAAATCGGCTGCGCCAACCTGCTGAAGACCGGTGAGACGCTTAAGCAATACCGCGACGGCATCATCGAGCGCACCAAGGCCAGCGGGCACTACAACGGTATCGAGAAACTGGAGTTCCGCGACGCTGACCCAATCGGCTACGAGAAGCTGTTCTCCAAGCTGCGAGGCGGCCTGGTGCACGCACGCGAAACCGCCAAGAAAATCGCCGCGAGCCCCATTGTCGAGCAAGAAGGCGAACTCTGCTTCACGCTGTACAACGCTGCCGGCGACTGCGTCCTTACCTCGACTGGCATCATCATCCACGTCGGCACAATGGGCGCGGCGATCAAATACATGATCGAGAACAACTGGGAAGCCAACCCCGGCATCAACCCTGGCGACATGTTCACGACCAATGACTGCGCTATCGGCAATGTCCACCCCTGCGACATTGCCACCATCGTCCCAATCTTCTGGGAGAACCAGCTGATTGGCTGGGTCGGCGGCGTCACCCACGTCATCGACACGGGCTCGGTGACACCGGGCTCCATGTCGACCGGGCAGACACAGCGCTTCGGCGACGGCTACATGATCACCTGCCGCAAGACCGGGGTGAACGATGTGCCGCTGCGCGACTGGCTGCACGAGTCACAGCGCTCGGTGCGTACCCCCAAGTACTGGATCCTCGACGAAAAGACCCGCATTGCCGGCTGCCACATGATTCGTGAGTTGGTGGAGGAGGTAATCCGCGCCGACGGCATCGACGCTTACCAGAAGTTCGCCTTCGAGGTCATCGAAGAAGGCCGTCGCGGACTGCAGAACCGTATCAAGGCCATGACTCTGCCGGGCAAGTACCGCAAGGTCTCTTTTGTCGACGTACCTTACAAGCATGAGGACGTGCAGGTCTCCAACGCCTTCGCCAAGCTCGACTCCATCATGCATTCGCCAGTGGAGATGACCATCAGGCCGGACGGCAAGTGGCGACTGGACTTCGAGGGCGCGAGCCGTTGGGGCTGGCACACCTTCAATGCTCATCAGGTGGCATTCACTTCAGGCATCTGGGTGATGATGTGCCAGACTTTGGTGCCCACTCAGCGCATCAACGACGGCGCCTACTTCGCCACCGAATTCCGCTTGCCCAAGGGCACTTGGTGTAATCCGGATGACCGCCGCACCGGCCACGCCTACGCCTGGCACTTCCTGGTTTCTGGCTGGGCGGCCCTGTGGCGCGGTCTCTCCCAGTCCTATTTCAGCCGTGGCTATCTGGAAGAGGTCAACGCGGGTAACGCCAACACTTCCAACTGGCTTCAGGGCGGCGGCATCAATCAGGATGGAGAGATCCACGCGGTTAATAGCTTCGAGGCCAGTTCCTGCGGTACTGGCGCCTGCGCCGTGAAAGATGGCCTCAACCACGCCGCCGCCATCTGGAACCCGGAAGGCGACATGGGTGACATCGAAATCTGGGAGATGGCCGAGCCGCTGCTCTACCTGGGCCGCAATGTCAAGGCTAACTCCGGCGGCTACGGCAAATACCGTGGCGGCTGCGGCTTCGAAACGCTCCGCATGGTGTGGAACGCGCAGGACTGGACCATGTTCTTCATGGGCAACGGCTTCATGAATAGCGACTGGGGCATGATGGGCGGCTACCCGTCCGCAACGGGCTATCGCTTCGAAGCCCACAAGACGGGTCTGGACGAGCGAATCGCCATCGGCGACTCCCTGCCGATGGGCGGCGATATCGATCCGGGAAACCCGGACTACGAGCGTCACCTCAATGCTTCCGCTGTGGTCAAGCGCGACAAGCAGTGCATTACCACTGAAGACTGCTACGCCAACCACGACCTCTACCTCAACTATCTGCGTGGTGGCCCTGGCTTCGGCGATCCGATCGATCGTGATCCAAAGGCCATCGAGGCGGATCTCAACCAGAAGTTCCTGTTGCCGGAATACGCACAGAAGGTGTACGGCGCTGTCTTCACCGAGGATGCCAAAGGGGTGTTCACGGTGGATGTGGCCAAGACTGCGGACCGTCGCACCAAGATGCGCGCGGAACGTTTGGCAAGGTCCCTGCCGACCCGTGAATGGATGAAGGAGGAACGCGAACGCATCCTGAACAAACACGCCGCAACCCAGGTGCAGCACATGTTCGCTACGAGCTTCGCGTTGTCCGAGAAGTTCACCCGCGACTTCAAGACATTCTGGAGTCTGCCGGACGACTGGCAGTTGCTCGAGGAGGAACTGGGCGTGCCGTCCTACGGCGCCAAGCACCGCATGGACCTGTCGCTCCTGCCCGACGTCACCACCGTCGTTCAGGTCGAAGAGTAATCACCGAATTCAGGAGTTCAAACATGTCTACCTACACCAATGAACAGGTGGCGCACCTCGTCGAAGGCTCGCTGGACTGGGAAACCACATTCCGCATGCTTTCCATGCCCAAGGACGACAGCCGCTTTGAGCAGTACCTGGCAGCCCTCCAGGCCAAGGTGAGCTTCCCGGACCGCATCATCCTGCCGCTCGGGCCGCACCTGTACATCGTGCAGTCGGCTACGACCAAGAAATGGCTCACCCAGTGCGACTGCGGGCACACCTTCTGCGATTACCGCGAGAACTGGAAAATGCACGCCGCCATCTACGTGCGGGACACTGAGGAGGCCATGACTGAAGTCTATCCGAAGCTGATGGCCCCGGACACCCAATGGCAGGTGTATCGCGAGTACTACTGCCCGCAATGCGGCACGATGCACGACGTCGAGGCACCGACGCCGTGGTATCCGGTGATTCACGACTTTGAACCGGACATCGACGCCTTTTACAAGGAGTGGGTCAACCTGCCGGTGCCCGAGCGCGCCGCCGACTAAAGGTCGAAAAGCCGCGTAACGCAGGGGGCTCGCTCTGGCTGCTCCCCTGGCGCAACGATGCTGGAAGCAGACTTGCGAGTTGCACGCTCGCGTGCAACTCGCCCATCCGCCCACACTGAAACCCTCCCGCCTGAAACGAGGGAAAGCATGAACCACAACCTCGCTTACATGCTGATTAACACGGCACGTGCCTACCGTGATCAGGTTGCTATCTTCCACGGCACAGATGCCTTCTGCACCTTCTTCGAGTTAGCACTGCGCTCTGCACGTTGCGCTCGCGGGCTGCGCGCGCAGCTCGGACTCAATGCCGGCGACCGGGTCGCGCTTGTCATGAAGAATAGCCCGCAGTACATAGAACTGCTGTACGGCATCTGGCACGCGGGCCTGTGCGCCGTGCCAATCAATGCAAAGCTGCATCCGTGCGAGATCGACCACATCGTACATGATTGTCACGCCCAGGTCTGTTTCGTTTCCGGCACGGAGGACGCGCCTGACACCAAAACCATCGCAATCGAGTCCACGGAATACCGGACGCTCTTCGAGGCGCCAGGGATGCCGGTGGCCGACGTCGACGGTGATGCAATCGCCTGGCTCTTTTACACCAGTGGTACCACCGGCAAGCCCAAAGGCGCCATGCTCTCGCACCACAATTTGGCTGCGATGTCGCGAGCCTATTCCAGCGCCGTTACCCCAATTTCGCCTGGAGACAGCTTGATCCACGCAGCGCCAATGTCCCATGGCTCGGGACTCTATATTGTCCCCCATGTTGCCAAAGGTGCGAGCCAAGTAATCCCGCTTTCCGGTGGCTTTGATATCGCTGAGCTGGAGAGCCTTATCGCTACGCATCGGCGCCCGAGCTTTTTTGCCGCGCCCACCATGCTCAACCGGCTGGTCGAACATGTGCGACAGACTCAGGCCGATCTGGCCAATCTCAAGGTCATTGTCTGTGGCGGTGCACCACTCTATCTCGAGGACGAGGTTGCAGCACTAGACTGCCTGGGCCCCAAGATCGGCCAGATTTACGGCCAGGGTGAGAGTCTGAACCGCCCCGGGAATCCCGGAGGCCGTTTGGCTTGAGTCACGCGGCCATGCGTAACCCAGCGAGTTGCTGATAATAGCGGGCTTCTGCCTCGGCAGGTGGAATGTTGCCGATGGGCTCGAGCAGTCGGCGATGATTGAACCAATCAACCCATTCGAGTGTGGCCATCTCGACGGCCTGCAGGTTAGGCCAGGAGCGTCGATGGATGACTTCCGCCTTGTACAGGCCGTTGATGGTTTCAGCCAGTGCGTTGTCATAGGAGTCCCCCACGCTGCCCACCGACGGTTCGATGCCGTGCCCCAGCGGGCCGTGGAGAAACTGGTACTTACATTATTACTGTCGGAATGGTGAATCAACCGATCACCCTCCTGTCCGGGTCGGCGTGCGTAGAGCGCCTGCTCCAGTGCGTCCAGTACGAAGTCCGTGCGAGCCGAGGCCGAAACGCGCCAGCCAACGATGTAGCGGGCGACCACATCGACGACGAACGCGACATAGACGAAACCCTGCCAGGTCGAAACGTAGGTGAAGTCCGAAACCCACAGCGCGTTGGGGCGCTCGGCCTTGAACTGGCGTCGTACGCGATCCAGCGGGCACGGCGCCGAGCCATCACTGATGGTCGTCCTGATCGCCTTGCCACGCCTTACTCCCTGCAGGCCGAGAATCTTCATCAGCCGTTCGATCGTACATCTGGCAACCCGGATGCCCTCACGCTGCAACTGGCGCCATACCTTGCGTGCCCCGTACACGCTGAAGTTCTCTTTCCACACCCGCCGGATCTGCTCGCACAGTGCTGCATCGCGTCTGGCCCGTGCCGGCAGACGGCCCGGATCGGTGCGTCGTGCGGTGTGCGTGTAATACGTCGACGGGGCGATCGGCAGCACCCTGCAGATCGGCTCGACCCCGTAGAGCGGCCGGTGATCGTCAATAAACGTGATCATCATTTCGGTCGGCGGTCGAGCTCCGCCTGCGCAAAATATGCGGACGCCTTGCGCAGAATCTCGTTGACCTGTCGCAGTTCCCTGACCTCCCGCTCCAGTTCCTTGATGCGCTCCTGGTCCGCCGTCGTCGGCCCCGCTCGTAGACCGCGGTTGCGCTCTTCCTGCCGCACCCAGTTCCTCAGCGTCTCACGCGAGCAGCCCACTTTCGATGCGATCGACTCGATCGCTTCCCATTGCGTGTCGTATTCCGACCGGTGCTCAAACACCATCCGTACCGCCCGCTCCCGGACCTCCGGCGAATACTTCGGTGACTTCTTGTTCGTGTTTTCCATAGCTCCATTCTCTCAAGAGTTGGAGCCTCCGGAAAACCCGGGGCGGTTCAGTCCGATGACCATCACCGCGCAGTCACCTGGCCAAATTGAAGCCGCCTATTCCACCGGTGAACTCGAGGTGCTGACGTCAGTCGGGCGTCCCTTACCGGAGGTTGAAATTCGCATTGTCGATGCCGAAGACCATCCGCTGCCGGTGGGTCATGTCGGCGAGGTGCTGGTTCGTGGCCCCACAGTGATGCAAGGTTACTGGAACAACCCATTGGCCACTGCTGTGACGTTGCGTAACGGCTGGCTGCATACAGGCGATGTTGGATTCCAGGACGAGCGTGGCCAGCTCACCCTCAAGGATCGCATCAAGGACGTGATCATCAGTGGTGGCTCCAACGTCTACCCGCGCGAGGTGGAGGACGCGCTGCTTGCCCATCCGGCAGTAAGTGAAGTCTCTGTGCTCGGCCGCAGCCATCCTGACTGGGGAGAAGAAGTGGTGGCTATCGTGGTGCCGACGGCGGGTGCGCAATTGACCAAGCCAGAGCTTGACCAATGGTGTCTGGACCGCATCGCCCGCTTCAAGCGGCCGAAGGCCTACCTGGTCGTCGAAGCATTGCCGAAGAACAGCACCGGCAAGGTGGTCAAGACGGCACTGCGCGATCTATTGATCAGGCTTGGCGAGGAGGCGAATGCCAGAACCTGGCGCTGGAGCCTCGCATAGCGGTGGACCCGCCCTGCCAGGTAAGCCAATCACAGCACAGCGAGCCTTCGCCACCTGATGTGTCAAATCACAAGCCCCCTCCTCCTTCTCGGGAGACCGCGCCAAAGCAGGGGCTGCAATCAGGTCAGCGAATATGGCTGAAGGATGTGTCTATAGTGCTTCGATGGACTCCAGCCCTTCCGAAGCAACTTCCGTTCTCCAGTTGAGAATCAGTTTGCGCGGCGTCAGCCCGGCGGTCTGGCGGCGAGTTTTGGTTGGAACGAGGAACACCTGCACCGGTTCGTCATCCGCGGATGGCGTTACGGCGGACATCGCGACGGTGCGTAGCAGTTCTTCGACGGCCCGGACACCCTGTCCCTGGCGGCGTTTGGCCTGCGCGAACATGAGCCTTTTGCCGACCTGTACGACTTCACCTCGTGGTGGTTGGGGTATTCGTACCTGCCGTGCAAAATCTGGCGGTTGCAGGGCACGGACGCTTGCTCGGCAAGGGTTTGCCTTTTCCTTGATTTCGCGCGAGCCTGAGTTGCGCAAATCGTTGATCTGTCAGTCGTTTTTCGTGAAAACCGCCAGATTTTGCACGCATAGAACGATTACCCCCTTTAGGAAACAGCACGCGGCCTCGCGGAGCCTTGTTTTCCGGCAACTCGGCCCAGTAGTCAGGCACGGCGCCTTCGTGCCGATACGGCAATGCGCCTTTCGCCGCCAGCAGTTCCGTGGCCGGCGATGCACCGCCGGAGATCGCTTCGCACATCTCAAACTCCCAGTCCGAGAGTCCGAGCTTCGGCAGCGAAGGGTCGTATTGCTCTGGTCTCGAAAGACGTGCAACCTAGCGCAGATAGTCGTCTTTCGGATCGGCAATGCCCGCGCGCCGCATCGGCTGGTTGTTGGGCACCCAGTACCAGAAGGCCGCTTTCGCCGCCGTGCCGCCAACACTGCCCGCCTTCTCGAGAATCGCCACGCGATTACCGAGCCAGCGGGAAAAAAGCGCACAGGGCAAGCCGCCGCCTCCACCACCGCACACGACGATGTCGTATTCGGCGTCGAATTTCAGTTGATCTGCGGCCCTGGCGGAAAGCGTCACGGCGCCGAATGCCGTAGCCGCAGTGCCTGCGCCCGCAGCCTTGATGAAATTGCGCCGCGAGGTGGCAGGCGCGCGGATAGCGTCATCCATGTGTTGTCTCCGAAGTGATGGTTTTCGATGGATGGATACGGGCGGACGCTTACCGGTAGCAGGCATGGAGTGCACCGTACGTCGACGTAATCGGCGGGTCTTTCAGGTTTCGCGGTTTACGGATTCCGGTCTGGAGCGGACATCAGGGTCATTACTAGGGTGAAAACCACAGACGCGGTGTTTGCGAATCGCGAACCGTTGAAACGCGGCCGCGCGTGCGCGCCGCTCTATACTCGAGCGGAATTAGAAATATCCATGTCGAGCCGCACGCGTGCGCCATTGACGGATACGGAGACAACCATGACAGCGACGGCGCAGCAACCGGCTGGCAGACATATCGACGCGTTCAGCACCGTGCCCGGCATATCCGGGCTCGAATACTGCATATCGGGCGCGCAACCGTATACATTCAATGTCGACAACACGTCGGATACGATCTGCCTGCTGCTCGGCACGATCGTTTCGAAGACGCGTTACGACGACGGGCCCGCGCTTGCACTCACGTTCCATGCGGAAACAGCGGCCTTTCATCCACGCGGCGGAAGCATGCATATCGACGCGCAACAGGTCCGCCTGGGGTTCGTTGCGTTTCGCTATTCGGACGAATTCAAGCGCAGCATGAGCGGGTTGCACGCGGATGCGCTGAGACACATCGGCAACCGCGACAACCTCGGCGCCGACGCGATACGTCATCTGGTGCGCTACGCACGGCTGAAGACGTCAACGAATGCGGCACTCTCTGTCGATCCGTGGGAAATTCAGTGTCTTGCGGCACTCTCGTGGGTCGAGACGACGCGGCAACTGGATGCCATCAAAGACAATCTTCGCCCCACACTGTCGAGCCTCGAATTCAGCCGGCTCGACCAATATGTGGAAGAGAACCTTGAGTGCGCGCTGAGTTGCACGCAAATCGCGGCGACGCTCGATCTCCCGGTACGCGTGATCTCCGATGGCGTGAAAGCACGAACGGGTTATTCCCTTTACCGCTTCGTCGTGGAGAAGCGTCTGAGCGCCGCGGCCCACTTGCTGCGCGCGACGGATACGCCGCTTGCCGATGTGGCAGCCGCATGTGGTTTCTCATCGCAGCAGCACATGACAGCGCTTTTCTCTGAACGCTTGGGCACGACGCCGTTGCGTTACAGGAAGAGTGGTCGTTGACCTGCGGCGGACAAACGTCAGGTTTCCGAAGTATCGACAGTGAGACGCCACCAGCTGTCGACGTTGCCGGATGGCGGTGGCGCCATGCGGATTCGACCGCGCATCCCTGTTGCCCATCCATCCCACCTTGCCGTCGCTTCCCCCTGATGAGCGCAATAAAGGCGCCTGGGTCATCAAGTGACAAAAGGCGCGAAGTCGATTTCTTTGGCCTCGCCGCCGATCGCTTCGAGCCGAGCGGCCAACGCCGATCAAGGGTCCGGCAAAACAAAAACTTGAACAACGTCGTCGAGCAGGACCACCGCGCCATCGGATCATCAGACCGACCGTCGAGGTCGTTCGCGCCAGCGGCTTTTCCGTATGTGACGGCGCGCGGCTCGAAAAAATATAAGCGAGCCGCGAAATCCCGCTGCAGGGAAGCCTTTTACAGGAATCTATAAGGGCGAAAAAATCTGCAAGACGCTGGTTTTCGCGGCCACTAAGCTTGCCCTTAGACCCTACCGGGCCTCGCGCACCCCTCGTTGGCGCGCTTGACTGCCTGTTGATTACGGTCCGCGCTCACAATTCAAGCTGGCTCGGTGTGCGGGCACGCATGCCCTGTAACCCTGACTGCAGAGTGTGGCCAAGGCGAGGATGGCGTTAGCAAACCGTCCGGCGTCTCTACGCAGCAACGATTCGCCTTTGGGAGATCACCATGCAAGACATATTCACCTTCTCGACCATTCGGCATGCTACTGATCGGCCAAGCGGGAAGCCCAGGGGCGGCGCCGGATTTCAACCGGTGCTAGCAGGACGAATCGCCGTGATAGCGCGCCTGCGGGGGAGGGATCGCGATGAATAATGAGCTCAGTCGTACGGTAGATGCACTCCCCGGCCTGGTATGGTCCGCATTGCCTGACGGCCGCATTGAATTCGTCAATCGCCGCTGGACCGAATATACGGGACTTTCCGTAGAGCAGGCGTCGGGCGATGGCTGGCAGAAGATAGTCCATCCCGACGACCTTCACGCGCTGCTCGAATCGTGGCGGATCGCCGTCACGTCCGGCAATGGAGGCGAGGCGGAAGCGCGAATGCGACGCTTCGACGGCACATATCGCTGGTTCCTATGCCGCGTCAGCCCGGTTGCGGACGCCGCCGGCAAGGTCGTGAAGTGGTGCGGGATCAATGCGGATATCGAGGACCGCAAGCAGATTCAGGCTGCCTTGCGGGCACACGAGGCGCGCTTTCGGCTGATCGTCGACGGTCTGCCTGTGCGGGTGATTCTTTTTACGCCAGAGGGTGAGCTATCTCACGCCAACCGCCATACGCTTGAATACACGGGCGCGACGCTTGACGAACTGAAGCAGTGGATTAGCAAAGACTTTATCCACCCGGAGGATCGGCAGGGGACTATTTCCCGTTTTCACGCGTCGATCAGCACCGGCGTGCCATACGACTTTGAATCGCGCCACCGCCGCGCCGACGGCGTTTATCGATGGTTTCGCGTGCAAGGCTTCCCCTTGCGGGATAACGAGGGGCGAATCGCTCTCTGGTACTTCCTGCAGACAGATATCGACGACCGTAAGCGGGCCGAGGCGCTGCTTGCGGGCGAGAGGCGCCTGCTCGAAATGGTCGCCATGGGGCTGCCTTTGCCTACGGTTCTAGACGATTTGTGCCGGCTGGTCGAAGAGATCACGAGCGACTGCCTGTGCAGCATTTCGTTGATCGAGCCCGGCGACATGCGCTTCCAGCGGGTGGGCGCGCCAGACCTCGCGCCGATCTACACCGATGCTGCCAATGGCGCCACCCTTGGCGGCGATCCGGGACCATGTGACATCGCGGCATCCCTCAAGAAACCCGTGATCGTATCCAATATCGCAACGGACTCACGCTGGCCACCGGCGTGGCGCGACCTTAGCCTCACGCATGGGCTGTGCGCGTGCTGGGCGACGCCAATCCTGTCGCGCACACACGACGTGCTGGGAACCTTCACGATATTCCGGTCGGAGCCCGGATCCCCCACTCGGCTTCAATCCGATCTGACAGAACGACTCTCGCGCCTCGCGAGCATCGCGATCGAGCGTGCACGGAGCGACCTCGCACTGATGCGAAGCGAGGAACGTTTCCGCACGATCGTGGACACGACACCGGAATGCGTGACGATCCTCGCCAACGACGGAACGCTGCTGTTTGTCAATCCGGCTGGACGCCGCACAGTGAGCGCGCCGCGCGCGGAAGACGTGATCGGAAAGTGCTACTTCGATCGCGTCGCTCCCGAGCATCGCGCGCGATTCGTCGAGTTCAACAGAAACATCTGCTCGGGCAACGATGGCTTCCTGGAATTCGACTTCATCACGCGGGGCGGTGAGCGACGGCACATGGAAACCCATGCAGCGCCGATGCACGACAGCGACGGAGCGATCGTGCAACTAGGCGTGACGCACGACATTACGGCCCGCAAACAGGCGGAGGAGCTACTGCGCAAGAGCGCGGCGCTGATGGCCAGGGTGGAGCAGCTCAGTTCGAGCGGAAGTTTCTGCTGGCGCCCGGAGACTGGCTCATTCACCTGGTCCGAACAGTTGTATCGCATCTTCGGCATTGAGGCGGGCGTGAGAATCACACTGGAAATGATCACCGCCCGAGTCCACCCCGCTGACCTTCATGTGCTGCATGAAATGATCGAGCGAGCGCAAGATGGCAAGCACCTGGAGTTCGAACACCGTCTGCTGCTGTCAGACGGCTCGGTCAGGTACGTGCGCATACAGGCTCACGCCACGCGTGACCCGCAGGGCTGGCTGGACTACATCGGCGCCGTCCATGACGTCACCGAGCGCCGTCAGTCCGAAGAAGCGCTTTACGGCCTGCGCGTCGAACTGGCCCACGCGAGCCGGGTCAACAGCCTGGGGGCGCTGACGGCTTCGATTGCGCACGAGATCAACCAGCCGCTGGCCGGCATCATCACCAACGCCAGCACCGGCCTGAGCATGCTGAGCGCGCAGCCCCCCAATGTCGACGGCGCGCTCGAGACGGTGCGGCGCACGATCCGCGATGGACACCGCGCTTCGGAGGTGATGACACGTCTGCGCGCATTGTTCAGCAAGAAGGCCGTGACGATGGAGGCGGTCGATCTTGTCGAAGCCGCGAATGACGTGATCGAGCTGCTGCGCGGTGAGATCCGCGCAAGACGGATCGTGCTACGGCTGGAGACGGCCGAGAACCTGCCCCCCGTCACAGGCGACAGGGTTCAGCTCCAGCAGGTAGCATTGAACCTGCTTCTTAATGCTGCGGAGGCGATGGATGGCGTCGACGTCCGTCCGCGGCAGATGCTGGTCAGGATCGCACGCGACGATGGCGACTGTGTCCGGCTTGCCGTGACCGATTCCGGAGTGGGCTTCGATCCGCAGCACGCGGGTAAGCTCTTCGATGGGTTTTACACAACCAAGCGGGAAGGCATGGGCATCGGTTTATCCGTGAGCCGCTCCATCATCGAATGCCACGGTGGACGCCTGTGGGCCACTTCGAACGAGCGTTTTGGTGCCACATTTTCGTTTTCCATCCCATCTCGACAGGAGTGGATGGCGGCGGCGGATCGTCCTGCTAACAAGGTCCTGTCAGCGCATACCGACACGGAGCAGACCGTGAGGAATCCGTGATGGCTGACCGCGCGCTTATCGCGGTGGTCGACGACGACGAGTCGGTGCGCGAATCGCTGCCGGACCTGTTGCGCGAGTTCGGCTTTGCCGCGCGGACGTTTGCCTCAGCCGAGGAGTTCCTGGCATCCGGGTATGCGGGCGAAGCGCGCTGCCTGATTCTCGATGTCGCCCTGCCGGGCATGTCCGGTAGGGACCTGCAGCACGAACTGCGGCGGCGCCAGCAAACCGTTCCGATCATCTTCATCACGGCGCACGGGGACGAGGCGCTTCGCCCTCGCATGCTCGAGCAGGGTGCCGTTGAATGTCTGTTCAAACCATTCAACGACACCGCTCTGCTTGGGGCAATCCAGGCTGCGCTCCAGGACAAATGATTCACCCAGGTGCCTACCAATGGAGTTCGAAATGACACCAGTCCATGCAGTTGAACGCAAATCTGAACTGCCGTCGGCGCATGTCACGCCGGTCGTCTTCGTCGTCGATGATGACGTCTCGGTGCGTGAATCGCTCCAAGCGATGATTCGCTTTGCCGGTCTCAGCGCCGAGACGTACGCCTGCGCGCACGATTTCCTTGGGCGCCCGCGCACGATGGTCCCAAACTGCCTGGTGCTGGATGTCAGTCTTCCCGATCTCAGCGGCCTCGATCTGCAAAATCTCATTGCGTCGGAGCGTACCGACATGCCGATCATCTTCATCACCGGCTACGGCAATGTGCCAACGACGGTGCGGGCCATGAAAGCCGGAGCGGTTGAATTTCTCACCAAGCCCTTTGACGCCCAGGTTCTCCTTGAGGCCATTCGCCACGCCATCGAGCGCAGCCGCGCGACATTGGTCGAGGAAGTCCGGATGCAATCGCTCCGCGATCGCTACGCCTCACTCAGTCCACGCGAGCGGGAGGTCATGGCGCTGGTGGTGTCCGGCCTTCTGAACAAGCAGGTAGGAGCCAGGCTGGGCATCACCGAACTAACAGTGAAGGTACACCGCAGGCACGTCATGCGAAAAATGAACGCCCGCTCGCTCGCCGAACTGGTCGACATGGCGCGAAGACTCCGCCCTGGCCCTGTATTTGGGGCAGCGCTGCGAAGCGCTGCGTGAGGGATGGGGCACAGGCCTGCGCGCCAATGGCTGCTGCACCGGTGTTGATATCACGTCACCGGATCCTCACTTGAACAGTTGTCTCGTCATACCTGCCGCCAAGCGAATTGACATTGCGATGTCGTAGCTCAGCGGCTACCCGGCGTTCACCTGCCGAACCCGTGCACAGACATACACAACTGCGGGATCGATGGCACGAATGCGCAACCGCCGAGCAGCAAGCTGAACAATGACAGCAATCTCCGACTCATTACGCTTGACAAGCTCATGTTTAGTCATCTGCCGTGCGGTTCAGTACGTTCATATTTTCACCAACACTGTTCCCCCCGAAGGACGCGATTGCGAACGACGCAACGCATGCTGCCTTGGCAATGCACTCGACCGTCGAGAAGAGTGCAATAGAAAAGCAGCGCATGTACTCAAGAGGTAGTGCTGGTGCTATGGCGAATACGCTCGCTCCGCAGACGAAGGCAAAGACTTGACAGGCAATACGCAGGTTGGCGATCGCACCGGCGCCGATGAGGCATATCAGCACCTTCGACACCACCACGGCGAACAGAGAGGTGGAATTGGTCGACCCGCCGAGTTCCAGCGGCGCCTCAATCAGTGCCCATCCACAGACCACAACGACAGACGCTTTGAACAGGCGCGCCGACTCGATGCCATCCACCGAAATGCTTTGCGAAAGAAACTTCATATGGTCATCGCGTTCAGTCGATTGTTTCTTGAACACTCAGGAGAATTCCTCCCGGGCGGGACGTTTACTTTTGTAGTGCACCCGCCATGTGGAGATGGCCAAGCTCGGGACGAACAACCCGGTGCTACGAACGGATGGCTACGCGCCTGCACCTGCACCTGCAACGCCCCGGAAATACACGTCGGGGCGTTACATATATCCGTGCTGGCTTGGAACCAATTTAGGGCACGCCCGGCGCGGCCGCAATTGCACTTTAGGTGCAGAACGAAACCAAATTTCCTTATCCAAGAGGGGTGCTAACGGTGATAACACCATCGTGCAATTGAATCACGCACCGCTTAAAGGCTAAAGTTGCTGTTCAGAAGTAAAGTCTCAGAACGCTGGCGTAAAAATCAAACATAGCCGGTCGCACAACTTCATCGGAGCACCGCGTGCCCGGGAACGACAACCCCGGTACCCTGCGTCACCGGGCGTCGGCCTGCTGTTCAGTCTCCCCATCAATTGTATCGACGGGAAAGGACATGAAATGACTCTGTTTCGGGTCAACAGAAGCAGCGCTTCTCAGGGTGTCATCAGCCCCGGACGATTACTGTTCCTCGAAATAAGCGGCGGCCGCATTCGAGCGATGAATCCCGACGGCTCTGCCGGCCGGTCGATTGTCATCGACTGTCGCCGCGCTGACTGCAGCGTAGTGGATACGGATGCCGGCAATATGTATCGGACCAACATGGGTTTGTTGAGCGCCAATGAGGGCTCGATCGAGCGCGCCGAAGTAATCGCTGTCGGCCGATTGGGTCTTGGTCCAGTCGCCTCAGCCCAGCCTCTTCCAGGAAGACGCCTCTCGCGAAATGGAAACGCAGTACGAAAGCAACTTCCCGCATCGGTGACGGGTTGCCGCATCACACGTCCATTGGCGTGACCAGACATGTTCCTTGCCGGTGACGAGGAAACTCCTCGATCAACAATCCCTCTGCTGCGCAGACGCCCGGTCATCCTGTTTCTCTGCGCGACCGTCTGTATCCTCATCGGGACGGGTGTCGCACTATGGCGATATTTTGGCATCGGCGGAGTGACCAGTTACTCGAATCAGGCCGTCATCTTCCGAGACTCCGATCTGCGTCTGCCGCCGGACCTGGCCGGCAATACTGGACGCATTCGCGTCGTGCACTTTTGGGACCCTGACTGCACGACCTGCAATGAGAATACCGACGCCCACTTGAACTACCTGATCTCGATGTTCAGAGGCGCAAATATCGACTTCTACAGCATGCGCAAGCCCGGCACCCACGGCCAGTTATCGGCCTTTCTGCGAGGCAAGCTCAAGCCACTAGCGGGAATCGAAGGAATAGAGCGCATACCGGCAAGCCCCGCTATAGCCATCTGGGCTGCAGATGGAAAGCTTGCCTACGCGGGACCATACAGTGAAGGCTTTGTCTGCAGCTCTGCCAACAGCTTCGTGGAGCCGATCCTCGGCATGCTGGTCGCAGGTGAACATGTCCGCCCTGTTCCGCTGGTCGCCGTCGGCTGTTATTGCCCTTGGAATACGGCGCCCGGCGAGCACCCATAGCGGTGCATCGTTGCACGCGCTAATGACACCCTTGCTCCGCCCGCAACCAGCCACCCCTACCACCCACTCATAAAGTTCGAGCATGTCCGATCGCAAGAAGCGTCGTCGGTCCCATACCGCGCCGTCACCACGCCGCCGTCTGCTGAGTGCGGCGCTCCTGCTCGCCGTGGCGGCATGCGGCAAACACATCTCCACGAAGCTGCACGCAGTCGACCTGTCCTCGATGAAACTGCCGGGCACGTTCCGTCTGCGCGATACCGACGGCAATCTGCGGACGCTGGAGGATTTCCGGGGCAATGTGGTCCTGCTTCTGTTCGGATACACGCGGTGTCCGGACGTGTGTCCGACAAGCCTGGCTCGCGCGGCGCAGATCAAAAGCCTGCTTCGGGATCGAGGTAACAGGCTGAAGGTAATCTTTATCTCGGTCGATCCTGAGCGGGACACGCCAGCGATTTTAAGGGCCTACACTGCAGCGTTCGATTCGACGTTCGTTGGACTATACGGTAATGCGCAGGAGACGGCTGAAGCCGCTCGATCCTTTGGGGCGTATTTTCGGAAAATCCCATCCGCTAACTCGTATACGGTGGAACACTCGGTACTCCAGTACGTGATCGATACTAGGGGCGTGGTGCGCTTTGCGCTGCAATATGGGGAAAGTGCCGAGGAAAGTGCGAACGACCTGAGTCTTCTGCTCTAGATCTATGTGCAGGAGGGCGACAGGCTGACCATGGGACTTGCTCATGGGAGAGCGTCATGCATACAACACATGGAACGGATTGGGTCAACGCGACGGACGTGATGCTGGCTGTATCGCTTGAACTGGCGGCGGCCAAGTGGAAGGTCGAGCCACATGACAGGCGTCGCCAAAGTCCGTCGTTTCACACGGTCGCGCAGACGGACCCAGCCGCCCGCATGCAGGCGGTGCTGACGCTGATTGCAACGCGAAGGGCAGGCATGGTCACTTCCGGACAATACGTGGGTCGTCGTGAGCTACGAAGCCGGCCAGGATGCATTCTGGATTTGCCGGGCCCTGCAGGTCCATGGCATTGAATGTTACGTCGTGGATCCGGAGAGGATCCCGGTCGAACGCGACGGGCGACGCGCGAAGACCGACGGGCTCGACGTCACGTAGCTGGTCATCAACCTGCTGGACTGGCTGCTGCTTGCGAACGCGACCGCATGCACGCGGTCCACGTGCCATCACCGCAGGACGAAGCGTCACGCCACCTGATGCGCGAGCGCGGCGAGCTGCAGAAGGAAGTGTTGCAGCACGCAAGCTGATGGCAACACTGGGCTGCCGACGTCAACAGCAGGAAATTTGCCACCAGGCTCGCGCGCCGCGAAGTGCACTGTCACGACGGTGCGCCGCTGCCCGAAGAGCTCCACCAACGGCTGCTGTGCGACTGCGAGCGGCTGGCACTGGCCGAGAAGCAGCCGGCCGCGCCGGAGACGGCGTACTACGCCCAGGCGGCGAACCGGCGCGCGAGCGTATCGATCAGCTCACACGCCTGAGCGGCATTGGTCCGGTCAGCGGCTCGAGACTCGCGCTGGAGCTCTTCTGGAGGCAGTTCGCCAACCGCCGTGAGGTCGGCGCCTGTACGGGACCTGTCCCCCGGCCCTACGAAACCGGCGAGAGTCAGGTGGACCAGGGGATCATCAGGGCAACCGCCGCGTACGCGCGTTACCTGCAACAGCATCGCCCGCGGCAGCTTCTCCGGCGCGATGCTCGGCCGGGCCTCCCTTGATGTCGGTCTCATACATTTCGGCAAACACCCATCCATCTTCGCCAGCGCCTCGTTCGCCATGACGCGAATCGAGCGCAGCGGATGCGAGGACGGAACGAAATCGTCCCGCTTGCGCACGGAAAACAAACTCTGTCAGTGAACGTGCCAGTGCCGCGCATAGTCTCCTGGAACGGAGTCACCCTTCTACCTCAACCCTTTTGCCGCCCGTCCCGATGACTTCAGCGCGAGGTATTTCTGCAGTCTGCCAGGAGAGTGCCACGTCCCCCGTCAACGCCCTTATCCTCAGGCGGTGTCTCGTGCGGCATGTTGGACCCGAATGCTTTCGATTGCACACCGGTCAGCACGAGCGGCCCATCATTGCCATTGCTGAACCGACGTAACCGGCGACAGCGATTTCGCTGCGCTCTCCCCCTGATGCGCCGGCCACGCAGCGAGAGATTGTTCGCCGGTTGGGACGGGGAACAGTCCAACGACATCGCGACACTCAGTACGGCCAGGATAAGAATCGTGCTGGCAAATTCGAGGAAACCAACCATCAGGGTGGCAGCAGAAAAGGCGACGATGTAGAGCATCATATGGCGGTTCGCTGCGGCAAAGCCGCTGACAACCGGAAGTACAGGAATCAAGGCCGCGCGATAATCCTGAGCCCCGGGAGATTGCGATCGCATACGAATGCGGCATCTGTCCCACTACGGGTGGCATCGCACCAGCACTTCTGCCGACCGACGTCACGTGAGTCGATTTTCTGTTCATGTAAAAACTGTATAGCTATGTATGCGACGTAGCCGACGAGTACCAGCGCGACAGGCAGGTCTCACCATATACCGGCGTAGCGGAAAACCGCCCATGACGGCGATGAAATTGCGGATCACGATACCGGGCTTCGTCAATCGCCGTTTAGGACCGTTACATGATGTGGGGTACCCGTCATCGAACGCGCGCCTGGCGAATCAGTTGATCATCATGTTGAAGTGCATGCTCCAGATGATCCAGACCGAGAGCGCCACTATGATGAAGAGGATTACGAGCGTGAACACGAAGCTGATCAGGTTCCAGCCTCCTTCCGAGGAGCGGCTCATGTGCAGGAAATACACAAGATGCACCACGAGCTGAACGATCGCAAAAATCACGGCCGCGAGCAGCGTCGTCGCCCGCGGCAACACCGGATGCATGACCAACGCGAACGGAACGACCGTCAGAATGATCGACAGGATGAAGCCCGTGTTGTAATCCTTTGCGCTGCCGTGGGCTTCCCCGGCGCGGGTAGTAGCATGGTTTGCCATGGTCAGAACGCTCCGAGTAGATAAACGACCGTGAACACGCAGATCCAGACCAGATCCAGGAAGTGCCAGAAAAGGCTCAGGCACGACAGGCGCGTCACGTTAGACGGCGTCAATCCTCTGGTCGCCACCTGATGCACGACCACTGCCATCCATAGCAAACCAGACGCGACATGCAGTCCATGCGTGCCGACGAGCGCGAAGAAGCCCGACAGGAACGCACTGCGCTGCGGTCCGTAGCCGAGCGAGATCAGGTGATGGAACTCGTGGATTTCCATGCCGGTGAAAACGGTGCCCAGAATGAAGGTCAGGCTCAGCCACCGCAAGACGGCACCCTGATTCCGCCTGTGCACGGCAAGCATCGCATAGCCATATGTGATGCTAGAAAGCAGCAGCACGAACGTCTCGACCAGCACGTACGGCAACTCGAAGATGTTCTTCGGTCCAGGTCCACCGGCAAAGGCTCCGCTCAATACCGCATACGACGCGAACAGCGACCCGAACAGGATGCAGTCGGACATCAGGTAGAGCCACAGGCCCAGCACCTTGCGCGAGCCGGTGTCGTGGCCGTCATGCGCGTGCGCATCCTCGGTCACGCTCGAATCAATCAGCGTTTGCGTAGACATGGTTCAGATCTTTCGTGTCGTGAGATTGAGGCGTTAGATTGAGGCGCGCGCTCTCGATGCGCTCGACTTCGTCGGCCGGAACGTAATAATCGGTATCGTCGTCGTACGAGCGGATGATGAGCGTGAAGATCGTCGCAACGAAGCTGACACCTGCCAGCCACCAGATATGCCAGATCAGCGAGAAACACAGTAGCAGGATGAATACGTTCACGATAAACGGCACTCCCGTGCTGCGTGGCATATGAATCGGCTCGTACGTCCCCGGGCGCGCCGGCAACCCGCGCTTCTTCGCCTTATGAAATGCATCGATGACATCCGCGCGCGGCACCACGGCGAAGTTGTAGAACGGCGGCGGCGACGATGTGGACCATTCAAGCGTGCGCGCATTCCACGGATCGCCGGTGAGGTCAGGGTTTTGCTTGCGGTCGCGGATGCTCACGATCAGTTGCGCGATGAGGAGGCCGATCCCCGCGAGGACGAAGACCGCGCCGACCATTGCGACCTGGAGGTATGGCGTCCACGCCGGGTTGTCGTAGTGATTCAGACGCCGGGTCATGCCCATGAAGCCAAGCATGTAAAGCGGCATGAACGCGAGATAGAAGCCGATGACCCAGCACCAGAAGGAATACTTGCCGAGACGCTCGTTCAGCTTAAAGCCGAAGGTCTTGGGGAACCAGTAGTTCAAGCCAGCGAAATAGCCGAACAGCGCGCCGGCGATGATCGTGTTGTGGAAGTGCGCGACCAGAAACAGGCTGTTATGGAGCACGAAGTCCGCTCCGGGAATCGCGAGCAGCACACCCGTCATGCCACCAATCGTGAATGTCACCAGAAACGCCAGTGTCCAGAGGATCGGTGGCGTGAACTCGACGCGACCGCGGTACATCGTAAACAGCCAGGTAAAAATCTTCACGCCAGTCGGAATCGCGATGATCATCGTCATAATGCCGAAGAAGCTGTTGACGTCCGAACCCGAACCCATTGTGAAGAAGTGGTGTAGCCAGACGAGGAACGACAGGATGCCGATTGCCAGCGTCGCGCCCACCATCGATTTGTAGCCGAACAGACGTTTTCGGGCGAAAGTCGAGGTGACTTCGGAAAAGATCCCGAACGACGGAAGAACCAGGATATACACCTCGGGGTGCCCCCACGCCCATACCAGATTGACGTACATCGTCGGATTGCCCCCGAGTTCGTTTGTATAGAAATGGAAGCCCAGGTAGCGATCCGCCGCTAGCGCGGCCAGTGCAACCGTCAGGATCGGGAAGGCTGCGATGATGATTACGCAGGTGACAAACACCGTCCACGTAAAGACGGGCATTTTCATTAACGTCATGCCCGGCGCGCGCATCCGGAGAATGGTTACAAAAAGGTTTACTCCGGTCAGCAGCGTTCCCAAACCTGAGGCCTGTAGCGACCATATGTAGTAGTCCACCCCCACACCCGGACTGAACTGGATGTCCGACAAAGGCGGATAGGCGACCCAGCCTGTCTGCGCGAATTCCCCGACGCCTAGCGACAGCATGACCAGCACGACGCCCACGACGAACAGCCAGAAGCTCAAGGCGTTCAGGAACGGATACGCCATGTCACGAGCCCCGATCTGCAGCGGGACGACGACGTTCATCAGTCCGACGACGAACGGCGTCGCGACAAAGAAGATCATGATCACGCCGTGCGCCGTGAAGATCTGGTCATAGTGATGCGGTGGCAGGAAGCCCGCGTGACCCGGCCCGGCGAGCGCAAGCTGTGTCCGCATCATGATGGCGTCGGCAAAGCCGCGAACCAGCATCACGATTGCCACGAAGATGTACATGATGCCGATGCGCTTGTGATCGACTGTCGTGATCCAGTCGTTCCAAAGCACCGTCCATTTTCGGAAATAGGTGATTGCGCCCAGAATCACCACTGCGCCGATCACGACAGCCGCCAGGGTGACCGCGATGATGGGCTCGTGCAACGGCACGTCTGCCCATGTCAATTTGCCGAACATGAATCTGTTACTCCTCTCTTTTCGACGAAGCGCCAACGTCCAGGACAGCATGTGCCGCTGTATCCGCTCTCAGGCCAACGTACTGGTCGATCACCGCTTTGAAAAGACCAGGCTGAACCCGTGAGAATTGCGCGATCGCATCGCCCTGGCTGGGCTTTGCCACCTTCTTGAAGGTATTGAAATCGAGTGTGTTAGGTGACGTCTGGACCTGCTTCACCCAGCGCTGGAAGCCATCCTCGCTGGTGGCCATTGCAACGAACTTCATGTCGGAGAAGCCCGGTCCGTTGAAATTGCCGGACATGCCATGGAACTTCCCCTCCTCGTTTGCCATCAGGTGCAGTTGGGTCCGCATGCCCGCCATCGCGTAGATCTCGCCACCAAGCTGGGGAATGAAGAACGTCCCCATGGTCGAGTTCGAGGTGATACTGAATGCCACCTGGCGATGTGCGGGGAATACCAGCTGATTGATCGTGGCGATACCGAGGTCTGGATAAATGAAGATCCATTTCCCGTCGGTTGCGATGACTTCGACGTTGACGGGCTGACCCGGCACGTCGAGCGGTCGGGACGGATCCAGCCGGTGCGTTGATTTCCACACGATGATCGCCAGTGTGACGATTATCACGATAGGGATACCCCATACCACTGCTTCGATCCGCGTGGAATGCGCCCACTCTGGCATATACGTGGCCTTGTGGTTCGACGCACGGTACTGCCACGCAAAAACAAAGGTCAGCACGATGGCCGGTATGACCACGATCAACATCAAGCCCATGCATAAGATGATGAGGTCGCGCTCCTGAAGGCCGACACTGCCCTTCGAGTTGAACAGGACCCAACTGCAGCCACCGAGGCTTGAGAGTCCCACGATCACTGCGGCGAATCGAAGAAATTTCCGGCAAATTTCTCTCATACACAAAAACCTTCCTCTATGGTCGCTGATAGCGGCGGGATAACGGGCAAGAGAAGACGACCCCATCTGGATGTAGTGCCAAACCCGACATGCTCGACAAGCTCATGTTCAGTCGTCGGTTGTGCGTTTTCCATCTTCCATGGAAGCACATTGCTGTGCATATACATAAATGATATCCGTGCGTCGAAATGTGATCAGCGACATAGTGAATGGGCCATGCCACAGGATGGAAGAGTAACGCTCATTGGAGCGTCGGCCTGCGAACTAATCTAGGGCATAGCCCGTGCAACCGCAATTCCACTTTAGGTGCAGGATGAATCGATACGCTTCCCAAGGATGCGCAGGTGTCGCTACCACCATCGTGTAATGGCGCTCTGCACCGGCTTCGGCTTAACCTCGGTTCCTGCGACGACAAATTTCAGGAGTTTTCCATGGCGCGCGAATGCAAGACCTTGTCATTCCAGTTGCAGGGCGCCGTGCGCGCTCTATCCGTGACGTCTCGCAGATCCAACGTTTCCATCCCGATGGTGCTGCCTCCGTCAGGTCGGCCTGCCTCGTCGTCCGCTTTAACAGGCGACTGGCCGGATGTGTTTCGAATCGATTGATAGCGCGGGAGGCGATGGTATTCGAAGTCGCTGGCGAGACGTTCCCGGTGAACATCGGTTTGCCGAAAGCAGACCGAGCGAAAACATTTCAGGTGGAGATTATGATGGTTATTTTGACGGACGAAGAAGTTGTGCGCCGCACATTACTGGATGTCCTGGGTCATATTTCGCAAACATCAAATACAAAACACGGCACAGAACCTGAAAAAAAGAAAAGATTCCGCTTTAAGAGGAACAAACAGATCGAGATTTCACGGACCGACGGCATCGAGCCTCCGATCTCGCATTTTCTCATTGTCGATCGGCCATCGTCATTGACGGTGAGCGTTTGCTGGAGCGACCCACGATATGGACGTCACGATGAACAGACCTGGCGCCTTGGACGTGCGCGTTTCGAATCCTTCTGCCTGCTGACTGGTGGCGCAATCCAGCATGGAGACCAGATTTTTCGACCGCGTGCTACACGAGGAGGCCACGCCGAAAGCGATCGAATGATCCTCGCATCCGCCGTGGATGGATTTTGTCTGGCGTGATGTATCGTAGTACATACTGAATTTTGTTGTGGTTGAGCGTCCGAGCAATCCGTTTCGCCAACGCGATCGGCGTGGCTAAGAGAAGAAGGTCGCGCTGCAGCCCGGTACGGCGCTTACGTTCGGTTTGCGACATGCAACGCAAGGCCTCATAGCATGATCAATTCGTGTAATGCGCCGGCTTGCTCATCTAGCAGATTTTCGGACTTCGCAACTCTACACAGATCGGTCGGCCGATTCCTGTTGGTAAGCATTTAACCTATTCCGAGCACATGATGGATACTTTACAAAACATGCGTTCCTTTGTACTTGTGGCCGAACGAGGGAGTTTTACGGCCGCGGCCAGAGAACTCGATTTGACAACTGGCGTCATGTCGCGGGCAGTAACAGAACTCGAAAACCATTTACGCGCGAGACTGATGAATCGATCGACACGGCGTCTGGCTTTGACCACTGTCGGACAGGTCTATTTTGAACGATGCCGTAAGATCCTTGAATTCATCGAATCTGCCGAGGACGAGGCCAGTGGCGCGATCGAGCATCCAACGGGATCCCTCAGACTGCACAGCTTTTCATGCCTGGGCCAGCGTTACATTCTGCCAACCATAGCGGATTACAGAGCGCTTCATCCCGATGTGAGTGTCGAACTTAGCGTTTCTCAAAGAATGCCCGACCTGTATGATGGTGGTCACGACGTTTCGATCGTCACCGCAGCCACACTCCCGAGTTCGGAACTCATTGCATTGCCGCTCGGTGAAGTATTTGGCGTCCTTTGCGCCTCCCCTCGCTATCTTCGAGAGCGAGGTACTCCCCGCGTGCCAAGCGACCTCCTGCACCACGACTGCCTTATTCTGCAAACACCATCGTTTTCGAGCCGTGAATGGAGGCTTGAAGGACCCAATGGGCCCGAGACGATAGAAGTTAATGGCTCATTGCAGGTAAACATAGCCGATTTGTTGGCCACCGGAATACAGAACGGCATGGGTATCGGAATGTTGCCAGTATACGCGGCAATCGAGGGCCTTAAGAATGGCTCATTAACGCGTGTGCTGCCAACCTATATCGTTCGGACGGAAAATATCTATGTGATATACCCTTCCCGGAGGTTTGTGGACGCAAAGGTTCGAACCTGGGTGGCATTTTTGCGTGGAACAATACCGGGACTCGTCGACCGAGACAAGTCGCTATTGAATGGTGGTGCAAAAGGATCACAGATCGATAACCAACATGCGTTAGGTCTTCGTCTTATAACTCAAGCGCAATCGGCTTGAACATCCCCAAATATAGTCAACGGGAAATCTCTAACTTCAAACGGAGTTGATGGCGACTCTTATGTAATTCGCAAATACCCCTTTTCCATCAAACCAGCGCGTATAGATGGCGCTTCAGCGCGAAGTGCAGCCGGATCGGGCCGAAGCTCGATAGGAACACCTGCGTACGCCGAACTGCCATTGCCATGCTCGTCGAACGCCGAAGCCGCTATGGTGAGGGTTGCCAGCAAGGACACAGAGACCGTTGTGAACGCTCTCATAAAGCATGCTGCGAAGATGCCCCAGTAACTGTATAGATCGCTGACCTGGGATGGGGGGGAAAGAGATGGCCGACCACAAGCGCTTTACCGTGCCTACCGACATCAAGGTCTACTTCTGCGATTCCCAGCATCCCTGGCAACGCGGCAGAGGGCGTTGATCAATGTGACATTGCCGAGGACGTCTTGCAGTGCAGCTTAAGCAAACGCAGAACTGCGCTTCTTCCCGATGGTTTAAGCTGGTTGTCGGGCTTAGAGCGCCGCGGCGACGCCCACCTGGCAGTCCCAGTCGGATTCAGGCAGCACGCGGTTGAGAGGTTCGCGATGATCAATGACGCTTTTTCGCAAGGCGCGGCCCCCGAAAACGAAGCTGACTTGGGAGAGGAGGTGCAGACACCAGGCAGCAACCCGCGCTACTATCAGATATTCCCGACGCTGACCGATGTCGAGATAGAGCGGGTGAGTCGATTTGGTGCGCCCTGCTGCTACGCCACGGGCCAGATGCTCTATAGCGCGGGCGGGTTGAGCCCCGGCATGTTTGTGCTGTTGTCGGGAGCGATACGTTACGTGGCACGCGATGGACTAGGTCACCGACGCTTGCTCCGTGCTCGCGTGCAACGCGGTGAGTTCACCTCTGATATCGGCATGCTCTCGGGCAAGCCCGCCCTCGTCGATGCGCAGGCGATCGAAACCGCCGAGGCGCTCGTCATCCCGCCCGAGCGGCTACGTGCTTTGATGGTTGCCGAGGCTGAACTCGGCGAAAGAATAATGCGCGCCCTGATCCTGAGGCGCGTTGCGTTGATCGAGCACGGGAAGGGCGTCGTACTTGTGGCCGCGCCTGATAACGCCCGGCTGCTTGCGTTGCAGTACTTTTTGCGGCGTAACGGCTATCCGCACATGGCGCTCGACGTCGAAGACGCCGAGGCCATCACCCTGCTCGATCGCCTGAGTCCCGGAAGCGATGATCTACCCCTCGTCGTCTGTCCGGACGGCAACGTGTTACGCAACCCCGACGAGCGGCAACTCGCATCATGCCTGGGTCTCCTGCCAGAATTAGATCCGTCGCACATCTACGACGTCGCCATTGTCGGCGTTGGTCCAGCGGGACTCGCAGCGGCCGTCTATGCCGCGTCCGAAGGCTTGTCGGTCGTCGCTTTCGATTGCCGCGCGCCGGGTGGCCAAGCCGGTACGAGTGCGCGAATCGAGAATTACCTCGGTTTTCCGACCGGAATTTCGGGGCACGCGCTCGCGGCCAGGGCGTTCACTCAAGCGCAGAAGTTTGGCGCGCACATTTCGATTCCGACAGAGGTGAAGGCCCTGCACTGCGTTAGGTATCCGCTCGAAATTGAGCTGTCCGACGCGCGCCGTATCGCGGCGCGCACGGTCGTCATCGCTAGCGGTGCAGAGTACCGGCACCCGGCAGTGGAGGGTCTCGCGCGGTTCGAGGGACATGGCGTTTATTACTGGGCGACGCCGATCGAGGCGAGACTGTGCCGAAATGAAACGGTGATGCTGGTCGGTGGTGGCAATTCAGCGGGCCAGGCGGTGGCGTTCCTCGCATCGCACGCTGCGCATGTTCACGTATTCGTTCGTGCGCTGGACCTCAAGCAAAGTATGTCCAGCTATTTGATCGAGCGTATTGAGTCACTGCCGAATGTGACGATTCATACGGGCGCACAGATAACGACATTCGAAGGCGAAGAGCGGCTCGAGCGCGTCTACTATCGGCGCCGCAATGATCCTGTCGAGAGCATGGAGACTCATCATCTATTCCTCTTCATCGGTGCTGAGCCCAATACACGCTGGTTACACACCTGCGGCGTATCGCTGGACGCGAAAGGGTTTGTGTTGACGGGCGTCGGCGCCCGTGAAGATGGCGAGGGTGCGCTGCGGCTGAATACGAGCGTGCCCGGAGTATTTGCGATCGGCGATGTCCGGTCGGGTTCAACAAAGCGTGTCGCGGCAGCAGTGGGTGAAGGGGCCGCCGTCGTCGCGCAAATTCATCAGTTTTTAGCGGCTCATGCGGAGTAAGCGCCCGGCCAATCCAATTCGACCGGCATCGGTGCGCTTGGGAGTATCGCGCCTGCTAACGATGAACTGCCCCCGCAAAATTTCGCCATCTGCGGATTTTCTTCATTCTGACGGCGCTCGAGTCAAGAACCGTTATTACCGTCGAGCCACGTGTTCACCGAATGCTACTGGATCGTCCGATGCATTATGTAGATCATCGAGATCACGGCCGCGTGTCTCAGGCGTGTAGAAGGTCGTCACCACGCCCATGAGGCTCAGAATTGCGACGTACGTCGCAAGCGGAAACCACGCAAGGATCCTGCCTTCCGTACCGCCCCAGTGCGCAGTCGCCCAAGCGATGACCGATGCGCCGATGAGCGGTGCCACACCGCCGGCGATGACAGCTGACGGCATTGTCACGTTGACTCGTCGACGACACAATATTGCAGAAGGCATGTGTTTGCTCAGACAGGTGACGGATTTTGGGTGAGCTCGGTGAAACGATGCCATGCGGCAAAGCGCTCAGCGAGCTGTTTGCGGTAGAGCGTAGCGCGCAACAGATGTCGCTTAAGCGCGAAGTGCTGCCGGATCGGCCCGAAGCTCGACAGGAATGCCTGATTTCGTTTGGGCGCACGGAAACCACGCATGCGCCGCTCACGTTCACGCGTAGGCTGATGGCTATTCTCGGCCCGATTGTGAAGTTGACCCGCCAAAACGGACACCTATCCTTTTACAGGAGGTGCCGAAATGGGCAAGACGCGTACACCGTACCC
>NZ_JAGIPX010000072.1 GCF_017814945.1 Paraburkholderia sp. LEh10
TACGGGGTACGATGCTTGCCCATAATCGGCACCTCCTTCTCCAAAGGATAGATGTCCGCTTTTCTGGGTCAACTTCACAACACCTGCTCGCCCGCGCGGTCTCCGTTTCGGACCGCATCAACATAGTGGTCAAAACGCGACTCTCCATAGGTCACCGTTCGCTCATAGGCTGCGATAGCTTTGCCAAGGTTGGCAAATATGCGATTCACAGCATCGCGCTGCCCGTCGGTCATCCCCGACCAGGCCCGCTGTTCGTCCTGGGTACCCAGTGGGCTCGCATCTGTAGGCAGGCCCTGCAGGTCCGGCATAGCACCAAATAGCGACTCATATTCATGCAGGTAAACGGTCCGTATGACCTGAGCGTACCGGACGCGATTGCCGCCGTGCTCGGCGCCATCCTCCAATGGCCCCAGTGCCTGTGCCCACTGGCTATCCTTTCGACCGTCCCAGAACAGGAACGGGCTGAACGCCGACGCCGCGACTGGCATGGTTCGCCTCTTTCCAAGGCCGAGGCCTTGTCCCACCGGCCGGTCGTCCTGGAACTGGCGGTCTGGTGCATGGCAGCTTGCACACGACACGGCGCCATTGCGGGAGAAGCGGACATCGGCGAAAACCCGCTTGCCAAGGAGAGCGGCTTCGGGCTTGTCTGCCACAGCATTCGACGGGTCCGCGGGCGGCGCTGGTAGTTTGCTTAAGCTCATTGAAGTAATGATGGACCGTTCCTCTTGCGACCAATCAGCATCGGCCGCAGCGCCAGCCGCGGGCGCAAAGCCGGCGAGGGCGACTAGCAGTGCCAAGCCAATACCGCCTGCCGCCAGTGTGCCCGCTAGCCTTCCGCGCAAAATCTTCTGTCGTGTCGAGGGCAATTCAGATTCGCGGAGGGGGTTCATTTCGCTGTCACCGAGGCTGCTCGCTGAATCCCTGAGTCCGCAACGATGACGTTGAACACGGTCTGATCGGAGTCCCCCCCGGCCTGAATTGCCAGACGCATGTCCCACCAGCCGGTCATACTGAACTTCACGCCTTCCAGTGAGTAGACACCTGGCGCTACTTCCCGCGTGATGCGTGGCTTCGTGGGAAAGCCGTGGCCGTGCTGCGGCATGCCGCCATCGAAGCCAATTGTGGCGTGGGACACTGGCTTTCCATCTCGCGTATCCACGTGCACCTGCCACGCATGCAACTGATTGATGGCCGGTCCGTTAGCTGGTGGCTCCATGCGTACCAGGAATTTGCCTTGTGAGCTAGGATGCTGTAGCGAAAGGTCGAGGTCCGTCGGCGGAGTGCCGCAGGCGGAAATGAGAAAAGAGGAGGCGACCGCCGCGATAGCGGTCGGCGTCGAGAGTTTGAACTTCATCGTACGATTCCTGACGGTGACGGTGTGCGAAGCGGCAATTGTCAGCGCCGGTCAAGGGGCTGAGCTTGAACAAAACGGCTGAGTTGAGGGAGCAATCGTGACCGCAGGGCAGACTGAAGCCGACTCGTCGGCCAGCGCGCATGGCACCGGGCGCATCTATTTCTGGCAGGGCGGCAGCCTCTGGATAGGTGACGCCCAAGGCAGGACGCAATGGCACGGGCATCATGCCCAACAGCTCGCCGTCGCGTTACGCGGTAGCTTCCGTTTTCGCACGCAAGCCGGGGAAGGCTGGACGGACTATGACGGCGCGGTCGTGCCCAGTGATTGCAAGCACCAGTTTGAGGTTAGCGGCGGCACTACCGTCGCCCACATCTTTGTAGAACCCGAAACTCTCCAAGGGCGAGCCCTGACCGCCCGGTTTGGTTCAAGCACCGTCGCCGGACTGCCGGCGGATGCCATCCACGCGGCCGCAAGCATACTGTCCGAAGCGCTGAGGGCGAACCATTCTGCCAAGGCGATGGTCGAGGCCGCGATGTCGGTGATTGCCGAGCTGTGCCGGACCGCGCTACCTGAAGAGAAAAACATGGACCCACGCCTCCCCCGGGCTTTAGAGTACATTCGCTCAAATCTCGGAAATAACCTCTCACTCGGCGACGTAGCCGCAAAAGTGGGCTTGTCTGAAAGCCGATTCCGACATCTTTTCGTCGAAGGCACCGGAAGCTCGTTCCGAGCCTACGTGCTCTGGCTGCGTATCAATCTGGCTATTGAGTCGGCCATGTCTGGCTCGTCCTGGACAACCGCCGCGCATCAGGCGGGATTTGCTGACTCTGCACACCTTTCTCGCACGCACAAGCGGATGTTTGGTATTGAGCCAACGGCGCTGCGACTTCGTGTCCAAGAATGACGTCTAATCGAATAGGAGCCACGCTTGCGGCTAGCCATCGTAGTTGGCGGCCGACGTACGTGCTGCGCTCGAAAGCGTCATGCATGCTCGCGTCCTTCTGGAGGCAAAGACTCCGTACGAAGTTGAGGCAGCGACTCGTGGGGACGAGGACGTCGTCGCGCTGATTGCAAAGGTTCGAGTTGCGGCGGTGCAGCGGGCCACTCTGCTCAGCGTGTTACACAGCGAGGCTAACCACTCGCACCGAGCGTAACGCTGAGCTAAAGAAAAAGCCCGCTTGAGAGCAGGCCTTCGCGATTCGAGCGCCGTGTGGTTAGGCTGCTGCGTCCTTGAGCTTCTTCAGAGCGCGCACTTTCAGGCGAACGGTCGCCGGCTTGGCGTCAAACCAGCGCTCTTCACCCGTGAACGGGTCCTTGCCGAAGCGCTTCTTCTTCGCCGGAACCTGTTGGACGCCGATTTTGAGCAGGCCCGACAGCGTGAACTCACCCGCGCCCTTCTTGTGAACGGACCCCAGGATGGTGTCCTCGAGCGCAGCGAGGATGGCCTTTGCTTGCTTCGGCTCGACGCCGGCCTGGGTGGCAACGTGCGTAGCCAGCGACGCCTTCGTGAAGGTATCTTTCAGCGGCTTGAGCGCTGCGCTCGCCGGTGCTGCTTTCTTCGCCGGTGCCGCCTTCTTCACTGCGGTCTTCGTTGCAGCTTTCTTGGCTGCAGGTTTTGCGGTCTTGGTTGCCATGACATCCTCATATCCGGTTTCGAGAATGCTTAAGACGAGGCACCCCGAGGCACGGAATGCTCGGCACATGCGTCGACTTAAGCTGGAGGCAAGCGTAGCAACGGTTTGCGGTCAATGCAAGCAGATCAGCCCATAAAACAAGGCATATTTCAGTTTGAAGCAGGGCCACGGGAGAGTTCGGCGCCAACTCCCGAGTTGAGGGCCCCACGGATGAGCGGGCGATTCAATGTAATCTGCTCGAGGCAAATACACCCATCGGGTGAGGAAAGGACGGAGTTAAAGTTTTGTTGGCGCCTGCAGTATTCGACGCAGCCGCCTGTCCAGGTCGGTGAGCGCGTCCATGTGTCGGGCGACTCCCTGAGCGCGCCGCAATCACGACCAGAGCCGGCAGTACCGCAGAGGTGGTTACTGCCGGTTACAGAATTGACATTTCAACCGCACCTGCTTCCACGCGCCACCGCTAAAATCCGCACCGCTCGGCATTGTCTGGCACCGGCCAGAAGTGGGCAGGGCAGGAGCACACCATGAACCGCGTTATGTTTTTTCTGGCAGTGGGCATTTCCGCTGCGTGCGCATCCAGCGCAGCGCTCGCTCACGCGGACATCGGAGTTTATCTGGGTGTGCCAGGACCAGTCTATGTCGCACCCCCTCCTGTCGTGTACGAGGCGCCGCCAGTGATCTACGCACCAGCCCCGGTCTACGGCTACGGTTACCGCTACGAAGGGGGCTACGGCGACGAGCGCCGGTGGCATGACCACGGTCGTCACCGTGGAAGGGAGCATCATCACCATGGCGACGACGACTGATTCACCGAAGCCTGCTCCAGATAGCGTCTGAATGCCCGCGGAAGGGATTCGACGCGCACCCACATTGCCCCTCATCCTGTCAGCGCAACCTCAAGCCCATTCCGAATCCAGCGCCCCTTGATATGGGTTCGGCGCCGTTGATACAGGCAGTCACTTGCCGCCGTGTTTCGCCTTTCATCTCTGCATAGAACCGATTTTGTCGTGCTAGGCGTTGATGAAGTTTTGGCCAACCGCTTCAGCTCGCTGGGGTAGCAGCCGAGGCGCCAAGTATCCCCGACCCCTTACACCTTGGAGTGCACGCACAAGCGACCGCGGTCCAATCACGGCAATAACTTTGTAGGAGAACTCGTGCATCTGAGGCGACATCTAGCATTGCTGCTGCCACTGGCAGCTTTAGGCTCATCTGGAGCATGGGCGAGCGATATTCACTGTGCAACCACCCGACAACCGGCTGAGCGGGTCATATGCGACCACGCCATCCTGAACAACGAATACGACGATATCTTCGCGCAGCAGCAGGCTCTGCTGAGAAGTGGGAAGCTCTCGCCCGGACAACTCGCTCAGTGGAGGCAATCGCGGAACGCCTGCGCCGACGTCCACTGCATCGACACCGTATTCGCGCGGTGGAAGGCGATGGCCAAGTCTGTCGAAACCAATTCTCGCACTACAGTGGCTCCGGCTATAGCTTCCGTGACCGCTATGGCTCCCGTAGGACCCACTTCCGACGTAATTCCCGAACCAAGTCCACAGGCATCTCCGACCTCGGAGGCATCCCTCGTGCAGCGAGGGAGTGCCGCTGGCATCGCGCTGCCGCAGCCTGTCGCGAGTCATGCCTCTACGCCAGCGGTCGCTTCTGCTGCTTCGAGCGTGAGAAACCCGCGCGGCGCGACCGGCATGAGTGTCGGCTTGGTGGCGGTCGTGCTTGTCGCGATTGGATGCACCTTACTCTTCTATCGCCGAAGGAGGAGCGGTGGAAGCACCGGGGAACCACCAAGGAGTGTTCGCGGAAAGAACAAGCCCTGAGCGGACAGTGCTGTTGACGGCTTAAACAGCCGTGAATGGGGACGACTGGCGTCAATCATGGAGTCAAGCCGCGAGTTCAGTGGCACGACTACGTGCAGCCCTTTTCCGCCGCTGGTCTTCAGCCACGCCTTAAGCCCCAGTTCCGAGAGCAGCGTTCGGACGAAGGCACCCCGCTATGGCCGCGGCGCCGCCCGTTCTTCTCGTTCTGTCGCACATACCGGCATGAGAGCGTGCTGGGCACTAGACGAAAGTGCGGGTAGGCACGTTGTATGCGGCGGTCGATTATGCGGCGGGTGCCGAACCCGTTTTCCCGTACCCGGTCAGGACGTGTCGATATTGATGGCGACCGCGTGGCGTTTCGAGCGCCTCTTCTCCTTCCTCAGGAGACGCGTAACTCCAGCCGTGATGCAGTAAAGCGGCGTGCCTGTCTGTCCATTCAAAACAGGACTACTATCGATTTGGAGTTGCCTTATGAAGGTCATTTTGGCCGCCTGGCGAGCGCTCTGCCTGGTCGGCAACGTGTCTATGTACGTGGCGGCTTTTTTCCTGTGGTCTGCGATTGCCGCAGGCGCTGGCTGGATGCTCGTGCATCTGCCGGATGTCTGGTATGTAGTCGAGAACGAGTCGAGCACGAGCTTCGCTGTTGCCGCCATCATGTCCTACGCCATAGGTTTCGGTGTGCTCTTTCTCGGGTTTGCCTGCGGCGTCCTGCAAATGCTTGCGGACGCCTATAAGGAAATCCTGCTCTTCGCGCGCAAACGGCGCTCGCGACGTGCAGTATCGGCAATACAGCGGCGTCAGCCGCTTTTTATTCGGAAGGTCAGGCTCGGGCCGTCTTGCGCGACATCGCAAGCTCGCGGAACGCGGGAAAGTATTCCCCCGCCGGCCACAGCAGGCGTGCCGGAACGACAACGAACCGCACAGGCAGAAGCAGCCAGTGCGTCTGCTCGGAAAGATAGTCCGCCTACATGAGCCGGTGCAGCGACGAAAACCAATGCGGGACGATAGCATCGACCCAGCGCGCGTACGAACAAGGCTACGGTGCCGGCTGTCACGAATGCGGGACGCGCGTATGAGTAAGCACATCGCTGATATGGCAGTGCCTCAGGCATCTTGAACTGGCGTCGGATGCCGCCAGTGCAGGCGGTTCATGCTGTTCGGCCAGGAGTATGACGCGCCTTCGACGGTTATCGACACTGCACGGGGTAACGCCGGGTGCGACATCTTCCAGTCGGAGCGGGACGACTATTCGATTCGGGTGAAACGTCCCGCGTAGGCCGGACAATGAACTTCTCACAAGGCCCCGCATTTGAAGGGCTGTTTCGTCCCAACATCAGCATTATGACGGAGTCAGCCCGGACTTTCGGAGGCACTGGGTACTCGAAACTAGCTCATGCGGCCCCGCTAGCTACGGAATTGACAGCGAGCGTGAAGGGGCTGGCCGAGCACTGCGCTGCATGAAACGGAAATTGCAAATAGCTGAACAAGTCCGAGAGGCGACCAAGCCGTCGCATAGTGAGCCCGCCATCGGCCTTCGAAGGGTCTCGAAGGCCGACTTGTATCGGGGGTCGGTGGGATACCTCGTCGAACCCTACGCGTGGTCACTTCACGTGAAGGAGGACTGGCCCCTCCAATACCTCAGGTGCGCCCGCACCCGCGCTTCCGGCGTTTTTCGCAACAAAGTCCCTCGCTTTTTGAACGCTTTCGTCAACACCTGCCTTGTCTTGGCAGACGGTCACCGAGAGGCCACCCTCGCTAGTGCGCGCGAGCGTGTATCCGACAAAACCCTTTACTGAGCGCATCAGTTCCTCAATATCCGCCGTGCGCTGTTCCAGCACGTCGAACAATTCCTTGGCTCCTTTTCCGGAATATCTCCTTACAACGGTATGCATGGCTTGCCTCCTGTTGGTGAACCATAGGAACGACCATGGCTGGCGCGCCCATCCAGCTGCGGCAGCTGGCAAGGGGGGCCAAAATCTGGTCCGCATCGCCGCTTTGGCCCGCGTGGGGCCGTCGCGACTGCTATGAAGTGTAGTCTGTGTCCAGCCCTTGCAACGGCCAAGATGAGGAAGCGTTGCACCCGCGTTCTCGCTTGCCAAACATGAAGGCGTGGGTGTATCGAAGCTCGTCGTTGTCGAGCTTCGTGCAGCATCACGCGCTCGGAGTAGTATGGTCACGTACGCCAAACCACCGGGAGGGGAGACGATGACTACCTGTCAGCAATGTGGTGGCCAAGGAAAAATCACGTGCGAAAAATGTGGGGGGACGGGGAAGTTGCAGATAACCGAAGTCGAGACTGTTTCAGACGTGTCTCGCACGTCCACCACCATCACGTGCCCGAAATGTGACGGAGAGCGGTGGCAGCTCTGCGGGCGGTGTTACGGCTCCGGAGACGTCCATGATAACGAGACCTCTGACGTTTTCAACCCCGAAGGCAGAGATACTTGACTTCCTCGGAGAGCATCCGGAAGATTCAATTCGCAATTGCAGTTGCGATAGAAGTGTTGATGTGCGCGCCGCATGGCCCAGCGTTCTGGTAGCGGGTAAAGCGCCTTTACATCAAGCAATCGACCCGTCTACTGCACGCCGAACAAGGAGCAACCGCTTGATGGTGTTGGCCAGCCGAAGGCCAGACCGCGCAGGACACTCGGCCAACTGGCGCATTAGTTTGGGTCACTGCGACTCCCAACTGGCTCGGCGCCAAGCATGCGCAGCAATACTTTCCCGTCTACGGTCAGCGCCAGCGCCGCATCACCGTCTTCCGACACGATGACCTGGACCATCCCCGCTTCCTGTAGCGCAATGACATCCGGCGTTTCAACGTCCGTCAAAACCGACGCGTTGCGCAGGCGAAAGAGCGTCGCGAGTTCGTGCGCGCTCAGCGTCACGGGGTGCCTTCTATGAGCACGATGCGCCGAAGAGCTGCCGTCATAGTCGTTTGCTTCCATGACCGTGTCATCCCTGAAAGTTGTGTTTTGGAGTACCAGCCCATGTGGCGGCCGATGGTCTGAATAACGATTGTGGCCAATCCAGCCGTCGATAGGAGAAACCATGCGGTTTCCCGCGTAACTTGATGCAAGTGCTGAGGCGATACGCGTTGGACACATCCACGAATCAGATTCTGCTTCGTTGCAGCCAACAGCACTGTTAGCGAGCGCACAAGCCGTTCTGCGCGCGGAACGCTTAAAGAACCCTGAACCTCAACCGGACGGCCACACCAGCAAAGAACTCGTGGTCCGCATCGAAAGAGACAACTGCGCCTTGATACTGGTCGGCGTAATGCGACCACATAGAATCGAACGGGAGACTTTGAGAGACAGGCGGAATGAACAAGCATTCGTCCCTGCCGGGGCAGGCTGGCGACCGGACGCCTCTCACTCTCGAGCGCCAGGAACCTTCGCCTTCCAAAATCACCGCTTATGGCAAGCCATTGCTCGTCGCCCTACGCTTAATCAGAAACTGCTCGAGCTTGCCTGCGTCCACGGGCTTGGACATATGTGCGTCGAAGCCCGCCTCCAAGGCTGCCAACCTGTCATCGGCATATCCGGTAATCGCCACAAAGGTCGTTGTTTTAAGGCGCTCAAGTTTGCGGAATGCCCGGACCAGTTCATACCCATCCACGTCTGGAAGTCCGATGTCACTCAATACGACGTCGGGCACCCAGTTATCCACGATAGCCAATGCCTCGGCGGCACAATAGGCGACCCGTGTCGCATGGCCAGACAGTTCGAAGTACAGCGCAATCGCGTCTGCCGTATCATGGTTGTCATCGATGATGAGTACGGACATCGGCGTTGCCGCCGTCAATACATCATCGCTACCACGGATAACTGGAGCAGTCACCGGCGCAGCCCGGCGTAACGTCAGCGTGAACTCGCTGCCGCGACCCAGTCCATCGCTACTGGCAACCAGCGTGCCTCCGTGGAGTTCGGCCAGCTTGCGCGCGAGCGTCAGTCCCAGACCCATTCCGCCGGGCGAACGCGCTAGCGAGCGCTCTGTCTGTCTGAACAGCTCGAAAACTTCGTCCAGGTCCGCAGCGGCAATTCCAACGCCAGTATCCTGCACCCGAAGGGCGACCTCCGTCTCGCCTGCCTGGACGCTCACATCAATACAACCGCCAGGGGGCGTGTAGGTCGCCGCGTTCTTCAACAGATGGGCGATTATCAGCGGGCATTGGGTGATATCGGCATCCACGTAGAGCGCCTCGTCCACGTCTATGCTCAGGCTATGGATGCCCTTTGCCACGGATGCTTCGCTGAGCTCGACTGCACGGTCCACGAGGTCACGCAAGCGCACCGGTTCCAGTGTTAGCGCTACGACACCTCGAGACACGAGGGACGCCGACAGCAGGTTGTCGACGATTTGGCTCATGTAGTGGACATGCCGACGCAGGATTTGCTGGGCCCAGGTGCGTTGGGCATCCTTCGTCTCAGGCCGGGCGAGGACTTCGACGGCTGTGTGGATAGGCGCGAGCGGCGCGCGTAGTTCATGCGCCAGCATCGCCAGAAACTCGTCCCGGTTGCGAGCAGCCGTCTCCAGACGACTTTGCGCTTCCGATAGGCGTTTGGAAGCCTGCTGTCCTTCGAGATAGATAATTGCGCAATTGGCGAGCGTCCTCAGCGCGCGCTTCTCATCAGCGGTGACACTATGCGGCTCATGGTCGATAGCGCACAGCGTACCGAGGGCTACGCCGTCTGACGTTTTCAATACCGCCCCGGCGTAGAAGACTACCTTGGATTTCCCGACGACTTGCGGGTGGTCGCGGAACCTCTCATCTTCAGTAGCGTCCGGAATGACGAGCATGTCACCCGTCAACATGGCGTGGGCGCACAGCGACTTCTTCCTGCTCATGCTCACGGGGCGAGGCTGCATCCCCCAGGCCGATTTGCACCACTGTCGGGTTTCGTCAATGAAGTTAATCAACGCTATCGGCGTATGCAACGACATTGCCGCCAGGCGCGTTATCTCATCAAACGACGACCCTGTTGGTGTGTCAAGGAATCCGAAGCTATGTAGCCGGCGCAAACGCTCCCGCTCGTTAGCGGGATAGATGGCCCCCATATCGACTCAACCTTCGTTCGGGTTTGGTCCCTATGAAATAGGCGCAAAGAACATACCTGGCTGCCGGGTGATTTATCGTCTACGCCTGAACAGGCCGGTCGGCCGTCGTGACTGATGTCCGGAATTTTATCGTTTTGGCTGGCGCGAGCGAGGTTCGAGCGCCAACCTTCGAGCTTCGTCTGCCTCAGGCGAGCTTTCCGATAATTCGCCCTTATTCCACATCCAGAGTGGCAGAACCGTAACAACAGCACGGTCGCCGATGTCCTGCGCGACGACAAAACAGCGGCCGTCCGCTTTGCTGTAGATGAGGCAGCAGCGCCGGTTGGGCAGAGCCTCCCCAAGTGACACGTATCGACCTGCGTCGACCATTTCTCAAATAGATGTTGTTGTCGATAGCGTGGACCGTTGACTTACCCGTTCCTTTGCGTGAGCTGCGACCTACGATTGTCGCGCACTGGACCGTCTCCGGGAGAAGTGAATCGTTGCCTCCTACGCGTTACTGATGCTGAACATTCCATCCGGAACGCGAGCGAGGGTACCAGACTGGACCGTCCTGCCGCCGGCAAAGGGTACTGGGCGCAACAGTATTGCGTGCGTCGCCGCATTCACGCTATGCAGCCAGTCGCTCCAAGGTCATCTCCGGCAACGTCGGAGCAGGAGGAAATACCCTCCAGCAGCCGTCGCCGTGCCGAAAGAAGAATAGTGCAAGCTTCTCTCCGTCGTGCATGGTCTCAACGCACACATAACGCCTTCCACCCGAAAGTGTCCGGCTAAACATGGTGACTTTGGCGGTCTTCAGAGGCTCGAACTCAAACCATTTCTCCACCACAGAACGTAAGGATTGCTCTCTGGTACTGGTCATTTTATCCTCCGGTCCAGTGGGAAGGCACACCCAGATGCATGGCGCTCAGGTACCCGTATTAACGCAACGTGCGTGCCAGTGACGCTTGTCACGCGATGGGCCTCAACAGGCCCTCGCCCCACGTCATTAACGCCAGGTCATCTCTTGGACGAAGCCTGCGACGGCTTGTTGTGGTCAGCGAAATAGGGGCAGATATCGCAGACCCGACACCGGCCTTGCTGATACCAGCTTGCTGTGAGAGAGCGCCGCACACGGGTTGCGCAGTGAGGCGCAGGTCATGAAAGCGCTTGATGCAGCGTCGCACGCAGCGCCGTTGCGGTGGTGGCGATGTCCGTAGGGGCCATGCAAGCCACAGCGATAAAATAGGGGCTCAACCTGTCCACCCAGAGACTCACTACCGTCTGCATGACTTTCGACCTGCGCGCGCGCCATTCACTGCTGTCTAAGCCGCTTGCCACACCGTTGCCACTTGAGGTCCGGGCCGGAGGAACTGTTCTTGAGTGTGAGCGCGGCGGCCGCCGATATGTCGTCTACTGCGGGCACCATGAAAACTCATCTCCCCATGCTTCGGCCCGCTTATTGCGAAAGAAGCTGCGTGATGCGCGCGAGCAGGATGAGGCGAGCTGCGAGGCAGCGCCTCTTTCTGGGCAAAGTCTGTCAGAGCAGCACACTGCCTGGTCCTCTGTAACCGAGGGGGAAGATTGCGGAGACGGCGAGTCCGTCGCCGGTTGCGCGCGGTTCGGGTACCAGCTCGTCGCGTATGCCGGCCGCTCACCGGTGGGCTACTGCACCTTCGTAGTCCGTATTGAGGACGCCGCCACCGGACAGCTTCCATCGATTGAAATCGAGGTGCTTGAAATCTGGGTCATGCCTCAACATCGTGGCGTTGGGGTTGGGGCCGCACTCGCCGAGTCCGTTGCCCAGCTTTCGGTAGCTGGACTCCTTGAACTCGAGTCCCGGCTTTCGCGCCAGCGCAAGGCGACGCTCTTCAGTCTCACTGTTCTAGCGGATATCCACTCGTCATCTGGCGCGCACTTTCTTCATATGACCGTCAACTTCCTTCGCGAGAAGATTGACGAACTTGGCGTCCTGTTCTCGAGCGGGCTTCAGCACGTGCTCTTTGATGATATCGAGCTGGAGCTGCGCTAATTCTGGTGCCCGCTCCTTGCGTGGATTCCGCCTATCTCGTGGTTGGACCGAGCGACGTCCATCAGGGGCTAGCCGCGAGCGCAACGCGCGATGGTCCCCGGCCTTACGCGGGTGGGGACGCCGGCGCCGACCCCTCATGGGCAATGCGGTCGGCAGTCGCCCGCAACCGGTCGGCAGCAGGCGGAAACACGTACCAGCTGCCGTCATCGTGCCTGAAGAAGAACAACGCGCGCACTCCGCGTGATGACGACGTCTCAACGTACACACACCGTCGCCCGCCCAACCGGGTGCGACTAAATCTGGTTACATGACCCGATATCGCCGGAGCCGGTGCTAGCCATTTCTCGACCTGGCTGCGCAGAGACTGCCCGTTCACGCTTTTCATGTTCCGCTCCAGCATGTATAAAGCCGACCGGCGTTGAAAGGAGCGCGGGTCGCGACGAGAGAGAGGCGGAGGGTTCTCGCCTCTTGCATCCTTAACGTCGCGGACGGCCGAGATGTTGACCACGGGTTTGTGTCTTCTGAAACCGAAAATTTCTCGTTGAGCCGCCGGCCGACAGTCGCCGCGGAGGAAGACCGCCGACGGAGCCATGTGCGTCTTACCCCGGGCCAGGCAGAAATAGTCCCGGCGAAGCGGACAGCACACCTCTGCGACCCAGTTCGCCGTGCTGGCGCGTTGCCGTGGCCGTTGCCGTCGCATTACGTCACCGTGCCTTGACGCCCGGGCCGGCGGGCGGGACACTCAACGCGAGTCGTTGTGCGGCCGACGTCTTGCGCGGGGCTGAGTAGCACAGACCTCTGAGCCACTGGGCACGTCGAACGCCGACTGGAACATAGGCCGCAAAAGGGGAAACCCATGGCGTTTGCGCTGACATTTTCACAACTGTTTTCAGACACGATTGGCGAAAGTCATTTTGGGTCGGTAAATCTGCAGCTGGTAACCCGCAACTTCGCGCCGCCCGCTGACCCCTTTGACGTGTCGGATTTCGCGGCAGCGACCCGCTACGGGTTTTTGCGCGCGCCCAGCGGATGGGTCGGCGACCTTCATCCTTCGCCCATGAGCATGTGGGTATTTGTTCTCAGCGGGGAAGTTGAGTTTGAAGCCAGTGACGGTGAACGACGTCGCGTCGCAGCAGGAGGCGCGATACTGCTTGAGGACACGACGGGCAAGGGGCATCAGAGCCGTGTCATCGGCGACGTGCCAGCGGTTCTCGCCGTGGTTCAGGTTTGACGTCGTGGTTTCCTGGTTGAGGTGCAAGCCCCTCCCGTCGCGGTTAAATCATGGTCGAGAAGATGTAAGTCCGAGCCATGAAGCTGAGGACGTCGCCTGTCGCCATAGCCAGGACGACGACCACGGCACGTAGCCATATCGTCGATGAGTTGGGGCAACCAATACACAGCGGCGGGTCATGCAGACCTGTATTTCACGGCGGCGGCGTCAGCAAGCGGCAGTACGCTCTCAGCTGGCTCATCGCCTCCGGCGGAACACACTGGTACGGCGTCTCGACTGATACCCGGGATTTTCCCGTTTTGGCTGGCGGGACCGTGGCGCGAGCGCCAGCCTTCGAGCTTCCTGTGCCTGCGACGAGCTTTCGGACAGGGCGCCGTTGTTCCACATTGAGAGCGGAAGAATGGTAACGACAGCACGGTTTCCGATGTCTAGCACGACGACGAAACAGCGGTCGTCCCCTTTGCTGTAGACCAGGTAAAAGTGCCGGTCGGGCGGGGACTCCCCAAGTGACACGCATCGACCTGCGTCCACCATTTCTCGAACGGACGTAGCCGACAGGGTTGACCGTTGGCTTATCCGTTCTTTTGCGTGAGGGGCGACCCAAGACCGTCGAGGGCTAACCCGTCTCCTGGAAAAATGAATCGTCGCCTCCCGTGTGTTGATGGCGTTCCAGCGCGAGTCTATTCGGCCTTTGAGTTCGCCGCAACGCGGTCACTATGGCGGCCTTTGACCACCCGGCCAGGGGACGCGCGGTGTCACTCGGGAGCGACAACCCGAAAACGGCCTCGGTGTCGGCGTATTTTTCGCCGAAGGTCCACAGGTACGTTGCTTTCGCTCCTTGATTCTCGCCAGCACGCCACCTAATGTGGAAAGTGCCATAACGGCACAGACCTAAGGAGTACATCATGCCATCGCCCAGAAAGGCCTCACCTGCTCACGGGGCAGAAGCCGACGTGTCGAGCAAGAAGAAAGTAGCCTCGCCGGCGAAGGGCGCCGGAAAGGCGCAGGGCGAGAAAAACCCTCAAATGGCCAAGCAGCGCCCCAAGACCAAATCGAAAGCCTGAAACGGAAACGCCCCAGAAACGGGGCGTTTCCGTTTGCTGGCGAAGCCCATCGGCTCGACCTACCTCACAAACTGCCACTGCCAGCAAAGGCGCCGACGAAGAACGTGGCGGCGACGAAGTCCGCGAGGGAATATCTCGCAGACGAGAGACTGTCACACCAAGCTCCTCAAACTGGCCGGTACGGTAGGGAGCATCATTGCACACGAGGCGCGATGGTATTGCCAGTCGCTGCGCCTGGGACGCTGATGCCGACGACGTCGGCTCATTGGCGTGCCGCTGTGCCAGGCGGGCGCAATCCCCCATCGGCAGACGCCTGACGACAAGAAAGGCGACCAGCATCGCCATCGTTCCGAATATCGCGCTGCCCGCTGCCTGGCCCACCAATACACCGATGGAGCCATGTCGGATGCCGACCGCTACAAACGGCGCCTCGAAGCAGCTGGCTGGTAATGGCCAGCGCCGCATTCCGATGAACGGTGCCATGGTACGTGCGAGACGGCTTCAGCGGTCGGCGATTAACGATTTGCTTCGGACCGACCCGACCCATCTGACAAGCTGGAAGCAGCAGTATCGCCAAGTTTCCATTCTCGGGTGTTGATGCATCGGGCAGTTCAACTATTTCATCCGGCATGGTCTCCAGGGGCATGTCGGTTTTTTGTATCGACGTCTCAGTCAGCTTGACCTCCACTCACGTTTCGCTTGACCGTCTGGCACGAGTCGGTCAGGAGAGGGAGAGTCCCGGTCGAAAGCCTGCGATAAACCCACGGAACAGTTCCGCAGGAGCCCGATGGCGCACTGCGTCGCCGTCTGAACGGCCGACACGCGGCTCTCCTGATATCGATGTCAACGGGCAGCGAGCATGCCGATGATGACGCCGCCAAGCACCGCAAACGCGATTGATTTCCAGGGACTCTCATGCACGAAGTCGTCGGTTGACTCGGACACGGTCCGGTAGCCACTCGTCAGTGCGTCCTGAGCGCTGGCGAAGGCGCCTTTTACGACTTTCAGCGTTGGCGTCGTTGTGTCGGTTTCGGTATTCATGGCTGACCCTCCTTTACTCGGGCTAGTGACTGAGGAACTTCCGGCCGGTGATTGCACCGCAGGACCGCCTGTCGACGACAACCCACCGACCGAGTTACCGGATGGCGGCTTATTCAACGCGGATTCCATGGTGTCCGCGACGGTGCTCCTCGGAAGTGAGTTCGAATCCGCAACTGTCTCATCCTTCTGGTTTGTTGTGTCCATTTCCGCCTCCCTGTACCAACATTGTGAGCCACCGGGCAGCCCGCGCGTTGGCGGGAAGTGCTCCCGTACGGTATGTAATTTGAGCGTCCGGCCCTGCTGGTTGCCGCCCTTCGTGTCCTCGTGCCACTGGGTGGATGCCTGAGCCCTTCACTATTCCGCCAGAACGTCTCGCCTGGTGGACGGCGATTCTTTTACTTAGCCGAATCCTCATCGGCTTCTTCGCCGTCCTCAGATTCAATCCGTGTGGCTCCGCTCGTCGCCGGAGGGTCGCTGGCGGGGAAAGTGTCATCGACGGCCCTGTCGATGTCGTCCTCGGACTTCTCAATGATTGGGTTCTGTTCCTTCGGCTTGGTGGCCATGTGCGTCTCCGGTGGTGTCAGGTGTGATTCGATAATAGCAATGCGTATTCCGGGACCCGGCCGAATCAGCACATGGGGCGTTCTCTGCGGTCGCGCCTGGCGGGCCGTACAGTGTCCCGAGAGCGCCACCCAGCGTAAGAGAGGTAGGTTCGCGTCACGCTCGCGCAGGCTGATGCCGGCATTGCACGGCTTCAGCGCGGCATCGACGAGCATCAGGAAAAGGACACGACGGGCAAAGGGCATCAGAGTCGTGTCATCGGCGACGCGCCAGCGCTTCTCGCTGTGGTTCAGGTCTGACGTCGTGGCTCCTTTGGCCGGGCACAAGCCCACCCACGCCGATATGGCTTCGATGCCCTGTCTCGGCATACTCGACCTTTCAACTGACGGTGTTCGTCACCGACCGCATCCCACGGCCGTTAGACGTCTGTGGGACCGATTGGAATGTCTGCGATTTCCATGTCGGGCTCCGGATTCGCGGAAAACGGAGTGCTCATCCAGCAGCAGGATGAAAGGCGCCCTGCATCATCTGTACAGGCTGCCGGCGAGGGGAGCCGATTTCCGGGCGCCTCGCGATTCTTGGCCGCGAGGTTATTTCAGGCTGATTGTTCGCCCTGGTAGGGCGAACTGCTGTGGCCGTAGCCGGCAACACCGCCTCCAAACGAGTTCAGACTGAGCAAGTGCCGTGGTCTCCCGTTGCACTACCGCTCCCGCTCCCGGTGCGGCCGCGGCGAGTGCCCCCAGTGCCGCCGCACGTGCCTCCGCCGCTTGTGCCGCCACCACCAGTGCTGCTGCCACCACAAGCTGCCGCCGCTACCGCTCGCGGTGCCGCCTACACCGTGACCGCCCTCACCACCGTGACCACCGTGGCCGCCGTAGTCTCAAATGCCGTCGTCGACGCGACCGAGGCCGCCGCCAGCACGGCGCTACGAGCAGCGCCAACATCCTGCTACGCTTGTTCAAACGTCATTTTTTATAGAGGCAGCGATGGCCGACCGGCTGACCGTCCAGGAGTTCTTCGTAGCACTGCGCGAGCAGAAAATCAGCCCGCTGGTTGACACGCCAGCGGTGCGTGCGAGCCTCGACGCACGTGTGCATGCGTTGTGCGCCAGCTATCCCATCCAGGGGCGCTGGCCAGTGCTCGACCTGGAGAGTGCTTACCAGCAGACGCTCAACGAACTGCCGAACGTCCTGGACCTGGTCCGCGAAGGCTATACAGGAACCGTCAACCTGCGAGGATATGACAGCACCTACACAATGGACGAATGGTTCGGCGATTTCGCGGAACAGTGGGAACTATGCGACGCACCTCATATCCGGGCGGGCATGCTGGAGCTGCTTCCGCCAGCCCCGACCTGGCCGTCACCCAAGCTGTGGGAGGCCTACAAGAACGCGACCCGCGCGCCTCGCGGTTCATGGCTGCGCCGGCTGATAGAGTGGCGGTGATACAGCTACTTCGGTTTGGTGCAGACCGACTCGAGGTCGGAGACCGGTTGCTCACGAAGCGCGTGTCGCAGTGCACTATGGTTCGCATGGTTCGCATGGTCGAAGGTCTATTTGAGCCGTTACGCGCATGCGGCGCGAGGCGACGCGCACCGAGAGGTCGCGTCGCCTCATATGCATTCACCGCTTTGTTGCAGTCCGGGCCTGGTCAGCGGCCTGTTTGGTCACCCCGTTTGAAGCGGAAGCTGCAGCTGCGACGTTATTCTCGGCAATTTCCTGCGCCTGTTCGGCGGCTCTCTTACTGGCTTCAATCGTCGCGTTAGTCGCCTCGTTCGCGGCCGTGACAACGGATTGCAATGCATTCACGGCAGCCTCGGTTCCCGCCGGTGCATTTTTCGCCACCGTCTCGACAAAGACTTGCGCGTCGTGTTGTCGCTGCTTGAATTGGGACTCAACGCTCGCGGCCAGTTCTGCCTGGGCGCTGGACATGATGTTGTACACATGCCGCCAGTACGACTGTACTTCTTCCATGGCGGCTTGCGCCCGCTTGCTCTGCAACGCGAATAGCTCCTGCGTGTCGCTGGTTGACAACGCCACGCGCGCGATTGCCTGATTTTCGGCAAGCGTCGATTGGGTCGCCCGCAAGTTCAGTTCCGTCAGCTTCTCGATGCAGCTAAATGCCTTGGTCCACATGTCGGACAGAGTTTCGAAACTGGCTCTTTGCGAAGCAACCGCTTGGTCGCCGGAAAGACTACTCATTACAACCTCCATCTGTAAAGGGGGCGGTCGTCGTCCATGGAGCCGTTCGAGGCAACCGCGAACAACGCTCCCGGGGGCAGGAATTGGTTGCATAGCAATGCCCGCTCCCGGACTAAGCAGCTGCATCCTCGCCGTCGTCGACAATCCGCATGCGACAGAGGTGATGGAGAATTTGGAACCCAATGCAAGCTTTACATCTGCTGCAAATGGAGCAATTTTCGATAATGCGGTCATTCTCGGTGGCATCGAGAATGCAAACGGACCCCGGAGCATCGGCGAGAATCGGGCACGCAAAATTGCAATTTCACGAAGATATGAAATTGCTAGTATTCACAAATAGGTGGAGCGCGGGCGATGAATCTGGGAGACGAATTGCGAGACCTCGGGCGCGCTGGCGATTACATCGCCGGGAGGAAGCCCCGCAGTATCCTTGTAATTAACGCGTTCAAACATGACAAGTACCGCAACGCTATGCGTCAGGCTGTCGTGGGAGAGACTGCGAAGCCGCTGCAACCTGTTCTGCTGTGCTTGAACCAGTTCGATGCCGCGACGGATACGCGCATGGCAAAGCCGGATCGCTTTTCCAGGTCTCGCGTCAGCGCGCGAGGGGGAGTATTGGCTGCGCGCACGCCATTTTTCACTGAGCCGTCAGCTAGCTCTTCAAGCAATCCCAGCTCTTGAGCCGAACGTTCGTATTTAAGTGACTGTTGAACGAGTTCGTGGTTATACTTAAGTACTAGTCCGTAAAGCTCGCCGGACAGGCTAGGCCATTTAATCATTTAATAATACATATTACAAAAGAAGAATTCTTGGCAGCGCCGCGAATTTCTCGTAATAGGAAATATTGAATGAATGTGCTTGTCGTTGACGACAATGAGTCTGTTGCAGACAGTCTCGCTTTCTTGCTGGACTGCTATGGCCACCACGCTGTCGTGGCCTACGATGGCCAAACGGCGCTCACGCTGCTTCGTGCCGGCGCTTTTGAAATCACATTCCTTGACGAGAACTTGCCCGACATCAGGGGCAGTGCTGTCGCACGGTCGCTCAGGGAAACGCCGATTCGCTCCCGGGCTTTTCTCGTCTCGATGACGGGCGACGCTGACAGCCAGGGAGACCTTGCCCGGCTATTCGACGTCTGTCTGCAGAAGCCGTTCTCCTGCGAGGCACTCATGCAGGTCATCGAGGACGCCCGCTGCCGCAGCAATGCGGTTACTCTCCAGGCCGCCTAGGCATGCAGCGCATCGTCATGGCGTGCGATGGCCTGGTTGTGGATTTGCACCGATGGCCGCGTGCGCCGGTCCGCCATTAGACACCACTCGGGCGGTTCCTGAAAAAGCATCAACGGCAACGCTCGTATCGAGGTAACTGCGAGCGCTACAACTGTCGAAAAAGCGCTCATGATATCGGCGTTTGATGTCTGCATGTGCACCGTCGTTGCCGACGGGGGAGGCGGCGCTTTCTAACAGCCTTGGTGGTTGCGCCGGCTTCAGTGTCACCCCAATCGCCGCCTCCACAACCGGTTGAGAACAGCGCGACCGCGACGGCGACCAGCGGCGCGCTGGTTGCATTCAAGACATGGGCAACTGAACGTTCGCTTCGTGCGCGCTATGTTCGAACCCTTAAGATAACTACCTTGGAGGCAGTACTTGCGGCAGCGCCGTGGGCGGCGCTGCATGCACCGCCTGCCACGAATTAGCCCATGAAAGGGAGTTTATTTCCGGCACTGCGATAGGTCGGGTCTGATTCAAGTCCTGGACTCTAGGGTCCCGACGGTAATCATCAGCGTTGTGTCCTTGATAATGTCCACCGGGATTCCGAAGACACTCGCCGGGATATGGAACCTGCCGCCATAGTGAATCGTATGGGGGCCAGGGGAGAGCGGTTTCAGCATAAAGAAATATCCGTCACCGACCGCCGTGCCATTTCCTCCTGTTCCGTTCGGGCTAAAGACCCAGGGAGTAGGAGCGGTAAACTTGAACTGATCGGTCGTTGTCCGATACGCTGTCACGTCCTTGAGCGGAACGCCGTCTATGCTCACGAACAAGTCCTGGATGTAATCAGCAAACTGCCGTGCAACCGCTAGCTGGCCTTCCGGCGTGGTTTGATTAAACGGCGTGGCGGGGTCGTCCAGTGACGACGCTTCATCATCGAGCGTCGATAGAAAGATAGAGGTGCCTGCGGGAATAACCGTCGCTGACTGGTCACAGGTTTCATTCGGGATGTCGGGCGCGGACCACTTAAGAGACGCAAGTAGGTCTTTCATAGCGACCTCCAACATACGAAAGCGTGTTTTTTAGCGAGAACCGGCGTTCCGCGTGACGGCGTTCGAAGAGAGGGGAGACAATGGTCAACGCGATGCCGGAAGGTAGTGGCGCAATATGTTGGCCGGAGTTGTTGAGATACTTTTATTTTGGCGACTTGATGAGTGACCGTGGGCTTCGCACGCTATGCCACCTCCATCTCAGGGCGGACCATGAAAGTGGGCGAGCGCAATTGTCCTCTGCACATGGTTATCGACAGAGACAAGCGCACGCGTGCGCCCGAGATGGCGCGCAAAAGCGTTACTGAGGAAATAGAGAGAAAGTATGCGGGAAGCAGGTGTCCATACGCGCCGATTTCTTGATTCACTACACCGCCCCGAACACCAGCAAGCTCACGATGAGGCGAGGAGTATCGTTCAATATATGCGTAAAGCCTAGGGCATCGTTTTGTTGATTGCAACCCAAGCATATAAATTTCGCGACGGCATATGGATGAACTCGGCACGGAATAAGGATGCCGAATGTGCTATCCGTCGCCACCGTTAGTCGCGTGGTTTATAAAAGTGCTTGTTGCAAAGCGCACAGCTAAAGCGGCGAATAACATTCAGTGTTATTCGCTGGCCCCAACCTTTCCCGAATATCTGGTCACTTGTTGAAGCCGTCTGCTAGTTGTGGCCATGGTTCGACTGCATGAAGCGAAACAGTGACTGACGTTGTTTCAAAAAAACGGGTCTTTAGACGAGGTGACGAGTCGTACTCCTTATGAAACTGATGAAAATAGAATTGACCCGGGTCGAGGTCGAGCAGGAGTTCGAGCAACTGAAGGAGGTTCGGAATTTCGCACGTAACCGTTCGAACCGAATCTTTAACGTTAGTCCGCCTTGGTAGCGATTCTCCGCCATAACGCAGGCGCCACCGGAAAAAACACAGAGGCGGTAATTTTTGATGACACGCGAACTATACTGTGTGCCACATGAAAGTATTTTAAAGATATTAAAAGCCGGTTTTGCTGTCAATTGAATTGCTAAGACCAATTTCGAGGGCTACTTCCACGCTTTACACGTGATGCAGCTTGCCAATACGTCCGCCAGTAGTCCTCCGCCGGCGCTGCAGTTCATCGCGTATCGTGCTCATGCGACAGGACCATTGACTGCGTCGTTCGGCGTCGTTGCTGGCACGCCTGGTTTGTGCCCTGTGAGCAAATCAGGGCTCTCTCCACGTTTCTTGTTGTTCCCTCGAACAGCAGGGTAGGCATAGCCGCATTCCCAGCTGAGGTGGTTGATTTACGCCCGCTAGGAGCCCAACGATGTTGCCCACTGGAATTCGCTATGAACAATTTACTCTCGTTCCTCAAAAAAGCATTTCGCGCAACAGCGTTCGCCATATTGGTCGCAACGTCATTGACCGCATGTGGCGGAGGTGAGTCAGGCGCGACCGGGTCCTCCGCCGACAAATCCGGGTCGCCGACGCAAACAAACGGTGGATAGGGCGTTGCCTTTGCTCGCCTCGCTGGTCCTACGCGACGTGCTTGTTGGCAATCAAGCAGTAAAACGAATGGAGGCATCAAATGAGTACATCTTTTCTTTCATCGTTCCGTGGCGCCCCGACAAAACGTCGCGTTAGCTGCCGAGGCGCACTGCGCTCAGCACTACTGTTCGCGGTCCTTGCGATGGGTGCATGGTTGGTCCCCCAGACGGCCACTGCCGATAACGTGTTCATCGGTGACGTCGGTGACAATTCAGTGAAAGCTTTCGACGCGACAAGCGGGGCGTTCAGCGGAACGTTCATCGCCCCAAAGAGCGCTGGTCTGAAAGGGCCGACAGGAATGATTTTTACTGACGGGCAACTCGTGGTTGTTAATCAGAATACGGGCTCGGGGGGAGGCTCAGGCCAACGCGGTGAAATTCTGCGCTTTGATGATGTCACCGGCACTTTCATCGGCAAGCTCGTCGCGTCTAGCGACCGCAATGCACCTTTTGCGCCGCAGGGCATTGTGCGCGGAGGACCAGACAATGCCTTCTATGTTGCAGATATCGGCGACCAGTCGAAGAAGTGCACCAACGAAGGCAATGTCAAGGTATATGACAATGCAGGGGCGTTTATAGGCAACCTCGACCGGCAGGCATTCCATTTGGAATTCCATCCGCGAGGTATGGTGTTTGGACCGGACGGTCTGCTTTATGTCTCTGCTGTGGGCTGTCTTGACCCGACGGACGCGCTATACGCGCCACTCGCTGGATACATCTTGCGATTTAATGCGAGGACCATGAATTTCGTAGACGTGTTCGCTTCAAATGCCACAGTGCCAAGCTTGCACCGTCCAGAAGGCTTGGTGTTTGATAGCAAAGGTAACCTGTGGGTGACCAGCTTTCGGGATAACTCTCCCAACTCCACCGACGTCGACAGAATACTAAAGCTCAATGGCAAGACGGGTGAACTTCTCTATACATTGCCACTATGGGTTTGGGACTCGTCCAAGCCGGCAGCTCAGGCCATTCTTGCGAGGGCCTATGCGCAGGCGGTTCTCTTCGGGCCCGGAGGCAAGCTTTTTGTTCCCATCACGGGTGGCGGTGGCGATACGGCGGGACAAGTGAGGCGTTGCGACATCGCGACAAATCAGTGCGACGTTATCGTTAAGGCCGGCGGAGTGCTGCAGTCGCCGTGGTTCCTGATTTTCCGGAGCACGGACCCCGCGACGCTCGGATATACGGGGCGGTAATCTCGCGCAGTTCCCAAGGCAAGGCGGTCGCGGTCCAATGTGCCTGAGCCGACCGGACCGCCGACACGAACGTTTAGCGGGAGAGCGGCGACGAACGCGGACGTGGCGATTTGCGGGAGAATGATACTCACGGTCTTACGATGACGGAGAGCGAGCGCGTTGCGCGTCATTCGCGAACGGGAACGGTCGATGGGCGGCGGAAGTTGGCCCGACTAAGAGAGCGTGCAACAGTCATGTAGTGCCAGGTGTTTGGCCTTCGCCCGGTCACCGCAGCTCAGTTTTTCCGGCATGTCCGCTCGTTTCCTGCTCAACCACCGTCGTATTGGCTATGCGGTCGTGCAACGTCTGCCTCTTGTCATTGAACAGGACCCACAGAAAGCCGGCGCCGCACGTGGCAAAGGTTAGGAGATACCCAATTGTCCGCAGCCCGGCTTGTCGGACTGTCATCGCACGTCCGGTATCGACATCCACTATCTGGAGATGTAGTGCGCGTTTGCCGGGTGACGTACCCCATGTTGCCCACATCAAGCCGGTCACCAGAATGGGAATGCACTGCCCTATTGCCAGCCAGAAAAGAATGGTCGAAACGTACGACTCAGGCGCCATCAGGATGTCTTGCGTGGAGGGGCCGAGAGGGATAAACAAGACAATTGCAGTCCACCAGATTGAATCGATGGCGAGCGCTGTTGCGCGTCTCGAGTAGGAGGCATATCGCATTCGGAATGGACTCGGTCAAAGTCGGGTTCTAAACGTGCAGACTGTCGAAGCTATTAGGCGATTCGCCACTGAGCAGGGCGCCCTTTTGCTCGTACCTCGCGCGAGGTAGGTCGACCGCTCATCTTTGCGCGCAGGTGCCCGGCGGCTTCCGCGCTACTCGTGGCCGTCGACCCACGCACGACACCATGCAATACCGGCCGATTCGGCTTCCTCGTCCGTCCCGAAGGTGCCGAGCACTCCGGACACGTCGACGACTTTCGTGTCGCGCGTGATCGTGCCGCTTGCCGCGAATCGCTCCGGTCGCAAGATGTCTTCTTGCTGCAGGATGGCGTGACCCCACAGCGTGTACCCGCGATATTTCTCAGTTTGCATTTGTCGACCTCTGTAGGTCCTTCATGCTATGCACCTCCAATCATTGCTTCAAATCGAGTTGCTTGGCAAGCGCTTACTGTCTGATGCGCCGCATGTCAACACCGGCCGCCTTCAACGCTGTGTCAATTATCTGTAACTCGTGGCCGAAATCGAGCGCCCATTCTTCGCCATCGCACCGTACGGTCATGCCGTGGTGCATTGAAATTAGATAGCGCGCCTTGTACAGCGCGTCGACAAGCTTGGATTCTCGCTCGGCCTCTCGGACCCATTCGTCCGCTCTCATGTTGGAATCTCCTTGATAAATCGCTCGGGGCAGGATGCCGCAGTCAGGCGATTGCATCGCTGGTTGCGCGAGCGTCAATTTCAAACGGCACGACCGCGCGGCGCGACCGACCGCGTGCGCTCATGAGCGCTACCCCGGGACGCACGTTGACAGTCAGGTTGCCTTCGAACTTAGGGCCCTTGCGCTTGATGATGTCCACGTTAATGCCTTCTTCGGCGGGACGCACCGCAACTCGCAGTTCGGCCGGAGACGCTTCTGATGCCGAGAGAATGGGCCGAATTACGAAGAACAGTGACGTGCTCGAACGGGCAGCCAAGAGGAGTCGCCTTAGCGCATCCGTGCGCGTGCGTCTGCCAGAGCAGGACGGCACCGCAAATTCTCGCTTTCAGAATCTGCTCCGCCGACCACAACTGGTCGTTCGAGCGCTTCGCACGCAACAAGACAACCAACTGAGACGCGCGCCAGAGGGCCGGGTGAATCGGCTCCGGTAATGGGGTGCGAACATTATCCATGGTCAGCGAAGTACTGTATGGATATACAGTATAGCCTGGATTTTCGCAGGTATCATGGTGCAACGAGAGGCGCCAATGCATGCAAGCCAATTGCCAGCCCAGTGGAGAAACTCGTCCGAAAGGTGCACTTGCACGGGGAGGGCCACAACAACGTTTGGCTCTAGCAGCGCTGACGATTGAGGAGAAGCAGGGTGCCTGTGTTGCTACACCTGAGCAGGCCTGCAACGCCAACTTGACCCGGAGTAAACATGTGCTACTCGGCTCAAATTGAAGCTGACTATAAACGATTTATCCGGATGTTCGGTGCCACCATTGATATCCGTGAGTTTGCACGACTGTACTGGGAACGCGCGGAGGGACGGCTAAAGGCAAAGCTTCCAAAGGCTATGGATGACGCTTTCGCGAATCCGCAGAGCGACGCCGAAGCTGAAATCAAGCGGCTTATCGACCGCTACAACGCGGACCAGATGAAGACGCTCGAAGAAGAACTTTTCAAGCAACGCGCGAGGTTAATAGCCGCGGAGCGAGCACTGCAGACAAAGACAACGAAAGCTGCGACTGAGAGTAAGCGAATCGCTGGCGACAAAATCGAAGCGGCGCTTGGGCGAATTGACGACATCAGGCGCACGGAGTTGCTCGCTCGCGATTCGCGGATTTTCCCCGGGAACTACGCACCTGTGCTCATCCAGGAGAATGGTCAATTGGTGGTCCGGCCGATGCGATACCTATGTCGACTCGAAGGCAAGCCAGCCAGCTATGATTTCAAGTACCCGGGAACGTACAACGCCCGATTGGACAGTCTAGGAGGTTTCTGGAAGCCTCTGTTCGGTTATTCGCATGGTCTGCTGGTCGTTGATTCGTTTTATGAGAACGTCAAGAGGTCGAAAATGGAAGGACGCGTCTTGGCGGAAGGGGAGGATGACGAGAACGTCATCTTGCAGTTCACGCCACGCGATGGAAGCAGGATGCTGGTCGCCTGCCTGTGGTCGAAATGGACGGCGCCGGGCGAGCCCGACCTATATTCCTTTGCAGCTATCACGGACGAACCGCCGCCGGAAGTCGCCGATGCGGGACATGACCGCTGCGTTGTTTCTATCAAGCCAGAAAACGAGGCTGCCTGGCTGAACCCAAATTCGCAGGATCTGGCAGCACAGTACGCAATTCTTGAAGACAAGGTTCGTGCGTACTATGAGCACAAACTTGCTGCTTGAGATTGTTCAGGCAGCGAACTTGCAAAATCGACTCCCCAATGACTGAAACTGTTGACACACCGCGCTTGGAGAAGTGGATTCGCCTGATGGCAGACCATTCTTCGACTGGCATCGGGCTTAGCGATGGAGCTATGGCGGAGCCAGACGAGTTACCCGTCTCATCGCATTTGCACGCGCGCATCGAGACTTGGAGCGGCTGGTATGAGAACAGCCAGAGCTATATGTTTCCTAATGAAAGGACGATAGTCTTCGACTACAAATCGTTCTCTCTGGAAGGTTTGGGGATAGCGCGTGCCATCAAGGCGGAGTTGCCCGATTGGACAGTGGTGTATTTCGATGAGGCAGCGCGCGAAGAGACACGAGACTCGCCGAAGCGAGTGCGGAACACCTTCGAATACGAAATCAAGTAGTGTTGGCTGCGACCGCCCTCGCCGCTCAGTGCACATTTGCGGTCAGGGAATACGTCATGCGATGCTCGCACCTGGAGGCGTGGCCATAGGTTGAATGCCACCAAGAAGCGAGTGCGCAGTTAAGGCGATGCCGATTTGAAACGGCTCAAGATGCGATGAAAAAGTATCGCGCCCGCAAAGAGGCGCTGACCATTTAAGTTGTGCCCGTCATAAAACAACGGAAGGCAAAGATGGCTGAGAGAACAGACTGCAAGTGCATGACCTTGCCGCTTTGATTACGATATCCGAGTTCCGCTGCCCGATGGCGACGTCGAATTGTTCGGCTACTCGTTTTGTGGCACGAAGTGGCTGCGGCACTTCGTGACGCCCGATGAGTTCAAGCAGCGGTATTGTTCAACTGAAGTAACCGAGGCCGTTCTCCAAGATATTGTTTGAGAAGAAATGTCTAGGGACAACATATTTGCGACCGGACAGCATTCGTTTGCAAGCCACCAAAGAGCCTCGGTTCGCACGCGCCGCTTCGTCCCGGTGATAACATTTGTTGTCATCTTCCCGCCCGGTACACCACATGCCCGACAACTTCGACGAGCTCGCCGCCATGATCCGCGCGCGCTTCCCGGAACTCAGCCCGCAGTTCCAGATGGGCGCGGCGTTTCTGCTCGATCATCCCGATGAGGTCGCCGTCTCTTCGATGCGCAAGGTCGCCGAGCGCGCGCAGGTGCAGCCCGCGTCGCTCGTGCGGCTGTCGCAGCAACTGGGCTTCCCGGGCTGGAACGAGTTGCGCGACCTGTTCGTCGCGCGCGTGCGCACGCGTCCCGAGCCGCTGACGAGCCGCGCCCGCTCGCTCGTCAAGGGCCACGCGAAAGATGCGCTTGCGCACGATCTGCTCGTCGCGCACCAGCACAACCTCGAAGTAACCACCGCGCACAATGCGCGCGTCACGGTCGAGGCGGCGAAGCTCTTGCGACGCGCCGCGCATGTGCATGTGGCCGGGTTCCGCTCGTGTTATCCCGTTGCGTTCGGCCTTGTCTATGGATACCGGCTGTTTCGCTCGTCCGTTTCGCTGCTGACGGGCGAAGCGGGCACGCTCGAAATGCAGCTGCGCGGCATCGGGCGCGACAGCGCAACCGTCGTCGTCAGCTTCGCGCCGTATTCCGTCGAAGCCGCGCGCGTCGCCGAAGCCGCGCTGGAAAAGGGCAGCAAGCTGATCGCGATCACCGACAGCGCCGTGTCGCCCATCGCGCTGAACGCGGACAAGGTGCTGATCTTTTCACACGAAAGCCCGTCGTTTTTCCCGTCCCTCGTGGCGGCGACGGCGATTGCAGAATCGCTGGTCGCGCATCTGCTCGCGCTCGAAGGCACGGATGCCGTTCAGCAGCTCGAACTCGCCGAGCAGTCGCTGCACGCGAAGGGCGCCTACGTGCCCTGAGCGGACGGCCGGCGCGACGAACCCGCGACAACGGTTGGGCGAACTGCATCGTCATTGACAACATATGTTGCAATGAATTATAAATACGCATCGCGTGTTGATTGGCGTTCGAAACCTTTCTCGCCCGCTTGGCGGCGGCTCGATAGCCACGCCGCCACCCGTTTACGCTCGCTCAAGGAAAGCGCATGACTACCGTATTCCACCGCATGCCAAAGCAGACGTTGCCCGTCGCCGTGAAAGGCGAGGGCATCGAGATCATCGATTCGACGGGCAAGCGTTACATCGACGCCTCGGGCGGCGCGGCCGTCTCGTGCCTCGGCCACAGCAACCAGCGCGTGATCGACGCGATCAAGCGCCAGGCGCAGGAACTGCCGTACGCGCACACATCGTTCTTCACGACGCAGCCCGCCGAGGAACTCGCGAGCTATCTCGTCGAACACGCGCCACGGGGGCTCGGACACGTGTATTTCGTGTCGGGCGGCTCGGAGGCGATCGAGGCGGCGCTTAAGCTCGCACGCCAGTACTTCGTCGAGGTGGGCGAGCCGCAGCGTCGGCATATCATCGCGCGCCGTCAGAGCTATCACGGCAACACGCTCGGCGCGCTCGCGATCGGCGGCAACGCATGGCGGCGCGAGCCTTTCCTGCCGCTGCTGATCGACGCGCATCACGTGAGCCCGTGCTACGCGTATCGCGAGCAGCGCGCGGACGAAACGCAAGAGCAGTTCGCGCAGCGGCTTGCCGATGAACTCGAACAGAAGATTCTCGAACTCGGGCCCGACACCGTCGCGGCATTCGTCGCGGAAACGGTGGTCGGCGCGACGGCGGGTGCGGTGCCGCCCGTGCGCGAGTATTTCCGCAAGATCCGCGCGGTCTGCGACCGCTACGGCGTGCTGCTGATCCTCGATGAAATCATGTCCGGCATGGGCCGCACAGGCTATCTGTTCGCGTGCGAAGAGGACGGCATCGCCCCCGACCTGCTGACCATCGCGAAGGGTCTCGGCGCGGGCTATCAGCCCATCGGCGCAACGCTCGTGAGCGACAGGATCTATCAGGCGATTACGGGAGGCTCGGGCTTTTTCCAGCACGGTCACACGTACATCGGCCACGCGACGGCCTGCGCCGCCGCGCTCGAAGTGCAGCGCGTGATCGCCGACGAGCATCTGCTCGACAACGTGAAGGCGCGCGGCGAGCAGTTGCGTGCGCTGCTGCGCGAGCACTACGCGCAGCATCCGCATATCGGCGATGTGCGCGGCCGGGGGCTCTTCGTCGGTGTCGAGCTGGTGAAGGACCGCGCGACCAAAACCCCGTTCGACGCGAAACTGAAGCTGCACGCCGCGATCAAGCGCGAGGCGTTCCAGCGTGGGCTGATGGTGTATCCGATGGGCGGCACCGTCGACGGCAAGATCGGCGATCACGTGCTGCTCGCGCCGCCGTTCATCTGCACGCCGCGCGATATCGAGCAGATCGTCAGCCGTCTGACGGATGCGACGCAAGCCGCGCTTGCGGCGACGGGCGCGGCCTGAGTGGCCTTGAACCCATAGCCGAAGAGATTCCGATGACCAACCGCCTGCCACCCTTCGACGCCACTCAGGCAACGCCCGACCAGAAAGCCGTGCTCGACGAAATCCTGTCCGGCCCGCGCGGCAATCTGAACGGGCCGTTCCTCGGCTGGATCCATAGCCCCGAACTCGCGCAGCATGCGCAGCGCCTCGGCGCGTTCTGCCGGTACAAGACGGGCTTGCCGCTGCGGCTGTCGGAACTGGCGATTCTCGTCACGGCATCGCGCTGGCAGGCACAGGCCGAGTGGTTCATCCACTATCCGATCGCGATCGATGCAGGCGTGCGCGCCGACGATGCCGAGGCGATCCGGCAAGGCCGCGAGCCTTCGTTCGCGGATGCCGACGACGCGCTGATCTACGCGTTCGCCACCGAGTTGTACGATGCGAAACGCGTGTCGGACGCGACCTATGCGAAGACGGTCGAGCGCTTCGGCTATCAGGTGACGATTAATCTCGTCGGCCTGCTCGGCTATTACGCGCTGGTTGCAATGACGCTGAACGTGTTTGGCATGCGCGCACAAGGGCAGGACTCGCTGCCGTTCGTCGAGTAAGGATCGCCTTCAACGCGACAAACGAAACAAGGCCCGGCTGACATCGAAGTCAGCCGGGCCTTTATCTATTCGCGTGCGGCGTGTTGGTTCTGGGTAGTGCGCCGCTTCAGGAGACGGCCCTCGATTGGCGCATCCGGTTGGCGCGCTCAGTTGGCGCGCTCAGTTGGCGCGCTTAGTTGGCAAGATCAGTTGCCGCGGAACGTCGAGAAAATGCGTTGCTCGATGCTCGGACGCGAGCCCGATTGCGACGAGCCAGCCGACACGCCGCCGACTTCCGTCGCCAGCGACCTGGAGCCGAATTCCGGCGTGGCCTTCGGATACGTGACGTCGTTCTGGTCGAGCGTGCCGTTTTGCTGCGCAGAAACCAGCTCGGCGCGAACCTCCGCGCGCGTGACGGGGCCGTTGGCTTGCTGCGCGAACGACAAAGCGGGAACGATCAGAGCGGATGCGACGACAACTGCGGAAAGAAGCGACTTCATGGTGACCTCCGGATACATATGATTGATCGGTCCGGTCTGAACGGATGTCCGAACCGTTGAGCGCAGTGTATTTCCGGAAGGGGTGATGAAAAAAGCGGCGCTTCGGAGAAAGATTCTTGCGTCGACTGAAATAATCGCCGGCGCGCGAGGCTTCACGGCACCGGCACCGATAACCGCCTATGATGAAGTTTCCGTCCACGCACAACGCCCATTCGATCGGCACGACACACGGGACGGGTGCTTCAGGCCGCGGAACGCGGGCGAGACGGACGCGGCGGGCATCGTAGTCGGCAACGCAGCAGCACGAACCGGCATGGGACGGGATGATGGCAAAAGCGCCCACTCCCGTCGACATGCCTACCTCTGGTCCACACAGGAGAGTCTAATGAAGCGCAAGGCATCAGCAATCTGGCAGGGTGGTCTGCAGGACGGCAAGGGCTCGATCTCCACCGATAGCGGCGTACTCAAGGACACGCAGTATTCATTCTCGACGCGCTTCGAAAACGGCATCGGCACGAACCCCGAAGAACTGATTGCGGCGGCACACGCGGGATGCTTTTCGATGGCGTTGTCGGCGGAACTCGGCAAGGCGAACATCAAGCCCGAGCGCATCGCGACCACGGCCACCGTCACGCTCGACAAGGACGGCGGCGGCTTCGCGGTGACTGCGTCGCATCTGGATGTCGTCGTGAAGATTCCGGGCGGCGACAAGGCCGCGTTCGACAAGGCTGCCGCCGACGCCAAAGCCGGTTGCCCGATTTCGAAGGTATTGAACGCGACGATCACAATGGACGCGAAGCTCGAAACCTGAGCGCGCATTGCCGGCGAGCGGCGCGCAACGGATACGCCGTTATCTGCGGACGCTTGCGCGCCATGTCCGCTCGCTGTTTTCCCTCCTTTTTGGGCGAGCCAGCCAGGTTCGCCGGGTTTGCATGCAACTCTCGACGGGGCGGCCATGACATCACAAGCAGAAAAGGCAAAGGCGTTTCGCGCGCTTCATGAGGCGAGTGTTCCGTTCGTGATTCCCAATCCGTGGGACATCGGCTCGGCGCGTCTGCTCGAAGCGCTCGGCTTCCAGGCGCTCGCGACGACGAGCGCGGGCTATGCGTTCTCGCGCGGCGTGCCGGACAGCGCAGTCGGCCGCGAGCAGATGATCCGGCATCTCGCCGAGCTTGCGCCCACGACAAATCTGCCCGTCAGCGCGGACCTCGAGAACGGCTTCGGCGATGCGCCGGAGGACGCCGCCGAAACGATCCGTCAGGCGGCAGCGGCGGGCGCCGTCGGCGGTTCGATCGAGGACGCGACGGGCCGCGCCGACGATCCCATCTACCCGCACGATCTCGCCGTCGAACGCGTACGCGCGGCAGCGCAAGCAGCGCGCGCGTTGCCGTTTCCGTTCACGCTCACGGCGCGCGCGGAGAACTATCTGGTGGGCCGTGCCGACCTCGCCGACACGATTCGACGCCTGCAGGCGTTCCAGGAGGCAGGCGCCGACGTGCTCTACGCGCCCGCGCTGAGAACGCGCGAGGACATTGCCGCCGTCGTCTCGTCCGTCGATCGGCCCGTCAACGTGTTGATGGGGATGGCGGGCATGCCTTATTCCATCGACGATCTCGCGCAGATGGGCGTGAAGCGGATCAGTGTCGGCGGGGCGCTCGCGCGCGCGGCGCTGGGCGCGTTGCTGCGCGCAGCGCGAGAAATGCGTGAACACGGCACATTCACTTACGCGAACGATGCCGCCACGACCAAAGAGATTACCGATCTGTTCGCCGCCGTGCGCAAGCCCGACTGACGAGAAGATCGTCCGGCGCGAATGGGTGTCGGTTGATCAATTAACTGGAAAACGAGCGCTATTACGCCGTGATAATTTGCGGGGCGACGATTCGTTCGATTCATAAGAACGGTCTAAGTCTTTGCTGTGCGGATGAAACTTTCGGTATTAACGGTTCACGCTCAAGCCAGGCGACCGTCGAACGTTGAGTGAATCGCGGCGACGCGCAGCATTGGCACGATTCGGCATTGGCCGACACCTGAGCGCTCCTTACCCGTCAAGCCACGGCGCCAGTAATCATGCGCACCCATCATGGCGCGCATCAGCCGCATCGCCAAACTCCGCGGTCTCCTCCCTGGAGGTTTGTTCAACGCCTGCCCTCATGCGCCTGAGCGATGCAGCCAAAGGCAGGCATCAAACAAACCTGAACAGGTTCGACCCTTCGCGAGTGAAATTCCAGTGGCCGCCCGTGCCTGTTGAATCAATCCGTCGATGCAATCGTTTGATGGAATCTTTCAACCGGTCGCAATTCTCAACAGCGGACGTTCAACCGGCTGTGAATCACGTGACTATTGATGTGCATGTTCCTTGTCGTGAAATTCGTGCTGTAAGGCTACGGGCAAATTGAATTTCACATACCTGGTTGCGTAGATCTTATGGTTCGGGTTGACCAGTTCGATCCGCACTGTGTGCTCGCCGGCCGGCAGTCCCGCAATGTCGATCGTGTTGTTGTCACTTGCATCGGCCCACCACCACGGCAGATTGTCCACGGTGATATGCAGATGGCCGACGCGTGGCGATACCTTGGTGGCGCCCGCTCCGAACACTGGAACAATGCGCAGGTTCTCAACGCGGTATTGAATCCACACCACACCAATCGCCAAACCTTCCGGCAGCGGCGCATCGACGAACAGCCTGGGCGGCGGTTCGTTTTCAACTTCCACATACGTCGAAGCACCGCGAACCGCCTTGGCGCTCGGTGGTGCGACATCGGCAGCAGTGGCCGTGAATGACGAGACGGAAAGTAGGGCGGCCGTTGCTGCCACCAGGTGTTTGATGTCCATGATTTGCTCCTTTATGGATGGCCAGCCGACGCGCCACCATCGACGGGCAATACCGCGCCCGTGATCCACGAAGCCTCGTCAGAGGCGAGGAAAAGGACAGCGTCTGCAATATCGCCAGGCTGGCCATTTCGGCCCAGCGGGTGGAAAGCATTGAAGGTCGGCAGAACGTCCTTGACCTGCGCAGGGTTCATGAAGGTGTCGAAGATCGGCGTCTCAACGACGGCCGGTGCGACAGTGTTGATGCGGATCTTCAACGGCGCCAGTTCGATGGCAAGGTTGCGCGTCAATGCATGAACGCCGGCGTTGGCGGCTGAGTAAACAGCGCAAGGCGTTGCGCCCACAGCCTGGTTGGCCCAGAACGATCCCGTTTGCACAATGACGCCGCCACCACGCTTGTGCATGGCCTTCGCGGCCGTCTGAGCCATGAAGAATTTTCCCTTCAGGATGGTGTCGAGGAACCAGTCAAATTCCGTACCATCGACTTCGAGGAAAGGCTTCGGACGAAACACGCCTGCATTGTTGAACAGAATGTCGACGCCGCCGAATTCGCGTTCTGCCAGCTCCACGATTGCGTGCGCAGTTGAGGGCAGCGCGATGTCTCCAGCGAACAGGCGCACGCGCTCGCAGCTGGAATCGATGTCGTTTGCCGCTTGCTCAAGTTTCGCAGCATCGCGGCCCGTGATGACGACCTTCGCGCCTGCTTCCACGAGACGTTTGGCCACTTCCTTGCCGATGCCGGAGCCGCCCCCGGTAACCACGGCAACTTTGTTCAGAAATTTTTTCATGGTAGTGTGAAGATGCGGTGTTTTGACGATGCGCTGGTTGTGAAAGATGACAAGCCCCGCCTACCTGAATGCCTTGAAAGCGTTTGAGGCCGCCGCGCGGCATCAGAGCTTCTCTGGCGCCGCTGCAGAGCTGAACGTCACTGCCACAGCGGTCGGGCAGCAGGTGCGCAGCCTCGAATCGTGGCTGGGCATTGCCCTGTTCGACCGCATTGGCAGCGGCTCGTCGCGCCTGATTCCTACTGATGCCGCGCGCGCCGCATTGCCCGATATCCAGGAAGGCTTTGCGCGCTTAAGCCTTGGACTGGCACGCTTGCGGGACGAAACTACCCATGCCGAACTGACCGTCGCCGTCAGTCCTGCGTTCGCCGCGAAATGGCTTTTGCCGCGCCTTGAACACTTCCGGTATGCGAACCCCAACCTGAACGTCTACCTGAACACCAACTGGCGCACTGTCGATTTCGTCGTCGAGCAGATCGACATCGGCGTCCGCTACGGCGCGGGCCAGTGGCCCGGACTCGTGGCGGTTCACCTGATGAGCGAATCGCTCTTTCCCGTGTGCTCGCCCAACTTCCCGCTGCTGGCGGATGGGAAACTGTCCATTGAAGCGCTATCCCGAGCAACCTTGCTGCATGATGTGACGGCGATTTCCAATTTCCCGGGCTGGCAACATTGGTTGTCCGAGTTCGGTTACACGGGCATTCATGCCGAAAACGGCCTGCGCATCAATAACTCCGCAGCGGTCTTGCAGGCTGCGATGGATGGGCAAGGCGTCGCGCTGGCGCGAAGCGTCATGGCGCACGACGACCTTGCTGCTGGCCGTTTGATCAAGCCATTCGGTGAGCAATGCAGCTCGCTGAAACTGGGTTACTACATTGTGTTTCGGCCTGAGTCGGGTAGCCTGTCGAAAGTGCAGACTTTCCGGGATTGGCTGATGGCTGAAGCGGCGCTTCAGAGCTGACCGAAGCCACCGTCCACCACCAGTTCGGAACCCAGCATGTAGCTGGATGCGTCACTGGCCAGGAACAGCACCGCGCCTGCGATTTCTTCAGCGTTGCCAAGACGGCCGATCGGAATCATGTCCACGGCGCCCTGAATGTAGGCCTTGAATTCAGCGTCGCTTTGGCCTGGATGCTCGGACTGGCCGACACCGCGCAGGATAGGCGTTTCGATCAGGCCTGGGCTGACGGCGTTGACGCGAATGCGGCGCGGCAGCAGCTCAGCGGACAGCGTGCGGGCCAGCGAACGTACCGCCGCCTTCGACGCCGACAGCGCGCCGCGTCCCGGTGCGCCAACCTGGTTCAGCCAGGCGGTGTTGAGGATGATTGAAGCGCCTTCGCGCATAACGGGCTCCACGGCCTGGATGGTGAAGAAGGTGCCCTTCACGTTGATGTCCATCAGTTTGTCAAACTGCTCTTCTGTGGTCTTGCCCAGCGGCGTGACGAAGGCGACGCCTGCGTTCGCGAAGAGGATATCCAGGCTGCCGAATTGCTCCTTGACTGTGGCAGCCATGCGCTGCAGATCTTCGCTGGAGCGCACGTCTGCTTCCAGCGTCAGCACGTCGCCACCAAGAGCATCGCTTGCCTGTTTCAGCGACGCCGCATCGCGGCCGGTGATCGCAACGCGCGCGCCGTTTTCAAGGAACAGCTTTGCCGTCGCCAGGCCGATGCCCGAGCTACCGCCAGTGATCAGTGCGGTCTTGTTCATCAACATGGTTAACTCCCGATTAAACATTGGTCAGCGCTGCGTGTGCATCGAGCACGCGCGCGGTGTAAGTCATGGCCGCGCCGGCATTGAGGGCGATGGCCACACCCAGCGCTTCGGCGATCTCTTCGCGCGTTGCGCCCTTGTCGACAGCGTGCCTGGTATGCACCGCAATACAGCCGTCACAGCGTGTAGTCACTGCCACGGCCAGCGCGATCAGTTCGTGGATTTTCGGTTCAAGCCTGCCGGTCTTGATGGCTGCCGCATCCATCGTCCCGATGCCGCGCACGACGTCTGGGCTCAGCTTCGCAAATTCCCCAATACGCGCAAGGAGGGCAGTGCGTTGCGCGGTCCAATCGTTCATCATGGTTTGATTCCTTCAGGTGGTTGCGTGATGTGGTGATTATCGGCAGCCACCCAAGGGCGCGACAAACGGGATTAAATTCGCCTCGCCAGAAGAAAATCTTTGCCACCAGACCTTGTGCGCCGATTACGCCGGCTTCATTTTTCTTTTGGTCTGCCCTGAAACAACTGCATCGCACCTCATTTGTGTCCCTGCTGGCGGCAGTCTTATCCTCGCGGAACGTGCCAACAGCCTCGCTTCCTCTGTGGCCAGCGCAGGTTCTGCCTGGGCACGTTCACATTGAACCGCACCGCCCTTGGGTGGCACGATGCGACCTCGGCGCTGCACCCATTGCGGTAGACGATGGACACCCGGTGGTGTCGACGGCTTTGGCCGGGCTCTGGATGGCTGTCATCAGCATGTTTTGGTAAGGGGTTTGTCTGCGTTTCGTTGTTGTGTGTTTGTTGGATATTTGAAACGCAGCGTCTGACCTGGCTGGCTTTATTCGTAGCTGCCTTTTCTCTATCGTTTGTCTTGACGATGCAAGGATGCGCCATCAGGCGAGCGTTAATGAATATTGCGGCAATCAAGTTCCAGGAGGGCCGTAGGTCTGGATCGCATCATCGCGCCTCCCGCAGCCGGAAAGCCTGCGATCCGATGCGCGAGCGATCGGACGAACCCGTGGCAGCAGATCACCGACTGGCGCCGCGCGATTTCTTATCCGCAGGACCGGCAGGGCCAATGTCTGAGCGGCTCAGCCTCGCTTCAAAAAGCAGGTCGCTGTAGCAGTTGCCAGAAGTTTGCCGTCGACCGATTTCAACGTACCTTCTGAAGTTGCGATGTTCTGCGAGAGATGGACCGTACGGCCTTCCGCCACGAGGTCTTGATCGCGCGGCACAGGTCGCAGCATTTTCACTTGCAGGTCGATCGTGCCGTAACCAACGCCTGGTTCCAACATCGAGTGCACTGCGCAACCTGTCACGGAATCGAGTACGGTTGCGGCAAAGCCGCCATGCACGCCGCCAAGTGGATTCAGATGCTGGCTGCCTGCACGCGCGATGATCTTCACATAGCCAACGTCGACCTCCGCGAATGACATGGGAATCGTCTTTCCCATCGAAGCGCCTGGCAAGTCGCCTGACGCGACTGCTCGCAGCAATTCCATACCGCTCATTTTCAACGTATCCGCACGAGAATCCCCGTTATTGAGCGAACGTCGCTGATGGCTGACGATTCTCCCATTGCGATGAC
>NZ_JAGIPX010000073.1 GCF_017814945.1 Paraburkholderia sp. LEh10
ACGTGTGCCCGAAGGGCCTCAATCCGACCAAGGCGATCGGCAAGATCAAGGAATTGATGGTGCGCCGGGCTGTCTGAGTCCGGCCCCGTACACCGCGCGCGTCTGTGCAATGGACAAGTCTCATCGAGGTCGTTGCGGTACCTGACAACGATGTGACTGCCTTGCAGGCGGGTGGAAGTAGGTGGCTGTCTACGGTGTCGGCGGCGAGGTATTCGTCACCGACACATTTGCACGCACGGTCGCGCCCGTCTGCGCGATGGCTTTATCGAAGGTCACGAAATCGGATGTCCGCGAATGTCCGCCGCTCGTGAACGACATTCAGACGTACGAGCGGCGACAGCCCCTTATGCTAGCGATGTTCGTCGGTCATTCCGGCATTCCATTCCAGATCGGCTTTGTGCGGGTCGTCCGAGACGGCATGAGATTGCGCGTGTTGGTTAACCGTAATGTTTTATCAATTCATTTGTTTGCGCGGCGCTCCCCGCCAACCTGAACAGAATCTCCGATACGCACGCCAAGCAGCTTCTCGGCGCTGCCGCGATTCACGGCAATCTCGACGAGCCCGATCGAGTTTTCGTACCAGAAGGCTCGACCGGGCTGTACGTCGGCGAAGACCCGGGCATGTTCGACATCCGCACCCGCGATGCTCAGCCTGGCGCTCTCGGGCACGGCTGCTGCGCGCAGCCCCGTCAGTGCATTGCCATAGTGATCGATGTAAATGATCTCGGCGAGATCGCCCGCGTCCAGTTGCACGCGCAATCCCGTGGTTTCCTCGAGCTTGTCGGGAGACAGTTCGCCACGGCTGACCCATGCCGCCATCGGCGCGAACAGGTCGCGACCGTGGAATGACGCCGAGAGCGTAGTGGGGCGCCATTTAATCCGCCAGGTCCGGGCACGCCCCGCACGCGCCGCCACGACTGAGAGCAGTCCGTTGTCCGGTCCGACGAACCACTGCTCGTCGGCTTGCACCACCACCGCGTCTCGCTCGCTACCCACGCCGGGATCGACGACGGCCAGCAAGACACAATCTGCTGGATACCAACGGGCAAGCGCGGCGAGCAGATGCGCGCCCGCCTGCGCATCGTAGTTCGGGGCAGTGTGCAGCACGTCGATGATCGAGGTGCCGGGTGCTGCATGCCGCAGCAACGCGACCTTCAACTGTCCGACATAGATATCGTCGGCTCCGAAGTCAGTGAAGAGTGCGATCATCGCATGGCCTCCTTGCAGTTCTGTTCTGCTTCGTGAATGGGCTCCGCGCAGCGCGATGGCCGAGTCGCCGCGAGGCTCATGTCGCATGTTCGTCGACACGCGCAACAGGTTCCGATTGTAGAACGCCGGATTCGCGGCATAGGATTTCCTCGACGTGGGTGGCCTCGTCCTATACTGGTTCGCATCATCTCGAGGCGGTTGCGCTGCACGACGCTCGCCATGGAGGTTTGCAGATGGACGCCGTCGCGCATCGTGAATCCCGTCCCCTCGCCTTGAGCGAATCGCGAACGGACGACCGTTTCGACGTCGTCGTCATTGGCGCGAGCCTCGCAGGCTGCACTGCTGCGCGACTGTTCGCGCTGGAAGGTTTCAAGGTCGCGCTCGTGGAGCACCACGACAACCCTTCCGCATTCAAGCAGCTATGTACCCACTTCATTCAGGCGTCGGCGACACCCGTGTTGCGGCGCCTTGGACTCGATCGACTGATCGAGGCGTCGGGCGGTTTGCGTAACGGCGTCGATATCTGGACACGCTACGGCTGGACGGGCGACATCGCGCCGCTCGACACGGACGGCAATCCTGCATTCGGGTACAACGTTCAGCGTCGCACGCTCGATCCGCTATTGCGCAATCTGGCGGCGAATACGCGAGGCGTCACGCTGTTCTCTGGCTGTTGCGTGCGGGCGCTCGTGCAGAAGCCTGGGCTTGCCTACAGCATCGAACTCGGTGGACGTCGTATGGGGCAATTGTGTGCTTCTCTGATCGTCGGCGCGGACGGTCGAAGTTCTCCACTGGCGTCGCTCGCCGGCATCAAGGTCAGATCAGCCGAAAATTCGCGCTTCGGCGCTTTGCAGGCTTATCGTAACGTGGGCCTTCGCCGGGGAACGTGCTCGCAGATGTGGTTTCGGGGGCCGGAAGTGGGATACGTGTTTCCCAATGACGACGGCGTGACGGTCATCGCCTACATCGCGACAAAAGACCGGCTCGAAGGCTTTCGCGACGCACCGGGCGCCGCACTCGAACACAGCATGGCCACGTTTCCCGATGCCCCCGATCTTGCCTCGGCACAGCCGATTGGCAACGCGTTGCTGGTGAAGGACTATCCGAATCTGTGGCGGCCCGCTGCCACGCACAACATTGCCTTCGTCGGTGATGCGTTGATGAGCCTCGATCCTCTTTGGGGCGTCGGTTGCGGCTTCGCTTTTCAGACGGCCGAATGGCTGGTGGATATTCTTGCTCCTGCGCTGCGGGACGGGGCGTCCACTGAAGCGGCGCTCAGACACTACGGTAAATGGGTAGCGCGGCAACTCGCCGGGCATCGCTTCTTCATTCTCGACTTTGCACGCCGGCGTGGCTTCAACGCGCTTGAAAAACTCGTGTTCTCCGCTGCCGCGAAGGACATCGAGGCTTCGCGGCATCTGCATGCGTTCGGAGCGCGGCTGATCGGTCCGGCGAATTTTCTTTCTCCGCCATTCCTGCTGCGCGCCGCGTGGGTGAACCTGCGGCGCCCGTCGGCGCTTACTGCACAGCCCGAGGCGGCCGTCTAATCGATGCGCACACTCTGCCAGGAGAATGATAAATGACGTCCCCAGAAATCGCACCGTCCCGGATTCGCGACTATGAATGACGTCTCGCCGCTTTTCAAAAAAAGGAATACGAGAAGACTATTCGTGGCCGCCTTTCGAATTGACAACGCATTGTGCTAAAAGCCGCAATGACAAGGCGGCTTGCACATCTTCATCGCACAGCAAATAAACAACACCCCATGACAAATCGCTATGCGCCAATGTTATGGCGGGCTATTCTGCCGTTCACCGTCTTGTTGTTCGATTCCGCGGAAGTATTGATCCAGTCAGCCTGCAGATTAATATGGATCGCTAATGAACAAAATCGTCATTACCAGTGCCGCTTGCGCACTTTTCGCCGCCGCCGCCTCGACGGCATTTGCACAAAGCTCGGTCACGCTGTACGGCATCGTCGATGAAGCCGTCCGATACCAGACGAATGCGGGTCCGGGCGGCAGTGACCAGGTCGCCATGACGTCCGGCCCGGAAACCCACAGCCGCTGGGGCTTGAAGGGTAGCGAGGACCTGGGGGGCGGCTGGTCCGCGGTCTTTCACCTCGAAAACGGCTTTGAAGCCTTCGACGGTCAACTCCACGTTCCCGACACATTGTTCAGTCGACAGGCTTACGTAGGCCTGTCGAACGACAAGTGGGGCGCACTGACTTTCGGCAGGCAATACGCACCCGCGTACGATACCTTGGGCGACATCTTCGACCCGTTGACGGTCGGCAACTACTGGCAAAACAGTTGGCCATATAACGGCATCGGCAATTACCTTGAAGTCAACAACGCGGTCAAGTACAAGGGCACCTTTTATAACCTGGCAATCGATGCCCTTTACGGCTTCAGCAATCAGGCGGGGGCACTCGGTATCGGCTCCACCTATGCTGTGGAACTGACGTACACGCTCGGCCCTGCGATGCTCAACGCAGGCTACCAGCAGGTCTCGGTGCCGACATCTGCGCCTGGCTCGTCGGTGGGCAGCAGTGTCGGCAGCACGATCAATGGCGCGAAGAACACCTTCCTGCACATCAGCAGCGCGTATCAGGTCACTCACGAGGTCCGCCTGCTGGCGGGCTGGCTGCACGCGCAGGACCAGACTGGTTTGACCGACGGCAACATGCAGCAAGCCGGTTCGCCGAAACTGCCGGGTGCCAGCCCCAACCGGATCGACGACACCTTTTATGTCGGCGCAAACTGGAAAGCCATCCCTCCACTGCTGTTCACGTTCGCCTATTACTACGGGCACGCGCGCAATGCCCAGCGGCTCGACGGCTCGCTCGGCACGGGGGTGAACCAGTCGGCCACCATTCTTGCCGAATACTCGTTCTCGAGACAGTCGGAAGTCTATGCGATCACGGATTGGGCGCGCGGCACAGGTGCCTTCGCCGCCGACTATCCAGGGGGAGTTAATTCCGCCGGTGTGCCGACCAACACGATTGGCCGCACCAACCAGCTCGGCGTGGCAATCGGTCTTCGCAAGATGTTCTAAAGCGAGGCTCTATTGCAACTGCCCGTTGCTCAATGGCACCGACGATGGATACCTGTGCGACCCGTAACGTCGACGGTGCCTTTCCGGTTAATGGATCAGCCGGGCCAGCGGCGCGAGCGGCCCGACGGGCGTCAGTTCGAATGACATCAAACCGCGTTCGGTCAGCGGGAGTTTGTCCACTGCCGCTTTGGCCTCGTCGACGGACTCCACCTGCATGAGAAAGATCACGCCGGGACGGTCCTGGCGAAACCAGAACTGTTCGATCTTTCCGTCGAGATAGAGCTGAAGTGTATCTGGAACTTCCTTCGGCATGATCTGCTGCTGCTGTTCCGGCGTGAGCGGCTTGATGATCGTTCCGACAGCGAAAACCTTCATGAGTAATCTCCTTGGGGCAATCCTCGTTGCAACATGCAACGGGGATCACTGTAGCTTTCCGACCCAAAAAGCGATATCGTCGTAAATGACAACTTTGAAGCCGTTTACGCCATGCGCATCTGTGTACTCGCTCTGGAAGGCCTGTTCGATACCGGACTCGCCGTTACGCTCGACGCCCTGAAAGCCGCCAATGGTCTTGCGGCTCGAACGGCGGGAGGAACGCCTCGTTTCGACGTGTCGATCGTCGGCGTGCGCAAGAGGGTCCGTTCAGGCCAGGGGTTCACCCTACCCGTGCAACCCATAACGCCGGATCTGAAGCCCGACTGGGTGGTCGTGCCTGCGTTGAACGCGACGACGCCGGATCTGTTGCTGCCCGCGCTTGAACGATCGGATGTCAATCAGGCCAAGGCCGAGTTGCTCAATTGGCATGCTCAAGGTGCGCTCATCGGCGCGTCGTGCATTGGGACTTTCCTTCTGGCAGAGGCCGGTCTTCTCGATCACCGGGAGGCGACGACGACCTGGTCGCTTGCTCCGCTGTTTCGCCAGCGCTACCCGAACGTTCTGCTCGACGAAACCCGCATGCTCGTCGCAACGGACGTGGGTGTGACGGCTGGCGCAGCGATGGGGCATCTCGATCTTGCGCTCTGGTTGATTCGCAAGACGAGCCCCGAACTGGCAACCGTGGTTTCACGTTATCTGCTTGCCGATATCCGAAGTCTGCAAGCACCTTACATCATCCCCAATCATCTGGCGCAGGCCGATCCTCTCATTGAGCGATTCGAGCAATGGTCGCGAAGCCATCTCAAGACGGGGTTCTCTTTGCAGGAAGCCGCCGGCGCGCTCGCGACGAGTCCACGCTCCTTGCAACGCCGGTGCCAGGAGGTGCTCGGCAAATCTCCGCTTGCCTACTTTCAGGACCTTCGCGTCGAACGTGCGCAGTCGCTTCTGCACGGCAGCGGACTCGACGTCGATGCGATCGCAGCCGAGGTCGGATACGCGGACGGCGCCACGTTGCGCACGCTCCTGCGCCAACGTCTGGGCCGGGGTGTGCGTGATCTTCGCGCGGATCTTCGGTGACGGGGCCGCGAGCTTCCAATAAGCGTCTCGCAAGCCGGCCTGATTGGCGGCGTGCAGCTATCGGCGGCCCGCCGCAATGCGGGCGCGGATCACTTATCAGACGAGTTCTCGTAACGTTTCCGAAGCCGCAACTATCGTCCCAATGCCGCCGGCTTTACCGCATGAGATGCGCAAGCACGAGCACGTAGACGGCCGAAACTGCGAGCTGTGCGATCGTGACGGGCAGTCCGTAGCGGAGGAAGCGGGCAAAGGTGACGGGCTTGCCTGCGCGGGCGCAGATACCTGCCGATACGATGTTTGCCGCGGCTCCGACTAGCGTGGCATTGCCGCCGAGCGTCGCGCCGAACATCATGCCGACGAACACCGGAATCGTAGCTGCCGGCCATTGCGTGAACTGGTCTGACATGGCGACATCGGGCACGAACTCCGCCGCTACCAGGTATCCCTTGACCATCACAATGGACGCGGCCGCTACGGGAACATTGGCAAGCAGCGACGAGAGCACGCCGATCCCCGCAATCATCGCCAGCGCGACAAGCGACAGCCGCGTTCCGAACAACTGATAGAGCTTGAGCGACATGAGCTGAAGAAGACCTGTCCCCGTCATTGCCTGAACCAGGCAGAAGATGCATGCGAGGAACAGCAGGGTCTTCCAGTCGACGTCGCGCAGCACATTCTCGGTCGGCTCGATCCTCGCCGCATAGCCGACGAGCAGCGCCAGCGCACTGGCGATCAGCGCGACCACGGGCGGGACGATGCGCGTGGGCAGATTTTCGCCGAACACGAACAGCACCATCATGGCCGCCAGCACCGCGAGCGAAAGAGCGGCGTACACCGGTCTTGTGATCCGCGCATCGTGTCCGGCCGGCGGCAAGGGCCGCCGTACCCGCCAGATGTCTCGCATCAGGACCGGCAGCAACGGCACCACGACAACCAGCGCGAGAAGGCCGCCTGCACTCACGCGCTTCAGATACTCCCCAAACGTCATGCCAATCGAACTGCCGACGAGGAACGTGGCCGGATCGCCCACCAGCGTCAGCAGCCCGGCTGCATTACTGACGATCGCCGTCAATATCATCGGCGGCACGATGTCCACTTCGAGCGCCACGGCCACCCGGATGATGATGGGCGCCAGCAGGATCACCGTTGTTGCATTCGGCAACAGCGCACATAAGGGCGCCACGATGACGATCAGGAGCAGCAGAAAACGTCTGCCGCTGCCGCCCGTCGCCCGCAGGTACAGGTCGCCGATGAGGTCGAAGATGCCCGTGGTCGACAGGATGCGTGCAACCACCATGCCGCCGAACAGCAGGCTGATCGGGCCCGCCGAAGTTCGGGCGGCGGCCAGAAGATCCTGCTCGCCGAGAATGCTCAGTGCGATCAATGCGCACATGCCGACCAGCGCCGCCACGGCCATGTCGATCACGTTGAAAGCGATCGCGAGGATAACGGCCGAGAATACCCCGACGACGATATAGACCTGTAGCTCGCTCATGCCGTCCTCGCATAACTTATCTAACCGGCGGCGCGTACATCAGGCCGCCATGCGTCCACAAGCTGTTGATCCCGCGCTCCAGGCGAAGCGGACTGTGCGCGCCGACGTTGCGGTCGAACATCTCTCCATAGTTGCCCGCGCTCTGCAAGGCCCGTAGCGTCCACCCCGGTTCGACGCCGATCGCGCGGGTGACCACGTCGTCTGGTACAAGCGCCTGCTCGACGGCGGGATCACGCATGCGGGCCTGAAGGTTGTCCCGCGTCACGCCGATTTCTTCGGCTGCTATCAGCGTCAGGAGCACCCATCGCACGAGAGTTAGCCACGGGTCATCGCCACCGCGCACGACAGGTCCGAGCGGCTCTTTCGAGATCCTCTCGGGCAGAATCGAGAACGCTGCTGCGCCGCCTGGCGCGCGCAGGCGCAGTGCATTCAGGTAAGACGAGTCCGCCGTGTATGCAGCGCAGCGGCCCGAGAAGAATGCGCGGCCCGACTCGGTCGCGGAATCCATCACGAGCGGCTTGATGTTCAATCCGTTCGCCGTCGAATAAGCGAGCAGATGATCGAGGGTGGACGTGTCCTTCTGCACGCATACGGTGGCCCCTTTGAGCGACGCAAGCGACTGTTGTCTATCCTTGTCCGGAACCATGAACGCCTCGCTGTCGTAGAACAGCACGCCGGCGAACTGTACCTTGAGTGCGCCTTCGCGAAGCAACGTCCAGGTCGTATTGCGGGAGAGCACATCGATGCGGCGCGTCTGTAGCGCCGGAAATCGCGCAGACGCCTTGAGCGGGACAAACTCGGCCTTGTTCGCGTCGCCAAGCGCCGCCGCGGCCAACGCGCGGCAGAAATCGACATCGATACCCGTCCATCGTCCGGCGGCGTCCTGGGAAGAGAAGCCGGCAATGTTCTCGCTGACCCCACAGCGCAGCACGCCGCGCGCCTTCACATTGACCAGCGTCTCACCGTCCGCGGCTTTCGCACCCAAAGGAACACCTGTCAACGCGAGCAATACGCCAAGCAGTATTGCGCCGATGATCCGACTTGCCGCTGTCATGAGTTTTCCCCGAATTGTCGTTTCACTTCCTGATTCGATTCAGTGCAAACGTCGGACTCCCGCGTTCACCCGTTATTCCCTGATTCGCGCGCCACCTGTTTGCATAGAGAAATGTAGCCCAATTCAGGACCGGAATATGCTTGATTGTCGACGTGCGACCGGTGCCTGGCGTGTTGGAAGTTCGCCGGATTTGACGCGCCTTCCGAGCGGCGCGGGGATGGAGTCGAAAAGTGAAGTGCTGTTGCTGGTTTCTTGTTGCAATACCGTTGTTATTGACAGGCGCGTGTGCAAACACGCCTTCCGGAAGCGTCTATACGCTGAACATCGAGCAATCGGGCCAGGATCTGGACCTTGGCGTTCCGCTTGCGGTCGTCGTCGATTATGTTGCCGTTCCGGAAGAAGTCGACCGGCCCCAGCTCGTCGTTCGTATCAACGAGTCACAGGTTCGGATCGTGGAGGCCGCCCGGTGGAGCGAGCCTTTGAAAAGCCAGATCGGGAACGTGATGGCGGTAGATCTGGCGCGGCTCTTTCGCGATGCTCGTGTCTATGCCACTTCGCAGTCGACTGACAGGCCGACAATCCGACTCGCCATCACCGTACGGATGTTCGATGCAACGCCCGGGAAGGGCGCAATGCTTGCCGTTGTCTGGTCAATACTCACACCAGATTCCACGCACGTGCTCAACGGAAAATCCGTTGTGCTTCGGCGGGTCGACAGCGATGGCTACGACGCGCTCGTCAATGCACAGAGCCGCGCGCTCGCGGCTGTCAGCGGCGACATGGCAGACGCAATCATGTCGGCGATTCAAAAGAAGCCGCATGCAGTCGGCCCGACTTTCAATGCGAAAGATCCCGGTGGTAACCGGTACGGTTATGCAATGCACGCCGTACGGGACAAATGAAGCGTGATCTAAAACGTGGCCCCGAACGGAATTGTTTTCCGCCCGGAACGTGTGAACTAGACAGATCCGAGCGCGCGGATCTTCATGATCGATCCATTTCGTCGCTAATGACCAAGCACAGCAAGCGCCTCGTGCATTGGTAGCAGCGATACTGTCACCATCCCGTCGAGCGGCGTATTCATTTCCAGAATCAGGAAAATCGCAATGGACGTGCAAAGCGCGCCCAGAAACAATGCGATGGTGACTGTCGCATTCACTGGCGTGAACAGACCAAACGCGCCGAAGATAATACATAGCCACAGCACGAGGGTGACCAGGAGCGCAGTGGGTGTTGATCCGACTGCCTGCAGCAGGCCGAGTTCGCGTATGGCCAGCGCGTTGTCGGCGACTTCGATCGCGCGCGCCTGCAACCGTCGCTGCAGGTCGTTTTGCGGCGAAAGACCCTCGAGCTTGCGCTCAAGATTTTCCACGCGCTCAAGCGCCTCGGGACTGTGCAATCTGGCCAGTTGCGCAGGATCGCCTGAAGCGACCTGTTGAACCGCCCCGGTTACGAGCTGCTTTAGCATGCCCCGGATTTCCTGCGTCTGCGGCCCATACTGCGCCAACATACGGTCGAGCAGGATCACATTGGCGGCATCGCGTGTCACGCTCGCGTTCACCGTGTCGAATGAACTCTTCGCTGAAGAAATCAGCAAGCCAAGCACCAGCGCGGCCATCGTGGCAATTAGACCCGTCGCCAGTTTGACGACGCCAATCGAGTCGTCGTCGAGATGATGACGCGGCAGCAGGGTTCGCAAATACAGACCGAGCAGTGCGCTGAAAAAAATGCAGACGAATATGATCAGGGCGACGCTCAGATGGTGCATCGTTCAGTCCTCCATTGCGTCGTGTCGGCATGCAACGCTTGATGGTGCATTGCAGGTAAGCACATACGGCAATCATCAAAGAGCATTCGTAAAGTTGCTAATGAAAAGTAACGAGGCTAGTGATTGAACCAGTGGTACTGCAGCGCGAAGGCGATCTCCTTGTAATTTCCGCCCGCGCGCGTAACGAACCCATTTGATAGTGCCAGTTTCGCGGACCAGTTGCGCGCGAGTGGTACAGAAAAGGTCAGTCCGTAGCGCATGTTGGACTGCCTGTCATGACCAGGAACGCCGTTCAGACTGGTTCCGCCGCCAACTGCATAACCTATGTCGGCGGCGATCCACCTCCCCGGGCCGAACCCGTATCCACCATGCAACTGAAACGTAAGAAGCGGATCCTCACTGCGTTCGTTTCCGTGGAAGAAACTATTGTTGGTGGTGAAGAACCAGGTGCCAGCCGTGGCCTCGACGAACCAGTTCCCGACAGGTTGCGAGATGCCGATTTCCGGTTTGAAAGCCCAGCGGTTCGTGCCGACGTTGACGAGCCGCGACGGAACGTATTGCCCCGTCGGCGCAGACACTGTCAGGCTGACGCCAAGCGAGCCGGTAGGCGTGCGGCGTGCGAATTCCTCTGGAGACAGCGCCGGACCGCCCACGAGGTTGAATGCAAAGCGCACGCGCAGATCACCGATGCCGGCCCGGTACACCTCGGCGGGGACATCCGACACATTGCCGCTGAGCGTGCCGCGCGAAAACGGGATGCCAAAAGCCACTGATGCGGTATGTCCAGCCAGGCCGAATGTGTGCTCATACCCGAGCGAGAAACTATTGATGCGGGCTTGAACGTTGGTGACGGGCAGCGATGGGTCCGTCAGGACATTGCCAGTCAGATACGCATAGCTGAAAACGACGAAATTGGTACCAACGGGAGCCGCTGAGTAGGTTCGAGGCTCCAGCTCCTGTGCAGACGCGCTGGCTCCCAATAGCACGAGCGCGACGAAAGTGCCATGCAGTAACGCACACCAGGACGTAAGACGGCTCATTGTCAGTTGCTCCCGTCATAAGCGCACGGCAATGGTCATCGTTTCGCTCCGTGGCTGCGGAAGGGGTGGCCACGTACAGTGGATATCTGAATCGGTGTCCCAAAGCAATGCGGGAAGCGACATTAGACCTACACTGATAGTTGGCCATTTGTGCCGGATGAACTAACGCACTTCAGGAGAAAACGATGAAGACCTCGGTGATACTGGTGTGCCTGATCATGACCTCGAACGCATTTGCGGAATGCGCGACGAATTCACGGGGTGAAACCGTATGCGGCAACGGGCAGGCAGCGGGTGGTTATAACCGGAACACCGGCACGGCCTGGACGTCCCAGACGAATCAGAACGGGGTGCACACGACCCAGACCAATCGCGGCGGCGAGGCGAAGACGATGAACGGCAAAGGGGTGGCGAAGGGTCCTGGAGGGACTACGTGTTACCGGAGCGCGAATAGTCACGGCTGCAACTGACGGCGCTCGCGCTGTCACCGCCGTCGTGTTGACGGGCATCGACAGTGGTCCCGGATGACGGAAATAACGGCAGGAGCCAGATCACGCTGCAATCGCGCCTGCCCCGCGTCCTGGCAGAAACGCCTATACTTTTTTGGCGAGATGCTCGCAGCCAGATTCGGCACGCTCTGTGTGAAGCATTCCAGAAGTATCCGTCGTTCGATATTAGCTGGAGCAAACGCATGAAAAAACGCATTTTAGCCGGCGCTGCGCTCGTCACCCTGACGGGGACAGCGCATGGGCAGAGCAGTGTGACGTTGTATGGCCTGATCGACGCGGGGCTGACCTATACGAATAGCCAGATCTCCGGAACGGGTTCGGGCGGCCATAGCAACTGGCAGATGACCAGTGGCTCAGTGCAGTACAGCCGCTGGGGACTGCGTGGCGCCGAAGATCTGGGCGGCGGTTTGAAGGCCATCTTCATCCTCGAAAATGGCTTTAACGTGAACAATGGGCAACTGTCGTCGAACAACCGTCTCTTTAACCGTCAGGCTTTGGTTGGCCTGAGCGCCCGCGAATATGGCACGCTCACATTCGGCCGCCAGACGGATGACATGGTCGACTTCGTGGCGCCGCTTTCACTGACGGGAACAGAGTATGGCGGTGTGCACTTCGCCCATCCATTTGATGTCGACAACCTGAACGACTCGTTCCAGATCAACAACTCGGTCAAGTATCAGAGTCCGGAATATTACGGATTCAAGATTGGCGGGCTGTATGGCTTCTCGAATCAGGCCGGTGGCTTTGCAAACAACCGGGCCTGGAGTGTGGGCATGTCATACGTCTGGGGGCCCCTGAACTTTGGGGCGGGCTATCTGCATCTGAATGGCGCTGCCAGGACACCAGGCCAGGTCAACACAGGCGGCGCAGTGACGGATACGACGGGCTCTTCGCTCCAGGGACTGCTGTCGCCAACGGCAGTTCCGTTAGGCGCACTCGCCGCCCGCCAGCAAACCTGGGGCGCGGGCGTGAATTACACGTTCGGCCCGGCTGTTGCAGGCTTCGTCTACACGCAGACCAATCTGACTGAACTGTTCCAGACTGGCTTTAGCACGCACTTCCAGAACTTCGAAGGCAACTTCCGATATGCGCTGAACCCGGTAGTCGAGCTGTCGGCCGCCTACACGTACTCCCGTGCGGGTGGAAACGCAGGTAGCGGCAGTCCGCACTGGAATCAGGTCAGCGCGATGGCAGACTACAGTTTCTCGCGGCGAACGGACGTGTACATACAAGGAACCTGGCAAGGGCTGAGTGCGAGCAGCAACTCTCCACTGGGCGTCGCCTGGATCAACGGCGTGAGCGCGCCGTCTTCCACGAACAATCAGGTCGAAGCGACCGTCGGCCTGCGTCACCGTTTCTAAGGCGAGCCGCGCTGGGCTTGCGAGCAAAGTGGAATCCTGGGTGTTCCGTCTCTCCAGGGCGCGATCTCTCCGCTCTGCTCGCCGATCACATCCGTTCGAACTCAGGGCATAGCCATGACCGCTTCGGGTTGTACATCACGATGCGTCTTTGCGCATCTTGAGATCGAATCCATGCGCCGTTACGGAGGCAAAACATGTGTCCTGTAATGGTCGATGTGGCAGAACAAAGGCGCTTGAACGAAACCCGTGCGGCGCAAGTACCGTGGAAGAAATGGGGGCCCTACCTCAGCGAGCGGCAGTGGGGGACGGTCCGCGAGGACTACAGCGAAAACGGCGACGCCTGGAATTATTTCACCCACGATCATTCGCGCTCGCGCGCCTACAGGTGGGGAGAAGACGGGCTCGGTGGACTGTGTGACGACCAGCAGCAACTGTGCTTTTCGCTTGCACTGTGGAACGGGCGGGACCCGATTCTGAAGGAGCGTCTTTTCGGCCTGACCAATAGCGAGGGTAATCATGGCGAGGACGTGAAGGAGTATTACTTCTATGTCGACAGCACGCCCACGCACTCGTACATGAAGTATCTGTACAAGTATCCGCAGCGCGAATACCCGTACCGGGACCTGATCGAGAACAACCGGAAGCGGTCGCGGGACGAACTCGAGTACGAGTTGCTCGATACGGGCGTCTTCGATGATGACCGGTACTTTGACGTGTTCGTCGAATACGCGAAGGCGGGTCCCGAAGACATCTTCGTGCGTATTTCCATGCACAACCGCGGACGGGACACGGCGCGGCTGCAAATCCTGCCGACCCTCTGGTTTCGCAATACATGGTCGTGGGGGCACGACGACCGCAGGCCATCGCTGTGCGAAGCGGGACCAGGGGTCATTCGCGCGACGCATCATGAACTGGGGGATTACTGGCTCTATTGCGAAGGCGCGGCGGAATTGCTCTTTACGGAAAACGAAAGCAACGCACAGCGTCTGTGGAATCGCCCCAATGCATCGCCTTATGTGAAGGATGCATTCCACAACTACGTCATTGCAGGGCAGCGCGAGGCCGTGAATCCCGCGAGGACGGGAACCAAGGCAGCCGCGCATTACGTGTGCGACATACCCGGCGGCGGCAGCGCGACGATCCGGCTGCGCCTGACGACAGTGAACGAGCCCAATCCGTTCGATGCTTTCGAAAACACCTTCATTGAACGCATTGCCGATGCCGACGAGTTCTACGAACGCATTGCGTCAAAGTCGCTGACGGAAGACGAGCGACGGGTTCACCGTCAGGCTTTGGCGGGTATGTTGTGGGGCAAGCAGTACTACTACTTCGATCTCGAACTGTGGCTGCGCGAGCATGGGAGCCATCCGCTGCTCGAAGGCGAGCGGCCCGACGTGCGTAATACGGAGTGGTTCCACATGTTGAATGCCGACGTGATCTCCATGCCGGACAAGTGGGAGTATCCGTGGTACGCGGCCTGGGATCTCGCTTTCCACACTATTTCTTTGGCGCTGGTCGATTTCGATTTCGCACAGGAGCAGTTGCTGCTGATGTTGCGTATCTTGTATGTCCATCCGAGCGGCCAGATCCCGGCCTATGAGTGGAACTTCAGTGACGTGAATCCGCCCGTGCATGCCGCTGCCACGCTCTGGCTCTACAAGTACGGGAAAGCATTGGGGCGCGCCGATCCGCGCTTTCTGGAGCGTTCGTTTCAGGGGCTGATGCTGAATTTCAATTGGTGGGTGAATCGCAAGGACCCGTCAGGCCGAAATGTCTTCGCAGGTGGCTTTCTGGGGCTGGACAACATCGGTGTATTCGATCGCAGCGCGCAGCTGCCGATGGGTGGATCGCTGGAGCAGGCCGACGGCACCGCATGGATGGCGTTCTATTGCCAGTGCATGCTGGAGATGGCGATCATCCTGACGGAATACGATCCGATGTACGAGGAGATCGCTTTCAGGTTCGTCCAGCATTTCATGTGGATCGCCTACGCGATGGACCGGCGCGGCGAACATGCGGATGAGATGTGGGACGAGCAGGACGGCTTTTTTTATGATCTGCTGCGGCTTCCCGACGGCGGGACCATGCGCCTCAAGATAAGGTCGATGGTAGGGCTGCTGCCGCTGTGCGCGTCCACGGTGTTCGAAGCAGATTCCGTCACGCGCTATCCGAAACTGATGACATTGATCGCGCAATTCCGAAAGCGTTATCCGGAGCTGCTAGCCCACGTGGCCCCGACGGACGCGGGCTTCATCGGGCATCGGGAACGCAGGCTTCTGTCGATTCTGAACAAGCGGAAACTCGAGCGCGTGCTTGGATATCTGCTTGACGAGAACGAATTCCTTGGACCGCACGGCATTCGTTCGCTCTCTCGTTATCATCTCGACCATCCGTACGTGCTCAATGTCGGCGGAGTGGATCACAAGGTGCAGTACCTGCCCGCAGAATCGAATACAGGGATGTTCGGCGGAAACTCAAACTGGCGCGGTCCGGTGTGGATGCCGGTGAATCTGCTGATTATCAGGGCGCTGATGAATCTCTACGGCTTTTACGGTGATGAGTTCAAGGTTCAATGCCCGACGGGAGCGGGGCCGCACATGACACTGTACGAGGTGGCGCAAGAGATCGTCCGCCGCCTGACGGGTACGTTTCTGCGCGATGTGCATGGAAGGCGCCCCGTCTACGGCGGAACAGCCAAGTTCCAGGACGACCCGCATTGGCGTGACCTGATCCTGTTCTGCGAGTATTTCCACGGCGACAACGGTGCGGGACTTGGTGCCAGTCATCAGACGGGCTGGACGGGCCTGGTCGCGCCTCTCTTGGACCTCTTCGGGCGTATCGACGCTCAAAGCGTCCTGCAAAGCGACGGATGGCGCGTCATGGCCGGCGTCGTGGGGCGACAGGTGGGCGGAGACCATTGATGGAGAACGTTCGTTTGAAGCGCTCAACGTCGCAATTCAGGTAGCCATACGTTAGGGCTAAGTTGAGCTGATCAAGGTACCTTTATTCGGACGGAATTTTTGCTGTACATTCGTTTGATGCAGGAGCGATTCAATCGAGAACTATATCCAATAATATGCATAACGAAGCAAATAACTTAGACAGACAACTACGAGGTCAACGCACGTTACAACATGACGCCTGCGCTGAGCTTCGTGCAGCCTGCACTTATACGCAAGGTCAGCGCAGCATCTGGGGCGGCCTTTTTGGCTATGTCGCGGTAAGACGAATTGGGCGGAAAATTGATATTTCGTAAAGAATGGTTTCCGTGACAGTGAATAGAATTGCTGCGCAGTCGATGGCCCGAGATTATCTGTGTTTTTCATTTGCCCATTGGCGGTTATATGCGTGAGTTCGACGCCGCTAAAAAAACGGATAGAAACAGAAATTCAGCGGGCGTTCCACCAAAGATGGCTGAGCCGTTTCCGCTGCCAAGCGCAACGATGTGCTCAGCGCCCATGTTCAAAGAATTAGCTACTTCGAGGCCAAACCATGCGTCGTTGGTTAATGTTTGCGGCAAGTGCGTGCTTGTTGGTATCCGCCCATTCCTACAGCGCGCCGACTTCGATAGCCCGTATCTCCGAGGCATATGCCCGACTCGTTGCACGGGATGCGTATTTTTGGGCATGGCCTATGGTCAATATCTACAATCGGCGGCTAGCCTTCCAACAGTCGCCGCAAGTCGGCCTCATGAATGGCGTCCTGCCCTTCGCTCCCCTGAATCGAATGGCAATGTTGCATGACTACATCAAGCCGGACCAGCGGTGGGTGGCATGTCCCAACCAGGATACCGTCTACGGAGCAGGCATTGCAGCATTAGACCAGACGCCCGTCGTTGTACAGGTACCTGATTTTGGTGATCGGTTTTGGGTTTATCAGATCGTTAACCTGAGAACGGATAGCTTTGCCAACCTCGGAAAGATGTATGGAAGCAAGCAGGGCTTTTATCTGATTGCCCGATCTGACTGGAAAGGTACGGTACCAAAGGGAATCCTTAAGGTCTTCAGGACGGAGACTGGAACGGCATTCGTCGTTCCACGGCTGTTTCAGGACGACACTGACGACGATCGCCGGAAGGTGCGCGCCGTCATTTCTGGCATCGACATGTACCCACTCTCCGAATATGACGGGAAAATGAAGCGCCATGACTGGGCCAATCTTCCACATCTCGCCTCGCCGACATCGGATAGCGGAAGCGGCGAAACCAGGTGGGTTTTCCCGGATAAATTCTTCGACGAACTGCCGGCGGTTCTGAGGGACGCACCTGCAATGCCCGGTGAGCAAGCCAAATATGCAGAAGCGCTTGCAGTCATCGCGGCCGCAAAAAAAGATCCCGCACTCAATGCAGCGATCGTTGATGAGGTGAACCGGGCGGACGCAGAAGTCGTCCAGCCGCTTCTGCAGTTCCGTAACTTCGGGGTTTCGCTGCCCGATTACTGGTCGACAGTGGACAATGGCGCCGCCTTTGGCATGGATTACTTCACGCGAACGGCAGTCGCCAAATCAAACATCCTGGTCAATAAGGCCCAGGAGACCAAATATTTCTATCAGGACCAGGATATTGACGGTCGACGCCTGACCTCGGGACATCGATACACGATCACATTCAAGCCGGGGCAAGAACCGCCTGTGACAGGCTTCTGGTCACTGACGCTCTACGACTCCGATCACTTTTTCGCAAAAAACTCGATCAATCGGTATTCGATTGGGACTAAGAACAAGAATCTTCGAAGAGCCGCGGATGGATCGCTCACCCTGTACGTTCAAGCTGATGAACCTTCGGATGCAGACAAGCGCGCGAATTGGTTGCCAGCTCCTGCCAGCGGAGACTTCTCGCTGTACCTTAGAGCGTATGGCCCCACCGAAACGATCCTCAAGGGATCCTGGACTCCTCCGGCTGTGAAAAAGATTGATTGAATACGACAGCCACGCCGGTATGAGAGTAACGGAGGCCGGACAGATTCTATTCACTTAAAGCTCAAGTATTCCTTATCAAATATCAATCATCCGCTCAAGTCACCGTGTTCGCGACAGTAGCAAAAGGGGAGTGTTGACCCTGCATTCGTGCCCGTGATATTGGTCGCCATACCTTGACAGTTTTCGAGCGCTTTCCTGATGCAGCCGACGAGACGCTTTATCACAACCTGCTTTCGGCTGAGACATTTATGGCGCGAAATATACAGTGCGTGAAATAATTCAAATGCGGTACAAAACCGGGATCAAGTACATTTCTCTTGTTGTTGTCGGTATTGGCTTCTCGATAGGTCAATCATCGATCGCGACCGCCACAGAAGGTGCGCTAGGTCGTCCAATTGCAGGTGCTTCTGTGGTGCCATCTGCCGGGGTCGTGCCGGACGAGCCCATCTGGCTGGTCAACCTGGGTGAGGCCTATCTCAATGGCAGCATTGGCCAGAGCCATTCGGTACCTATTGCGGGTAAGACATCATTGGGTGTCGAGGCCGAGGCGGCATTTACAATGGCGACGCTTATGAAAGTCTGGGGCACCGGAATCGGCGCGTGGAATTTCGCGTCAAGTGTCACCCTGCCGTATTTGTGGACAGAAGCGCGTGCGGCTTTCGCAGCCGGCCCGCGTCAAGTTGGCGTCGAACAAACGGCGTCCAATCTGTTTGATCTGAATTTCTCTCCAATCATTGCTGGCTATCAGCTCTCCAACACTGATCATATCGCGCTTAGTTTGAATATCTGGGCGCCGACGGGCCAATACGATTTTGGCTCGCTTGTAAATACGAGCCTGAATAACTGGACATTCACGCCGCAAATCGCGTACACCAAGTACGTGCCCGCATACAACCTTGAGTTCGATGCCGTCGCGGGTGTCCAGTTCTATACGCGCAATCACGCGACAAACTACCAGAACGCACCAATCTTCACGCTAGACGTCATGGCGGTCAAGCGCTTTACCAGTGGTCTGGGAGTCGGGCTCATCCTCGGCACAGTACAGCAACTGGGCAACGATAGCGGGCCTACGGCTGATGCGCTCAATGGCTTCGTCGGCCGCGACTTCGCGATGGGGCCAATCGTGACCTACGACACGAAGATCGGAGGCAAACATCCGTTTTCCTTCAGCTTCCGCTGGGTACCCACGGTAGCGAGCACAAGGCGGCTCAATAGTACAGCCACTTTCATGACGACTGCCACGATGGTGTTCTAAGCTGTTCTGTCGCGGCAGGACGACCTGGGAGGCCGATAACCGACTGACCTTAGAGTTGGCCCCCGACGCATGTGAGCAGTAACATGAGGTTCCCTCCCTCTATCGGAAATACCTCGATGCAAGTGCTGGTTGACGCAGACGCCTGCCCAGTTGTCGTCAAGGAGATGCTGTTTCGGGCCGCACGGCGTGTTGAAGTGTGTGTCACGCTGGTCGCAAACCAGTATTTGCGCACGCCACCTTCCCGTTTTATCAAGGCAATACAAGTGCCAGCGGGCTTCGACGCCGCCGATAACCGCATCGTCGAACTGGTCGCTAACGGTGACCTCGTGATTACAGCGGACATACCTCTTGCCGCCGCTGCTCTTGACAAGGGCGCTCATGTACTCGACCCGCGCGGAAGCTGGTTCAGCCGCGAAAATATCCAGGAGCGTCTAACAATGCGCGAGGTGATGGATCAGCTTCGCAGTTCAGGCATCGAGACGGGTGGACCGGCACCTTATACCCCGACCGATAGCAAGGTGTTCGCTGGACAATTGGACCGCTTTCTCGCACGTTACGGTGCTCCCCCAGGCGGCGTCGCCTGATGCGTGCTCGACACCACATTTCCTTTCGCCTGCATGCATTCCAGGTACGCGAGATCGTATCTTTGCTGCACGTTCAGTTGTGCAAGCGGCGCGTGCGCGTCGCTCGCAGCGTGCGTGTCCATGCCGCGCGCCAATTGATCCCTCGCATGCTGTCTACACTGCGCATCGTCCTGCAGAAAGTCGCTGAATGGCTTGTCATGCCCCGGCTTCACGGCCACGGCAGGCCCGAACGGCGGTGACACGCATCCGGTGGCAACCGAAAACACCGTCACCGCAAGTGCGATTCGATAGAGAAAATTCACGCGTGCGCACCTATCCGACGCCATCAACCAGCATCTGTGGCCCGGCTTGATCCACGATCGGCATCCGGACGCGGTGCGTCCGCAGCGGTCGCAGAGTGATCCGGTCTAACCCTTCACACAAACCACCTGCCGTAGCGTGTGTATTACCTCGACCAGGCTCCGCTGTGCGGCCATCACCGCGTCGATGTCCTTATAGGCCATCGGAATTTCATCAACGACTGCTGCATCCTTTCGGCATTCGACATGCAGCGTCGCGCTGATCTGGTCCTCGACCGTAAAGCGCCGCTTGGCCTCCTTCCGGCTCATCGCGCGCCCGGCGCCGTGACTGCACGAGCAGAAGCTCTCTTCATTGCCGAGGCCGCGAACGATGAAGCTCTTCGCGCCCATCGAACCGGGGATGATGCCGAACTCGCCCGCTCGCGCCGACAGTGCTCCTTTACGCGTGACGAAAACGTCGGCGCCGAAGTGCCGTTCCTTCTGCACGTAATTGTGGTGGCAGTTCACTGCGTGCTCGTCGATGGTGAAGGGTTTGTGGATAGCGGCGCGCACGGCATCGATTACGGCATTCATCATGACCTCACGGTTGCAGCGTGCGTATCGCTGTGCCCAGCCTACCGCTTCCACGTAATCATCGAAATGCCGGCTGCCTTCCTTGAAGTACGCGAGATCTTTGTCCGGAAGATTCGCAAGGTGTTGACGCATGTCGGTCTGGGCCAGCGTGATGAAGAGGCTCCCGATCGCGTTGCCCACGCCACGCGATCCGCTATGCAGCATGAACCAGACGCCGTGCTCTTCGTCGAGACATACTTCTATGAAGTGATTGCCTGTGCCGAGCGTGCCCACGTGCGTGCGGTTGTTCGTGCGCGCGAGAGAAGGATATTTGTCGACGATGCGCTGAAAACCTGGCGCCAGCAGCTTCCAGGCGTCGTCGACGGCGGGTGGCGGGTGCGACCATGCACCCGGGTCGCGTCGTCGTCCCCGCTCACCGCCGTGCGGCACCGCGCGCTCGATCGCGCTGCGCACGCCAGAAAGCGAGTCGGGCAGGTCCTCGGCCTTCAGCGTCGTGCGAACGGCCATCATTCCGCAGCCAATATCGACACCCACCGCCGCCGGGATGATCGCGCCCTGTGTCGGTATCACGCTGCCGATCGTCGACCCTTTGCCGACGTGCGCGTCCGGCATCGCGGCTACGTGCCTGAACACGAACGGCATGCGGGCTGTGTTTCTCAGTTGCCGGCGAGCCGCCTCCTCGATCGCTACACCCTGAGCCCACATCTTTACGGTCTTGCCGTTTGCCACTTCCATCAGTTGATAATCGACCAGGCTCATGTCTCCGCCCCTTCGTCAGCCTCGCTCATCGGCACTTGTCAGAGCACGGTGTACAACGGCTGACTGGCCCGGCTCGCACTGCACGCGGACCTCGCGTCAGCGGCCGGTCTTGCTTGAACCGACGCAATGGGTTGCGCCGCTCAGTGCGGCTCGCCAAGGCAGGCGTCGGCGACGTCGACGATCGGCTCGTTGTCCGCGTGGGCCTCGTGAAAGCGGTCGACACACTTGATCTGGCGCAGCGTCCACCATGTTCCCGGTGGATTGTGACCCAGCCACATCACGGTGGCGGCTACCTTGGTGCGCAAGCTCCATTCTCGCCAGTCGGCCCCCGTCGGCGAGAAGCGGCCGTGGGCGTCGGTATAGCTGGCGGGGTCGAGGCCGTAACGCATCAGATATGGCGGCCTGAAGCGATCTTCGCGCGATGGCGCGTCGCCGCGCGACGCTCGCGCCTGCTCGATCCCCTCGTCCCGGCTAAAATCGCTGACCGCGCGACTGATCACCGACAATTCGAACATCAGCGCTCCGCCAACCGCCATGCCCGTCGCGGCGATGCAAAGCACGAGCACCCAGAAAACGCGCCTTCCGGCTATCGATGTGCGCGCCATCTGAAATCTCCTTGCGCGGAGATGTGCTGCGCGGGCGGCGCTTCGCTTGTTGGAATCCTGATGACGCGAATCGGCGTTCTTCCGCGGAAACACAACTCGATTTCCGCTCTCTGAATTTTCTAAACATACCGCTTCATCGGTCGCCGGTCCAGCGTGCTCCATGCCCAACGCGGCAGCCTCACGCGATGCCGGCCTGAATGACTGATCGACCGACGGGCTACAATCATTCATCTGGAACTACTTGACGCAGATCGCCGCCTCGTTGCTCGCAGGCCTTGGGTTGCACGGGCCACCGTGTCGATCCCCGGCCAGTGATGGGTGATGATGTCGCCGGGAGCATGGCCGGCGCGATCGCGAGTGAGGTTTGGCATGCGCGCAAGACGCATTGCTCTCCGGGTTGCCGCCGTCGTCGCTTGCCTGATCGTCATCGGGCGCGTTACGGGCATCGTGGTCGACGCGCTGTGGTTTGCGTCGATCGGCTACGCCGATGTCTTCTGGACCATCTTCACCGCCAAGGCGCTGCTGTTCGTAGCCGTGTTCGCGGCTTCGGCGGCGTTGCTAGGGGTATCCGGATATATTGCGCATCGTTGCGCGCGCAGCGCCGGCGCGTGGCAAGTGGAAGCGCCCGCGCGGGACACATCGCAAGCCGTGAGCGATATCGTCGACCAGATCGCTCCGCACATTCGCTGGCACGCCTCGATTGCCGCTGCAGCGGTTCTTCTCGCGCTGTTGATCGCCGCAGGCGAGATGTCGAACTGGGACGTGACGCTGCGATTCCTTCACCAGGCGCGTTTCGGCGAGCGCGATCCCGTGTTCGGCAAAGACATCGGTTTCTATCTGTTCTCGCTGCCCGCTTATATCGCCGTCAAGAACTGGCTGCTGCAGGTACTGCTCTGCAGCGCGTTCGTCACCGGCATCATCTATCTGCTGCACGGCGACATCGCGCCCGGCCGGCCGCGCTGGCTCTCGCCTGCGGCCAGCGCCCACGGCTCGGCATTGCTCGGTGTGCTGTTCGCGCTGAAAGCCTGGTCGTACTGGCTCGACCGCTTTCTTCTGCTCTATGACGACAACGGTGTCGTGGTCGGCGCCGGCTATACCGACGTCCACGTCGAACTGCCCGTTCTGTGGCTGCTCATCGTCCTTTCCATCGCGGCCGCGATCGCCGCATGGATCAACCTGCGCGTTCGCAGCTATCGCGTGCCCGTTGTTTGCGTGCTGCTGGTCTTCGGCAGTTCGTTCGCGTTCGCGGTGATCTATTCGGCGCTGTTCCAGCGCTTTCACGTCAAACCGAACGAACTGCAGCTGGAGACGCCTTATATTGAGCGCAACATCGCGCTGACGCGCAAGGCCTATGGCCTCGCGCAGATCGAGGTCAAGCCGTTTCCTGCGGAGCTGGGGCTCACCGTCGCGTCGCTCGATGCCAATCGCGCAACCGTTGACAACATCCGGCTGTGGGACGTGCAGCCGCTCCTCGACACCTACGCGCAACTGCAGGAAATCCGGACCTACTACCGGTTTCTCGCGGTCGATATCGACCGCTACCGGCTCGGCTCCGGCTACCGCCAGGTCATGCTGACTGCGCGCGAACTTGAGCCGGCGCTGCTGCCGCCCAACGCACAGACGTGGGTGAACCTGCATCTGCTGTTCACGCATGGCAACGGCATCGTCATGTCGCCGGTGACGGAGAAATCCACGGAAGGCCTGCCTTCCCTCTACTTGCGCGACATTCCGCCCGTCGCCGACGGTGGCCCATCCATTCGCGAGCCGCGCATCTACTTCGGCGAAGGCGACGCGGGCTATGTGATCGTGAAGGGCAACGTGCCGGAGTTCGACTATCCGAAGGGCAATGACAACGTCTACACCACATACAGCGGACACGACGGCATCGCGATCGGCAGCGCCGCGCGGCGCGCGCTGTTCGCGTGGCAACTCGACGATCCGAATATCCTGCTTTCCAGCTACCTGACGGCCGCAAGCCGCATTCTGCTCCATCGCAACATTCAGGAGCGCGTCAGTACCATCGCGCCGTTTCTGCGCCTCGACCACGATCCATACATCGTCGCGAGTGAAGGCCGCCTCTTCTGGATGCAGGATGCGTACACGACGAGCCGCTGGTTCCCCTACGCGCAGCGCGGTGCTGGCGACGGCGCCAATTACATCCGCAATGCGGTGAAGATCGTCATCGACGCATACAACGGCACGGTCGACTTCTATGCGAGCGATCCCGCCGATCCGATCCTGCGCACATACGAACGCATTTTCCCGGGTGTCTTCAAACCGTTGAGCGCGATGCCGCCTGACCTGCAGCGTCATATCCGCTACCCGGAAGACCTGTTCCTGATCCAGGCGCAGGTGTACCGCGCATATCACATGGAAGCGTCCGAAGTGTTCTACAACCGGGAGGACCTCTGGCAGTTCCCGCGCGAGCTGTCCGGCATCAATGGTGCGAGCACCGGCGGCACGCCGATGACACCCTACTACACGATCATGCGCCTGCCTCGCACGCCGCGCGCCGAGTTCGTCCTCATGCTGCCGATGGTGCCGAGCCACCGCGAGAACATGATCGCGTGGCTTGCGGCCCGCTGCGACCCGCCCGACTACGGCAAGCTGACCGTCTACGCGTTCCCCAAGGACAAGCTCATCTACGGACCGTTTCAGATCGAGGCGCGCATCCAGCAGAACACGGTGATCTCGCAGCAGATCTCGCTATGGAATCAGATGGGCTCGCGCGTGGTCCGGGGTCATCTCGTCGTCGTGCCGATCGAGAATTCGATCCTCTATCTTTCGCCGCTCTATTTGCGAGCGGAGTCCGGCCAGTTGCCCGAACTGAAACGCGTGATCGCCGCTTACGGAGACCGGGTCGTGATGGAGGACACGCTCGGAGCGGCTCTCGCCGCGCTCTTCAACGAGACCGCCCCGGTCCCGAAGGCATCGACGGGAGGCACGGCGGACGCTCGCGCCCGCGAAGCGCTTGCGCACTACAACCGCGCGATCGAACGGTTAAAAGCGGGCGACTGGAGCGGCTTCGGCGCCGAACTGGACGCGTTGCGGCCCTTGCTCGAATCGCTCGGCGGCGGGCGTGCCGGCGACCACAAGTAATCTGATATCGCGCCGCTGCATGATGCCGTCGCCTTGATCGATCGAAGCGGCGCGCACCGATCGGTTCGACGCGAGGCCAGTCAGGTCTGAATGGCAGCCCCGAATGGAGTACGCCTTTCCAACAAGGCCATTTGCGCGCAGCCGTACCGCGCCGCGAACGCTGCAGGCATCCGCGATTGCAACCAGCGCACGGCGGATGGGTTCTCATACCCCATCCCGAACCTCATATAACGGCGCGTTCAGCCCGGCTTAACGCGTTCAGCGAGCCGGTCCGTTCCCGGAATGATTTCATCCCTTTATCTTTCAGAAACCTGATCGCAATTTGGCTGTTTTGCTGTGTTGTCCGCCGAAGCGCTTTTCGGTGTTTTAAGCGTTCGTGTCGTGGTCAGCCAGGAATGTCTATCGGCGTACCGTCGACTTCGCTGCCATATGCATCCGATAGCAGTGCCCGGCGCCTGATTCTATTTCGAAGCAACGTCAAACGATAGTTTCATCAAGCCAGCAGTGCGTCCGTGCCGGTGCGTGCAAGAGCGCGACGGCCGTACAAAACAACCTCATTGCGCGTGCCCCAGGCCAACACGCGCGCAACCCGTAAGGAGGCCACATGTTTGCTGCCGACGCGCCGACGACTTCTTCTTCTGCCTCGTCCCCTATTGGGCGCAGATTCCATACGGGCATCTCGATGCGTTCGCTGTCGCACTACACGCAATGCGAAGTCCACGCGCTCTGCAATCCCGTCGACCTCAGCGCCGAGGAACTCGCGCGGGTCGATTCGCTCGTCTCCGAGGTGCGCACGGTGCAGCGCGGCGCGAGCCTCTTTCGTGCGAACGATTCGTTCAGCAACCTCTATATTGTGCGCAGCGGCTCGTTCAAGACCGTCGTGATGCACCGCGACGGCCGCGAGCAGGTGACGGGATTCCAGATCCCGGGCGAAATGCTCGGGCTCGATGGCATCGTGCACGGGCGGCATCTGTGCGGCGCGATGGCGCTCGAACGCAGCACCGTCTGCGTGGTTCCGTTCGAACCGCTCGAAGACCTGTGCCGCGCAATCAAACCGATGCAGCGGCACCTGCACAAGGTCATGAGCCAGGAGATCGTGCGCGAGTCGAACATGATCATGCTGCTCGGCACGATGCGCGCCGACCAGCGTGTCGCCGCGTTCCTGCTGAATCTGGCCGGACGCTACGGCTCGCGTGGCTACTCCGACACCGAGTTCGTCATGCGCATGACGCGCGGCGAGATCGGCAGCTATCTCGGCATCACGCTTGAAACGGCAAGCCGCATGTTCTCGAAGCTGCAACACGAACGGCTCGTGCATGCGCGCGGCAAGCAGGTCCGCATTCTCGACAGCGACGGCCTCGCGCGCCTCTGATGCGTCATCCCGTACGGCGCTGCGCGGTGCGCTCAGCCGTCGTCGCCGAGCTGCACGAGCGGCGCGTGCAGCCGCACGGTTTGACGCAGCAGGATTATCCGCGTCGATGGCGCGCTGTTCACGTTGGACGAGACATTGGAAACCAGATCGGCAAGATCGTGGTGACGACCTGGTGCCATTCCCGAACGCATGGCAGAGGCACGCTGCGTTGCTGTCTCCATCGGATCTGCTTTCAACGGGCGGCGCGTGCATCCGCTGTTCGCGAGCTTCAAAAAGCGCACACACCGTGAAGGTCTGTGCGAAGCCGTCGAGGAAGCCCGACAGCGGAGGTATTCGAAATGAACCGACCTCGCTATCGGACTCAACCGCGATAGCGAGTCAGTTTCTAACTGACGCCGGCGGATAGGCCGACGGTGCGGCCTGCGTGCCGTTGTCGCCCGGACGGCCGCATATCAGGGACGGTTGTACATCGCGTCCCAGTCGGCCTTCGAGACGGCGGGACGGCTCGCATCCGATGAGCCGCTCGCGACGCCGCCCACGCCTGTCGCGGCATTCTGTGCAGCCACCTTCGCTTCAGCAGCCTGAATCTGCGCCGGGTAAGTCGCGTTGTCGCCATCGCCAGGGTGATAGCCGGCCTTTTCGAGCTGGACGAGTTCGGCGCGCACCTGCGCACGGGTAAGGGGCTGCGCTGCCTGCGCGAACGACGCAACGGGAGCGGCAAGGGCAGCGGCAATGACAACGGCTTGAATCAGGGACTTCATGATACCTACCTCCAGACTTTGCTTTATTCCTTCTACGAACAGCCCTGTTCGTAATCAGTGACTTCATTCTAGGTAAGTGCCCGCTTAAGATTAAGGCGGGTCTCAGGAAAGGATTGTTCCTGAAATCCGGGTGAAGCCCACGTTCACCACGTGCTGCCGTTGCCCGGTTGTGCATCATCCTCATCTGCTCTGCGTCCTATCAGAGGTCTTGCAAACAATCCTCGCACTGTTGCGCGCGCGGAAACGGCCAATCCTGCGGTCGTGCTGGCCAGGGTCGCAAAGTCCGTATGTATGCGCTGCCTGTTCGAGCGCCTGCGACTGTTCCAATCAAGGCATCGACCTACATCTCACACGGCAATGCACGCGCGCCGCGCAATCTGCGTCTGGCACTGGCCTTATTGAATGGTCAGATGAGTTGTCGTGAAACTGAATGACATATCTCTGTGCTTTGGTTATTGGCTACCCACTCGTACCATCTCGTTCGTGGTTGAGCCAATTTGCGAGGCACGCTTATGAACATGAAGCTTCCGTCTGTCGTCGTTTCCTATGTGCGCCAACTGCGCATTTCACTTTGCATCGGTGCACTGGTTTACTTCGCCTACGGAACGGGTACTTCGATGTGGGCAAGTCCCTGGTTGTCTGGAACAGCGATGTTCATGGCGCTCTGCGCGCCACTCTTCTCATTTCTCTGCAATTACGCTGACGCTGCGATGGCGCGCGTAACGGGCCTCGTCACGATGGGAAAGCTCGGCCGGCTCGTCGTACAGCTGACATTCAACCTGATTTTCATGTCAGCGGTTGTGCACGGTGGACTGGTCAGCCCCGTCGACATCGCGCACATTGGCGGCGTGCCTGGTGCTGCACTGATTGCCACACTCGTCTCGCAAGGTGTCCAGTATGTCGCTGTCCTGATTGCCAGCCGCGGTGTCGGCACGCGCGATGGCAACGTAACTCTGGGTTATCTCGTGAGTGTCTCTGTCATCGCGTTGTCGATGCTTGGGCATCCCGATCTCCAGCGTGGGTTTGAAATATCGAGCACGGCCTTCGGCGCTTTCATCCTTGCGCTTGGTCTGATCAAAGATGCGCGATGGCTGGCAGGACTTGCAATGAGGCGATCGTAATCCAGTCATACGCAAGTAGCGTCGCGGCACTCGGTATGTGCCCGTTGAATGATGGTGATTTAAATGTGCAGAGAGATTCAGATGATCGATAGTACTGCTTCTAAAAGCCTCAGCAAGATCATTGCCCAAAGCGTCGACCCCGCTGTCGCCGGGCCGGTATTCGTTAGAAGTGACATCCCCGAGGGACCCGTGGCATTCACGCCGACGCGTCAATACTATTGCGATGGGCGTCTGCTGGCTTATGAGATCACCGACGCTCAAATCTTCTGGACCTTGCTTCGGCACGCAAAGGCTGAACATGGTGATCACGGCGCGACAGTGCTACTTCCTGCCGTTGAATACTTCCGGAACAGGCGGCTATTCGTGTCACACGATGGCATGGCGGTTTTCGCCCTCGGCAACATGGAAGACACGCGCGGGTATCTCTCCAGTGTGTGCAAATCGCCGAAATACCCGGGATCCATGACACAACTGCTTCGGCTAGCGATTCAGGAGGGCGCTAACCACCTGTTCTGCTTCGATACATACCTGACGGCTTACTATCGCAGACTGGGTTTCAGACCCGTATGTCGTGTTTCGTTCGAGATGTTTGGCGAACCACGTGACTGGAATCGCGAAGCGTACCGAGGATACGGACCTGCCGGGAAAGCGGGTTGTCCGGACGTGAACTACTTCTGCTATGACCCCTGCCAGCCGCTGTCATGCGCTGCCCATCCCGTCGACGGTTTGTTGGGCAGTACCGATATCCCGTACGCTTCCTCGCTACAGCAGGCCAAAGACATCCTGAAAGGAGAAGTGCAGAGGGTATCGGCGCTGCAGTAACGCCGCGCAAGGGCCACCGGCCTCGCTCATTGCGGCGACGATCACGATGATTACTGCATCTGCATTTCGGTGAAATCGATCGCGGCTTCGGGCACATATGCGGGCAGTCGCGGATGCGTGGCCCGAACTGCTGCGGCAAAGCTAGGTCGGGCAGTAACCGCGAGACACTGCGGCGCCCGACCGGTCGCCTCGGTGTGTGCCGGGTTGTTCGTCGATTACCTGATATGCGTTCCGAACCCCTGACTTGTCCATGTCAACATGATGAGGCTATAATTGCGCCCACTTCTTCGGGGAGTAGCCGCCCGGTGCGCGACGTACCGGGGCGCACGTCAACATACTTGTGGCCGAAAGGCGACATGGCGTGTGCAGCAATCGCCTGGCAAGACCGATGATGCCTGTCCCAACCTGACCGGGTCGCGGGGGCGCGCATCATCGTCGTGTCACAGTGCGGCCCGGTTACAAACACCCCACATGGAATCGTTCCTCGTTTCAACCAGCATCGTCGGTCTTGCAGAAATCGGCGACAAGACCCAGCTTCTCTCGCTCGTGCTCGCCGCGCGTTTTCGCAAGCCTGTTCCCATCGTGCTGGGCGTGCTCGTCGCCACGCTGATCAACCATGCTGGATCGGGCGCACTCGGCGCCTGGCTTGCAAGCGTCATCAATCCGCATGTGATGAACTGGGCCGTGGTCGCGTCGTTTGCACTGATGGCCGTGTGGATTCTCATCCCCGACAAGCTCGACGAAGCGCAGGCTGTTACCACCAAACGTTCGATGGGTGTCTTCGGCACGACGGCGCTCACGTTCTTCCTCGCGGAGATGGGTGACAAGACGCAGATCGTGACCATTGCGCTGGCCGCGCGTTTTCATGAATTCTTTGGCGTCGTCGCGGGCACGACGCTGGGCATGATGCTCGCGAATGTTCCCGTGATCTACTTGGGCCATCGTTTCGCGGACCGTCTGCCGACGAAGGCGGTGCACGTGATTGCCGCGATCATCTTTGTGGTACTCGGTGGACTGGCGCTGCGAACCGCGCTTTATCCGGATGCACATCCGATGTTTTGACCAAGTATCGGCGATGCGTCGAACCTGTCATCGCACAGTTGGTAGCGACATGATGCGCAGCGAACTTGCCAGCGTTCATTCGCGGCGTTCGCTGCGTTGGCATTTCTGAGCGCGCCGCCGCTCGCCTCCAACACGCGGGAGATAACGGCAAGTTATCACCCGCGCAGCAGCTTTCATTATTCAACGGTGCCCAGTTTCCCTACATTGTTCGGCAGACGCAAAGTAGCCGGGTCAACAGGAACGAGGAATCACACATGAAATTGCTGCGATATGGCGCCCGTGGTCACGAAAAACCCGGCATTCTCGACCGCCATCACGTAATCCGCGACCTGTCCGGCGTGATCGACGATATCGCCGGCCCGACGCTGTTGCCTGAGTCGTTGGAGCGGCTTCGCCACATCGATGTCGAGTCCTTGCCCGTCGTCTGCGCCGAAGAGCGGATTGGGCCATGTGTGGGGCAAATCGGCAAATTCATCTGCATCGGCTTGAACTACGCGGACCATGCCGCCGAATCGAAGCTGCCAGTGCCGGGCGAGCCCGTCGTGTTCGGCAAATGGACCTCGGCGGTGGTCGGTCCCAACGACGACGTGCGCATTCCGCGCGGCTCGCAGAAGACCGATTGGGAAGTGGAACTCGGCGTCGTGATTGGCAAGAGCGGCGCTTACATCGACGAGGCGGACGCGCTCGGCCATGTCGCCGGCTACTGCGTCGTCAACGACGTATCCGAGCGCGAATATCAGATCGAGCGCGGTGGCACATGGGACAAAGGCAAGGGCTGCGATACGTTCGGCCCGATCGGCCCGTGGCTCGTCACTGCCGACGAGGTGCCCGATCCGCAGCGCCTGCACCTCTGGCTCGAAGTGGACGGCAAGCGTTATCAGAATGGCAGCACGAGCACGATGATCTTCAACGTCGCGCAAATCGTTTCGTACCTGAGCCGCTTCATGAGCCTGCAACCGGGCGACGTGATCTCGACGGGCACGCCGCCAGGCGTCGGCATGGGGCAGAAGCCTGAGCCCGTTTATCTGCGGGCGGGGCAGATGATCCGTCTGGGTATCGAAGGGCTGGGCGAGCAGCAGCAGCGAACCGTCGCGGCCTGATGCAACATCGCGCGACTTACGGAGTAGAGAAGCCGATACTTCATGTCGTGACATGACACGGCAAAAAACGGACAAAGGGCTGTGCGCATGCGATGCACGCGCTGCACTGTGTACGGCTGTCCTTCCAAAGGAGACGAACATGACTTCACAACGCATTCCACGCTATCGCGGCATCTTTCCCGTGGTGCCGACGACCTTCACCGAAACAGGCGCGCTCGATCTGGACAGCCAGAAGCGCGTCGTCGATTTCATGATCGACGCGGGCTCCGACGGCCTGTGCATACTCGCGAACTTCTCCGAGCAGTTCGCACTTTCCGACGACGAACGCGAGACGCTGACGCGTGTGATGCTCGAACACGTGGCGGGCCGCGTGCCCGTCATCGTGACGACGAGCCATTACAGCAGCGCAGTGTGCATTGAACGCAGCCGCCGTGCGCAAGCGCAGGGCGCATCGATGCTGATGGTGATGCCGCCATATCATGGCGCGACGTTCCGCGTGCCCGAGACGCAGATCTACGAGTTCTATGCGCGCCTGTCGGATAGCGTGAGCATTCCCGTCATGATTCAGGATGCGCCCGCGAGCGGCACGGTGCTGTCGGCTGCGTTCCTCGCGCGGATGGCCTGTGAAATCGAACAGGTGTCGTACTTCAAGATCGAAACGCCCGGCGCGGCAGCCAAGCTGCGCGAGCTGATCCGCCTTGGCGGCGATGCCGTGGAAGGTCCGTGGGACGGCGAGGAAGCAATCACGCTGTTCGCGGACCTCAACGCGGGCGCGACGGGCTCGATGACGGGCGGCGGTTATCCCGACGGCATTCGCCCGATCCTCGAAGCCTTCCGCGAAGGCAGGCGCGATGAGGCATTCGTGCATTATCAGCGCTGGCTGCCGCTGATCAACCACGAAAACCGGCAGACGGGGCTGCTCGCCGCGAAGGCGCTGATGAAGGAGGGCGGCGTGATCGCGTGCGATAGCCCGCGTCATCCGCTGCCGCCGATGCATCCGGACACGCGTGCCGAACTGATCGACATTGCGCGCCGTCTCGATCCGCTCGTGCTGCGCTGGGGCAAGTGAGGGCAGGCGGCGTTGGGGGCTGCGGAAAGGGGATTCGAACCGGGTCCGCGAACGCGCAACCCGTATCGCAGTCGTTCGATCCCGCCGAGATCGAACACGGCCAGTTTGACGCGCATCTGCCGCCGTTCGGCATCGCTATAGCGCCGCTCGTCGTTGTGGTCCGCGCGAGCTTCGCGATGAATATGATCGCGTGGCCGCGTATCGATCCATCGTATCTCGCCGATGCGCGTTGGGGCGGGACGCTCTAGCTACGATTGGGCTGCGTGCAACTCGCAGGTCCGGGCGGGCATCTTCAACGATGCCGCCCGGACGCAACCCGCCCGAATGAAGCCACAGGCGGTAGCCAAATCAAACGGCGGGCACCCGCACCCACCCTTCCATCAACACGCGCGCGCTGCGGCTCATGACGGCCTTCTTCACCGCCCACTCGCCGTCGATTTCACTCGCCTCGGCGCCCACCCGCAGTGTCCCTGACGGATGACCGAAGCGCACCGCCTGACGCTCGCCGCCGCCCGCCGCGAGATTCACGAGCGTGCCCGGAATCGCCGCTGCCGTGGCGATGGCGACAGCCGCCGTGCCCATCATCGCGTGATGCAGCTTGCCCATCGACATCGCGCGCACGAGCAGATCGACATCGCCCGCATTGACCGGCTTGCCGCTCGACGCCGTGTAATCCGCCGGGCGCGCGACGAACGCGACTTTCGGCGTGTGCTGGCGGCTCGCGATTTCATCGAGGTTCTTGATGAGCCCCATGCGCAGCGCGCCATGCGCGCGAATCGTCTCGAACTTCTTCAGCGCCGCTTCGTCGCTGTTGATGGCGTCCTGCAGTTCCGTGCCCGCGTAGCCGATCGCGTCGGCATTCACGAAGATCGTCGGAATGCCCGCGTTGATCATCGTGGCCTTGAGCGTGCCGACGCCCGGCACGTCGAGATCGTCGACGAGATGGCCCGTCGGGAACATCGCACCCTGGGCGCCTTCTTCTTCGGCGGCCGGGTCGAGGAATTCGAGCTGGACTTCAGCGGCGGGGAATGTCACGCCGTCGAGCTCGAAGTCGCCCGTTTCCTGCACGGCGCCGTTGGTCATCGGCACGTGTGCGATGATCGTCTTGCCGATATTCGCCTGCCAGATGCGCACGATCGCGATGCCGTTATCCAGCACGCGGTCGGGATCGATCAGCCCGCTGGTGATCGCGAACGGGCCCACGGCCGCCGACAGGTTGCCGCAGTTGCCGCTCCAGTCGACGAACGGCTTGTCGATCGCCACCTGGCCGAACAGGTAATCGACATCGTGATCGGGCTTGCTGCTCTTCGCGACGATCACCGTCTTGCTGGTGCTCGACGTCGCGCCCCCCATGCCGTCGATCTGCTTGCCGTATGGATCGGGGCTGCCGATCACGCGCATCAGCAATGCATCGCGCGCCGCGCCCGGCGTCTGCGCGGCTTCGGGCAGATCCTTGAGGCGGAAGAACACGCCTTTGCTGGTGCCGCCGCGAATGTAGGTCGCGGGAATCCTGATCTGAGGTGCGTGTGCCATGTTTTGTGATCCTGATGCCTCTGATGAGAGGCGGGCGGTGCATTGCGCACCGCCCGCCATGATGCGTGAATGAAACGAAGCGCGTTACGCAACGGCCTTCGACGACTCCAGGAAGTCTTGTGCGAATCGCTGCAGCACGCCGCCCGCTTCATAGATCGACACTTCTTCAGCCGTATCGAGACGGCAGGTGACGGCTGCTTCGACGCGCTCGCCGTTCGCACGATGGATCACGAGCGTGAGATCGGCGCGCGGCTTGCGCTCGCCGATCACATCGTAGGTTTCGGTGCCGTCGATGCCCAGCGTGAGACGGTTGACGCCCGGCTTGAACTCGAGCGGCAGCACGCCCATGCCGATCAGGTTCGTGCGGTGGATACGCTCGAAGCCTTCCGCGACGATCGCTTCCACGCCCGCGAGCCGCACGCCTTTCGCGGCCCAGTCGCGCGACGAACCCTGGCCGTAATCCGCGCCCGCAACGATGATGAGCGGCTGCTTGCGCTCCATGTAGGTTTCGATGGCCTCCCACATGCGCGTGACCTTGCCTTCGGGTTCGATGCGCGCGAGCGACCCCTTCTTCTGCTGACCATCGACGACAGCCATTTCGTTGATCAGCGTCGGGTTCGCGAATGTTGCGCGCTGCGCGGTGAGGTGATCGCCGCGATGCGTTGCGTACGAGTTGAAGTCCTCTTCGGGCAGGCCCATTTTCGCGAGGTATTCGCCCGCTGCGCTGTTCGCGAGAATCGCGTTCGACGGCGACAGGTGATCCGTCGTGATGTTGTCGCCGAGCACGGCGAGCGGGCGCATGCCCTGCAACGTGCGCTCGCCGGCGAGCGCGCCTTCCCAATAGGGCGGACGGCGAATATACGTGCTTTGCGCGCGCCAGTCGTACAGCGGGCTGATCGGCTCGCCGCTTGCGCGCGTGACGGCGAACATCGGCTCGTAGACCTTGCGGAACTGCTCGGGCTTCACGCTCGTCTTGACGATCGCGTCGATCTCTTCGTCGCTTGGCCAGATGTCCTTCAGATAGACGGGCTTGCCGTCCTTGCCGGTGCCGAGCACATCGCGTTCGATGTCGAAGCGGATCGTGCCCGCAATCGCATACGCGACGACGAGCGGCGGCGATGCAAGAAACGCCTGCTTCGCATACGGGTGAATGCGGCCATCGAAATTGCGATTGCCCGACAGCACGGCCGTCGCGTACAGATCGCGATCGACGATTTCCTGCTGGATCGCAGGATCGAGCGCGCCCGACATGCCGTTGCATGTCGTGCATGCAAACGCGACGATGCCGAAGCCGAGCTGTTCGAGCTCGGGCAGCAGCTTCGCTTCCTCCAGATACAGTTCGACGGCCTTCGATCCAGGCGCGAGCGACGACTTGACCCAGGGCTTGCGCGTCAGGCCGCGCGCATTCGCATTGCGCGCCAGCAAGCCCGCTGCGATCACATTGCGCGGATTGCTGGTATTCGTGCAGCTCGTGATCGCCGCGATGATGACGGCGCCATCGGGCATCTGGCCCGGCACTTCTTCCCATTTGCCCGCGATGCCGCGCTCGGCGAGCGCGGAAGTCGGCAGACGCTTGTGCGGGTTCGAGGGGCCCGCCATGTTGCGCACGACCGTCGACAGATCGAACTTCAGCACGCGCTCGTACTCGGCGTGCTGAAGCGTTTCGGCCCACAGGCCCGCCGTCTTCGCGTATGTTTCGACGAGCTTCACTTGCGCGTCGTCGCGGCCCGTCAGGCGCAGATAGTCGATGGTCTGCTCGTCGATGAAGAACATCGCGGCCGTCGCGCCGTACTCGGGCGCCATGTTGGAGATCGTCGCGCGGTCGCCGAGCGTGAGGCTCGACGCGCCGACGCCGCGAAACTCCAGATACGCGCCGACCACTTTTTCCTTGCGCAGGAATTCCGTCAGCGCGAGCACGATGTCGGTTGCGGTGATGCCCGGCTGACGCTTGCCGGACAACTCGACGCCGACGATATCGGGCAGGCGCATCCACGACGCGCGGCCCAGCATCACGTTCTCCGCCTCCAGCCCGCCGACGCCGACGGCGATCACGCCGAGCGCATCGACGTGCGGCGTGTGGCTGTCCGTGCCGACGAGCGTATCGGGATACGCGACGCCATCGACGGCATGGATGACGGGCGACATCCGCTCCAGGTTGATCTGGTGCATGATGCCGTTGCCCGGCGGAATCACGTCGACGTTCTTGAACGCCTTCTTGGTCCAGTTGATGAAGTCGAAGCGGTCTTCGTTGCGCCGGTCTTCGATCGCGCGGTTCTTCGCGAACGCATCCGGGTCGAAGCCGCCGCATTCGACGGCGAGCGAGTGATCGACGATCAGCTGCACGGGCACGACAGGGTTCACCTTCGCGGGGTCGCCGCCCTGGTCGGCGATCGCGTCGCGCAGCCCGGCGAGATCGACGAGGGCAGTCTGGCCGAGAATGTCATGACACACGACGCGCGCCGGAAACCACGGAAAATCCAGTTCGCGCTTGCGCTCGACGATCTGCTTGAGCGAATCCGTCAGCGTCGCCGGATCGCAGCGGCGCACGAGATTTTCCGCGTGCACGCGCGACGTGTACGGCAGCTTGTCGTAGGCGCCCGGTTGGATCGCCTCGACGGCGGCGCGTGTGTCGTAGTAGTCCAGCGACGTGCCGGGCAGCGGTTTGCGGTATGCAGTATTCATGACGTAGGGACACATGCGGTGTTAATCGGGAGCGCCGCGCCGACGGCGCGGCATTCCTTTGAGCGGAGGCTGTTTCGCTGCGGCTCTTCTCGCGAAGTTTAGCGCGTGAACGGGCAGCGGGGTGGAGCAAAAGGTGCGGCACGAAAAAGCAGCCCTGGCCCGCGGGTTGACGAGCCAAGGCCCAACTACGTCGCGTCTCTCGCGTCCGCGACAGTAACCATGTTGGCTGGGATCAGGCTGAGCGCCGATGCTCAGGCGCGCTTCGCGAGCGGCACGAACTCGAGATCGTCGGGACCCGTGTAATTCGCGCTCGGGCGGATGATCTTGTTGTCGATGCGCTGCTCGATGATATGCGCGGCCCAGCCGGAGGTGCGCGAAATCACGAACAGCGGCGTGAACATCGCGGTCGGCACGCCCATCATGTGGTACGACACGG
>NZ_JAGIPX010000074.1 GCF_017814945.1 Paraburkholderia sp. LEh10
TAAGTGCCGCCCCGCACAGGGGCGACGCCCGCGCCGCGAGGCGCATCGCGGATGCCAGCGATAGCGGCAAAACAAAACCGCATCGCGGATGCCAGCGATAGTGGCAAAACAAAACCGCATCGCGGATGCCAGCGATAGTGGCAAAGCAAAACGAAGCCTCCATCGCAGACAAAATAAATCAATGCCCCCTGTCCGGCGGTTCAATCAACGCCCCCGCGCGCGGCTCATCGATCTTCGCGCTCCCACCTCCATGCTGTCTCTCGATCCAGTTCCGCCGCTCCTCCCGCGGCGTCACCCCAAACCGCTCGCGGTACGCATTGGAAAAATGCGCAGCAGAAGAAAAACCACATGCCAGACTGATCTGCACGACAGACTTGCTCGTGCGCTGCAACTGCGTGCGCGCCTTCGCAAGCCGCAGCCCAAGGTAGTACTTCGATGGCATCGAGCCAAGGTATTGCCTGAACAGGCGCTCCAGCTGCCGGCGCGAAACGCCGACAAGCCCCGCGATCTCGTCCGACGTCAACGGGTCCTCGATGTTCGCCTCCATCAGCAGCAACGCATCGTTCAGGCGCGGGTGGCGCTCGCCCGGCGCCGTCACGAACGGTATGCGCTGGCGCTCTTCGCCCGAGCGCAGCGTGCCCACGCCCATCGTGTCCGCGATGCGCTCGGCCAGCTCCGGGCCGTGATCGCGGCCGATCATCGCCAGCATGAAGTCGACGGTCGCCTGGCCGCCCACACACGTCGCGCGGTCCCGGTCGATTTCGAAGATCTGCTGCGTGACGATCGAGCGCTCGAACTGCTCCGTGAACTGCTGGTACGTTTCCCAGTTCACGCTCACGCGATAGCCGGACAACTGCCCCGCCATTGCCAGCCACCAGACGCCGTGGTGGATGCCCGTCACGAGCGGCGTGCGCTGCCCGACGCGCGACAGGCTCGCCAGAAAGAGGCGGTAATCCGCGAATTGCTGGAAGCGCTCGCTGACGATGATCAGCCAGTCGCATGAAATGGCATCGCCGAACGCGGCGTCGGCCGGCCATTGCGCGCCGCCCGCGAGCGGCACGGGACGGCCGTCCCATGAACAGACCTGCCAGCGGTACAGCGCACGGCCGTCGATTTCGTTCGCAAGGTTCAGCGCATCGACGATGGGACCGACGCCCGACATCGACACGGGCGGCAACGCGACGATCGCGACCTGGGTCGTGCGCGCGGGACTGGACGACGGGCGTGGCATTGCTGCGCGTTGCAGGGTTACTTGAGGCTGCCCGACAGGAACTGCTTCAGACGTTCGCTTTTGGGCGACACTAGCACTTCCGAAGGCACGCCCTCTTCTTCCGTGCGGCCCTGATGCAGGAACATCACATGGTTCGACACGTTGCGCGCGAAGCCCATTTCGTGCGTCACGACGATCATCGTGCGGCCTTCTTCAGCGAGCTTCTGCATCACCTTCAGCACTTCGCCGACAAGCTCCGGGTCGAGCGCGGAAGTGGGCTCGTCGAACAGCATCACATCGGGGTTCATCGCCAGCGCGCGCGCAATCGCGACGCGCTGCTGCTGGCCGCCCGACAGATGCGACGGATATTGCTTCTCCAGACGCGGCGCGAGACCCACCTTCTCCAGATACGCGCGCGCGCGGTCTTCGGCTTCCTTGCGCGGCACGCCGAGCACGTGAATCGGCGCTTCGACCACGTTCTCCAGCACGTTCATGTGCGCCCACAGGTTGAAGTGCTGAAACACCATCGCGAGCTTCGTGCGGATACGCTGCAACTGCTTGTGATCCGCGACTTCGAAGTTGCCGTGACGGTCGACCTTCGTGCGCACGGCTTCCCCATCGACGACGATCTGCCCGGCATTGGGCCGCTCGAGAAAGTTGATGCAGCGCAGGAACGTGCTCTTGCCCGACCCGCTCGCACCGATGATGCTGATCACGTCGCCCTTGTTGGCGTTCAGCGAGACGCCCTTCAGCACTTCGTTGTCGCCATAGCGCTTGTGGATGTCCTGCACGGCGAGCTTGCAGGCTTCCGTTTGAGTCGTGTGGAGCAAGGTGCTCTCCCGAAGTGAAGATGGGTGAAACGTGATGCTTGCCGCGATGCGTGCAGCCGCGGCCGTATGCCGCCGTGGCGCTGTCAATGCCGGCGCACGGCCAGATACGCGAGCCAGTGACGCTCGGCGCGCCGGAACAGCGCAACCAGCGCGAACGATACAGCAAGATAGATCAGCGCCGCGAGCCCGAATGCCTCGAACGAACGATAGGTGGCCGAGTTCGCATCGCGCGCGACCTTCAGCACATCGGGTACGGTGGCCGTGAAGGCGACGGTGGTCGCGTGCAGCATCAGGATCACTTCGTTACTGTACAACGGCAGCGCGCGGCGCAGCGCGGACGGTATCACAATCCGCCGGTACATCGTGAACCAGCTCATCCCGTACGCACGCGCGGCTTCGACTTCGCCATGCGGCGTCGTGCGGATCGCGCCCGCGAAAATCTCCGTCGTGTACGCACACGTGTTCAACGCGAACGCAAGGATTGCGCAGTGAAAGCCGCTGCGGAAAAACGCATCGAGCAACGCATGCGAGCGCACGAACTCCAGGCTGTACATACCCGTGTAGATGAGCAGCAGCTGCACGTACAGCGGCGTGCCGCGAAACACATACGTGTAGAGGCGCACGGGCGTCGACAGCCAGCGCTTCTTCGACACGCGCGCCACGGCAAGCGGTATCGACGCGACGAAGCCGATGCCGATCGACGCGACCAGCAGCCACAGCGTCACCGCAAGACCCGAGATGCGCTGGCCGTCCCAGTAGAGGAACGCGCGCCAGAACTGGTTGAGAATGTCGATCATGGTCGTCTCTTGCAGGTCAGCAGTTAGAGTTCGGCGTGCCGCACGCCGATCGAATAGCGCTTTTCCAGCCAGATCAGCACGAGGTTCGATACGGTCGTGATCGCCAGATAGATCGCCGCGGCAACGAGAATGAAGAAGAACATGTTGAACGTGCTCTTGCCGGCGTCCTGCGCGGCCTTGACGACATCGGCGAGACCGATGATCGACACGAGCGCGGTCGCCTTCACGAGCACCTGCCAGTTGTTGCCGATGCCCGGCAGCGCGAAACGCATCATTTGCGGAAACAGGATGCGGGCGAACACGCGCGCGCCGCTCATCCCGTACGCCGCGCCCGCTTCGAGCTGGCCGCGCGGCACGGCGAGAAACGCGCCACGAAACGTTTCGGTGAAGTACGCGCCGTAGATGAAGCCGAGCGTCAGCACGCCGGCGACGAACGGGTCGATGTCGAATTGCGGCAGCTCGAGTGCGTCGGTCAGATCATTGACGGCGATCTGGATGCTGTAGAACAGCAGCAGCATCAGCACGAGATCGGGCACCGAGCGGATCAGCGTCGTATAGCCCGTCGCGATCGCGCGCATCGGCCGGTTGAACGACAGCTTCGCCGCCGCGCCGATGAGACCGAGGACGACGGCTGTTGCGAGCGAAAGAACCGACAGTTCGATCGTCTTGATCGTGCCATCGAGGAGCACCGGACCAAAGCCATAGAGAAACACGCGCATCTCCTGTCGACCAGCGTTGGCGCTTTAGCGCCTACGCTGGTCCCATGCCAGGCCGGTGGGTGCCGGCGCTTCAGCGCCTGCTCCCACCCCCTCGGCGAGTCGACCAGCGTTGGCGCTTTAGCGCCTACGCTGGTCCCATGCCAGGCCGGTGGGTGCTGGCGCTTCAGCGCCTGCTCCCGCCCCCTCGGCGAGTCGACCAGAGAGTTGGCGCTTTGACGCCTTACCCTGGTCCCATGAACCGCAAGTGCCATCAGCCGGAAAGGCTGCAACTCCTGCGGCATGGCGCGGATACTCGCAAGAAAAATAATTTGCTCAAACGGCAGCATCATCCTCTTGTGCGTCGCAATATCCGGTGTCGCATACGCGTGTGAGCATCGAACGCCCGCTACATCAAGCGCGATCACTTTGTAAGCACACTGCACACGCGTTGCGCCTGCCGCGAATTCGCAAGTTTCGGGTCGCTTTTTCGATAGACGCCCGGCGCCGCCTGCATGCCCGCAAACCCGCGCCCATTGGGGCTTTCCCTGAAGGCGACGCACACGGGTCACGGTCCATCGGAGCCGCGCGTTAGACTTGCCTTGCCGCGACGCCCATGCCGCGACGGCACGACCACGCCGCTTCCCTCACAGGATTGCCGCATGACACTGCGCCCCGACTCCGCCACGCTCGACGCCTACACGCGCGACGCCGCCCGCTACTCGCGTGAATGGCTCGACCAGCCGCCGCCCGACGACATGTACGCGCTGTGGCAAGAACACCTGCTGCCGGCAGGCAAGACGGCGGATATCGGCTGCGGCAACGGACGCGATGCCGGGTGGCTTGCGGATCACGGGTATCGCGTGACGGGCTTCGATGCGTCGGACGGCATCCTCGAAGAAGCGCAGCGGCTCTATCCGCAAATCGGATTCCGCAAGGCGACGCTGCCGTCGCTCGCCGAGATCGACGAGCAGTTCGACAACGTGGTGTGCGAGACCGTGTTGATGCACCTGCCCGCCGACGCGATCACCGATGCAATCGACAACCTCGTGCGCATCCTGCGGCCAAGCGGCATGCTGTATCTGTCATGGCGCGTGACCGACGGCGAGGACGCGCGTCAACAGGATGGGCGGCTCTATTCGGCATTCCCGCCGTCGCTCGTCACGCACGCGCTGACTGGCTGCATGATCCTGTTCGCCGACGATACGACGAGCGCAAGTTCGGGCAAGCGCGTGTGCCGCATCATCGCCGCGAAGCGCACGGACGGCTGACGCGTTTGCACATTCAGCGTCATTCAGCGCAAACGGACGGCCTTAAAGCGCGCTCACGACGACGAGGCGCACGCTTGCCTCAGTCGATGCCGAGGCAAGCGCGGATGGCGGGCAGCATCGACTCGACGGCGGCGCGTCCTTCCGCGATCGCGGGCTGCGCGCGGTGAAAATCGAAAATGCCCATGCCGCCCAGGCGCGGCTGGATCAGGATGTCGGCGGGTTCGCCCGCGAGCCGGCTTCGCGTGATCCGCACCTGCATGATGTCGATGCTTTGCGCGATCGAACTGAGCATCGACGGCACGCGCGCGCTCGGCGAGGGCGGCACGCGCACGTCGCGCGAATGCTGCTCCGGCGATGGTTGCAGCCAGTTCGGAAACGGCCTGCCGTTGCGCCGCAGCAGCATCGGCGGCGCGGGCGTCGCGATCTGGGGCGGCGGCGCATCGGGATCGAGCGCGAGCGGCTCGGGTTCAGCGACAGCTTCGTCAACGGGCATGGGCGGCAGATCGACCACCGCGCCGCCGAAGTCGCGGCCATTCAGAATGTCGTTGTTCAGATCGACGGCGATCACGCAGTCGGCCCGCATGCCGCGCGCAGCGGACACGGGCACGGGGTTCGACAGGCCGCCATCGACGAGCCACACGCCGTCATGCAGCACCGGCGTGAAGATGCCCGGAATCGCAATCGACGCGCGCACTGCATCGACCACGCCGCCGTCCTGCAGCCAGGTCTCGCGGCCCGAATCGAGCTCTGTCGCGACGGCGGCGAACGGCATTTTCAACTCGCGGATCTCGCGGCCGTTGAAGCGGTTCGCAAACACCTGAATGACCTTCTTGCCGCCGAGCAGCCCGCCCGAAAACCGCAGATCGAGCAGACGCACGACCGACTGCCACGTGAGCCGCGTGACCCACTCTTCCAGCCAGTCGAGATCGCCGTTCGCATAGACGGCGCCCACCAGCGCGCCGATCGACGTGCCCGCAACGAGATCCGGCCTGATGCCCGCGTCGTGCAGCGCGCGGATCGCGCCGATATGCGCCCAGCCGCGCGCAGCGCCTCCGCCGAGCACGAGGCCGATGCGCCGGTATCTTCTTCGCGTGGACACGGTTGTTTTCTCCCTTGTTTGCAGGCGTTTTATGTTTGGACCTGGATTGCACGTCCTTGTTTTCGCCGCGGCTTCCCGTGCTACGTCAGTGACCGCGCATCACATCCGAGCGCGACGTCGTGTAGACGATGTGATTGACGTCGAAATGCACGTTGAAAAAGCCCTCTTCGGTGACGCCGCCCTCGCGCCACTTCCAGCTCCACACCGTCTCCGGCTTGAGCGGATAGACGGCCACTTCGCCTGGCTTGCCGAGCAGGCGCCGCACTTCGTCTTCCGTCATGCCGGGCCGGATCTTCGCGAAGTTCGCGGCCGTGAGCACCTGCGTGATGGCCTGCAACGTGCCGTCCGGGGCGATGTCCACCATGTAGGTATTGAGGCCCTGCGGACCGCGCGGATATTCGAGGCGCTTCGAGCCGTCGGTGAAGTCGCGCTCGGTCTCGGGCTTGCCCATCTGGTCGCGGATCTGGGCTTCCGTCGTGACACCGGGCGTCAGGCCCTTCAGAAGCAGCGCATCCGGTTTGACGGCGTTGAAAAATTCCTTCAGCTTTTGCACGGCTTGCTCGCTTTGCTGGTCGTTGCAGCCGGCAAGCGCGGACAGCGCGCCTGCCACGGCCACGGAAAGCATCATGTTGCGCAACGTTGTGCGGATAACCATCTTCGGCGATACGAAAATCGAATGATATAAACGACAAGAGCATAACCCGCTCGAAGGCGGGATCGCGTGCGAACGCCGTGCAGATGTGTATGCAAAGTTAAAGAATTGCTACGCGAGATTTCGCGCTCGACAAAGCTCGGCTATGAAGATGCTGATGAAGCGAAAATGCTGATGAAGCGCGAATGCGCGTGACGGGCGATGAACGGTTGCAGGAACAGCGGCGTCGCGCGCATCGAATGAAACGCGACACGCGTCGCGTTTCGGCCAGAAGTCGCATGGACTCCTGGCCGTGACGCAATTTTCACCGCTATGGACGGCCGCCGGAACGGCAGCCGCTGGCCCCTCGACAATCCTGCAAGTGAAGACAATCTAGCTGCGGCCCATGAAATGCGCGAGAGCGCGTTTACACCGAATCGGCCGACGAATCCGGCCGCCCTAGGCGAACTACCAAGCCGTCGTGCCCTTCGCGGCATGAGCGGCTGCGCGAGCGCGACAGCGCCGGGCGGCATGCCGGCGCCCGGCTGACCCGGCCAGCCCGGTTCGTCCGGGTGTGCGCTGCGTAGCCGACCTACGCGTGACGTGACGGGCCGACCGGCGTCGAGGTCCGTGGAGGCCGCCGCCTCATCATGCGGGAATGCGTCGCGCCGTCCCGCGTCGTTGGCGGCGACGCTTCCACACTAGCGCGTGCGCGCGCGCGATTCTGTGCGAGGGCACACGCTGCGCAACGTGCGGCGCGTCTCGGGTGCCCTGTTTTTGGGCTGTTCCGATTGACGCACGCGCGGCCTTCGCTGCGCGCCCGCTCCGACCATCGCCCGCCGCCCACTCGACCCTGCTGTCCGCAGGGGCATGCTCAAGCCGCCAGCAGGAAAAAGGACGCTTTGGCACAATCCGCTTTTGCCCACACCAGCACGGCCCCGCCGATCGCTCTTGCAAAGAACGGCGGCTGACCGCACATCGATTGTCATGATTCCTTTTTCGGTCCTCGACCTTTCTCCCATCACGGCGGGCGCGAGCGCGTCGGACGCGTTTCGCAACACGCTCGATCTCGCGCAGCATGCCGAGCAATGGGGCTACAAGCGCTACTGGCTCGCCGAACATCACAATATGACGGGTATCGCGAGCGCGGCGACGTCGGTCGTGATCGCGCACGTCGCGGGCGGCACGAAGACGATCCGCGTCGGTTCGGGCGGCGTGATGCTGCCCAACCACGCGCCGCTCGTGATCGCCGAGCAGTTCGGCACGCTCGAGTCGCTGTATCCGGGGCGGATCGATCTCGGCCTCGGCCGCGCGCCGGGCACGGATCAGACGACAGCCCGCGCATTGCGCCGCGAGTTGCACGGCAGCGCCGATGCATTCCCCGACGATGTCGTCGAGTTGCAGCGCTACTTCGCCGAGCCGGTGCCGGGCCAGCGCGTGCGCGCGGTGCCGGGCGCGGGCCTGCACGTGCCGTTGTGGCTGCTCGGTTCGAGCCTGTTCAGCGCGCAACTGGCGGCGGCGCTCGGGCTGCCGTTCGCGTTCGCGTCGCACTTCGCGCCCGACTACATGATGCAGGCGCTGCATGTGTACCGCGCGCAGTTCCGCCCTTCCGCGACGCTCGCGCAGCCCTATGCGATGGTCGGCGTGAACCTGTTCGCCGCCGATACGAATGCAGAGGCGCAACGTCTCTTCACATCGCTGCAGCAGCAGTTCATCAATCTGCGGCGCGGCACGCCGGGCCAGTTGCAGCCGCCCGTCGACCAGCTTGCGGCGTCGGAGATGGAGTTGGGCAGCGTGCGGCATTCGCTCGCGTGCTCGGTCATCGGCGACCGCGAGACGGTGCGTGACGGCCTGCGGTCCATCATCGAGCAGACGGGCGCCAATGAATTGATGCTGACGGCACAGATCTACGATCACGCAGCGCGGCTGCGCTCGTTCGAAATCGGCGCGCAGCTTCGCGACGAGATCGGCGCGTAAGCTGCAATGGCTGCGCGGTTTTGAAGGCCGCATCGAGCAAAGACCAACGCACAGACGAACCCACGAGCGAGCGCAGCACGCTCGCTCGCGCTCGCTTTCGGCACCCGCTCTCAGTGATTCGCGGACACGGCAGCGAGCCCGTCGAGCAGCGCCTTGTGGAACGCCTGCGGGTCCTGCATCTGCGGCGCGTGCCCGAGCTCGGCGAACTCGACGAGCGTCGCTTGGGGAATCGCCTTTGCGGCCGCGCGGCCCAGCTCGGGGTAATGGCCAAGCTGCGCACGCACGTCGGGCGGCGCTGCGTCCTTGCCGATCGCCGTGGTGTCCTTCTGACCGATCAGCAGCAGCGTCGGCACGCTGAGCTTCCCCAGCTCGTAAAAAACCGGCTGCGTGTAGATCATGTCATAGAGCAGCGCCGAATCCCACGCGACATCCTTCTTTCCCGGCCCGCGATACATGCCCGCGAGCATCTGCACCCACGGCTCGAAATCGCTGCGCCATTGTCCCGAGTAATACGTCGCCTGTTCATAGCGGCGGATACCATCCGCCGTCGTCTTCAGTTCGCGCTCGTACCACTGATCGACGGACAGCGACGGCACGCCCTTCGCCTTCCAGTCCTCGAGCCCGATGGGGTTGACGAGCACCAGTTGCTGCGTCGCCTGCGGATACATCAGCGCATAGCGGATCGCGAGCATGCCGCCCGTCGAATGGCCGACGATCGTCGCGTCGCTGATGCCGAGCGATCCGAGCAGCGCATGGGTATTGCGCGCGAGCTGCTGGAAGCTGAACTGGTAGCGCTGCGGCTTGCTGGACTTGCAAAAGCCGACCTGGTCAGGCGCGATCACGCGATAGCCCGCCGCCGTCAGGCGCTCGATCGTGCCTTCCCATGTCGCGGCGCAGAAATTCTTGCCGTGCAGCAGCACGACCGTCCGGCCATTGGGATGATCGGGCGCGACGTCCATGTAGGCCATGTGCAGCGGCTCGCCTTGCGATGTGAACTCGAACCGCCGCACGGGCCGCGGATAGTCGAAGCCCTGCAGTTCGGGCCCATATGCGGGACCGTCGTTGCCGGGCGCGGCATCGGGCGGCGCGATGGTCGAGCTCGCCGACTTCGCGGACGACGGCGCGGAACGGGCGGCATCGGCGGCATGCGCATCGACGGCCAGAACGGCGACGCAGGCGGACAATGCGGCGGCAGCGAGGAGTGAACGGAATCTCATAGGCGGGTCGGCGTCGTGGGAAGGAGCGGAACAAGCCCGTCATGATGCCCGTGCCGCGGCCGCTTTGCAGCGCCGTGTGTCGGCGCGGACGCGCGCCGCGCGCGGCGTCCATAACGGGCGTTTCAATGCTGGCGGGAAACGCCGGCAAGCAGTAGTGGCAAGAAGGGGCGAAAAGAAAAGAAGCGGTGACAGCAACTGCGCCCCGCCCGGACCGTGTCACATGCGATCCCCGTATCGGCCGTCCCACGAAATCCAGCATCAATTACTCGCGTGGACTGCGCGACACGCCCATGGCGGCCGTTTCTACCGCAACGCTGCGCCTCCTTCCGGGCCGCAAGCGAAATGTGGCATGGCGAACGCGGCCCGCGCAACAGGCCGCCGCGCACCATTGCGCGGCGCATGCGCATGGTCCAGACTAACCGGTGGCTGGCACCGCCAATGCTCTATCGGGAAATGGGCGATTCGACCCGATGCGAGCATGTGCCGCAGCGTGCCGCGCCGCGGAGGCGCGATGCGGCTGCCGCGAAAGAGGCGCGCCGCCGCGAATGGGAATTCACGGGCAGTCGCGGAAAAAGCAATCACGCGACCACAGCAACAGCGCAACGCGTCAAACAAAAAAACAGACCGCCGGGGCATAGAAAAGCTTCCACCAGGGCTCAACCATAAAAGGAAGGAGACGCACATGGATACGCCGGCAAGCCTCAACGATCTGCAGCACACGACTCTCGCCATCGTCCTCGCGGGCGGCCGCGGCACGCGCCTCGGGCCGCTCACGAACAAGCGCGTGAAGCCCGCCGTCCATTTCGGCGGCAAATACCGGATCATCGATTTCGCGCTGTCGAACTGCCTGAACTCGGGCATCCGGCGCATCGCCGTCGTCACGCAGTACAAGGCGCACTCGCTGCTGCGGCACGTGCAGCGCGGCTGGGGCTTCCTGCGCGGGGAGTTCAACGAGTTCATCGATCTGTGGCCGGCGCAGCAGCGCGTCGAAGGCGCGCACTGGTATCGCGGCACAGCCGACGCCGTGTTCCAGAACCTCGACATCATCCGCTCGATCCGCCCGAAATACGTCGTCGTGCTGGCGGGCGACCACATCTACAAGATGGATTACACGCGCATGGTGATGGACCACGTCGAGTCCGGCGCGGACTGCACGGTCGGCTGCATCGAGGTGCCGCGCATGGAGGCCGTCGCATTCGGCGTGATGCACGTCGACGAAGAGCGCCGCGTGACGGGCTTCGTCGAGAAGCCCGCCGATCCGCCCGCGATGCCCGGCCGCCCCGACATCGCGCTCGCCAGCATGGGCATCTATGTGTTCAACTCCGACTACCTGTACGCGATGCTCGAGGAAAACATCAGCAGCGTCGCGACCGATCACGACTTCGGCAAGGACATCATTCCGCGCGTCGTCACGTCGGGGCATGCAATCGCGCATCCCTTCAGCATGTCGTGCGTGTCGTCGGACCCGAGCGTCGAGCCGTACTGGCGCGACGTCGGCACGATCGACGCGTACTGGGCCGCGAATCTCGATCTCGCGTCGACGATTCCGGCGCTCGACCTCTACGACCGCAACTGGCCGATCTGGACGCATCAGGAGCAACTGCCGCCCGCCAAGTTCGTGCGCGACCTGAACGGCTTGCAAGGCTCGGGCACCAACATGATCGTATGCGGCGGCTGCGTGATCTCGGGTTCGCAGATCTCGCGCTCAGTGCTGTCGTCGAATGTGGTCGTGAATTCGTTCTGTAACCTCGCTGAGGCAGTCTTGCTACCGCAAGTGACGATTGGCGCGAGTTGCCGCCTGCGCAAGGTCGTGATCGACCGGGGCTGTCAGATTCCGGACGGCACCGTGATCGGCGAAGACCCTGTGCGCGACGGCGAACGCTTCTACCGGACGGATACGGGCGTGGTGCTGGTGACGGCCGAGGCGCTCAAGCGGCAGGTGCCCGCCGCGCGGTAAGCGCCGCAACGCCGGAACGCACCACCCCGCTGGCCGGCGCAGCCGCCCAAAAGGCCGTTCAGGAGCTCGCCGCCCAAGGGCCGCCGCCCACCGGCACGGCGATCGCTTCGCCCGCGTGAGCGGCCGTTGGGCGACGCGCGTGCCGGGCGGCGCAAGTGGCGCAAGTGGCGCAAGCGGTGCAAGCGGCGCAAGCGGCGGGACCAGCGCCCGTCGTCGCACGCAATCGGCCAGTCGCGTTGAAACCATCACCGAACCCTCTTCTAGCGAACAGGACCCAGACCCATGACGATCCGCGCGCTGCACGTCGCAAGCGAGCTGTATCCCCTTCTCAAAACGGGCGGTCTCGCCGACGTCGTGGGCGCGCTGCCGCCCGCGCTGATCGAGCTGGGCGCCGACGTCCGCGTGCTGCTGCCGGGCTTTCCCGGCGTGCTCGCGGGGCTGGTGGACCTGCAGCCCGTCGCGCCCATCGGCGAGCGCTTCGGCGCATCGGACGCGATGCTGGAGCGCGGCACGCTGCCCGCCAACGGCCTCGTCATCTATGTGATCCGCGCGCAGACGCTCTACGATCGTCCCGGCAATCCCTATCTCGACGCCGAGCACGTGCCCTATGGCGACAACGCGCAGCGCTTCGCGATGCTTGGCTGGACGGCCGCGCAGCTCGCGCAGCACCTCGATCCCTCGTGGGCGCCGCAGATCGTCCACGCGCACGACTGGCACGCGGGCCTCGCGCCCGCCTATCTGAAAGCGGCCGGGCGCGAGCGCGGCAAGCCGCTCGCGCGCACCATCTTCACGGTCCACAATCTCGCGTACCAAGGGATTTTTCCCGCGCATCAGTTCGGCCAATTGGGACTGCCCGCCGACTTCTTCCATATGAGCGGCGTCGAATTCTACGGGCAGATGTCGTTTCTGAAGGCGGGCCTGTTCTACAGCGACCGCATCACGACGGTAAGCCCGACCTACGCGCGCGAAATTCAGACGCTCGCACAAGGCGGCGGGCTCGACGGGCTTTTGAGCCAGCGCGCGCACGATTTGTCGGGCATCCTGAACGGCGTCGACTACACGGTCTGGCAGCCGTCGACGGATCAACTGATCGCCGCCCGCTACACCGACACGCGCCTCGCCGGCAAGCGCGCATGCAAGACGGCGCTGCAGGAGCGCTTCCATCTCGCGCCGAAAGCCGATGCGCTGCTGTTCGGCGTCGTGAGCCGGCTGACGGAACAGAAAGGGCTCGACCTGCTGCTCGCGGCGCTGCCCGAAATCATCAAGCGCGGCGGCCAGCTGGTCGTGTTCGGCACGGGCGACCCCGCGCTCGAGAACGGCTTGCAGCGCGTCGCGCAGGCACATCCCGACAGCGTCGCCGTCGAGCTCGGCTTCGACGAGACGCTCGCCCATCAGATCGTCGCAGGCAGCGACGTGATCGCCGTGCCGTCGCGCTTCGAGCCGTGCGGCCTGACGCAGCTCTATGCGCTCGCGTACGGGTCGCTGCCGCTCGTGCACCGCGTGGGCGGACTCGCCGATACCGTCGTCGATGCGTCGCTCGAAAATATCGCCGACGATCGCGCGACGGGCTTCGTCTTCGAGCGCTTCGAGCCGGAGGCGCTGACGGCGGCGCTGCGCCGCGCCTTCGCGCTGTACGCGCGGCGCACCGACTGGAAAGCGGCGCAGCGCCGCGCGATGCGCCAGAACTTCGGCTGGGGCGCGTCGGCGGAACGCTATCTGGCGTTGTACCGCGAGCTGGTCTGAGCGCGCGGGCGGCGTCGGCATGATCGCGCGCAGGCGGACGCGGGCTCGTCCCGCGCATTGATGGTTCGGCGCAACACGGCGGGGCCGGATCGCTTCCGTCGCATGAAAACTCATGTATCTTGTGTTTGACAGCGCGTGACGCGCCTGCCGTCCTCGCGCCGTCCATTGGGCATCGACATAGTGCATGAGCAGCGCATGAGCGGTGCATGAACCGTTCAGACGTCGCCCGTGCACGGCGCATGCGCAATCGTCGCCAGGGTCCGTCAGCGGAACCGTCACGCGGCGCGTTGTACGGATAGCGTCGAGCGTCCGCTCGCGCATCCAATCCGCATTCATCCGGCGCCCTCTTCGCGCCCCATCGGTTCAACATGAAAAACGTTCTGAGCATTCAGTCACATGTCGTGTTCGGGCACGCGGGCAACAGTGCCTCGGTATTTCCGATGCGCCGTCTCGGCGTGAACGTGTGGCCGCTCAACACGGTGCAGTTCTCGAACCATACGCAGTACGGACATTGGGAAGGCAGCGCGATCGACGCATCGCAGATGCTGGCGCTCGTCGAAGGCATCGGCGCGATCGGCGTGCTGCCGCGCTGCGACGCCGTGCTGTCGGGCTATCTCGGCACGCCCGAGCAGGCGCAGTCGGTGATCGAAATCGTGCGCGCCGTGAAGGCGGCGAATCCGCACGCGCGCTACTTTTGCGACCCCGCGATGGGCACGGCGACGGGCTGCCGCGTCGAGCCCGGCATCCAGGCGTTTCTCGTCAAGACGATGCCTGAAGTCTCGGACGTGATGTGCCCGAACCACAGCGAACTGCAACGGCTCGTGGGCCGCGAGATCGAAACCGTGGAGGAAGCCGTCGCCGCATGCCGCGAACTGATGGAGCGCGGGCCGAAGACGGTGCTCGTCAAGCATCTGCTCGATCGCAACAGCCCCGCGGACCGCTTCAACATGCTCGTCGTCACCGAGCGCGAAGCGTGGATGGGCCAGCGCCCGCTCTATCCGTTCGCGCGGCAGCCGATGGGCGTCGGCGATCTGACGAGCGCGGTGTTCGTCGCGCGCACGCTGCTGGGCGACTCGGTGCGCGGCGCGTTCGAGCATACGATGGCCGCCGTCAACGCCGTCGTGCGCGCGACATGGGATGCGGGACGGTACGAACTCGAGATCATCGCCGCGCAGGACGATATTGCGCGGCCGCGCGAGTGGTTCGATGCATGGGGCGTCGAGTCGACATAGCGTGTGGTGCCGGACCTGCGACGCCCTTCTGTCAGCCTGACGTCCTATAATGCGTGCCGCGCGATTCAGCGCGGCATTTTTTTTGGCATTGGCAGACGAGGTATCGATGGACGGGACGATCCGCAGCGAACGTGAAGAGCAGTTTGAAGAGCTATGCATCAGCGTCGACGCAGACGAGACGCATGAGCAGGAAGCGATCGAATTCTTCGAAGCGCAATTCGGCGAAGCGGATTTCGACGCCGCGCAATGGCTCGATATCGCGCTTTATTATTCGCCCGCTGTCGCGCGTGGCATCGTCGACATGGTCACGCCCGACGACAAGGCACGCAGCAACATCGCCGAAGTGATCGGCGACAACCTCGACATCTCGTACAGCGAAGAGGAATGCCAGCAGTTCGCGCAGACGATTCACTTCGCGCTCGCGAACGGCGTCCCCGTCGATCTCGACGTCGTGCTCGACGGCTGCCAGCGCGCGATCGACGACCTCGACACGTGGGCCGAAGACGACGTGAAGGAACCGCTCCTGCGTCTGCGCGAAGAACTGCTGCGCATGCAGGGCGAGCAGTAGAACAGATCCGGCGACACGCTTGGGCCCCGCGACGCGGGCGCTGCGCGATCGCCGTTCGAAAGATACCGCGAGGCGCGGCCCGCGTCGAACGCCGCGCGTCGCGCGCGCCTGCAACCCTCCCCACTGCGCCGCAAACCTCACGCCTTCCCCCGCCCGCGTGCGCGAGCCGCACGCGCCGCCTGTGCTGAAATGCGCATCCAACACGCCGCGAACTGCCAAGACGAACGCATATTGGCTTTCTATATTCGCGCCACGGATCGGTTGCAGCACGCGGGTTGCGCGATGTTCGCGGTCCGTCGGCGGCCGACGCGCAGTCGCAACGGCTTTGGTGTTTTCCTGCATTGCCGAGCGCATGGCATCGTCCGTAATCTCGTCCCTGTTTTTGTCTGTGGATTGTCTGCGTTTGAACTGATCCGAACTGATTCGCACTGAAGGAGACCTGTCGACACACACTGCATCGCGCAATCCGACCGGCCGCGCCTTGCGTCCTTCGACGCGCGGCGCCCGCTGCAAGCCGGCTGTTTTCCCCATCCCTGTCTGCCGATGTAAGGAGAAACCATGAGCTTTTGCAAGACGCTGAAACCGTTTGCCGTGATGCTCGGCACCGCATTGTCCATCGCGCCTCTCGCCAGTTACGCCGCCGACGAAGTGCCTGTGAAAATCGGCTTTGCCGCGCCGATGACGGGCGCCAACGCGGGCTACGGCAAGGACCTGCAGAATGGCGTGCGGCTCGCCATCGAGGAAGCCAACGCCCAGAAGATCAAGATCGGCGACAAGGTCGCGCGCTTCGAACTCGTCTCCGAGGACGACCAGGCCGACCCGCGCATCGGCGTGCAGGCCGCGCAGAAACTGGTGGACCAAAGCGTGTCGGGGATCGTCGGCCACTTCAATTCGGGCACGACGATTCCCGCTTCGCAGATCTATGAGCAGGCGGGCATTCCGATGATCGACCCGGCCGCGACGAATCCGACGATCACGAACCGCGGCTTCGCGAACACGTTCATGGTGATTTCCACCGACGCGCAAAATGCCGGCAACGCGGGCACCTACGCCGTGCAGGTGACCAAGGCCAAGCGCATTGCGATCATCGACGACCGCACGGCATTCGGCCAGGGCGAAGCGGACGAGTTCGAGAAGGCGGTCAAGGCGGCGGGTGGCAACATCGTCGCGCGCGAGTTCACCAGCAACACGGCCGTCGACTTCAGCACGCAGCTCACGAAGATCAAGTCGACCAACGCGGACCTGATCTTCTTCGGCGGGCTCGACACGCAAGCCGCCGCGATCGCGAAGAAGATGAAGCAGCTCGGCATGACAGCGCAGCTTTTGGGCGGCGGCGGCGTCGAAGATCCGGAATTCATCAAGCTTGCGGGCGACGCGGCCGAAGGCGCGATGGCCTGGGAATATGGCCGTCCCCTCGCGCAGTTGCCAGGCGGCAAGGACTTCTCGACGAAGTTCAAGAAGCGCTTTGGTGATGACATTCTGTCGTATGCGCCGTTTGGTTACGACGCAGCATGGGCTGTCATCAAGGCGATGCAGACGGCGAAGTCGTCGGACCCGAACGCGTATCGTCCCGCGTTGAAGAGCATCAGCTTCGAAGGGGTGACGGGGACGATTTCGTTCGATAGCACGGGGGCGTTGAAGAGCGCGGCTTCGACGCTGTATCAGGTGAAGAACGGGGTGTGGGTGCCTGTCGTCACGAAGAGTGGTGTTTAGTCGCTCGCCCGGTTGGTCTTTGTTGTTGTCTGCGACGGGTTTTGGTGTGGTTCGTCTTGCCCGTCGCGGGCATCCGCCATTGCGGTTTGTTTTGCCCTTTGCGCGGGCATCCGATGCGGTTTGTTTTGCCACTGTCGCTGGCGTCCGCGATTGCGGTTTGTTTTGCCGCTGTCGCTGGCATCCGCGATGCGCCTCGCGGCGCAGGCGTTGCCCCTGTGCGGGGCGGCACCTACTTCCTTTGCCGCGGCAAAGAAAGTAGGCAAAGAAAGCCGCTCACCCCGCCAATGCTTGTTTTACCCACGGGCCCTTCACGTCCCCGCGCTTCGCATGGCAATGCGCTGTCCGATGTCCGTTGCCAGCGCACCGACTGGCGCCTCAACCGCTTCGTGCACCTACGTTGCAAACCACGCCCTCGATTATCCAGCCAGTGCGGCAAACCTATGTAGGCATTCGCGCCATCAGAACACCTTCGCTGCGCGACGTGCATCCCCAGTTCGTGCGCTGCCCTGTGAGGCGCGACACCCGACATAGGTTTGCCGCAAAAGAACCCTGAAACTCAGGCACGGGTGGCCACCGTGCGATCGCATGAAGCGGGTGAGGCGTTCAATCAGTGCATTGGCAACGGGCAAGGTCAGCACTTAGCCGTGCGAAGTACGGGGGCGTCGAGAGCCCGTGGATAAACGTCAAGTATTGGCGGTGTGAGCGGCTTTCTTTGCCGCGGCAAAGAAAGTAGGTGCCGCCCCGCACAGGGGCAACGCCTGCGCCGCGAGGCGCGTCGCGGATGCCAGCGATAGTGGCAAAGCAAATCGCACCGCGGATGCCAGCGCAAAAGCAAAAACAAAATCGCATCGCGAATGCCAGCGATAGTGGCAAAAACAAACCGCATCAAGAATGCCCCGCAGCCCGAACCACCACCTGCGACAACGCATCGCGCTCAATCCTCACCAGCGAAGCGCGCATCGCGGCAAACTCATCCGGGCTACACACCTGTTGCCCGAACTTCGCGGAGAGCCGCCGGGTAATCTGCAACGTGCGAGACGCAGCATCAAACACATACCGCGCTTCATAATCGAAATAACGGTCGCGTACGGCCGTGTCCTGAGGCAGATCGGCCACACGCACCGTGTCGGGCAACGTAATCTGCGCGGTCTCATCGAAATCCCCTCCGATACACACCCACGGCTGCGTCCGCTCCGGTTCCGCGAGCCATGCCTGCACCTGCGTCGCGATGCCGCCCGACAGGCTCGTCAACGCCGGCAACGCGGTCGTGCCATCGGGCCACGTGAAATGCTCAAGCGAGCCCTGCATCGTCAGCGCGAACGGCCCGTTGGTCGTCGTCACATCGCCGGGCTGCAGGCGCGCGATGCCGTGCAATCCCGTCTGCCGCAGCCGGTCGGCGGCGATCTGCTGCCAGCGCTGGCGCGTCGCGCGGCGAAACGTATTGCGCTCGAGTTCGGCCGCCACGCCGATATCTTCGACACGATAGGTGAACGCAGCCGTCCCCGTCCCGTCGATGTCGATCTCGAGCCGCGCGTTGCGGCTGCGCTCCTGCGTCGCCGGCGTGCGTGCGAGCACGCCGTCGTCGACGAGCAGCACGGGCCGGTCCATCGCGCCCGGCGGCAGATAGCCAAAGCCGATGCCGCCCGCTGTCGTGTCCGCGAAGAGCCGCAGCGACGCAATCCACGTGATCGCATGATTGATCGCGCTCGCGCCGTACCCGGGCACATCGGGCAGCGTATAGATAGGTCCGAGGTTCAGCAGCACGGCCTGGCTGTCGATGCCCACGGCCGCCAGCATCGCGCCATACAGCGCGACGTGGTCCTTGCAGTCGCCATAACGGTTGCGCAGAATATCGCTCGCCTTGTGCGGCACGGCCGCCGTCTCGCCCAGAAAGAGCGCGACATAGCGAATGTTCAGGCGCACCCAGTCGTAGAGAATCTGCGCCTTCGCGCGCGGGTCGTCGGTCTGCGCGGTCAGCGCCTGCGCGAGCTGCGCGATGGCGAGGTCGCGCCACGTGGGGTCCAGCGCCGCCGCACGATAGCGACCGGCGAACGACGCGAAGTCGCGCGTCGTCGATACCATCAGCCGGTCGCCCCAGCTCACGTAACCGACCGCGCCCGACTCGATGGGCGCATACGGCCCATGCCGGTATTCGAATGTGTAGCGGGTGCGGCCGTTCTCCGTCACGGGCGGCAACCCGACATAGCCGCGCGCGTCGGCGTAAAGCGGCACGTCGGCGGGCAGATCGAAGATCAGTTGCTGCATGTCGACGGGCCCGCGTGTCGGCTCCACGAAATAGGCGAACGTGGCCGCCTGCAGCGGCACCGCGCGCGTCTTGCGGAACGCGAGATGCACGCGCGACCCCGGCTCGACGCCCGGAAAGATCACCGTGCGCAGCACGCCGTCCTGGAAGGTCGGCGCGCCCGCGGAGCGCGGCTCCTGCACGTCCCGGATGCCATCGGGGCCGACGGCATGCGCGACGCCCTCGCGATCGATCGTCTCGGCCGCGAGCAGTTGCACCTGCTCGATGTCCTTGTTGAACCACACGTAGCGCTGCGCAATCTCGTCGACGCCACTCGTCGTGTTCGCGCGCAGGACGGTATCGTCGTGCTCCTCGACGGAGCCGTCCTTCTGCACGACAAAGAGATGCACGTCGCGCTCGATCGTCGAAGGCGGCACGTCGTCCTGCGCAACGCGCTGCTGGGCCTGCGCGCAAGACGCGCCGTACGCGCAGACGACCAACGGCAACAGCGCCGCCGCGCGCAGCCGGTGCGCGCGGCGGCTCATGCCTTCGTGGCCTCGCGGCGGCAGGCGAAGCCGTCCGCGCGCGTATCGAAGCGCAGGCACCGCATGCGCCACGCGCGCGGGCTCATGCCGAACTCGGCGCGGAACGCATGATTGAAATTGGACACATCGTTGAAGCCGCTATCGAAGGCGATATCGACGATCTTCGCGTCCTCGTCGGCAAGACGCAGCGCCGCATGACGCAGGCGCGCGCGCAGCACGTATTGATGCGGCGTGACGCCCGTCACACGCTCGAACGTGCGCAGAAAATAGAAGTCGGACAGTGCGCACATCTGCGCGAGACCGGCGAGCGTATGCCGCGCATCGGGCGCTTCGTCGATCAGGCGCGCGATCTGCGTGACGCGCGACCATGCCGAGGCGCTTGTCTCGGGGGCATGGCGCTTTGCATCGGCTCGCGTCGATTGCAGCGTGGCTTCGGCGAGATCGACGGCGAGCTCGTTCCATGCGTCGAACGGGGCGGCATCCGTCGCGCCCGCGCATGCCTTCGCGATCAGGCCGGAAAACGCACGCAACGGCGGCACGCGTCCATGCGCGAACGTGGCGTCGTGGCGCGAAAAGCCGGCATCGGCGGCGAGGCGCTCGAAATACGCGGGCTGATAGTGGAACGACACGCAGCGGTCGCCCGGCGCATGACGATGTCCGCATTCGAAGCACTCGCCGGCATTGCCGAGCAGCAGCGAGCCAGGCGTGAGCAGCTCGCGCCCCGTGCGCGACCGGTAACCGAACGCGCCCGCCACCACCATCGCGATGCAGACGCCCGCGTGCCGCTCCTCGTAGGGCCGGTCGCACGGACCGAGCGTGCACAGCACGTCCGTGACCGCCCAGCCCTCGCCCGCCGCAAGCGTGCGCATCTGCGTGCCGCCGCGCGCGCCGTGCACGTCGCGCCGTTGCAGCGCGGCTTCGAGATCGACGGCAATTTTTCCCAAGATGTCACCTCGCGGGGTCCGTATGCTGGTTTTATCACATCGGCGGGCAGCGGGCACAGGCGCCTTCGCCGCCCCTTTTCAGAGAAACGAACGGACGGAGCAACACGCGATGAATGCACTGGACCACGCTCTCGCTTCAGGATTTCACACGGCACTCGGCGCGCCCGGCCGCGCCGCCGACATCGATGCCGCCGATGACCTGTACGGCTGGCTCGTCGGCAGTTGGGACATGGACGTGCTGCACTATCGCACCGACGTGCGCGGGCGGCATCTGACGGGCGAGATCCACGTCGGCTGGGCGCTCGAAGGGCGCGCGGTGCAGGACGTGTGGATCATGCCGCGCCGCGAGGACCGCGCCGCGCGGCGCGAACCCGGCCTCGACATGTACGGCACGACGCTGCGCGTCTGGGATGCGTCGATCGGGGCCTGGCGCGTCACCTATATCAACCCCGCGAACGGCCAGCGCGACGAGTTGATCGGCAGGCGAGCCGGCCGCGATATCGTGCAGATCGGCACGCATGCGAACGGCACGCCGATCCGCTGGAACTTCACCGAGATCACGGACGATTCGTTCCACTGGACGGGCGTCGCGCTCGCTGCGGACGGTGTCACATGGACGCTCGAAGGCGAATTCGCCGCGCGGCGCAGACGCGGCTAGCGCCCTTCGGCGCGATCGGGCTGGCGCTGCCGCAACTCCGCGCCCTCGTCCTTCGACAGCTTCACGAAGAAGAATAGCGAGCACAGCACCGCCGCGCCGACGACGAAAAACGCGGGCGAGAAATCGCGCGCGCTGAGATGCGCGGCGCTGCCGCCATGCAGATGCGCGGTGAGCGCGAGCAGCGACGCACCGAATGCGACGCCGAGGCTCACCGACAATTGCTGCGCCATCCCCGAAAGCGCGGTCGCGCGGCTCATTTTCGGCTTCGGCATGTCGGAGTAGCCGAGCGTGTTGAGCGTGACCATCGCGAGCGAGTTGAACAGGCCGCCCACCAGCAGCACGCAGAAGATCAGCAGATGCGGCGTGCTGGGCCGAAAGAGCCCATAGCACGCGTAGAAACAGCCCGTCATGCAGGTCGCGGCGATCAGCAGCGTGCGAAAGCCGATGCGGCGGATCGCGGTGCTCATCACGCCGCGCACGGCGAGCGAGCCCACGGCCGTCGCGACGCTCAGCGAACCCGACGTGAGGGGTGACAGGCCGAAGCCCAGTTGCAGCATCAACGGCATCAGAAACGGCGACGCGCCGATGCCGATGCGCAGCGGCATTCCGCCAAGCACGGCCGTCCGGTACGCCTTATATCGCAGCAGCAACGGATCGATGATCGCGTCGGCGTGGCGGCGGCTATAGAGCCAGTACAGCAGCATCGACAACGCGCCCGTGCCCGTGAACGCGAGCGTGACCCACTGCGGCACGAGCCCGCGGCCCGCCGTATCGAGCCCGCCGACGAGGCCCACGAGCCCCGTCGACAGCAGGATGAAGCCGGGCACGTCGAAGCGCTCGTCGATGCGCTCGTGCGTGTCCTCGACGAAGGCCCGCGCGCACAGCACGCCGACCACGCCGAACGGCACGTTCAGCAGAAAGATCCAGCGCCATGACGTGATCGTCACCACCAGCCCGCCGAGCAGCGGCCCCGCGAGGCGCCCCACGGCGCCCGGCACCGTGAACCACACCATCGCCGCAACCATCTGCGCGGGCGGGACGCTGCGCAACAGGATCAGGCGGCCGACGGGCACCATCATCGCGCCGCCCATGCCTTGCAGCACGCGGAACACGACAAGCTGCGGCAGCGACGCGGCAAGGCCGCACAGTGCGGACGCGAGCGAAAAGAGCCCGATCGCCGAGCAGAACACGCGGCGCGCGCCAAAACGGTCGGCGAGCCAGCCGCTCGCGGGCAGGAACACCGCAAGGCTGAGCAGATAGGAGGTGATCGCGAGATTCAGGTGCAGCGCCTCGACGCCGAGCGAACGCGCAATGGACGGCAGCGCGGTCGCCATGATCGACGTATCGAGGTTCTGCAGGAATAGCGGACAGGCAACGATCAGCGGAATGATGCGGGCGCGGTCGGTCATCCTTTTCTTTTACCGTAAAACGGCCGCCGATGGCGAGTTCCGCCGTGCGTCCGTTGTTACGGCATGTTGCGCGCGCTACCATTCGCCGACGCGCGGCGCTGACGTCGCGTCAGCGGTCCTGCAACGCGCGCCGCAGCGAGAGCGCGATGCCGCACGCCGCCAGCGTCACCTCTTCCAGCGAAGGATACGACGGCGCGATGCGCAGATGCGCGTCGTCGGCGTCGCGTCCATACGGATGCGCTGCGCCTGCCGGTGTCAGCACGAGCCCCGCCTCGGCCGCGAGCGCGACCGTGCGTTTCGCGCAGCCCCTAGGCGCATACAGGCTGATGAAATAGCCGCCTTCCGGACGGTTCCATGAAACGCCCGGCACATCGCCGAGCAGCGTTTCGAACGTGGCGATCACCGCGTCGAACTTCGGCCGCAGCAGCACGCGATGCTTCGCCATCAGGCGTTCGAGACCTTCGCGGTCGCGCAGATAGCGCACGTGCCGCAACTGGTTCAGCTTGTCCGGGCCGATCGTGCGCACGTTCATGTGCTTTTGCCACCAGCCGACATTGCGCCGCGACGACGCGAGAAACGCGATGCCGCCGCCCGCCACCGTCACTTTCGACAGCGATGCGAACACCAGCGCGCGATCGGCATGCCCAGCCCGTTCGCAAAGCTCGATGATGTTGGGCGTCGTGTGCCGCGTGTCCGTCAGATGATGGAAACGGTATGCGTCGTCCCAGAAGAGCCGGAAGTCGGCCGCGGCAGCCGCAAGCGCGGCGAGACGCCCGATCGTCGCCTGCGACCAGATCGCGCCGCTCGGGTTGCTGTAGAGCGGCATGCACCAGATGCCCTTGACGGACGCATCGCGCTTCACGAGCGCTTCGACCACGTCCATGTCGGGGCCGTCCTGCCTCATCGGCACGGGGATCATGCGGATGCCGAGCGCCTCGCAGATTGCGAAGTGGCGGTCGTAACCCGGCACGGGGCAAAGCAACGCGACCTCGCCCTGCCGGACCCACGGCGCGTGGTCCGGCACGCCATGGAGCATCGCGAAGACGAGCGCATCGTGCATCAGTTCGAGACTCGAGTTGCCCGCCGCGACGACGTGCGCGGCGTCGGCGTCCAGCAGTTGCGCGCCGAACTCGCGCGCCTCGGGCAGGCCGAGCACATGACCATAGTTACGGCAGTCGATGCCGTCGCGCGACATGAAGCCGGCCGTTCCCGCCTCATCGAGCAACGCGCGCGAAAGATCGAGCTGTTCGGGCGATGGCTTGCCGCGCGACATGTCGAGCCGCATGTCGAGGCGCTTGAATTCTTCGTAGGTGGCGGGCGTGGTCATGGTCTTCGTGATCTTCGAATGGACGCGGGCTGTCGCGGGCGAAACCAGTATGCCCCCCGACAACACTTCAGACAAACGCGTTATATTGAACATTTCGATCAATATTCCTGATACGTCCACCAGGGGATGAAAGCGCATGAAAGCCCTCGACCTCGATGTGCTGGCCATGTTCGTCGCGATCGCCGACGCGGGGAGCTTCGTGCGCGGCGCGACGCTCGTGCATCGCTCGCAGTCCGCGCTGAGCATGCAGATCCGCTCGCTCGAAGCCGCGCTCGGCAAGCCTCTGTTCGTGCGCGGACCACGCAGCGTGACGCTGACGCAGGACGGCCATACCCTGCTCGCCTACGCCCGCCGGATGCTTTCGTTGCGCGACGAAGCATGGGCGTCGCTCGTGCATCCCGAAGTGAAGGGCCGCGTCGCGATCGGCGTGCCGGATGACTATGCGTCGTCGCTGCTGCCTTCCGTGCTGCGCAATTTTTCGGCGACTTATCCGAAGGTCGAGATCCAGGTGGTCAGCCTGCCGAGCAACGCGCTCGCGCCGCTCCTGAAGGACAACAAGATCGACCTCGCGTGCGTGACGCGGGTCAAGGGGTTGCCGGGCGAATTCATCCGCTTCGAGCCGATGGTGTGGGCAGGCACGTCGACGCCGGGCCGTGACGTGTGGAAGGAACGCCCGCTGCCCATCGCGCTCTTCGGTGCGGGCAGCGTCGCGCGCACGAACGCGATTCAGGCGCTGGAGCGCGCGAAGATCGCGTATCGCACATCGTATGAAAGCCCGAGTCTGATGGGTCTCTTCAGCATGGTCGATGCGGGGCTCGCGGTCGCGCCGCTCGCGCGCTGCGCGGTGCCCGAGCGGTTCGTCACGCTCGGACGGCAGCATGGGCTGCCGAAGCTGCCCGAGCTCGAAATCATCCTTGCGCGCAGCGCGCGCTCGAACCGCCCGCCTTGCGACTATCTCGCCGACCAGATATTGAGCGAGTTGCGTGATTGAGCACGACGCAAAGCCGTCACGTGTCGCGTCGGATCTCCGACACCGTTTGCCGCCGCGCCGCGCGACAGGCATCGCTGCGCACGCCCGGCCGCACGGCGCGCGGATCAGCGAGCAACGGCTCATACCGCATGCACAACGCAGCCTTGCGCAACAGTCCAGCGAAACGCTCGTGCAATGGGTTCGGTTCGAAGCCGGATTTGATGAAAGCTGGACTGTGCACGAGAGCCATCGTCTGAAGTCATGCAAAGGCGTGGCGAGGGACCGCCATAGGCTGCGCGCCGATCATGTGAATGCGCGTGAAGCGATCTGCGCCGAACATCGACGACGCCAAATGATGTTTGCTCTCCTACCCATCTTCACTGCTTGATGCGTCGCCCGGCCTTGCACCGCCGCTGAGCGGCTGATGAATATCAATGCGCGCCGGCGGGACAGTCGCGAGAATCCCTCCATCGACTGTCTCACAGTCGATGGCCGGCCACGCTGCACTCATCAGCGCGCCTGGTCTGTTTACGGTTCCGCGGGCCCCCGACTGCGGAACCGTTTTTTTGAGCCGCACGACGCTGGGCGCGCAGCGCGCCGAGCCTTACGCCCGCGAGCCCTTTCAGTGCAACGCGCCGGACGCTCGTCAAGGCGCGCCCCGGTGGTTCGCGAGCGTGACGAACGAAGCGAACTGCTTCTCGCAATAGTCGAGATAGGCTCTCACGAGGCTCGACGGATGACGATGCGACGGATATACGAGACTGATGTATTGCAACGGCATGGCCAGCTCGGGAAAGAGAACGCGCAGCTTGTCGTTGCGGATCGCGTCCGCGGCGAGAAACGGCGGCAGTTCGGCGACGACTTCACCACGCAGCGCACGCACGCGCAAATGAAGGTAGTCGTTCGTGGCGACCCGCACGCCGTCGCGCACCGGCTGCTCACCGAGGCGCCAGCTGCTCTCGTCGTCCGGCCGATCCGACCAGACCGCGCAGGGACAGGTGCGCAGCGCGTCGGGCGAACGGATGTCGAGTCGCTCGACGAACGCCGGGCTCGCCACCAGCACATGCCGGTAACCGACGAGGCGGCGCGCAACCATGCGGTCGTCGACGATCCGGCCAAGCTGCAGCGCGACGTCGATGCCTTCGTGCCGCAGATCGACGTTGCGCTCGCTCGTATACACGCACAGCTTGATCTGCGGATAGCGCTCCTGGAAGCCGCCGAGCATGTCCCACCATGGCTCGAACGACAGTGGCAACGATATCCTTAGCACGCCCGCGTATTGGGCCTGGCCCGATCTCAGCACGTCTTCGGCCTTGAGCAGCGCGTCGATGCCGAAGCCCGTCGTTTCGAAGAACTGCATGCCGGCGCGCGTGAGGGTCACGCCCCGCGTGCCGCGTTCGGTCAACTGGACACGCAGATCGCGCTCGAGTTGCCGGATACGCCGGCTCAAGGTCGGCAACGGCACTTTGAGGCGCACGGCGGCCGCCGAAAGACTGCCTGTTTGCACGGCTGCCACGAACATACGAGTCGCGTTGAGATCCATAATCCAGTGATCCATCTCAAAAATGAAAGACCAATTTTCATCGCTCTTGATTTCTTAGTTTTCCTACTGGACGTATGATTTTTTTAACAAGAGTTCTTAGGCGTCGTCCGATTTTGCGGCGCGGCAACCGATCCAGACGCCGGTCAACGACGACACTTTAAGGCGACAACCTTTCGCGAACGTCTCATACCGCCAACGATGACGTCATGCAAGGTTGACGCTGCCTCGCAACGGAGTGCCCATTGGACCGCGTGAAATTCGACGACGAGGTGCTGACGAGGCTGCTCGCGTTTCCCGCCGTATCGCAGTTGATCTCCCGATCGCCGCCACGGCGGAACTCGCGTGCGCGAATCGGCGCCCCCAAGGTCACAACGCTTGCTTCGCTGCTCTCCGATGGCTGGCATGTCGGCTACCCCAACCGACGACGCCACCACGATTGCCCGCTCGCGTGCGAAACCCAGTCAGGCAATTTGCAATGAGTCGAGGCCGCAGCTATCGAGGGAACACCCTCCGTTTCGAGGGGGATCGCGCGGCAGCGCAAGAAGGACTTGTCAATGACGCATGACAACGGACGCATCGGCAAGCGGGTTGTCGGACAGCACACGTGAGAATGCATCTCAATGAAGAACGGAGCAGAAACATGAACACCGTCGCGTCTACGGCCACCGTTCGCGTGTGCCCAGCGCTGATCGCATTGATCACGCTGACCGCATTCATGGCGGGCGTGCTCGCGCACGCATCGACGGCTGGGCTCGCGCTGCCTTCGACGCTCGTCATCGCAGGCTGCGCGATGCTCGCGTGTCTCGCTGTCTGCGTCGCCGAGTCTTATCGGCGCGACGGGATCGCCCGCGCGTCGCGCATGGGCCCGCTGACGCACGCGCACAGCATCGCCGCATCGCTTGACACGGGCGGCGACGCGGCGTCGCGCCACGTCGATGAAGCGCGGCTCAACGCGATCATTCGTTCGTCGCGCGAAGCGATCATCACGATCGACGCGGCCCAGCGTATCGTCCTCATGAACCCAACGGCGGAGGACCTGTTCGGCTGCGACGCGGCGCAGGCGCTCGGCGCCCCCCCTTTCGCGCTTCATTCCCGAACGGTTTCAGGCGGCGCACGCACAGCATGTCGAGCGGTTCGGCTCGACGCACGCGCCCGACCGGCTAATGGGCAACCAGCGCGTGCTCTACGCACTGCGCGCCGATGGCCGCGAGATTCCGATCGAAGCATCGATATCACAGAGCCGCGACGGCGACGAAACGCTCTACACCGTGATGCTGCGCGACGTCACGGAGCGCGTGCGGGCCGAACAGGCGCTTCGACAGTCGCGCGAGGACCTGCGCGAACTGTCGGCGGACCTGCAGCAGCTGAGAGAAGAAGAGAAAGCGCAGATCGCGCGCGATCTGCACGACGACTTCGGGCAATCGCTGACCGCGTTGAAGATGGATCTCTCGCTGATCGAGCACACGCTCGCGCGCCATGCGATCGACCACCCCGACGTGCGCGAGCGGCTGCGCGCGATGGCGCGGCTGATCGACGCGACGGTCGCGTCGGTGCGGCGCATCGCGGCGAACCTGCGGCCCGCGATGCTCGACGATCTCGGCCTCATCGCCGCGATCGACTGGCTCGCCGACGACTTTTCCCAACGTTATGCGATCCCCGTCGAGCGGGTCTTCGACGTCGGCTCGACTGACTTTTCGCATGACGCGGCAACAACCCTCTTCCGCATCGTCCAGGAAGCGCTGACGAACGTGGCGAGACACGCGCAGGCCACGCGCGTCACGCTCGCGCTGCGCGTCGCGGGCAACGACTGCACGCTCGACATCGTCGACGACGGGCGCGGCCCGCCGCCCGGCAAGTCCTCGCGCGGCACGCATGCGGGCAAGCACTTCGGGCTCCTCGGCATCCGCGAGCGCGCGCACATGCTGGGCGGCACGATATCGATAGGTGAAGCGCTCAAGGGCTTCAGCATTTCGATCATGTTCCCCGTGAACGCATTGCAACCCAAAGAGACGCATTCATGATCCGTATCCTGCTTGCCGACGATCACGCGCTGATACGCGCGGGTCTTCGCCATATCCTAAACGAGTCGGCCGATGTCGAAGTCGTCGGCGAAGCCGCCGATGCCGCGGGCACGATCGCGCTCGTACGCACGATCGACGCGCGCATCCTGATCCTCGATCTGTCGATGCCCGGCCGCAACGGTGTCGAACTGATCGGCCAGATCAAGGAGATCAACCCCGGCATCCAGATTCTCGTACTGACGATTCATAGTGAGCATCAGTACGCGGTGCGCGCGTTCAAGGCGGGCGCCTCCGGCTATCTGACGAAGGAGAGCGCGAGCGCCGAGCTCGCGTGCGCGCTGACGAAGATCGCGAGCGGCGGCCTCTACATGAGCGTCGCGATGGCCGGGCGCTTCGCGCGCCATCTGCACGAGCCGCTCGACACACTGCCTCATCAGCGTCTGAGCAACCGCGAATTCGACGTGTTCCGGCGCATCACGGCGGGCGCGACGATCGGCGAGATCGCGACGCAGCTATGCGTGAGCACGAAGACCATCAGCACCTATAAGGCGCGCGTGCTCGAAAAGATGCAGCTGCCGCACGGCGCGGCGCTGATCCGCTACGCGATGCGCCACAAACTGTTCGACGATCAGGAGGAGCCATGAGCATGTCCGCACGGTAGGGCGCGCCCTACCGCCCCTCCGTTTCGCTGACTGCAATTTCATTCACCGCCGATTCGATTTTGAGACTGTGCCAACGATACTGTCAGCCGCGCAAGCGCGTGCGTGCCGATGCAGCCAGGACCGCGAAAGCCGGACGCGACAACCTCATCGCGTGTGCTCAACGCCCACACGAGCCATCCCATCAAGGAAAGCATCATGTTACTTCGCGAAGCGCCGACGACTTCATCCTCTGCCTTCACGCAGGCATCCGACATTGGGCGCAGATTGCAAACGGACATCTCGATGCGTTCGCTGTCGCACTGCTCGCAATGCGCGACCCAAGCGCTCTGCAATCCCGCCGACCTCAGCGCCGAAGAACTCGCACGGGTTGATTCGCTCGTCTCCGAGGTGCGCACGGTGCAGCGCGGCGCGAGCCTCTTTCGCGCGAACGATTCGTTCAGCAACGTCCATATCGTGCGCAGCGGCTCGTTTAAAACGGTCGTGATGCATCGCGACGGCCGCGAGCAGGTGACGGGATTCCAGATTCCGGGCGAAATGCTGGGGCTCGACGGCATCGTGCACGGGCAGCATCTGTGTGGCGCGATGGCGCTCGAACGCAGCACCGTCTGCGTGATTCCGTTCGAACCGCTCGAAGACCTGTGCCGCGCGATCAAGCCGATGCAGCAGCACCTGCACAAGCTCATGAGCCGGGAGATCGTGCGCGAGTCGAACATGATCATGCTGCTCGGCACGATGCGCGCCGACCAGCGGGTCGCCGCGTTCCTGCTGAATCTGGCCGGGCGTTACGGCTCGCGCGGCTACTCCGACACCGAGTTCGTCATGCGCATGACGCGCGGCGAGATCGGCAGCTATCTCGGCATCACGCTCGAAACGGCAAGCCGCATGTTCTCGAAGCTGCAACAGGAAAGGCTCGTGCATGCGCGCGGCAAGCAGGTCCGCATTCTCGACAGCGACGGCCTCGCGCGCCTCTGATGCGCCATTCCATAAGGCCGCTGCGCGGCGCGCTCAGCCGTCGTCGCCGAGCTGCACGAGCAGCGCGTGCAGCCGCGCCGTATGACGCAGCAGCATGGTCCGATGCTTGTCGATCTGTTCGAGGCGGCCGGCAAGATCGGCGTGAACCGGGTCGTCGAGATCGCCCGCCGACAGCACGTCTTCGACCTTCGCGCGCACCGACGCGAACTCGACGGGCGGATGCGTCAGCGAGCGTTCGAAGCGCCGCACTTCCTGCATGGCCAGATCGCGCACTTTGCGGAAATACGCCTGGCGCCGGTGCTGCTCGGCGTCCTGGAGGTCGTCTTCGGGACGGCGCTGCGGCTGCTGGCCGAAGATCGGCTCCGGCGGGCGCAGCACCGATTTCTTGCGTACCGGGTGAGCGGTCCCGCGAAAGCGCGCGAGCGGCGCTTCATTGTCGATCGCTTCGCGCGCGTTGGCGGGCACGTCGCCCCCCTCGTGCGGCGCGTCCATCCAGCCCGCGGGCAGCCCTGTCACTGCTTCGACGCCGCGCACGAATTCTTCGCTGAAGTCGCGCTGGCCGGCGAGCATCAGCTTCAAGTACGACGCGGAGAACGTCATCATCCGCGCAAGACGCGTCGCCGCGCCGACCTCCCGCGTGAGCAAGGCCAGATTGGCCCGCCAGATGGGAAGCTGGGAATCGTCGGAATATTCCATCGCTGGGTCTTCGTTCGTCAGTCTTGCACTATCGCTGGCACAGGCGGATGCGTCGCTGCGCGACGCGTTGCAGGAGGCCCGGGCCGCCGCAAGGCGCGTGCCGATGCGCCGCGTCCGACAAAGATAGACGCATCGCCACGCCGCGCGCAACCGGATTCGCAGGGACGCTGCTGCGCGCGGGCAACAGCGGCGAGCCGTCGCGCGCGCGGTGCATGCGCAAGCCGCTTGCGCAATGGCCGCTCACTGAGGAATGGACCGAGGCACGCGCGCGGCGTTCCGCGGCGGCGGGGCGGCCGGACGGATTGCGCGATCGGGCAGATTGCGAAGAAAGAAGCGAGGCATCCGGACGGACGCCTCGATGGTGCGGCATGCGCTCGCGCGGCCCGCTTTCACGCGCCGCGCGCGTTCAGGCCGCCGCGACGCGTTCGAGCGCCGTCTTCACGAGCGTTTCGAGCAGCGGCTCCACCTTTGCGGCGAGCGCTTCGTCGTACGCATACGGCATCTGCTCCTGCATGTAGGTGATCTGCGACAGTTCAAGCTGGATCGCATGCACGTTCTGCGCAGGCTGCCCGTAATGGCGCGTGATATAGCCGCCCTTGAAGCGCCCGTTCGCGACGGCCGTGTAGCCGCCGTGATCTTCGACGATCTTCGCCAGCGCCTCGGCTAGTCCTTGCACCGCGCTCGCGCCGTTCGACGTGCCCAGGTTGAAGTCGGGCAGGCGTCCCTCGAAGAAACGCGGCACGTGCGAGCGGATCGAATGCGCTTCCCATAGCAGCACCTTGCCGTGCCGTGCCTTCAACGCCGCCAGCTCGCCCTGCAACGCTTCGTGATACGGCTTCCAGTATGCGTCGCGGCGGCGTACGGTTTCGGCGTCGCCCGGCAGCTGGCCGTCGCGGTACAGCGGCTCCTTGTCGAAGGTGTCGACGGGCAGCAGCCCCGTCGTGTCCTGACCCGGATAGAGATTCGCGCCATCGGGCGGACGGTTCAGGTCGATCACGTAGCGCGCGTACGTCGGCGCGAGAATCGACGCGCCCATGCGTTTCGCAAACGCATACAAACGGTCGAGATGCCAGTCGCAATCGTCGGTGCGCGCGGCGACGGGCGTCATCGTCGCGGCGATGTCGTCAGGAATGCGCGTGCCCAGATGCGGGATCGAGATCAGAAGCGGCAGGCTTCCCCGATGCAGCGAGAAGACGGGCAAGGTTGAGGTGGCAGTCATGTCGTCAGTGCTTCTCAAAGTGGTTTGACGCGGGCGGACCGCTTCACTTCAGCAGCTCCGCCAGCGCGGCGCGATAGTGCGCGTACGCGCGTGCCTCATCGCGATGGATGCGATTGTCGACGACCTTCGCGCCGCCCGTGTACACATCGCGGATGGGGGTTTCGCCATGTTCGCAGAACACGACGCCCGACAGCCACGCATCGCTCGCATGCTCCGCGATGCTCGCATGGTGCGCGTCGAGCGCGATGAAATCGGCGCGCGCGCCCGCCCGCAATGCGCCGACCGCGCGGCCCGTCGCGAGCGCGCCGCCTTCCAGCGACGCCGCGAACAGCCGGTCCGCGACGCGCGGCATGTCCGCCGAGGCGAGCACGTTGCGCTGGCGCCTCGACAGGCGTTGACCGTATTCGAGCAGCCGCAGTTCCGCGCGCCAGTCGACGCCGATGTGACTGTCGCTGCCGACGCCGATGCGCCCTTTCGCGTCGAGATAATCGTGCGCGGGGAAGATGCCGTCGCCGAGATTGGCCTCCGTCGTCAGGCACAGCCCCGCGACGGCCCCGCTCTTCGCCAGCGCCAGCGTCTCGTGCGCGTCGATATGCGTCGCATGCACGAGACACCAGCGGGCATCGACGTCGAAGCGATCGAGCAGCCATTGCACGGGTCGCGCGCCTTCCGTTTCGACGCAGGCGTCCACTTCCGCCGTCTGCTCGGCGATATGGATGTGCACGGGCGCACCCGGCGACATCGCATCGAGCCCGTTCAGCAGCGCGCGCAGCGAATCGTTCGATACCGCGCGCAGCGAATGCGGCGCGACGCCATAACGCAATCCGCCATGTTCGGGGCGCGCGCGACGCAGCGTGTCGAGCAACGCAAGCAGGCTATCCGGCGTGTTGATGAAGCGGCGCTGATCGTCGCGCGGCGGCTGTGCGCCGAAGCCCGCGTATTGATAGAGCACGGGCAGCATCGTGATGCCGATGCCGCTTTCGCCCGCCGCATCGACCACGCGCTGCGCGAGTTCCGCCTCGTTCGCATAGCGGCTGCCGTCCTGCATGTGATGCACGTAATGGAACTCGCAGACGGACGTGTAGCCCGCCTTCAGCATTTCGATGTACAGCCATTGCGCGATCGCGGCGAGGCCTTCCGGCGTGATGCGGGCGGCGAAGCGATACATCAGGTCGCGCCAGCTCCAGAAGTTGTCGGTGGCGCCTGCGCCCGATGCGGCGCGATATTCGGTGAGGCCCGCCATCGCGCGCTGAAACGCGTGCGAATGAAGATTCGGCATGCCGGGCAGAAGCGGGCCACTGGCTTTCGCGACGCCTGCTGGCGCTTGCGCGTCGGGACTGACGGCAACCAGCGTGCCGTGCGCGTCCCATTGCAGCAGCACGTCGCGGCGCCAGCCCTCAGGCAGGAACGCATGAGCGGCAAAGAGCGACGAATGAGGCAATGAATTGGCTTGAGTCATATTGGGTTTGCGTTGGCTTTGCTCGCGCTGTCGGTCTATCCCGCTCAGCCGCGTCGCGTATACACCGTCTCGCCGCCGCGCACGACGCGCTCGCACAGCGGACGCCCGATCCAGTAAGCGAGTTCCGCGAGCGACTGAACCGACCACACGGCGAAGTCGGCGGCGCGTCCCACGGCCAGCGCGCCATGCGTATCCGCTTTGCCGAGCGCCTCGGCCGCGTGGCGCGTCACGCCTTGCAGCACTTCGGGCACGGTCATCCGGAAGAGCGTCGTCGCCATGTTCATCATCAGCGGCAGCGAGGTCGCGGGCGAGGTGCCCGGATTGCTGTCGGTCGAAATGGCGATGGGCACTTCGTAGCGGCGCAGCAGATCGAGCGGCGGCAGTTGCGTTTCGCGGATGAAGTAGAACGCGCCCGGCAGCAGCACGGCCACCATGCGCGCTTCCTTCATCGCGGCGACGCCTGCTTCGTCGAGAAATTCGAGGTGATCCGCCGACAGCGCGCGATGCCGCGCGGCGAGCGCCGTACCGCCGCTGTTCGACAGTTGCTCCGCGTGCATCTTGACGGGCAGCCCGCGGCGCGCGGCGGCATTGAACACACGCTCGCTCTGCTCGAGCGAAAAGCCGATGCGCTCGCAGAACACATCGACGGCATCGACGAGCCCTTCGTCGGCGAGCGCGGGCAGCATGCGCTCGCACACTTCATCGATGTAGTCGTCGGCGCGGCCCGCGAATTCCGGCGGCAACGCATGCGCGCCGAGAAACGTCGTGTAGACCGTCACCGGGTAGCGCTCGCCCAGTTGCCGCGCGACGCGCAGCATCTTGCGCTCGCTTTGCAGATCGAGCCCGTAGCCGGATTTGATTTCGATGGCCGTCACGCCTTCGGCGAGCATCGGTTCGAGCCGCGCAGCCGATTGCGTGAACAGTGACGCTTCGTCGGCGGCACGCGTGGCGCGCACCGTCGACACGATGCCGCCGCCCTGCTTCGCGATTGCTTCGTAGCTGACGCCCGCGAGGCGCTGCGCGAATTCGTCGGCGCGCTGGCCGCCGTAGACGAGATGCGTATGGCAATCGACGAGCCCCGGCGTCACCCAGGCGCCGCCGAGGTCTTCGCGCGGCCACGCCGCGTACTGCAAAGGCAGGTCGCGCGCGGCGCCCAGCCACGCGATGCGGCCGTCTTCGACCGCGATCGCGGCGTCATCGGTCGTTTGGTTCGGATCGCCCTGCGCGCAGAGCTTCAGATGATTCCAGACGGTTTGCTTCATGGCGAATGTTCGTTGAAGGCTGTCTGTCGAATGCAGGCCGATGCGTTCAGGCCTGCGTATAACGGATGCTGACCGCGAGCAGCGCGCCCTGCCCTTCGACTTCGCATGACAGCGCGCGTGCATGGTCGATGCGCAAGGTGTCGCTGGCCGCGAGCGTGGCCGCCCGCTGCCCGCCGAGCGTGACGTCGAGCGAACCTTGCGCGCAGAACAGCAGCACCACGTCGGCATCGAGTTGCGCGCGCGCCGCGTTGCGCCAGATCCCGACGTCGCCCGTTGCCGCGCCACGCCGCACCATCAGGTTGAAGTCGCGCGTCGCGCCGTCGACGAGGCGCGCGTCGATCGCCGTCTCGCCTTCAAAGCGCGCGACATCGAGCGGCTCGCGCAGCGCATGCGTGACGGCATCGGCGCCCGTTTCGTCGAGCAGCATGCCCGCGCCCGACAGCAGCACGAGCGTCCGGTCGATGCCCGCGAAGCGCGAGAACGGACCGGCCACTGCCACATCGGCGACGCTCACGCGCCACACGAACGCATCGAGCCCCGCGCCGACGGGAAACGCGGCGACTTCGCGCGTGACGCCGCCGCCGTTTTTCCACGGCGACGCCACGAGATCCGCACCGCGAATCAGCGACACGGCCGCTGCGGACGATGACGTCGCGCTCACGTTAGCGGCCCAGCATCGGCAGCTTGAGGCCGGCTTCGCGCGCCGTCGACTGCGCGAGCTCGTAGCCGGCGTCCGCGTGACGCATCACGCCCGTCGCGGGATCGTTGAACAGCACGCGGCCGAGGCGCTCATGCGCGGCGTCCGAGCCATCGGCGACGATCACGACACCCGAGTGCTGCGAGAAGCCCATGCCGACGCCGCCGCCATGATGCAGCGACACCCATGATGCGCCGCCTGCCGTGTTCAGCAGCGCGTTGAGCAGCGGCCAGTCGCTGACGGCATCCGAGCCGTCCTTCATCGATTCCGTTTCGCGATTCGGGCTCGCGACGGAACCCGTATCGAGGTGATCGCGGCCGATCACGATGGGCGCCTTCAGTTCGCCCTTCCTGACCATTTCGTTGAACGCCTGGCCCAGACGATAGCGATCCTTCACGCCGACCCAGCAGATGCGCGCCGGCAAGCCCTGGAACGCGATGCGCTCGCGCGCCATGTCGAGCCAGTTGTGCAGGTGCGCATCGTCGGGGATCAGTTCCTTGACCTTCGCGTCCGTCTTGTAGATGTCCTCGGGGTCTCCCGACAGCGCGACCCAGCGGAACGGCCCCTTGCCTTCGCAGAAGAGCGGCCGGATATACGCGGGCACGAAGCCGGGGAAATCGAACGCGTTCTGCACGCCCATTTCCAAAGCCATCTGACGGATGTTGTTGCCGTAGTCGAGCGTCGCCGCGCCGCGCTCCTGCAGCGTGAGCATCGCTTGCACCTGCTTGGCCATCGACTGCTTCGCGGGCGTCACGATGCTCTGCGGGTCCGTCTTCTGACGCTCGCGCCAGTCTTCCATCGTCCAGCCTTGCGGCAGATAGCCGTGAATCGGATCGTGCGCGCTCGTCTGGTCGGTCACGCAGTCGGGCGTGATGTTGCGCGCAACCAGTTCAGCGAACACGTCGGCGGCATTGCCGAGCAGGCCGACGGAAACGGGATTGCCCGTCTTCTTTGCTTCGTCGATCATCGCGAGCGCTTCGTCGAGCGTCTTCGCCTTTTTATCGACGTAGCGCGTCTTCAGG
>NZ_JAGIPX010000075.1 GCF_017814945.1 Paraburkholderia sp. LEh10
AATGAACCGCCGTATGCGGAACCGCATGTACGGTGGTGTGAGAGGGCGACGGGGGTAACCCCGTCCCCTACTCGATTCTCGGCAGGCGGCGACGGCGCTTACGCGTTGCCGAACACGTAGTTCGTCATTGCCAGCGAGCGCTGGAACGTGCCCAGCGACTGGATGCCGAGCGTGTAGTCATCCGGCGCGGCGCCCAGTGCGGCGAACACGGGCAGCAGATGCTCGTCGGTCGGGTGCATGAACGCGGCGTGCGGCGCCTGCCGCCGGTAATCGAGCAGCGCGTCGATATCGCGCGCGGCCAGACGCGTCTCGAACCAGTCGGTGAATTCGGTGACGCGCGGATCGGCGTCTTCAGGCCGCGCGGAGAAATCCGCTTCGTGCAGGTTATGCGTGATCTGCCCGGAACCGACGATCATCACGCCTTCGTCCTGCAGCGGACGCAGCGCACGGCCGACGCGGAAATGATGCGCGGGGTCGAGCCGGGGCTGTATCGACAACTGGGCAATGGGCACGTCGGCGTGCGGGAACATCAGCAGCATCGGCACCCACGCGCCGTGGTCGAGACCATGCGGCTGCGTCGCCGTCGGCATGCCTTGTTCGCCGAGCAGCGCGGCGGCGCGGCGCGCGACCTCGGGGGCGCCCGGCGCCGGGTACTGGATCTCATACAACTGGCGCGGAAAGCCATAGAAGTCGTGAATCGTCTCGGGCGCGTCCGACGTGCTGGCAGCGGGTTGCGCTGTGGTCCAATGCGCGGAGAGCATCAAAATCGCCTTCGGGCGCGGCACTTCAGCCGACAGCGAAGCGAATTCGCGGCGCGGCATCGACGGATCGATGGGCAGCGTCGGTGCGCCGTGCGACAGAAAGAGTGAGGGCAAGCGGGTCATGGCGGTGCGGGCCGATCAAGGCCAAAAAGTTTCGTTGGATTGAAATATAAGGCCGCACTGCCGCTTGATAAACGGTGCGACAGGGATTTGATTGCCTCGCGGCAGTTGGGAATCGACGGGGGATGACCGCGTATTACTGAGACGGCCCGTTCAGCCCTTGCCACGCCGGCGCGAGCGCGGGACCGAGCGCAAACAGATCGAGTACCCGTGCCACCGTGTCGTCGACCATCTGATCGATCGTCGCCGGTTGATTGTAAAAGGCGGGCAGAGGCGGAAAAATCACGCCGCCCATCTCGGTGACGGCCGTCATGTTGCGCAGATGCGCGAGATTGAACGGCGTTTCGCGGACCAACAGCACGAGCCGGCGGCGCTCCTTGAGCGTCACGTCGGCCGCGCGCGTGATCAGATTGTCCGAAAAGCCGTGCGCGACGCTCGCGAGGGTTTTCATCGAGCAGGGCGCGATGATCATGCCGTCCGTCGCGAACGAGCCGGACGCGATGCTCGCGCCGACGTCGCGCACGGAATGAACGACATCCGCGAGCGGATGTACGTCTTCACGCGACAGTTTGAGTTCGTGCTGGATATTGAGCCACCCGGCGCTGGAAATCAGCAGATGGCTTTCGACGACGCCCAGTTTGCGCAGCGTCTGGAGCAGCCGGATGCCATAGATGGCGCCCGTCGCTCCCGTGATGGCGATGATGAGACGGCGAGACGCCGCAGCGCGTGTTTCCATGACGTGCGGCGCCTTCGTTTGTGAATCAGGCCGCGGCGAAGAGTTGCTGCAGCTCGCCCGACTGATACATCTCCATCATGATGTCCGAGCCGCCGACGAATTCGCCGTTGACGTACAGCTGCGGGATGGTCGGCCAGTTCGAAAACTCCTTGATGCCCTGGCGCACGGCATCGTCTTCGAGGACGTTGACCGTCTTGAACTGATCGACGCCGCATGCCTTCAGAATCTGCACCGCGCGGCCCGAGAAGCCGCACATCGGGAATTGCGCGTTGCCTTTCATGAAGAGCACGACGGGGTTTTCGTCGACGATTTGCTTGATGCGCTGTTGCGTGTCCATGACTGACCTTGCGATTCCGGTATTTGTTGGGGATAGAGCCAAATGATAGCGGATTTCGCCGATGCCGGCCGAAGGCTGGACGGGCAGCGCGCTCGCGAACTTTTCGGCGCGTCAGCCCGGCCAGCGCCCGCCGCTGATGCGCTCGATGCCGGCCAGATCGCACGCCGAACTTACGTCGGCGAAACCGTGCGCTGCGAGGATCGAACGGACGGCTTCCGCCTGATCGTAGCCGTGCTCCATCCAGAGCACGCCGTTTTGCAGCAGCCGCGACGGCGCGCCCGCGACGATCGCGCGGATCGCCGACAGGCCGTCGGCCTCGTCGGTGAGCGCGCCGCGTGGCTCGAAGCGTAGATCGCCTTGCGACAAATGCGGATCGCCGCTCGCGATATACGGCGGGTTGCTGACGATCACGTCGAAGACGAGCGCGGCGTCGAGCGCGGCGTACCAGTCGCTTTGCGCGAACTGCAACTCGCCGCCGGGGCGCTTCGGTTCGAGCAGTCGCGTGGCATTGCGCGCGGCAACGGCCAGTGCTTCCGCCGATCGGTCGACGGCCCAAACGCGCGCATCCGGCCGGGACCACGCGATCGACACGGCGATGGCACCCGTGCCCGTGCCGAGATCGAGCACGCGCGGCCGCGCGGCGCGGCCTTCGAGCGCCTGAACCGCGGTTTCGACGAGCAGTTCCGTCTCCGGCCGCGGAATCAGGACATCGCGGGTCACTTCGAAGTCGAGTCCGAAGAATTCACGCGAGCCGATCAGTTGCGCGACGGGCTCGCCGGCAACACGCCGCGCTTCGAGATCGCGAAAAGCCGCGACTTTCTGCTGGTCGAGCGCGACGTCGGCGCGCGTGATCAGCTCCGTGCGGCGCCAGCCGAGCGCGTGTCCGAGCAGAATGCGCGCTTCGAGCGCGGGCAGCGGCGACGCGCGCAGCAACGTGGCGACGGTATCGACCAGGTCCATGCGCTCCGCTCAGTCCGCGTCGCCGAGCGACGCCAGCAGCTCTGCCTGATGCTCGGAAACGAGCGCCGCGATCAGTTCGTCGAGATCACCTTCCATGATCGATTCGAGGCGGTAAAGCGTGAGGTTGATCCGGTGATCGGTGAGCCGGCCTTGCGGAAAGTTGTAAGTGCGAATGCGCTCCGAACGGTCGCCCGAGCCGATCAGGCTCTTGCGCGTCGCGGCTTCCTTCGCGTGCTGCTCGTGGTACTGCTTGTCCTTGATGCGCGCGGCGAGCACTTTCAGCGCGCGATCCTTGTTCTTGTGCTGCGAGCGGTCGTCCTGGCATTCGACGACGATGCCCGTCGGCAAATGCGTCACCCGCACGGCGGAATCAGTCTTGTTGATGTGCTGTCCGCCCGCGCCCGACGCGCGGAATGTGTCGATGCGCAGATCGGCGGGATTGATCTCGACTTCGCCGATCTCGTCCGCTTCCGGCATCACGGCCACCGTGCACGCCGACGTGTGGATGCGGCCCTGCGTTTCCGTCGCGGGCACGCGCTGCACGCGATGGCCGCCTGACTCGAACTTGAGCTTCGAGTACGCCGCGTCGCCTGCAATCCGCACGATCACTTCCTTGTAGCCGCCCAGATCCGATTCGCTCGCCGACATCATCTCGACCTGCCAGCGGTTGCGTTCCGCGTAGCGCAGATACATGCGCAAGAGGTCTCCGGCGAACAGCGCGGATTCGTCGCCGCCCGTGCCCGCACGGATTTCGAGGAAGATGTTGCGCTCGTCGTTCGGGTCCTTCGGCAGCAGCATCGTCTGCAACTCGACTTCGAGTTTTTCCATCTGCTCGCGCGATGCGCGGATTTCCTCTTCGGCGAAATCCTTCATCGACGCATCCGACAGCAGTTCCTGCGCCGTCGCCGCGTCGTTGAGCGCCTGGCGCCACAGGCCGTAGTGCTCGACGACCGGCTGCAGTTCCGAGTGTTCGCGCGTGAGCTTTCGGTACTGCTCGATGTTCGCCGTGATGTCTTCGCGGCTCAACAGGTCGTTCAGTTCGGCCAGCCGGGTGGTCAGCTGGTCGAGCTTGGCTTGCATGCTCGTTTTCATTGGGGCAGTCGGAGCGGACTCCGGAAAGAACGGCTGGATTCGGGATGCGGGACAAAAATCAGGATGACAGCCCGGCACACGGCAGATGAAGCACCGGCGGGCCTGGTCGGCGGCCCGTCCGATGCTGCGGCATCGAGCGCCGCTAACGCTCCGAAGAATGGGCGTGTTTGTAGAAACCGCTCATCAACTCGATGAGCGTATCGCGGTTTTCGCTGCTTGCGCGGTTGAGCGCGTGCGTCGGGCCGTGGATCAGCTTGTTCGTGAGCGCCTGCGACAGCGCTTCGAGCACGACAGCGGGGTCTTCGCCGCGAGCGAGCGACTTTTGCGCTTTTTCCACTTCGGCGCGCCGCAACGCGTCGGCCTGCGTGTGCATGTGACGGATGACAGGCACGATGCTGCGCGCGTCGAGCCACTGCATGAAATTCTGCACGCGCGTTTCGATGATCGTCTCGGCCTGCGCGACGGCGGCTTGCCGCGACGCATTGCCTTCACGGACGATCGCACCGAGATCGTCGACGGTGTACAGGAACACGTCTTCGAGCATGCCGACTTCCGGCTCGATATCGCGCGGCACCGCGAGGTCGACCATGAAGATCGGGCGGTGACGGCGCGCCTTCACCGCGCGCTCGACGGCGCCAAGGCCGATGATGGGCAGCGTCGACGCCGTGCACGACACGATGATGTCGAACTCGTGCATGCGCAGGGGCAATTCGGACAGCGGAATCGCGCGGCCGTTGAAGCGGCCGGCGAGGCGTTCGCCTCGCTCCGCCGTGCGGTTCGCCACCACCAGTTCGCGCGGCTGCTGCGCGGCGAAATGGGTCGCACACAATTCGATCATTTCGCCCGCGCCGATGAACAGCACGCGCTGGTTCGACACCTTTTCGAAGATGCGCTGCGCGAGCCGGACGGCCGCGGCAGCCATCGAAACCGATTGCGCGCCGATTTCGGTCGTGGTGCGCACTTCTTTCGCGACGGCGAACGTGCGCTGGAACAACTGATTCAGATACGTGCCGAGCGCGCCGGCTTCAGACGCCGTGCGCACCGCGTCCTTCATCTGGCCGACGATCTGCGTTTCGCCTAGCACCATCGAATCCAGCCCGGACGCGACGCGAAACGCATGGCGTACGGCTTCCGACTGCGGCAGCGCATAGACATGCGGCGCGAGTTCGTCGACGGCGATGTTGTGGCACTTTGACAGCCAATGGATCGCGGCCTCGCGGGCGGCGTGGTCGTCGGTGGCGCAGTAGAGCTCGGTGCGGTTGCAGGTCGACAGAATGGCTGCTTCCGGCGCCGTGCGGGCCGTGCGGCCGAGGAAGATGCTCTTGAAGGTCGAGAGCGCGGGGGCGATCTGTTCGAGCGGAAACGCCACGCGCTCGCGCAGGGCGACGGGCGCGGTGTGGTGGTTGATTCCGATCGTTAGCAGTTGCACGGGGACGCTACGGCGTTTTAGGCGACGTGTCAGGGCTATGGTTAAGCCCAATATTATAGCGTTTCCACGATTCTTTCATTGGGGCGGGCTTTATCCGCGCTATCGGCGTTTTCTATTGGAATCTGGTCCAGCCGGTAGCCGTAGCCGTACAGCGGCGTGAGCGTGTAGCCGAATTCGGGGCGCAATTCGAGCTTGGTCCGGATGCGCGACGCGTGGGTATCGAGCGTGCGCGACCTTACGTCGCGGCGGCGCGACCAGACGGTTTCGAGGATGTGCGCCCGCGACACGGGCCGCGACATGTTCGTGAACAGCAGCAGCGCAAACTGCAGTTCCTTCGGCGTCAGCATCACGCTCTGTCCCCGAAAGCTGACGACGGAGCGGCCGGCGTCGAACGCATATTCGCCGAACATTTCGCGCACGCGGTTACGGGGGCGGCGCACCCCCGCGCGGCGCATCAGCGCTTCGATACGCGCGAGCATTTCGGGACCCCGCACTGGCTTCGACAGACAGTCGTCGGCGCCCGCCTGCAGCGTGGCGACCAGTTCGCTTTCCCGCGGCGCCGTCATCAGCACGATGACCGGCAAGCCCGGCAGCACATGCCGGACGCGCTGTATGACGTCTTCCGCGGCGGCGTCGCCGCAAAACGAGTCGGTGACGAGGAGATCGAAGGATTCGTTCGCCGCGCCTGCGAGGAACGGCGCGCTGGCGGGAAAATGGTGACAGGCATGCCCGCCGGCAAGCAATAGCCGGCTGACGATTTCCGCATGCCGGAGGTCTGGCTCGATAAGGGCGATTCGCATGGGCGGAGGGCGGGACGCAGCGGGCGAGGCGCGGGAGGCGTCGGCTTGCTTAACCTTATCCCGGCCCCTAAACTCAACCGCTACGCAGAAAGCCGTGCTGACCTTCTAGTGAATGAGCAAAAAATGCTAGCCACCGATATAACAGCCGCCAATCAGAAGAGTCTTAATTTGATGGGGGGCCGGCGCTGATGGGCTGGCCCGGACTGATCGCGCTCGGCGCCGTCGTTGGCGCCGCCAGCTGGTGGCTGCATCCGCTGCGGCGCGCGAGCCGCGTGAGTCTTTGGGTGGCGCTGCTCGTCGGCGTGGCGGGCGCCGTGCTCGCGCATATGGCGGGCAACGTCACTCAGCTTTTCCACGATGGCGACACGCTCGAATGGCCGGTCTGCACTGCTATCGCTCTCGTTGCCGTTGCCGTGACGGTCGGCTTGTTCTCCCGTCGATGATTCCTTGCAGGTGAAACCGATGAACGTACGACTCCCCGAAACCGCCTCGATCCCTGAACGCATTGCGCAGTTGCGCAGCGCGATGAAGCAGGAAGGGCTCGCCGCCTGGCTCGTGCCGTCGGCCGATCCGCATCTGTCCGAATATTTGCCCGGCCGCTGGCAGGGGCGCGAATGGCTGTCCGGCTTCACCGGCTCGGTTGGCACGCTGGTCGTGACGGCTGACTTCGCCGGTCTGTGGGTCGACAGCCGCTACTGGGTTCAGGCCGAGGCGCAACTGGCGGGCACGGGCATCCAGCTGATGAAGATGTTCGGCGGCCAGCAGACAGCGCCGCATATCGACTGGCTTGCGCAGAACGTGACGCCGGGCTCGACCGTCGGTGTCGACGGCGCGGTGCTCGGCGTCGCGGCGGCGCGGGCGTTGACAGATGCGCTGACGGCGCGCGGCATCGCGCTGCGCACCGACCTCGATCTGCTCGACACGATCTGGCCGCAGCGTCCGTCGCTGCCGACGGGCGCCGTCTATGAACACGAGGCGCCGCACGCCAGCGTCTCGCGCACCGAAAAGCTGGATCAGATCCGCCGCGCGATGCAGGAGAAGGGCGCGCAGTGGCACTTCATTTCGACGCTCGACGACCTCGCGTGGCTGCTGAATCTGCGCGGCGCGGACGTCAACTACAACCCGGTGTTCGTCGCCCACGCGCTGATCGGGCTGGAGCGCGCGTCGCTGTTCGTCGTCGACGGCAAGGTGCCGGCGGCGCTCGCCGGAGCGCTGGCGCGCGACGGCATTCGAGTCGAGCCGTACGCGAAGGCAGCCGACGCGCTCGCCGCGCTGCCCAGCGGCCAGACGCTGCTCATCGATCCGCGCCGGATCACGTATGGCTTGCTGCAATCGGTGCCGGGGTCGGTGGCGATCGTCGAGGCGGTGAATCCGTCCACCTTCTTCAAGTCCCGCAAGACGGAAGCCGAAGCCGCGCACGTGCGCGCGACGATGGAGCAGGACGGCGCGGCGCTCGCCGAGTTTTTCGCGTGGTTCGAAGGTGCGCTCGGCCGCGAAAAGGTCACCGAGCTGACGATCGACGAAAAGCTGACGGCGTCGCGCGCGCGACGGCCGGGCTTCGTGACGCTGAGTTTCGCGACGATCGCGGGCTTCAACGCGAACGGCGCGATGCCGCACTACCGCGCGACGCCCGCATCGCATTCGACGATCGAAGGCAACGGCCTGCTGTTGATCGATTCGGGCGGCCAATACCTGAGCGGCACGACCGACATCACGCGCGTCGTCCCGATCGGCACGATCACCGACGAGCATCGACGCGACTTCACGACGGTACTGAAGGGCATGATGGCGCTGTCGCGCGCGAAGTTTCCGCGCGGCGTCCGTTCGCCGATGCTCGACGCGATCGCGCGCGCGCCGATCTGGGAAGCGGGCGCGGACTATGGCCACGGCACGGGTCACGGCGTCGGCTATTTCCTGAACGTCCACGAAGGCCCGCAGGTGATCTCGCACTACGCGCCCGCCGAAGCCTGGACGGCGATGGAAGAGGGCATGATCACGTCGATCGAGCCGGGCATCTACCGGCCGGGCAAGTGGGGCATCCGCATCGAGAACCTGGTGCTGAACCGCGCGGCGGAAAAGACCGAGTTCGGCGATTTTCTCGAGTTCGAAACGTTGACGCTGTGCCCGATCGACACGCGCTGCGTTGCGCTGAACCTGCTGCGCGACGACGAGCGCGCGTGGCTCAACGCGTACCACGAGATGGTTCGCACGCGCGTGTCGCCGCATGTGTCGAGCGACGCGAAGGCGTGGCTCGAGGCGCGCACCCAGCCGATCTGACGCACGTGGCGCGAGTCGCGGCGCAGCTTGGCGCCGCGACTCGCTGCGTGATCGCGCCAGCGCAAGTCGAAGCGTTTAGCGGGCTTCGGCGCGAAATCAGATCGCGTTGCGCGGCGAGGCGGCGGCTGGCGTTTTGCCCGCCGCCCGCCTGGCCTCCCTGAAAAATGACCAACGAGTAACGAGGCTCGCATGCCCGGAATTGCGGTGATCGTCATCGACGTGCAGCAGATGTTCTTCGGCGGCCCGTCGCCCGCATATCGGGGCGGCGAAGTGATCGACGGCATCAACCAGTTGACGGCCGCCGCGCGCAACGCGAACGCGCCCGTCTTTTTCGTGCAGCACGAAAGCGACGCGAACGGGCTGCTCGCGCGCGGCAGCGACGCGTGGCGGTTGCCCGCCCGACTGGTTCGCGAGCAGACGGATGCTTCCGTCTACAAGACCGTTGGCGATTCGTTCCAGCACACGCATCTGAAGGAACAACTGCAGCAACAAGCGATCGATAGCGTGCTGGTATGCGGTTACGCCACCGAATTCTGCGTCAACGCGACGGCACGCCGCGCCGAGTTGCTGGGTCTGCGCACGACGGTGGTTGCCGACCTTCACACGACACACGACAAGCCGCACCTCGCCGCCGACAAGATCGTCGAGCACCAGAACTTCGTCTGGGCCAATTCGTCGATGACGGGCAGGCGCGTCAACGTGCGTCCCCTCGCTGACATTCTGCAAACGGAGTTCGCATGAGCATCAAGGCGGTGGTATTCGATTTCGGCGGCGTGCTGATCGACTGGAACCCGCAGTACCTTTACCGCCAGCTCATTACCGATGACGAGGAGCGCCGCTGGTTTCTGACGAACGTCTGCACGATGGACTGGGTGATCCGCCAGGACGGCGGCCAGCCGATCGCGGAAGGCACGGTGGAACTGGTCGCGAAGTTTCCCGAACACGAAGCGCTGATTCGCGCATTTTACGAGCGCTGGCATGAAATGGTCGCCGGCGTGCTCGACGACGGCGTGGCGACTGTCGAGAAGCTCGAAGCCGCCGACGTACCGCTCTTTGGCCTGACGAACTGGTCTGGCGAGACGTTTCCATATGCATGGGAGCACTATCCCGTGCTGCGGCGTTTCAAGGACATCGTCGTGTCGGGCCGCGTGAAGATGGTCAAGCCAGATCCCGCGATCTTCGCTGAGATGCTGCGCCGGATTCACGCGCATTTGCCGGACGTGAAGCCGCACGAACTCGTCTTCATCGACGACAACGTGAAGAACGCCGAGGCCGCGACGGCGCTCGGCTGGCATGGCGTGCACCACACGAACGCCGCTGAGACGGAGGCGAAACTGCGGGCGCTTGGTTTGCCTGTCTGATGCGCGCTGCCGTGGGCCTCACTGGCCCAGCAGGTTCTTCAGCGCGTTGCCCAACCCCTTCACCGTTTCACCCGCGCCCTTCGCGACGCCTTCGGCGCTGACGCCCAGCGCCTTCGCGAAGTTCGCGCGCAGTTCCGTCATCACGCTTTCGTTGAGCTTGAACGTCGGGTCGCGCAGATTGCCGTCTATCGTGAAATGCAGCGTGATGTCATCGCCGTGACGCTTCAGCGCGGCGACGGCGGCGCGGGTTGGAATCTGCATGAACGTGTCGAGGGGATCGTCCGTTCCGGCCAGTTGCAGATGATGCAGCGTGACTGTGCCAGGCGCGTGGATGTGGTAGTTGGTCACCGTCGCCTGCATGTTCAGGTCGACCGTGCCGCCCGTCACCTGGGCCTTTGCGCCCGCCTTTTTCAACAGATACGGGTCGAGCATGACGACGTCGATGCCGCGTAGCGTCGTGGTCGTCTGCGAGTCCTTGCTGGCAATTTTCATCCAGCCGTCGAACGTCACCTTGCCGGTGTGCTGCGGACCCTTGATCGAGCCTTTGACGGCAAGATTCGTCGGTTCCGTGAGATCGGGCAGATGGATGTGGTCGACGCTCGCGCTCGCGTCGCTGACGGTCACCTTATAGGGCGGCTTGCTGATCATTTCGTCGTAGAAGACGAACTGCCCATCGGCGAACGCGATGTGATCGATCAGTTTCTCCGCGGGCAACGGCGGCTTCGCTGCCGCGCCGCTCGCGACATTTGCCGTGCTTGCGGCGTTGCGGGGCTGGCTCATCGATTGACGCAGCTTCGGCAGTATTTCCAGCCTGCCGGCGGCGGTGCGCACGAGCACCAGACTGAAACCGCGCACCACGACGCTCTTCAGATGCATGCGATGCCGGAGCAGATCGCCGATGTCGGGCGTCATCGTGATCTCGTCGGCGGTGAGGGCGTCGGCTGTCGGCCAGTCTTTTGGTGCCGTCAGACGCACGCGGCTGAGCGTCACCGCCGAGAAGCCCACGTCGATGCTTTCCGCGCTGCCCAGCGGCGCGAGCGCGTCGACGACGCGCTCTTTCACGTCACGCTGGACGAAGTACAACCCGCCAGCCACGATCACGACGAGCAGCGCGATCACGCCTGCAATGGCCAACACCACGCGCTTGCCCGTCGACATCGCCATGCTGCCTCCTCGTCCTTGCGCGGCCGTGGTTCGGGTTGTGTACGGCAGATTTGCCGCGCGTGACGCGCGGCACAGGCAGTGGATGCCTGGGCTGATTACAGCTGGACTCGGATGAGATCCTGCGAGGCAAGGCAGCAACTCTTATGCCGTCCGCACGAAAGCATCGAGCCGCATGAGCGGCCCGTCTGCGGACGGCTGTGCAACGAACGCTTAACGGCTGATCGGCTTGTAGCGCAGACGCTTCGGACGCGCGGCTTCTTCGCCCAGGCGCGCGCGCTTGTCCGCTTCGTACTCTTGGTAGTTGCCGTCGAAGAACGTCACTTGCGAATCGCCTTCGAACGCGAGGATGTGCGTCGCGATGCGGTCGAGGAACCAGCGGTCGTGCGAGATCACCATCACCGAACCGGCGAACTCGAGCAGTGCGTCTTCGAGTGCGCGCAGCGTTTCGACGTCGAGGTCGTTCGACGGTTCGTCGAGCAGCAGCATGTTGCCGCCCGCGATCAGCGTCTTCGCCAGATGCAGACGCCCGCGCTCCCCGCCCGACAGATTGCCGACGATCTTCTGCTGGTCGCCGCCCTTGAAGTTGAAGCGGCCGATATACGCGCGCGACGGCGTTTCGTACTTGCCGACCGTCAGCACGTCCGCGCCGCCCGAGATCGCTTCGAACACGGTTTTCGTGCCGTCGAGCGCATCGCGGCTCTGATCGACATACGCGAGCTTGACGGTCGGACCCTTGACGATTTCGCCCGAATCCGGCTGCTCCTTGCCCGTCAGCATGCGGAACAGTGTCGACTTGCCTGCGCCGTTCGGGCCGATGATACCGACGATTGCGCCCGCGGGAATCTTGAAGCTCAGGTCATCGATCAGCAGGCGATCGCCGTACGACTTGCTGACGTTCTTGAACTCGATCACTTCATTGCCGAGGCGGTCGCCCACGGGTATGAAGATTTCCTGCGTTTCGTTGCGCTTCTGGTATTCCTGGCTGTTCAGTTCCTCGAAGCGCGCGATACGCGCCTTCGACTTCGCCTGACGGCCCTTCGGGTTCTGGCGCACCCACTCCAGTTCTTTCTTGATCGCCTTCTGACGCGCCGATTCGGACGCCTCTTCCTGCTTCAGGCGCTCTTCCTTCTGGTCGAGCCAGCTGCTGTAGTTGCCCTTCCATGGAATGCCGTGGCCGCGGTCGAGTTCGAGAATCCACTCGGCGGCGTTGTCGAGGAAGTAGCGGTCGTGCGTGACGGCGACGACGGTGCCGGGGAAGCGCGTGAGGAACTGCTCGAGCCATTCGACGGATTCGGCGTCGAGGTGGTTGGTCGGCTCGTCGAGCAGCAGCATGTCCGGCTTTTCGAGCAGCAGCTTGCACAGCGCGACGCGGCGCTTTTCGCCGCCGGACAGATGCTCGACCTTCGCGTCCCACGGCGGCAGGCGCAGCGCGTCGGCGGCGACTTCGAGCTGTTGCTCGGGGCTGCCGCCATCGGATGTGGCGAGGATTGCCTCGTACTTCGCCTGTTCGGCGGCGAGCGCGTCGAAGTCGGCGTCCGGCTCGGCGTAGGCTGCGTAGATTTCGTCGAGCTTCTTTTGAGCCTGGAACACGTCGCCGAGGCCTTCTTCGACGGCTTCGCGCACGGTTTTTTGCGGATCGAGCTGCGGCTCTTGCGGCAGATAGCCGATGTTCAGGTTCGGCATCGGCGTGGCTTCGCCTTCGATATCCTTGTCGACGCCGGCCATGATCCTGATCAGCGTGGACTTACCCGAGCCGTTCAGGCCGAGCAGGCCGATCTTTGCGCCGGGGAAGAACGACAGTGAGATGTCTTTCAGGATTTGGCGCTTGGGCGGCACGATTTTGCCGACCCGGTTCATGGTGAAGACGTATTGGGCCATTTGTTTGAGCGTTTGGGGTTGACGCCGCCGGGGGCGAGATGCAGGACGGCGTGGAGTTGAATGGATTCGGCTTTTGCAGCTACCGGGCGCTGCGGGCCGGAGTGGCGCGCGCCACGGGCGGAAACGGTATTGTACTTCTTGTGTCTGCGACGCCTTTGGTTTGGGGTTGGTCTGCTTTTGTTTTTTTACCGCTATCGCTGGCGTTCGCGATTGCGGTCTGTTTTGCCGCTGTCGGTGGCATCCGCGATAGCGGTTCGCTTTGCCTTTGCGCGGGCATCGGCGATAGCGCCTCGCGGCGCAGGCGTCGCCCCCATGCGGGCGGCAGCTGCATTTCTTTGCCGCATTCGAGAGCAAAAAAAAGCCGCGTCATCAAAACGCGGCTTTTTCGTCGTTATGGCCTGCGGCGCAAACGCAATTGACAATCGCTCGTCAGACGTTGAAGAGGAAATTCATCACGTCGCCATCGTGCACGACGTATTCCTTCCCTTCGGCGCGCATCTTGCCTGCTTCCTTCGCGCCTTGCTCGCCCTTGTACGAGATGTAATCGTCAAAGCCGATCGTCTGCGCGCGGATGAATCCACGCTCGAAGTCCGTATGAATCGCGCCCGCCGCCTGCGGCGCCGTATCCCCGATATGGATCGTCCAGGCGCGCACTTCCTTCACGCCGGCCGTGAAGTACGTCTGCAGGCCGAGCAGCTTGAAGCCCGCGCGAATCACGCGGTTCAGGCCCGGCTCGTCCATGCCCATGTCCGCGAGGAACACTTCCTTGTCTTCATCGGCGAGATCGGCGATTTCCGCTTCGATCGCCGCGCACACGGCGACGACAGGCGCCTTTTCCGTTTCGGCATACTTGCGCACGGCATCCAGATGCGGATTGTTCTGGAAGCCATCTTCCTTCACGTTCGCGACGTACATCGCCGGCTTGGCCGTAATCAGACAGAACGGCTTGATCAGAAGACGCTCTTCTTCCGTCAGTTCCAGCCCGCGGACGGGTTTCGCCTGGTCCAGTTGCGCGCGAACCTTTTCCAGCACGGCGGCGAGCTTCACCGCCTCCTTGTCGTTGCCGGACTTCGCGGCTTTCGCGTAGCGCGTAAGCGCCTTTTCGACGGTTGCCAGATCGGCCAGCGCGAGTTCCGTGTTGATCACTTCGATATCCGACACGGGATCGATCTTGCCCGCGACGTGAATCACGTTTTCGTCTTCGAAGCAGCGCACGACATGCGTAATCGCGTCGGTCTCGCGGATGTTCGCGAGGAACTGGTTGCCGAGGCCTTCGCCCTTGCTCGCGCCGGCCACGAGACCCGCGATATCGACGAATTCCACGACGGCGGGCACGATGCGCTCCGGCTTGACGATTTCGGCGAGCGCCGTCAGACGCGCGTCGGGCACTTCGACCACGCCGACGTTCGGCTCGATCGTGCAGAACGGATAGTTTTCGGCGGCGATGCCCGCCTTGGTCAGTGCGTTGAACAGGGTGGACTTGCCGACGTTAGGCAGGCCGACGATGCCGCATTGGAGGCTCATGAGGTTCTCTATAAATCAGGTGATGACGGGCTTCGGCGAACGGAGCGGACTTGCCGCGCGGGCTTTGCTCGGCGCGATGCTGGCCGCGGCCCGCAAGTCCGCTGGCGCCGGAAACGCGCGGCACACGCGGACTGTCGTACGACACCCGCCGCGCTGCAATGGCGCGCCAAGGGTGCCGGATAACCGAAAACCGCAATTGTAACCCTGTCCGGCGGCGCGTTCGCGGCAGCGGGGTGAACAGCGGGCGGTCCGGTGCGCGGCCGGAGCACGACAGGGTATGCGCGCATAAGCGATTCGACTTGCCCGACCTGCATCAATCGCCGCGCGAACAATGCCCAAACCGGGTCGGGACCCTGGCCGGCTGGCCGGTCCCGGCGACCCCTCCCGGCTATAATGCCCGGATGAATGCTCACCATCAGTCCTTCGATGTCGCTGTGATCGGCGGCGGGCTCGTCGGCAAGACGGCGGCGCTGGCGCTCACGCAAAGCGGCTTGCGCGTCGCGCTGCTCGCGCAACATTGCCAGCCGCTTCCCGCCGACGCCGTGTTCGATTCTCGCGTCTACGCGCTGTCCGCAAGCTCGCAGGCGCTGCTCGAGCGCCTGCGTGTGTGGCAGGCGCTCGACGCGTCGCGGCTCGCGCCCGTCTACGACATGCGCGTGTACGGCGACGCACATGCGGAACTGCATTTCTCGGCGTTCCAGGCATCCGTGCCGCAGCTTGCGTGGATTGGGGAATCGTCGCTGATCGAACACGCGCTCGACGCCGCGCTGCGCTTTCAGCCGAATCTCACGTGGCTCGATGCGCGCGCACAAGGTCTCGACGTGAAAACGGGCGGCGCAACGATCGGCCTCGCGAACGGCAACGTGCTCGAAGCGGACCTCGTCGTCGGCGCGGACGGCGCGCACTCGTGGGTGCGCGCGCAGATCGGCTCGAAAGTGAACCGCCGCGACTACAGGCAGACGGGCGTCGTCGCGAACTTCAGGGCCGAGCGTCCGCACGGCGAGACCGCGTATCAGTGGTTCCGCGATGGCGAGATCATCGCACTGCTGCCGCTGCCGGACGGCCACGTGTCGCTCGTCTGGTCGGCGAAGACCGACCACGCGAACACGCTCGTCCGCCTCGACCCCGCGCAACTCGCTGCCGAAGTCGAACGCGCGACGATGGGCGCGCTCGGCAAGCTAGACTGCGTGACGCCCGCCAAAGGCTTTCCGCTCGCGCTGCAAACAGTCGACCGGCTGGTTGCGCCGCGTGTCGCCCTCGTCGGCGATGCGGCGCATCTGATCCATCCGCTCGCCGGGCAGGGCATGAATCTCGGTCTGCGCGATGTGGCGTCGCTGGTCGACGTGATCGTGAAGAAAGAGGCGTTTCGCGACATCGGCGACACGGTGCTGCTGCGCCGGTACGAGCGCTCGCGTAGCGAAGACATCCGCGCGCTGACCATCGCCACCGACGGCCTGCAAAGGCTGTTCGCGTTGCCGGGCAATATCGCGCGGGCGGTTCGCAATACGGGCATGGCGTTCGTCGGCGCGCAGCCGCTCGTCAAGCGCTGGCTGGTGTCGGCGGCGCTGGGCTGACGAGAGCCAAAAGTCGGACGGGATGCTGCAGCGCGCGACTTGCGTCGAACAGTGCCGCCGCCCACGCACAGGATCCAACGCGAGGCATACCATCGGCAACACGGCGCCGATGCTGACCGCGCGAACGGCAACTGAACGGCAACTTAGCGGCAACTGAACGGCAACCCCAGTGGAACTTGAACACGGGCGCGGACGAGCGGCAATTGGGCCGCGAACGGCCGCGCCGAATGAATCAGGAGTAGCAATATGAAGAAACGTATCCGCATCGCCGCGCTCGCGCTGGCTGTCGCGACCTTTGGCCTTGGCTGCTCGGCGCAGGCCGACCAGACCACCGACAAGCTCAAGGCGACCCTTCAGGCGCGCCTGTCCGAAGCGACGATCAAGAGCGTGTCGAAGTCGCCCGTCGCCGGGCTGTACGAGGTGAACCTCGGCTCGCAGATCATCTACAGCGACGCGGCAGGCGACTATCTGCTGCTCGGCGAACTGGTCGATGCGAAGACGCGCAAGAACCTGACGGAGGCGCGTCTGTCGGAAACCAACCGCATCGACTTCGCGAGCCTGCCGTTCGCGAACGCCGTCAAAGTGGTGAAGGGCAACGGCAGCCGCAAGATCGCCGTGTTCTCCGATCCGAACTGCCCGTATTGCAAGCAGCTCGAAAGCACGCTGAAGTCGATGGATAACATCACCGTCTACACGTTCCTGTACCCGGTGCTGTCGCCGGATTCGACGGCGAAGTCGAAGTCGATCTGGTGTTCAGCGGATCGTGCGAAGGCCTGGGAAGCGTGGATGCAGGATCGCCGCGCGCCGACCGCGCCGGGCACCTGCGATACGGCGGCGATCGACAGGAACCTCGCGCTCGGGCAGTCGATGAACGTGAGCGGCACGCCGACCGTGTTCCTCGCGGACGGCCGCCGCCTGCCCGGCGCCGTGCCGGCGGACGAGCTGGACAAGGCGTTGGCATCAGTGCGCTGAGCCGGCGCGAGCAGCGTTAGTGTCGAATTCTTCAGACGGGAGATTGTGCGTTAGCGCCAACTCCCGTCTCATCGTTTGAAGCCCTCAGAATTTCTCCCCGAGTCTCCACCACGAGCGCCGATGAAGCCCATCCGCTACACCATCGTTCCGAAGCAGCCCGCCGCCCATCTGTTCGAAGTCACCGTCACAGTCGCCGATCCCGATCCGTCCGGCCAGCGCTTCATGTTGCCCGTATGGATTCCGGGCAGCTACATGGTCCGCGAGTTCGCGCGCAATATCGTCACGCTGCGCGCGTTCAACGACGCCGGCCGCAAGGTGCGTATCGAAAAAACCGACAAGCACGCATGGCAGGCCGCGCCCGTGAAGGGCGCGCTGACGCTGCGCTACGAGGTGTACGCGTGGGACATGTCGGTGCGGGCCGCGCATCTGGACGACACCACGGGCTTCTTCAACGGCACGAGCGTGTTTCTGGCGCCCGTGGGCTTCGCGGATGCGCCGTGCGTCGTCGATATCCAGAAGCCGGCGGGCGCGCAGTTCCGCGACTGGCGCGTCTCGACGGCGCTGACGGAAGCGCGCGGCACGAAGCGCTACGGCTTCGGCGAATACACGGCGCAAAACTACGATGAGCTGATCGATCATCCCGTCACGCTCGGCGAGTTCGCGCTCGCAACGTTCGACGCGCATGGCGTGCCGCACGACATCGTGATCGCCGGGCGCGTGATCGGGCTGGATATGGCGCGGCTGTCGGCGGATCTGAAGCGCGTGTGCGAAGCGCAGATCGCGCTGTTCGAGCCGCGCTCGAAAAAAGCGCCGATGGACCGCTACGTGTTCATGACGCAGGCCGTCAGCGACGGCTACGGCGGACTGGAGCATCGCGCATCGACGGCGCTCATCTGCAACCGTTCGGACTTGCCCGTCGAAGGCCGCGACGAGACGACGGACGGCTACCGGACGTATCTGGGCCTGTGCAGCCACGAATACTTCCACACATGGAACGTGAAGCGCATCAAGCCGGCCGCGTTCGCGCCTTACGACCTCTCGCGGGAAAACTACACGTCGCTGCTGTGGCTGTTCGAGGGCTTCACGTCGTACTACGACGATCTGATGCTGGTGCGCAGCGGGCTGATCAAGGAAGCCGATTACTTCGCGCTGCTCGGCAAGACGATCGGCGGCGTGCTGCGCGGCAGCGGGCGCCTGAAGCAGACGGTCGCCGAAAGCTCTTTCGACGCGTGGATCAAGTATTACCGTCAGGACGAGAACGCGGCGAATGCGATCGTCAGCTACTACACGAAGGGTTCGCTCGTCGCTCTCGCGTTCGATCTGACGATTCGCGCGCAAACCCAGAACCGCAAATCGCTCGACGACGTGATGCGCCTGCTGTGGCAGCGCTACGGACGCGATTTCTATCGCGGCAACGCTCGGGGCATCGACGAATCCGAGGTCGAGTCGCTGTTCGCCGAAGCGACGGGAGCGGACCTGTCCGAGCTGTTCGCGCAAGGCGTGCGCGGGACGCGCGATCTCCCGCTCGAAGCGCTGCTCGAACCGTTCGGCGTGACGCTCGAGCCGGACGTCGATCCGAAGGCGAAGCCGTCGCTCGGCGCGCGCGTGCGCGGCGGCGCCGATTGCGCGCTGGCGGCCGTTCACGACGGAAGCGCGGCGCAGAAGGCAGGCCTTTCGGCGGGCGACGTGCTGATCGCCATCGACGGCCTGCGCGTGACGGGCTCGAACCTCGACGCGCTGCTGTCGCGCTACCAGCCCGGCGCCAAGGTCGAGGTGCATGCGTTCCGTCGCGACGAACTGCGCGTCGCGCAGGTCAAGCTCGACGGGCCGGACGTGTCGCGCTACAAGCTCACGGCAAACGACAGGCGCGCGTGGGCGAGCACGGCGCGCAAGCGCTGGCTCGGCAAGTAACGGCGCGCGCGGCCGTCTCGCAGGAAAGCCGGCGGCGCATTGTTCTACGGATGCAACAATCCGTCGCCGCCGCGCTACTTTTTCCCGGCCGGGGAAAAAAACACAATGGCTCCACTCGCGCAACACAGCGCGCCCCTAACTGGAGTCCCAGATGACCACGATCCTGCAAATCAACTCGTCGGCTCGCTCGCAAGGCGCTCAATCGACGCTGCTCGCCAACGAACTGACGGCAAAGCTGCAACAATCGAATCCGGGCGCGCAAGTCGTCGTCCGCAACCTGCACCAGGATGCACTGCCGCACCTCGACGACGCGATCCTCGGCGCGTTCTTCACGCCCGTCGAACAGCGCACGGCTGAGCAGCAAGCGATTGCTTCGCGCAGCGAAGCGCTGATCGCCGAACTGCAAGCCGCCGACGTCATCGTGATCGGCGCGCCGTTGTACAACTTCGGCATCTCGTCGCAACTGAAGACGTACTTCGACTTCATCGCACGCGCTGGCATCACGTTCAAGTACGGCGCGAACGGTCCGGAAGGCCTCGTGAAGGGCAAGAAGGTGTTCGTGGTGTCGGCACGCGGCGGCAAGTACGTCGGCACGCCGGGCGACACGCAGACGCCGTATCTGAAGACGTTCCTCGGCTTCCTCGGCATGACGGACGTGAACTTCATCTACGCCGAAGGCCTGAACATGGGTGAGGACGCAGCGAGCGCGGCACTGGCGGGCGCACGCGAAGCGATCGCCGCAGCGTAAGCGATTCGCAGATTCGTACGGCAGGCCATACGGCAAGCTTCCGGCGAGCCTTCGGCAAGCCTTCCGGCGAGCCGTTCGTCGATGCGATGCGGTTATCGGCCGCGTCGCGCCGACAAACAATAAACGCCACGGAACACAATTCCGTGGCGTTTTCTTTTGCGCTACGGCGCGTCGCGCCGGCTAGTGGGTGTCAGGCGAATACTTCGCCCGTTTCCGGCAAACGCCAGTCGATGGGGTCGCGCCCGTGCGCTTCGAGAAACTCGTTGGCGAGCGCGAAATGCCGGCAGCCGAGAAACCCGCGATGCGCGGACAACGGCGACGGATGCGGCGCTTCCAGCACGCAATGCGACTTGCCGCCGAGCAGCGCGCGCTTCGCTTGCGCATGCGCGCCCCACAGCATGAAGACGAGTCCTTCGTGGCGTACCGCGAGCTCGTGAATCAGCGTGTCCGTGCATTGTTCCCAGCCGCGTTTCGCGTGGCTCGCGGCACGATCGCGTTCGACCGTCAGCACCGTGTTCAACAGCAGTACGCCCTGTTTGGCCCATGCATCGAGGCAGCCGTGCTGCGGCGTCTCGTAGCCGAGGCTCGCGGCGATCTCCTTGAAGATGTTGCGCAGCGACGGCGGCGGCCGCACCGAGGGCGGCACGGAAAACGCGAGGCCGTGCGCCTGCGGCGTGCCGCGGTCTTCGCCGTGGTAAGGGTCCTGGCCGAGAATCACGACTTTCACATCGGCAGGACTTGTCAGGCGCAAAGCGCGGAACACGTCTGCGGGATAGACCGTCTTGCCCGCCGCGCGCTCCCCGTCGACGAAGCTGCACAACGGCGCATAGGCGTCGCTGTCGATGAAAGGCTTGAGATGCGCGCGCCATTCAGGCGGCAACGCGTCGAACTGGGATTCGAGTGTTTGCACGGGATGAGCGGGAGAGGGTGCGGCGGGGCCGGCGTCGTCGTCGGTGAAGAGCGACGGCTGCATCGGTTGGGTGCGGATACGTTTGGCGGAATTCATGGCGGGCTAGTGTAGCAAACGCTGCCCTGCTCAAGTCCGCGTATGTTTGCACGTCGCCTTGCCGTCGGCGTCCCGCCGCTTTGTTGCGCTGCGTTAGCGCGAGCCGCCGTCCTCGCGCAGACGATAACCGCGCTGCGCCTTGCTCGTATCGTCGGGTTGTAAGCCGTGAATCGCTTTCGCCAGTTCCGCCGACAGCGCGTGCAGCGCGCCCGCGTCGCCGTTTTTCAACTCCAGCTCGATCTCGCAGATCGGTGCGCGGCGCGTTTCGCCGTTCACATCCGCGAGGATTTCGCCCTGATCGACGGCCGCTTCGACATCCGCGCCTTCGATGCTCACATGCCAGATCGTCCGTGAGAAATTCGTGCTGAAGAGCGGAATCAATTCGTCGCGCGCGCGGCGCAATGCCTGTTTCGACGGTTCGTCGTCGCAGGCATCGAGCAGCGCGTCGATTTCGAGCGCGTTGCCTTTGACGGGCATTTCCCACTCGTGCCGGCTATGCAGACCGTCCTTCGCCGAGCCGACTGTCTTGTACGTCTGCAGCCAGCCGTCCGGGGTGCGGCGCACGCGCACGGCGCTCTTCGCGCGCGCGAGCGTCAGCGCGGGCGTATCGAAATAGGTGTTCTCCAGCGTGACCGTGCGGCCTGCGCTTCCTGCACGCCGGATAAACCATTGCGTCGCTGCGCCGATCTGGCCCGGCGGCAGCGACAGCTTGATTTCGTGTTCCATGCCCATCGCGCGACTCGCTTTCTAACCTGAGGGATCAGAAGAACATTCGCGCAAGTTCCGCGCCCGGTTCTTCGGCGCGCATGAACGCTTCGCCGACGAGGAACGTGTTGACGTCCATTGCCCGCATCCGTTCGACGTCGACGCGCGACAGAATGCCGGACTCGGTCACGACGATGCGATCGTCCGGAATCATGTCCAGCAAGCCGAGCGTGGTTTCGATCGACGTTTCGAACGTGCGCAGATTGCGGTTGTTCACGCCGATCAGCGGCGTTTTCAGCGTCAGTGCATCGACCAGTTCGTTCTTGTCGTGCACTTCGACGAGCACCGCAAGGCCAAGCGAATGCGCGTACGCTTCGAGCTCCTGCATCTGTGAGGTTTCGAGCGCGGCCACGATCAGCAGGATCGCGTCGGCGCCCATCGCGCGCGCTTCGAGAATCTGATACGGATCGACGATGAAGTCCTTGCGGATGACGGGCAGGTCGCAGGCGGCACGCGCCTCTTCCAGATACGCCGCGCTGCCCTGGAAGAACTGCACGTCGGTCAGCACGGACAGACACGCCGCACCGTGCTTCGCGTACGAACGCGCGATGTCGGCGGGCACGAAATGCTCGCGCAGCACGCCCTTCGACGGGCTCGCTTTCTTGACCTCCGCGATCACGGCCGCGAGGCCAGTCTCATGCTTCGCGCGGATCGCGCCGACGAAATCGCGCAGATCGCGCGCGGATGCCTGCAGGCGCAGCTCTTCGAGCGGCGCGCTTTGCTGCGCGGCGCGAATTTCTTCGCGCTTGACGCCGATGATGCGGTCCAGAATATCGCTCATGTGAATCCCGTTGCAGAGTTACTGCTTGAATTGTTGCGTGAAGCGGACCAGCTCATCGACCTTCGCGCGCGCCTTGCCGCTCGCGATCGCCTCGCGGGCCAGTTGAATGCCGTCCGCGATCGATTCCGTGGCGTTCGCCGCGTACAGCGCCGTGCCCGCGTTCAGCGTGACGATTTCGCGCGCGACGCCAGGCTTGTTGTCGAGCGCTTCGAGCAGCAGCACTTTCGACTCGTTTGCGTCCGCCACCTTCAGCGTCCGGTTCGACACCATCTGCATCCCGAAGTCCTCAGGATGAATCTCGTACTCGCGCACTTCGCCGTCGCGCAGCTCACCGACGAGCGTCGCCGCGCCAAGCGACACTTCATCCATGCCGTCCCTACCATACACGACCAGCACGTGCTTTGCGCCGAGACGCTGCATCACCCGCACCTGAATGCCGACGAGGTCCGGGTGAAACACGCCTTGTAGCTGGTTCGGCGCGCCGGCGGGGTTCGTCAGCGGACCCAGGATGTTGAAGATGGTCCGCACGCCGAGTTCGCGGCGCACGGGCGCGATGTTTTTCATCGCGGGATGATGGTTTGGCGCGAACATGAAACCCATGCCCGTTTCGGCGATCGATGCGGCCACCTGTTCCGGCTGCAAGTCGATGTTGACGCCGAGCGCTTCGAGCACGTCGGCGCTGCCCGACTTGCTCGACACACCGCGGTTGCCGTGCTTCGCGACCTTCGCGCCCGCCGCCGCCGTGACGAACATCGTCGCCGTCGAGATGTTGAACGTGTGCGAGCCGTCGCCGCCCGTGCCGACGATATCGACGAAGTTCGAGTTGTCCTGCACGTCCACATGCCGTGCGAACTCGCGCATCACCGTGGCGGCCGCGGTGATTTCGCCGATGGTCTCTTTTTTGACGCGCAAGCCGGTGATGATCGCGGCCGCCATCACGGGCGACATGTCGCCGCGCATGATGAGCCGCATCAGGTGCAGCATTTCGTCGTGGAAAATCTCGCGATGCTCGATCGTGCGTTGCAGCGCTTCCTGGGGCGTGATCATGGTGACGTCTCCTCTTTTACTTTCAGGCGCTGCGTGCCGCAGCCTTCGACTGCTTCACGAAGTTTTCGAGCAATGCGTGGCCGTGTTCCGACAGGATCGATTCCGGGTGGAACTGCACGCCTTCGACGGGCAGCGTCTTGTGACGAACGCCCATGATTTCGCCGTCGTCGGTCCATGCGGACACTTCGAGGCAATCGGGCAGCGACTCGCGCTCGATCGCGAGCGAGTGATAGCGTGTGACGGTGAAATGCTTCGGCAGGTCGGAGAATACGCCTTTGCAGTCGGTTTCGATCTGGCTCACCTTGCCGTGCATGATGGTCTGCGCGCGCACGACGCGGCCGCCGAACGCTTCGCCGATCGCCTGATGGCCAAGGCACACACCGAGAATCGGATACTTGCCGGAGAATTCGCGCAGCACGTCGAGCGTGATGCCCGCGTGTTGCGGATTGCTCGGCCCCGGCGACAGACAGATCCGCTCGGGATTGAGCTTCGCGATTTCCTCGAGCGTGATTTCGTCGTTGCGATAGGTCCGCACGTCTTCGCCGAGTTCGCCGAAGTACTGGACCAGGTTATAGGTGAACGAGTCGTAGTTGTCGATCATCAGCAGCATGGTCAGTCTCCCGTCAGAAGTCGCTATCGAGGCCGTCTTGGACCTGCTCGGCGGCGCGCAGCACCGCGCGCGCCTTGTTCTCGGTCTCTTGCCATTCGGATTCGGGCACCGAGTCGGCGACCACGCCCGCTGCCGCCTGCACGTACAGATTGCCGTTGCAGATCACGCCTGTGCGGATCGTGATCGCGAGGTCCATCTCGCCCGTGAACGACAGATAGCCGACGGCGCCGCCGTACAGGCCACGCTTCACGGGTTCGAGTTCGTCGATCAGTTCCATTGCGCGCACCTTCGGGGCGCCCGACAGCGTACCCGCCGGGAACGTTGCGCGCAGCACGTCGAAGTTGGTCATGCCCGGCTTCAGCTTGCCTTCGACGGAGCTGACGATGTGCTGCACGTGCGAGTACTTTTCGATCACCATCTTGTCGGTCACGGCCACCGAGCCGATCTCCGCGATGCGGCCCACGTCGTTGCGCGCAAGGTCGATCAGCATCACGTGCTCGGCGATTTCCTTCGGGTCGTTCAACAGTTCCGTCGCTAGTTCGGCGTCGCGCTCGGGCGTGTTGCCGCGCGGACGCGTGCCCGCGAGCGGCCGGATCGTGACGATGCGGTCTTCATTGCGCTTTTCCTGACGCACGAGAATTTCCGGCGACGCGCCGACCACATGGAAATCGCCGAAGTTGTAGTAATACATGTACGGCGACGGATTCAGCGAACGCAGCGCGCGGTACAGCGACAGTGGATTGTCGCGATACGGCTTGGTCAGGCGCTGACCGACCTGCACCTGCATCAGTTCGCCCGCGGCGATGTATTCCTTCGCCTTGCGCACGGCGGCGAGGTAATCGTCCTTCTTGAATTCGCGGTAGATCTCGGTGCGCACGCTCGCCGACGTGACGGGCGGCTGCACGGTCGTGCGCAGGCGCTGCTTCAGTTCGCGCAGACGCTGCTTCGCACGCGTGTACGCCTCGGGCGTGGTCGGATCGGCGTAGATCACGAGGTACAGCTTGCCCGCGAGGTTGTCGATGACGGCGACTTCTTCCGTCAGCAGCAGCTGGATGTCGGGCAGGTTCAGATCGTCGGGCGGCGCGGTATCCGCGAGCTTCTTCTCGATGTAGCGCACGGCGTCGTAGCCGAAGTAGCCGGCAAGACCGCCCGCGAAACGCGGCAGGCCCGGGCGCAGCGCGACCTTGAAGCGGCCCTGGAACTTCTGGATGAATTCGAGCGGGTCGCCTTCTTGCGTCTCGACGACCTTGCCGTCCTTCACGACTTCCGTGACGCCGTTGCGCGTACGGATCAGCGTGCGTGCCGGCAGGCCGATGAACGAGTACCGGCCAAAGCGCTCGCCGCCCACCACTGATTCGAGCAGAAACGAGTTCGCGCCGTTGCGCTCGGTTTGCGCAAGCTTCAGGTACAGCGAAAGCGGCGTTTCGAGGTCGGCCAGCGCTTCGGCGATCAGCGGGATGCGATTGAAGCCCTCGTTCGCGAGGGACTGAAATTCGAGTTCGGTCATGTTCCGATCCTGTTCGTACGTCCGGCCGTCGTAGGCGTCGGACAAAGCGGGGCTGCGTTACCGGTCGATTGTGCTCGTCACAGGTAATGAGACCGGCGCGCGCTTTCCCGACGACGCATGCACGGCTTCACAGCACGACGATAGTACGCAAGGTACACGACGGCTAGCTGAAACTGGATGCAGCGACGTTGTGGGCCGGTCAAACCGGCGGTTCGGGAAAGCGCGGTGAGCGCAGCGAAATAAAAAACGGGTGCCGAAGACGAGCTTCAGCGTACCTCGGACGAGGTGTTAGCGCGACCAGCGACGCCAGGGCCAGGCTCCCCGGTCGATCGTGCTCAGACTCCGTTTTTTATTCAGAAACATGAGGAAGACTTTGGTTTAAGTCAGGGATCAGATGCAGCCGATTGTACTGCATTGTGCGCTGCGATCGCTTCGGCGGCGCCCAACAGCGACACAACTATACCATCCGACTTTATGGTTTGCACAGATTCGCCGTGATTGTAGCCATACGGGACGGTCAGCGTCGCCATGCCCGCCGCGCGGCCCGCGAACGCATCGTTCTGCGAATCGCCGATCGCGACGGCCTCGCTGGGCGAGACGTCGAGCGCTTTGCAGGCGGTAAGCATCGGCAGCGGATCGGGCTTTTTCGCCGCGACGCTGTCGCCGCCCAACACGACATCGAAGTAGCGCAGGAGCCCATGATGTTCGAGCAACTGCGTCGCGAAGCGATGCGGCTTGTTGGTCACGCACGCGAGCTTCACACCCGTATCGCGTAACGCGATCAGCCCCGCTTCGACATCCGGATAAAGCCGCGTATGAAGACCGTTGATCTTCGCGTACTCCTCCTGGTAGATCGCAAGCGCCTCGTCAAAACGCGATTGCGCGAACGCGGTGTCGAAGCGCGGCGCGAGCACGCTGCGGATCAGGTGCTCCGAGCCTTTGCCGACATAGTCGATCACTTCTTCGCGCGTGGTTTCTTCCGCGTCGAGTTGCGCGAGCATCCCATTCAGCGATGCCGTGAAGTCGTCGGCGGTATCGACCATCGTGCCGTCGAGGTCGACGATCGCCGCGCGAATTTTCCCGGCTGTGAACGCGGGAGCGGGGTAACGAGGCGGCGTTTGCATCTCAGCGCCCGACGGAAGCCAGCTTGCTGCGCATCTCGCTGATGATGGTCTTGTAGTCCGGATGGCCGAAGATCGCCGAGCCCGCCACGAACGTGTCCGCGCCCGCTGCCGCGATTTCCGCGATGTTGTCGACCTTCACGCCGCCGTCCACTTCGAGATGAATCTCGCGGCCCGTCTTCTCCTTATAGGCGTCGATGCGCGCGCGTGCTTCGCGCAGCTTGTTCAGCGCCTCGGGAATGAACGACTGCCCGCCGAAGCCCGGATTCACCGACATGATCAGCACCAGGTCCAACTTGTCCATCACGTGATCGAGATAGTTCAGCGGCGTGGCGGGATTGAACACGAGGCCGGCCTTGCAGCCGTGATCGCGAATCAGCGACAGCGTGCGGTCGATGTGATCCGAGCCTTCCGGGTGAAAGCTGATCAAGTTCGCGCCGGCCTTCGCGAAGTCGGGGACGATGCGGTCGACGGGACGCACCATCAGATGCACATCGATGGGGACCTGCACGTGCGGGCGAATCGCTTCGCACACGAGCGGACCGATCGTCAGGTTCGGGACGTAATGGTTGTCCATCACGTCGAAGTGAATCCAGTCGGCGCCGGCGGCGACGACATTGCGGACTTCTTCCCCGAGTCGAGCGAAGTCGGCGGACAGGATGCTGGGAGCGATGCGGAATTGAGTCATGGCGTGGGGAGAGGCGGGAGACCGAAAACCGCTATTTTAGCCCCGCCCGGCGCGCCGTTGCCTTGGGCGGCGCGGCCGTCGTCCGGCGGTCGGCGGAGTCGGTGCGCGCTTTATCCGTTTGGCCGATGCGGTTGCGGGCCTGCGCTGCATCAAGCAGAATGCCAAACCATGTCAATGCCTGCGCGGGCGCGTCGCAATCAGCGCGCAAGCCGCCTGCGCACGGCCCCGCGCGGGTCGAAAGCGCGCTTCGCTCACCATCGGAATCAGCATGAGTCAGTACGAATTCAGCGTGTCCTCCCAGGTCCGGTACATCTCTGAGGAGTCGGACCCGGAGCATCGGAAATACGCCTTCGCCTACACACTCACGATCCGCAACACCGGCCAGGTCACCGCGCAGTTGATCGCGCGCCACTGGGTCATCACGGATAGCGAAAATCGGATTCAGGAAGTGAAGGGGCTGGGCGTCGTCGGGCATCAGCCGTTGCTGAAGCCGGGCGAGCAATTCGAGTACACCAGCTATGCCGTGATCGCGACGCCCGTGGGGACGATGCGCGGCGAATATTTCTGCGTGGCGGAGGACGGCGCGCGCTGGGAAGCGCCCGTGCCGGAATTCGTCCTGCGCATGCCGCGCACGCTGCATTGAACGGAAGGCGCCGAACGTGGTCAGTTAGCGACGCGTTTGTTGCTGCGGCGGGACCTGTTTCGTGTCCTGCTTCTGGCGTGCAGCTTTTTTCTTGCCGGACGCCGTCCACACGACAATGAAAATCAGCAGGAAAAGCGCGAGGAGCGACTCCAGCGCGAAGATGAGCATTGGGTATTCGTCGAGCAGATCAGACATGGCAGTTTCCATCGAGAACAATCATTGTATGCGTTTTGCCCGCCGGGCCGCCGCCTGGGCGGGGGCGCTGTCGGTTGCCGTGCTGCTTGCGTCGTGCGGCGGCAGCGGCGTGGTGCGGCCGTCCGTGTCGCCGCCAACGGGCGCCGCGGTCGTCCCGGGCCAGATGGCTGCCCAGCGGCTCACACCCGTCGCGTGGCAGCAAGTGCCGGGCTGGCAGGACGATTCGCTGATCGGTGCGGCAGCGGCGCTCCGGCAGAACTGTGTGCGTCTCGCGACGCAGCCGACGTGGCGGCGCGCCTGCGCGGCGGCGTTGCTGCTGGACGACCTGGACGTGGCTAGCGCACGCACTTTCTTCGAAAGTTACTTCACGCCGTTCCAGTTCGCGAACACTGACGGGACGCTCGATGGCCTCGTGACAGGCTATTACGAGCCGCTTTTGCGCGGTTCGCGCGTGCGACGTGGGGTCTATCAGACGGCACTGTATCGTTGGCCTTCGGCGTATCGGCCGGGTTCTCCGTTGCCCGCGCGCGCGCAACTCGAACGCTCGGGCGCGCTGACCGGCAACGAGCTGGTTTGGGTCGACGATCCCATCGAGGCTTTCTTCCTGCAGGTGCAAGGCTCAGGACGCATCGTGATGGACGACGGCAGCGTGATGCGTGTCGGCTTTGGCGGGACGAACAACCAGCCGTACAAGTCGATTGGCCGCTGGCTGCTCGACCGGGGCGAACTGACGCCGGCGCAGGCGACGATGCAAGGCATCAAGGGATGGGCCCGCACGAACCCGACGCGCGTCGATGCGCTGCTGGATACGAACCCGCGCTTCGTATTCTTCCGTGAGATGCCGTCGAACGAGACGGCACCATCTGGTGGCGCCGATGGTCCGATCGGCGCGCTGGGCGTGCCGCTCACGCCGGAGCGGTCGATCGCCGTCGACCCGTCGTCGATTCCGCTCGGCACGCCGGTGTTTTTGCAGACGACGCGTCCGATGACCAATTCACCGATGAATCGCCTGGTGTTTGCTCAAGACACGGGTTCGGCGATCAAGGGCGGCGTGCGCGCCGATTATTTCTGGGGACTGGGCGACGAAGCTGGCGATTTGGCCGGCAAGATGAAACAGGCGGGGCGTATGTGGCTGCTGCTGCCCAATTCCTGAGCTTCTGATCTTGCGCGAATGGCCCGACGGACGGCTCGTGCGTCCGCCGTCGGGCCTTCGCTCTTTACGCGCTCCGTTTTCGTCCGTTTGCGTTGACGGTCACGCGCCGAGCCTGCGCTTGTCGACCACCCGACGCGCCTTGCCCACTGAGCGCTCGATGCCATTGACGTCGAGAACCACCACATTCGCGGTCACGCCGATCATTGCCTTGATGTCATAGGCGAGCGCCTGTTTCGCGGCCATCAGCGTTGCCGTATCCGGCGCGGTCTCTGGACACGGTTCTACGTTCAGCGTCATCACGTCCAGCGGACCTTCCTTGGTCAGCACGATCTGGTAGTGCGGCGCGAGTGCGTGCTGCTTCAGCAGAAGCTCTTCGATCTGCGTCGGGAATACGTTGACACCGCGAATGATCATCATGTCGTCGGAGCGGCCAGTGATCTTTTCCATGCGACGCATCGTGCGCGCGGTGCCCGGCAACAGACGCGTCAGATCGCGCGTGCGATAACGGATGATGGGCAGCGCTTCCTTCGTGAGGGACGTGAACACCAGTTCGCCGAGCTCGCCGTCGGGGAGCACTTCGCCCGTTTCGGGATTGATGACCTCGGGATAGAAGTGGTCTTCCCAGATCGTCGGGCCGTCTTTGGTTTCGACGCATTCCGACGCCACGCCTGGACCCATCACTTCGGACAGGCCGTAGATGTCCACGGCGTCGATGCCCATCCGTTCCTCGATCGCGCGGCGCATGTCGTTGGTCCAGGGTTCCGCGCCGAATATGCCGATGCGCAACGAGCAGTCCCTCGGATTGACGCCTTGGCGCTCCAGCTCGTCGGCGATCGACAGCATGTAGCTCGGGGTGACCATGATGATGTCAGGACGGAAGTCCTGGATTAGCTGCACCTGCTTTTCGGTCTGTCCACCGCCAAACGGAATCACCGTAAGGCCGGCGCGCTCCGCGCCATAATGCGCGCCGAGTCCGCCTGTGAAGAGCCCGTAGCCGTAACTCACATGCACCTTGTCGCCGCGCCGCGCGCCCGCTGCACGGATCGAGCGCGCGACGAGATTCGCCCAGTTGTCGATGTCGCGCGCGGTGTACCCGACCACGGTCGGCTTGCCCGTCGTACCCGACGACGCGTGAATGCGCGAAATCTGATCTTGCGGCACGGCAAAGAGGCCGAACGGGTAGTTGTCGCGCAGATCCTTCTTTGTCGTGAAAGGGAAGCGCGACAGATCGGACAGTGCCTTCAGTTCAGACGGATGCACGCCCGCTTCGTCGAACTTGCGTCGATAGACGGGTGAATTTTCATACGCATGCGTGAGCGACCATTTCAACCGTTCGAGCTGAAGCGTAGCGAGTTCGTCGCGGCTCGCCTTTTCGATGGGGTCGAGAGGGAGCGGGGTAGTCATCGAATGTCTCCTTGATTTCAGAATAGGATGCCGCGCGAGAGGCGAAGCAGTTACTTGTGATCGTCTGCGCGCCAGTCAATTGACGGGGATCACTGTGCCTTTGATCTGCGCGGACTTGCCGCGAAACATCGCAACGGTCTCATTCGCGCGATTCGTGACGCGAATGTCGTAGATGCCGTTTCGGCCGCTCAATGTCTGCTCGACGGCTTCCGCGGTGAGGATGTCGCCGCCTTGCACTGGACGCAGAAACTCGACCGAACAGCCCGCTGCGACGGTGCTGATGTTGTATGAGTTGCAGGCGAACGCGAATGCTGAGTCGGCCAGCGTGAATATGAGTCCGCCGTGACAGATCTCGTGGCCGTTCAGGAAGTCCGGCCGCACGCTCATGCGCAGACGAGCGTACCCTGCGCGAACTTCGAGAATCTCGATGCCGAGAGCCTTGCTGCAGGCGTCGTTTGCGTACATCGCGTCGGCGGTCGCGCGGGCGAGTTCGTCGGGTGTCATCGGGTTGCTCAAATCCGGTTGAGTTGACATGTCAGCGGCCCTCGAAGCGCGGCGCACGCTTTTCGATAAACGCACGGACACCTTCCGCATAGTCATGCGAAGCGCCAAGTTCGCGTTGCAGGTCACGTTCGAGATCGAGTTGCTGATCGAGCGTTTGCGTTGCGCTTGCCCGCATGGATTGCTTGATGGCAGCGATCGCGCGTGTCGGTTGCTGCGCGAGTTGCGTGGCGAGCCGGGTTGCGGCGCTTTGCAGTTCGGCGTCGTCGATCACTTGCCAGATCAGCCCCCAGCTCTCAGCCTGTTCTGCGCTGAGCTTGTCGCCTGTGATGGCGAGGCCGAGCGCGCGGGCCATGCCGACTCGCTGCGGCAGGAACCACGTACCGCCGGAATCGGGCACGAGGCCGATTTTCACGAATGCCTGAATGAAGCTCGCCGAACGTGCGGCCAACACGAGGTCGCAGGCCAGCGCGAGATTCGCGCCCGCGCCCGCGGCCGTGCCGTTCACGGCCGCGATTACTGGCAGCGGCAGCCCTTGCAGGCGTCGGATCAGCGGATTGAAATGCTTGTCGATCAAATCGCCCAAGTCTGTCATCGAGCCCGGTGTAAAGTCGAGATCGGCCAGATCCTGGCCGGCGCAGAAGCCGCGGCCTGCGCCAGTGAGCACGAGAGCGCGGGCGCCGGCGGCTTCGACTTTATCCAGCGCCACGCCCAGTTCCTGATGCATGGCTCGCGTGAAGCTGTTCAGCTTGTCGGGACGGTTCAGCGTCACAGTGGCGACGCGCGTTGCCGCGTCGATGTCTACGCGGATCGCTTCATATGGCATCGATTGTCTCCTCCTTCATACGGTTCCGGATGCGATAGCGTTCAGACGCGCTCGATCGCGAGCGCGATGCCCTGTCCGACGCCGATACACATCGTGCATAGAGCGAAGCGGCCGTTGATGCGCTCAAGTTGATACAACGCGGTCGTGATCAGGCGCGCACCCGACGCACCGAGCGGATGGCCGAGTGCGATGGCGCCGCCATTCGGATTCACGCGCGGATCGTCGTCGCGCAAACCGAGTCGGCGCAGGACGGCGAGGCCTTGCGACGCGAACGCTTCGTTGAGTTCGATGACGTCGAACTGGTCGAGTGTCATGTTGAGTTGTTTCAGGAGTTTCTGCGTGGCCGGTGCTGGCCCGATACCCATGATGCGTGGCTCGACGCCAGCCGTCGCCATGCCGATCACGCGAGCGCGGCGGCGCAGGCCGTACTGGTCTGCCGCAGCCTGATTGGCGAGCAGAAGCGCGCATGCGCCGTCGTTGACGCCGGAAGCGTTGCCGGCCGTCACCGATCCGTCGGGGTGCACGACACCCTTCAGTTTGCCAAGCGTCTCAAGCGACGTTTCGCGCGGATGCTCGTCGATTTCCACTCGAACGGGCTCACCCTTCTTCTGCGGAATCTCGACAGGAACGATTTCCTGCGCGAGCGTGCCGTCTTTTTGCGCGCGAGCTGCCTTTTCCTGGCTGCGCAGCGCAAAAGCGTCCTGATCGGCGCGGCTTACGTTGAATTCGACGGCCACGTTTTCTGCCGTTTCGGGCATCGAGTCGACGCCATATTCGCGCCTCATCTGCGTGTTGACGAAGCGCCAGCCGATGGTCGTGTCGTAGATGTCGGACTGCCGCGAAAACGCGGAGGTCGCCTTGCCCATCACGAACGGTGCGCGCGTCATGCTCTCGACGCCGCCTGCGATCATCAGACGTGCCTCACCCGCCTTGATTGCGCGGGCGGCCGACCCGACGGCATCCATGCCCGACCCGCACAGCCGGTTGATCGTGGCGCCAGGCGCGTCGGTCGGCAAACCGGCGAGCAGCGCGGACATGCGCGCGACGTTGCGGTTATCTTCGCCCGCCTGGTTCGCGCAGCCGTAAATCACATCGTCGAGAGCGCGCCAGTCCACACCCGGATTGCGTTCGATCAGCGCCCTGATCGGAACCGCGCCGAGGTCGTCGGCACGGACGTCTTTCAATGCGCCGCCATAGCGGCCGAAGGGAGTGCGAATCGCGTCACAGATAAAGGCGTCGGTCATGTCGGGGTTCCCGCGAAGAGGGACCGGCGAAAGCACCGGCCCGTGGACTGCATGGTAGTTCGACGTTTGCACCGTGCTCAATCGGCCCGAAGTTATAGGCCAAAGCGTCGGTCAAACGTCCTATGTCGTTCGGCCGACTTATGCCGGCACGGCTTTCGGTTCAACATGAACCCGGCTTTGAACGACGCGGAAACGGTTTGCCACGAAGGCTGCGTCGGCGAGCGCGGCATTCGCAGCGGGGTTGGCACCCGTTCCGTGGAAGTCTGAAAATGCCGCCGACTGATTGACGAAAACGCCGCCCGTCAGGTTGATGGACAGTGCGACGCCGCCGCGAATCGAGGCTTCAGTGGCGGCTTCGATCACCTTGTCGTCGGTGCTGTAGACAGAGAACGTGAGCGCTCCGTGTTCAGCGGCGATACGGCCAGCGAGGTCGAGCGACTGTTCGGTCGAGTCCGTTGCGATCACGAACGAGATCGGGCCGAACCACTCCTTTGTGAACAGTGCTTCGTCCTTTGCGGCGTCGAGTTGCAGAACCAGCGGTGTACGCACGCGCGCGCCGGCGAACGCCGGATGTTCGAGGGTCTGGCTGTCCGCCAGGACGTGCCCGAGCTTGCGGGCTTCGTCGATGCGCTGGGTCACGCCTTCGTTCTGGATCGCGCCCAGCAGTTCGACTGCGCGGGCGGGGTCTGAGCCGAGCTTCTGGACGGCGCTTGCAATTGCTTCGGCAACGGCTTCGAACGCGATCGTGCCTTCGGGTGTGCGGATGCCGTCGCGTGGCACATAAATGTTCTGCGGGGCGGTACACATCTGGCCCGAGTACAGCGCCAGCGAGAAGGCAATATTGCGCGCGGCTGCTTTGAGATCGTCGACGGAGTCGATCACGATCTGGTTTACGCCGGCTTTTTCGGTGAACACTTGCGCCTGATGTGCATTGCGCTCAAGCCAAGTGCCGTTTTGCGTGCTGCCCGTGAAGTCGATCAGCTTGATCTCCGGACGGCGTGCGAGGCTCTGAACAAGTTCGCCGTCGTTCGGATCGGTCGCGAGCAGAGTCACCACGTTCGGATCGAAGCCGGCTTCACGCAACACGTCGCGTGCAACACGCACCGTGATCGCGAGCGGCAGGATTGCGCCCGGATGCGGCTTGACGATGACGGTGTTACCGGTTGCGAGATCGGCGAAAAGGCCTGGGTAGCCGTTCCAGGTCGGGAACGTGCAACACCCGAGGACGAGACCCGTACCGCGCGGCACGATGCTGAAGCGCTTCTGCATCGCCAGCGGCGGGTTCTTGCCTTGTGGCTTTTCCCAGTGAGCGTCGGCGGGGATCCGGCGCAACTGGTCCCAGGCGTAGGCGATGGCTTCGAGTGCACGGTCCTGGGCGTGCGGACCGCCGGCCTGGAACGCCATCATGAAGGCTTGGCCAGTCGTGTGCATCACGCTGTAGCCAATTTCGAAGCTCAAGCGGTTGATGCGCAAGAGGATTTCGAGGCTTACGCCAATCCATGCCTTCGGACCCGCTTCGCGCCATTGGCGTTGAGCCTGGGTCGCTGCAGCGATGAGTGCGTCGGGAGTCGACTTCGGGTAACGGATGCCGAGCGGAAAACCGAATGGCGAGTGCTCAGCGCCGACCGTCTCGCCGGTGCTTGGCTGATCGAGTTCGAATGCCTGGTTCAGAAGAGCCTTGAAGGCTGCTTCACCGTCCGCGTTCGCGGTTTCCCCGTACACTTTGGGACTGGGCAATTCGGAGTAGGGGCTCCAGTAGCCGCGGCTTTCGATGGCAGCAAGCGCTTTCTGCAGCGTGTCTTCGTGCTTCGTAAACAGTGGATGGGTCATGGCGGGCGACATGTTGACTTAAACGTTAGAGGCAACCTTGCCGATTTATTGACCGACCGGTTGGTTGGTGAATGTTAGCATTATTGGGATGAGGCGCGAGCCTCTTGCATCTGCAGGTAAACACTTAGGAGGAGTGCATGGCTTTCGAGAACATTCTGGTAGAGACACGCGGACGGGTGGGTCTCATTACGCTTAACCGCCCAAAGGCGCTGAATGCGCTAAACGACGCGCTGATGGATGAACTGGGTGACGCGCTGCGAGAGTTCGACTCGAATGAGGGCATTGGCGCAATTGTCATTACCGGAAGTGAAAAGGCATTTGCAGCAGGCGCAGACATCGGAATGATGGCGACCTATTCCTATATGGATGTCTACAAGGGCGACTACATTACCCGCAATTGGGAAGCGATCCGATCGGTTCGCAAGCCGATCATCGCGGCGGTTGCCGGGTTCGCGTTGGGCGGTGGCTGCGAGCTGGCGATGATGTGCGATATGGTTTTCGCCGCCGACACGGCAAAGTTTGGTCAGCCCGAGATCAAGCTGGGCGTCATGCCGGGCGCGGGCGGTACGCAGCGCTTGCCGCGCGCGGTATCAAAGGCCAAGGCGATGGATCTGTGCCTCACGGCGCGATTCATGGATGCGGCCGAGGCCGAGCGTTCGGGGCTGGTGTCGCGCGTGATCCCAGTGGCAAATTTGATCGACGAGGCAATCGCGGCTGCAGCGACGATCGCCGAGTTTCCTATGCCGGCTGTGATGATGGTGAAGGAGTCGGTTAATCGCGCATACGAGACGACGTTGGCAGAGGGCGTGCATTTCGAGCGCCGATTGTTCCACTCGCTGTTTGCGACTGAGGATCAGAAAGAGGGCATGGCGGCATTCGTCGAGAAGCGCAAGCCAGTCTTTAAACATCGCTAAGGGTTTCGCTCAAAAAACCGCTTGCAAGCGCTGAGGCAAGTGTCTAGAATGCCCGTCTTTCGCGCTGCGGCCAACGCGGCGCGAGGGAAACGAGGAAGGCGGGAAAGCCAGCAGTGACAGGGTTTTTC
>NZ_JAGIPX010000076.1 GCF_017814945.1 Paraburkholderia sp. LEh10
TAATCGTCAGGCTCCTTACCCCATGCACCAACCCCGCCCTCAAAAGCGGGGTTGCTGCGTTTACGGCGCCGGAAAGACATGGACCCGGTTTCAGGGCTGACGCGATCGTGTCGCCCGGACATTGAAGCGCTAGGCGTCTAACGAAATCTGCTGTAGCATCGCGTTACGTTTAGAAATATTGTGTAATCCGGCGGGTTCAGTCAAATAATTGTAAGAATGCTCGCATGAGATGTTCGAGGGAGACTCGTACATGCCGTGCGTGAAGGCGTTTATCGAAAATTAGCAGGCGGGGTTCTGTTTCGCCGCAGTCGATTAGGATCACGAAGTGACGCGCGGGGCGGTTCGGTTTGCAAATGCCGGGTCGACATTCGTGGCGCATCGAGTTGTGAATCGAAACGCCGTCAGCTGACCTGAAGAAAATTCCTGTGAAGCCAGAAGAAAGTGCCCCAGGGTACATTGTCCGGAATGTCCTTAAGATAAATTCGCTGGCGGCGACTGTCGTATTTGCCGCGGCTGCCTCCGTGCTTGCACCGTTCGTGAAAATGGAAACAGATCGCGGCCCAATGATGTCAATTTCTGAAGTCCGTCACCTGCTGTCCAGGTCTATTCCCGGGCGAACCCCCCATGACCTCTTCCGGCAGGTCCGCGTGCTGATGTACGCACTGCTGAACCCGTTTGCAGCCCGCATCTGGCTGAAGGCACTGACGACGAACTCTCTGCTTGCGGATATTGCTGCCCGCAACCGGCGCTTTCTCGAGCGCCCCTTTCATTGCTTCGCCCAAGCCGATATGCCTGCATATGCGCGTGCCGAGCTACTGTGCAGTCACTTTCACGTCGTTCGGGAGCTGTTTGGTGAAGGTCTTGTCCGCAGGCTCTATCTGAATTCGGAATACGTGACGTTGGCATCGAGTGGGAGCTATGCGCTCGTGGTGAGCGAGCCGGTACGCTGCTGGCGCGAAGGGTTGCTTACCGTCGCCTGGCGCGACGTGTTCGCACAGGTCGACCTTGCATGGGCGACCATCAGTTTTGAAAGGCATCCCGAATCGGGGAAACGGGGTGTGCTGATCGGGGGCCTGCAAGGGCCCGCCGGCGCGGACCGGGAGCGGGTGCGCGAGGCTACCCGCGCATGCCATGGCTTGCGGCCGAAGGCGGCCGTGATGGAAGCCGTTGGTGAATTCTGCAGGATGGCAAGGGTAGAAGCGCTCACTGGCGTGACGAAGAAGACGCACGTTTCCGCCGCAACGGCGGTTCAGTTCAGCGCAGACTATGACGGCTTCTGGCGTGAACTCGGTGGCGTTGAGGTCGATGGGCGGTTCGTGCTGCCGTTACGCCCATATCACCGCGACATCAGCGAGGTTCCATCAAACCGGCGTGCCGCATTTCGCAGGCGGCAGTCGCTGATTGCGGATTTGCTGGCGCAGATCGATCGGGCAGTCGACGAGGGTCCGATGGCAGATATGAAGCCGCCTCATCTGAGTCACGCGAAGGCCTGCGACCATCTGCCGGAACTTGCGGCTGCTCTCGCAGGTAATTGTTGTGACGCGGAACCTGCGTGACGCTGGTAACGGACAGTCGCACTTGTTGACGAGAAACCGTTCATCGTTGTAATTCGTCTCAAGCCCGATTTCATTGGGGTAGGCAGCCTCCTGACGTTCGCGCCACAACAGGGGGCGCGACGACCAACGTCGTGTGCTCATCACCGGTGTTTGTGGTGTTCGGCTCACGACGCTCGACGGTTGATCGCATAAAATAAGCGAGTCCGTTGCAGTACACCCAAACGCAATTCCCAAGCATACAAATGCTGATGACTCGGGCCTTTGCAAACCGGGATGCCATCTGATTTCATTCGCCATCGTTTCTCTCCAGTCGGGGCACCACGTCCTTATGTCGAGAATGACCGCAAATGTAATGAGCCGCCGGCACCTGCTGACGCTAATCGGCAGGAACCTCGGCGCGGCCGCCATGATGCAAGGCATGGGCACACTTGGCTTTGCAGCTTCTTCGACCTACGCCGGACCGGCAAGACTCGATGGCGCGCCCAAAGGAACGCGAATTCTCGTGCTCGGTGCGGGCATGGCTGGCCTTGTCGCGGCCTTTGAATTGAGGAACGCGGGCTACCACGTGCAGGTGCTGGAGTACAACGGCCGCGCAGGTGGTCGGTGCTGGACTGTCAGGGGCGGTGATCGTTATACAGAACTCGGCGGTGCAACCCAGTACTGCGATTTCGCTGACGGGCTTTATCTGAACCCAGGGCCGTGGCGCATTCCGTATCACCACCTAGGCGTACTCGACTACGCAAAACGTCTGAAGGTGCCGCTCGAGCCGTTCATCCAGGTCAATTACAACGCATACCTGCATTCGACAGAGGCTTTCAGTGGCAAGCCGCAACGATTCCGGGCGGTGCAGACCGACTATCAAGGCTATATCGCCGAACTGCTTTCAAAAGCAGTCTGCAAGGACGCACTCGATGATGCGTTGTCAGTCGACGATGCGCATCTGCTGCTCGAATCACTGCGCCAATGGGGGGCGCTCGATCGGGATGGTCGCTATCAGGCGGGCCGGCGAAGCAGTGAACGCCGCGGATTCGCGACCGCGCATGGCGGTGGGCTGATGCCCACGGCCGTGCCGTCGGATCTGCTGCCGCGCGACCCTTTGCTTGCATCGCGTTTGTGGCAATGGCTCTCGTCCGGAAACGAGCAGGACTATCAGAGCACTATTTTCCAACCCGTCGGCGGCATGGACAGGATTGCCCATGCGCTTCACTCGCAGGTCGCGAGCGCCGTTGTGTTCAACGCGAGAGTCACGGCCATCTTGCAGGACGAGCAAGGCGTCACCGTGCGCTACACGGATACGACCACCCGGACCGAACGCAACGCGCACGCGGATTGGCTGGTGTGCACGATTCCGCTCTCGATTCTGAGTCAGATCGACATTGCGGTCGGCCCGGCCATGCGCGCTGCGATCGATGCCGTGCCCTACGAGACATCCGTGAAAATCGGATTGCAATTCGGCCGGCGATTCTGGGAAGAAGACGAGCAGATCTACGGCGGCATTACGCATACTGACCTGCCGATCTCGACGATCGGCTATCCGGCAACAGGGTACGGATCGACGGGTCCTGCCGTGCTGCTCGGCGCCTACATGTGGGGGCCCGCGAGCTACGAAATGGGTGCGCTGCCCCCTGCGGACCGGATCGCGGTCGCGTTGAGCCAGGGCAGCCAGATTCATCCGCAGTACGCGCGTGAGTACCAGAACGGCTTCGCGATGAGCTGGAGCCGATCACCGTTCACGAATGGCTGCTTCGCCGCATGGACGGACGCGCTGAGAGAAGCGCATTACGCGAATCTCTGTGAGATCGACGGACGGATCGTCCTTGCCGGAGAGCACGCTTCCCATATCCCTGCATGGCAGGAAGGCGCCGTGCTGTCGTCACTGGATGCGATCACCCGGTTGCATCGGAGAATCGTCAATGGATAAGCCGACGCTGATTGTCAGCGTGATGCTGATGGGCTTGCTGATGGGAGCCGAGACGGTGTCGGCTCAGGCCGTGGCGCAGGACGCACCACGCACCTTCACGATTTCGCCGGGCTACCGCTTCACCGAAAAAAGCGGCGAAGCGCTTTACAACGCTACCTGTGCGGGATGCCATATGCCGGATGGAAAAGGCGCACAGGGCGCGGGTCACTACCCCGCGCTCGCTGACAATCCGGCAGTCGAAGCAGCACCCTACGTCATCGTCAACGTACTGCATGGCCGAAAGGCGATGCCATCGTTTGGCGATGCGATGAATGACGATCAGGTCGCTGCTGTCGTCAACTACACGAGAACCCATTTCGGCAATCGGTTTGCCGGAAGTGTCACGCCGAGTCAGGTTAGAAGTCTGCGCTGAGTACACGTCGCATGGCTTTGATGCACGGCCTCTTTTCCGCACCCGGGTCCTTCGCCTCATGAGATTTGTGGCCTGATGTACTCGGGTCAATTTCGGCGCGGCGACGGCGAACTTCAGTTTCGACGGTTCCATTACTGGGACTTTGTCGAGCGCTTCCCGGGGTGTCGACGAACGTAATCTTGTCGCGGACCGGCTGTTTGTTATCGACCGCCGCCGCATCACCTGCTCGGGCGGGCGCGCTTCGATCGATGTGGCCGCAGCTATTCTGCTCGTTTACTGCTCTCCGACATCTCCCGCACGTGGCTTGTCGGTGATGGTCGCCCGTCGGATGAGCAGCGAAAGTTGTACGAGCATGCGTACGCCCAGGTCCACTTCAATACGGAGCTTTTGCGACCGGGGATGACGTTCCGCGAGTTCCCGGAAAAGGCATGGAAGGTTCCAGACCACTTCATCAAGAACAGATACTGCTGACTTGCTCACGGCATCGGGACGGTTGACGAGTATCCGTCTATTGCGCACCAGGTGGACTGGGAACGCTCAGGCTACGATGGCATGTTTGAAGTCGGCATGACCGTGTGCGTCGAGAGTTACATCGGTGCGGAAGGCGGAACTCAGGGCGTCAAGCTCGAGCAACAGGCCGTGCTCGCGGAGAATGGCTGTGTCTCTCTCACCGATAGCAGCTTCGAGACGGACTGGCTGTGACGTTCATCGTGCAATCGGCCCCTGACTACATATCACACACGGAGACATTCACGTCAGGTCATCGAGGCGTCGTGCAGGTCGGCGCCGGAAAAGTCGAAGTGCGTAGCAGGTGCATGCGCTGCTCATGGCAGCGCATGCAATTGGGCCGTGCGGAAATTGTCTGCGTAGCTGCCTTCTGGCATTAGGGCCGCGGCAATGCGCCGGTTGAGCCACGCGCGGCATGTGTGATCGACCAGGCAGATTCTGGAAAAACGCGGGACACTGTTGGTCGTGTTATTGCGAGCCTGGCCGGCTGCCGGTCAACAGACCCAACTCCCCACGCGATTTTTTCCGATGAATGTCCCTTCGCTGCGCGACTGGATTTTTTCGTTCAAGACCTTCCTTGCAGGAATGCTCGCGCTTTACATCGCGTTCTACTTCGACCTTCCGAGGCCGTACTGGGCGCTGGCATCCGTCTATATCGTGTCGAACCCGTTTGTCGGCGCCACAAGGTCGAAGGCGCTGTATCGCGTGATCGGCACGGTGCTTGGCGCGCTCGCTTCCGTCGCCCTCGTGCCGCCTTTCGCGGAGACGCCTTATCTGTTGAGCGCGTTGATAGCGTTATGGACGGGCGTGTTCGTCTACATTTCGATCTCGACGCGAGCCGCGCGCAACTACGTTTTCCTGCTCGCCAGTTATTCGCTGTCCGTCATTGCGCTACCGGCGTTGTCAAACCCGTTGAGTATCTTCGATGTGGCAGTGGCGCGAACGGAGGAAATCACGCTTGGCATCGTTTGCGCAAGCATCGTGGGCAGTGTGTTTTTTCCGAGCCGGCTCGCCCCGACGCTGATCGAGCGAACCGACTCATGGTTCCGCGAGGCCGTTCTTTACGCGAAAGAGTCGCTGGCGGGGCGGGTGGCGGGCGTGGTTGTATCAGCAAGCCGCCAGAAGATGGCATCGAGTGTCCGCGGCTTCGAATTCCTGTTGAGTCAGTTGGCCTACGATCATGTCAGCCCCGCGATTCTCGCTCGCAGCGACGAGCTGCAAGGCCGGATGCAAGTGATACTGCCCATTACGTCGGCACTCGCGGACATACTCGCGGCCGCGCGGAAATCGAACCTTGGCGTTCCTGCGGGCTTCGACGAACTGCTGCGCGATATCGGGCGCTGGATGGATGCGCCGCTCAGCGAAGACCCCGAGCGGCAGGCGCCGCTATTGCGCACGCGTATTGCGCAACTCGACCCCGCCCGCGACGAACTGACGACCTGGCAGGCGGCGTTGTTATCCAGCGCGCTCTCGCGCTTGCGGCAACTGGTTGATCTGTGGGTCGATTGCCTTAGTTTGCGTCATATCATCGTTCACGAAAAAGGGAACTGGCGGCCTCGGTTTCGTCATTGGCGGATTGGCTCGCGGCATGCTTTTCTCGACCGTGGTCTTGCCTTGTTCTCCGCAGGCTCTGCGGCGCTGGTTATCTTCGTTTCCTCGTGCCTATGGATCGCATCGGGCTGGCAGGACGGTGCGGCGGCCGTGGCGTGGTGCCCTGATGGCGGAGCGATCGTCGCACGACTCGCAGCGAGACAGTGTCGTGAACAATGCACGCGATCGTTGCGCGTCGTGTGCGGCTGCCGGCGCCGCAGCCTCAGAGTCCTTTCTCACTGGCTCGACAACTTCGATTTCTGGTTCAACTTCGTCACGCCTTGAGGGGTTGCCATGTGCGCAATCTGCAACTTCAAGATCGGGTTCGGCACCGGTCATAGAGCATGCTCACCGACGCGGGACCGGATGTCTCGCACGCGTCATCCCGTGATGCGTCTGCTTCTTTTCATTCGATCGGCGCGCATGATCGACAGCACAACGCCCCCCGATGCCCTGACAGCACAGAGGGGCTTATTTCTCGCGAGTACGTTTCGCGCAACAGCGATCCGCACCGCGTTCAAATAATCATGGGTCCTTTGATACGCCCTTCGAAGATCGCGGTGTTGATGTCGAAGTCGTCTACGGTGCCGGAATGCGTGCCGTCGACAGTCACGACAGTGCTTCTTCCACCAACGATGCTTTTCATCCGTTCAGCTGTCAGCACGGTTTCCTTCCGATCGAGGTCGGTAGGCGCGGGCAGGTCTTTGATGACGACAGTGGCTTTCATGGCAATTCTCCCGATGCGGTTAAACGAGCACGATTCAGCGCTCGCTATTTATTCCGCAACGGATATGCCGATTCAGCCGCGTTATGAGCGGTAGCAAACATTGCCCGTTGAAAAGGCCGCTACGCAAGGGAATAAGCGGTGCGGCCCAGATGTACGCGTACGCGTCGCAGCTTCACTCACGCAATTGTGTTGGCGCTGGCCATACGGCTGCGCGCGAACGGTTGGCGGAAAGAAACAGACGCCTTCGATGAAACGCGATCCCGAACGCGGACGCGACACAAGAGAACGAGCACAAGCACGAGCACAAGCACCAACACGACGCACCAACACGACGCACAAGCACGTACCACCCAACGGGCGGGTGGTACGCGAAGCACGCTCAACAGTGAAAGCCCGCTAAACGGGCCGCTATTTGCGCAGGAGGCTTTGCGGCGGTATGCGCTCGTCGACGGGCTGACGAGCGGCCGTCGGGAATCCCACGGGATAGTCGACGACGCGCGTGGCAGCCGGCAACGCCTGCGCGGTGACGCCGAAGAAGCGGCCACCCGTTCGTGCACCGCCGACAATCGCAGTCATTGCCGCGCGATCGAGTTCGACGCTTTCGGAAAGATCCTTGATGACGAGCTTGGACATGGCTGTTCCAGAAAAAAGTCGCGTGGCGCCGTTGCGGCCGATTTTGCGCTTCGATCGAAGACGGCAACGCGTATGGCTCGAACACAAGTATAGGTAATTCAGGCCTGCTGCGATGTGCGCTGGGCAGCATTGCGGACGCCATGCGCGCGCGCACCCGTTCATCGGAAGATGAGTAGGTGAATGCGAAGTCGTCGTCATTGTTGCTGAGCGTGTTTTACAAGCTGCCGGGCGTTGACCGTCTTGCTGTTGTCGGCGTCGAATTTCCTGCTCGCGAAGGACGAGGCTGACACATGGCCGCCACGGACAGCGTTGTGCGGCAACGGACAGATCTTCGCTCGTCATGCATCAGGTGTGGCAGTCACGCGAGCGTCATGCGAACGCGCGGCGAAGCCTTTACGCACAGGGCTTCGCGGCATGCACCGCCAGCGCCGAAGCGGCGCGCGCGCGGCTGGGCCCGCCACAGCGCCGACGCCGGCCAGCCAACTGAACACGACCGGCTGTTGGATGCCTCGCGACACATGATGCCCGGCAGCCGAGGGGCCAATCCTGGTTTGCGAAAGGCATAGGTGCGCGCTACTATCGAACGAGCACATGTAATTGGTTACGACAGGCAATTTCTTCGGCCAACGGGAGCTGCAGCGCTTTGAACACATGGCTAGCCTTGCGCACGTGATTCGGGACTTTCAGAGCGGCGCGCTCACGCAGGAAGCGTTCGTCGCTCAACTCGACAGCACGCTGACGACGGAAGGTCTCGGTTCGGCTCGTCTGCTCGAAATACTCGGCGAAGCGCATATCAGGAAGCCGCTGCCTCCTGACCTTTACGCATTGGTGCGTCGCCGGATCGAGCAGATGCCCGTTTCCAACCTTGCCGCGGCGGGCGGCGAGGAAACGCGCATGCAAACGGTTCCCGAGCGCCTGATGACGCCGCCGCCCGCGAAGACCAGCGATGCATCCGGCGGCGCGTCCGGCCTCGATCAGGTGAAGGGCACGGGCGATACGTTGAACAACCGCTTCGTGCTCGAAGAGTGCCTGGGTGTCGGCGGCATGGGCACGGTGTACAAGGCGCTCGATCTGCGCAAGCTCGAAGCGTCCGACCGCAAGCCCTATCTCGCGATCAAGGTTCTCAACACGCAGTTCCGCGGCAATCCGAAGTCGCTGATCGCGTTGCAGCGCGAAGCGCGCAAGGCGCAGGTGCTCGCTCACCGCAACATCGTCACCGTCTACGACTTCGATCGCGACGGCGCCATTGTCTATCTGACGATGGAGTATTTGTCCGGCAAGCCGCTCAGCCAGATTCTGCGCACGCAGGATTTCAAGGGCATGCCCGTGCAGTCCGCGCTGCCGATCGTGCGCGGCATGTCGAATGCGCTCGCGTACGCGCACGAGCGCGGCTTCGTACATTGCGATTTCAAACCCGCCAATGTGTTTCTCACGGATATGGGCGAAGTCAAGGTGATCGACTTCGGCATTGCGCGCGTGTTTCAGCGCCCCGAGGAGGAGAGCGATGCAACAGTGTTCGATCCGGGCAGTCTTGGCGCATTGACGCCCGCTTACGCGAGCCCGGAAATGCTCGAGCATCTGGAGCCCGACCCACGCGACGACATCTACGCGCTCGGCTGCATTACATATGAGCTTTTGACGGGCCGTCATCCGTTCGATCGCATGTCGGCGACGCAAGCGCGTGCCGCCAATCGCCAGCCGCAGCGGCCGGAGAATCTCAGTTCGCGTCAATGGCGCGCGTTGCGTGCGGCGTTGGCGTTCGACCGCAAGGCGCGCATGCCGTCGGTGGCGCGCTTCGTCGACGAGTTCGGCGCGCAGGAACGTGCGCCGGGTTCGAAGCCGGCGACCCAGGCTGCCGGCCGGAACCGGATGCTGATGAAGTCCGGTGTGGCCGCACTCGCGCTCGCATGTGCGGCGGGCGGCGCGCTGTACTTCTATCGGGCCTCGCAGAATCTCGAGCAGGAGAACGAGGCGCAAGCGGGCGGCGCATCCGAAGGCGGCTCGCCGCCCTCGACGAGCGCCGCGACGCCCGTCATCCCCATTACGCCCGCACCGCCGTCGGCGCCTTCCGTGGCGTCCGCCGCCGCGCCGCCCAGCACACCGGCGCCGCCGACACTCGCGGCCGTCACGTCGGCGCTCGCATCGCTGCCATGCTCCGCGCTCGCGGCTTCCGTTCAGGATCGCGCGGTGCATGTACGCGGATTCGTGCCGCCTCATGGCGAGGCGCTCGTCAACGAGCGCCTGGCGACCTTGCCCGGCGTCGCATCGACGAAAGTCGACGTGCAGCATGTGAGCAACGATAAATGCGATGTGCTCAAGGAACTCGGTCCGTACTGGACGCACAACTGGCAGGCGGGTCACATCGCGAGCCTGACGGCGCGGATGCCGAACGGCGTGCTGACGGAAGGCGATCCCCTCGTCGTCGATGTGAGGACGCCGGGTTATGACTCGTACGTGAACATCGATTATTTCGTGCTCGACGGCAGCGTCGTGCATATGGTGCCGGGGCCGCGCGCGAAGGATAACCAGGCGCCCGCGCACTACTCGGCGACCGTCGGCAGCGGCGGCGACTGGATCATTTCGAAGCCGTTCGGCCAGGAGCTGGTCGTGCTGCTGATCACCCCCGCGCCGCTGTTCGACGCGCCGCGGCCCGAGAGCGAGTCGCGCGCCGACTATCTGCACGCGCTCGATACGCGGCTCAAGCAGATTGCGGGCAAGTACGGTCAGGAGCGCATCGTCGTGGATTTCGCGCAGATCACGAGCAGGGCGCGCGCGCATTGACGCGCACGCCGTATTTCCCGCGCGCTTCGCGCCGTGCGCAAGCGCGGGCTCAGGCCGCTTCCGTCACGCCAGTCACTTCAGCTCTTTCACAACGCGAAAGCCGTCCTGCGACTGGCGCACGCTGGAGCTGTACTTGAAGCGCGTCGAGGTCAGCATGTAGTCGTTGCCTTCGCGCCAGGAGCCGCCGCGAATCACGCGCACGTTGCAGCCTGGCGCGTCCCACGCGCGGCCGTCGTTGGGCGCGCCCTGGTACGAGTTATGCCAACAGTCGGCGACCCATTCCCAGACGCTGCCGTTCATGTCGTGCAGCCCGTTCGGGTTGGCCGCGAAAGAGCCGACAGGCTCCGGCCCTTCCTTGTGATACGGGTCGCCGCAATCCTTGCAGTTCGCCATGCCCTTGCGCATCTGGTCGCCCCACCAGTACTTCGTCGTCGTGCCCGCGCGGTCCGCGTATTCCCATTCGGCTTCCGTCGGCAGCCGATAGGGCTTGCCCGTGATCTTGCTGAGCCACTTCACATACGCCTGTGCGTCATCCCAACTGAGATCGCGCGCGGGCGCGTTCTTCACCGAATTGTTTTCGGGCGACAGCTTCGGGCATCCGTTGACGTCGGCGCACGCGTTCCATTGCTCGACCGTCACCTCGTACTTGCCGATCGCGAACGGCGCTGAAATGGTCACCTGATGCGGCGGCTTCTCGGAAGGATCGTCGGAGCTGCTGCCCATCGTGAACGTGCCCGCCGGCAACGAAATCATCACGGGGCATGCCGGACAGTCCTTGCTCTCGCCGCCGGCCGCCGCGCGCGCGGTTGCGGCGGGTGCCGGTGCGGGCGTCGGCGCGGCTTTGGGCGCCGTTTGCGGCGCGGGCACCGGGGCGGGGGCTGGCGCAGTCACGGCGGGCCGCGACGGGGCTGGTGCGGGTGCCGGCGTGGCATGCGTTGCGGGCGGCGTCGCGGACGCGGAGGCCTTGAGCCGCTCGATGCGCGCCTTCGCGAGCGTCGCGAAGCGGCCATTCGGATACGCCTTCAGATACGCTTCATAGTCGCTTGCGTAGTTGCTGTCCTTGATCGATTCCCAGAACGTCAGCTCGTATTGTTCGTTGCTGTCCTTGGGCAGGATGCCGCGGCTATGCAGATCGACAACGGCATTCGACGAGTCCTCGGCGAAGAGCGTCGACGAACGGGACGCGAAGACAGGTGCCGGCTGCGTCAGCGACGATGCCGTCCAGGGCTGCTGCACGCCGCCCGTTTCCGCCGACACGCGTTGCGCGACGCGCGCGAACATCGCGTCGAGCGGCTGGCCCGGCGAGCGGGCCATTTCGCGCAGCCATGCGTGCGTGAAGATGCCGTGACGCGTGCCGTCGGCCGCTTGCGCGGCTTGTGCCGTCGCGTAGGCGACCAGCGTTTGCGCGGGCAACGCGGTGGCCGCCGCGCCCGGCGCGAATGGTTGCGTCAGACATGCATCCAGAACGACGACGTTGAGCGCATGCGCGCGCGGTGCGGACAGCGTCGCGAGCACGTTCGACAAGTCGACGCTTGCCGTCAGCAAGGTTGCGGGTGCGCGCGGGTCCGCGCTAGCGGAAGCGAGCAATGTCGCGTGTCCCGCCTGCAGGCCATGTCCCGCGAAATAGAACAGCGCGGTGCCGCCTGGCTGCACACGCCGGCCGAGATCGGCGAGCGCGTCGCGCATCTGTTGCGCCGTCGCGTCGATGCGCAACACGACGTCGAAGCCTTGCGCGCGCAACATGTCGGCGACGCTTTGCGCATCGCGCGCCGCGTTGGGCAACGCGCCGGCAGCGTAGCCGCCGTTACCGATCACGAGTGCAACTTTGCGCGCCGTGGTCCCGGGGGCGGCGCTTGCGAAATGGTTCGTGGCGGAAGCGCCCGCGCCGGGAGGCAGCGCTTGTGCATCGGCCCATCGCATCTGGAGTGCTCCGATCATGCATACCAGCAGGAGTTTTCGCCACATTTTTCAGATCCTGGTTGTTCTTGAGGCGCCGGGTAGCGCCTCGCGATCGGACGAACGGGCGCGATCAGAACGGCAACTGTTCGCTGCGCTGCGGTGCGTGGCGCAGCGGGCCGCTTGCCGCGCGAGTGTGTGTGCGCCTTCCCATAGCCTCCTGAAGCTTTGCAATTGCATAGACCATCCTTATCAACGATAGCACGCGCTTGGAACGTCAGAACGTTAACGAGCATGGCGTATCTTTTTGACAAGTTACGTCCTAAGCTAAAGCGGAAGCAAGCAGCACTGACCCTCCCTGGGAGAATGCGCAATGCAAAGAACAATAAGGCTGGCGGCTCTCGGCGCGCTCTTTCTCGCTTCGGCACAAGTGTTGGCGGGACCCACGCCTTCGCCGCCCGGAGCCGAGGAGTACATCATCTGGCCGGCGGATGGCACTGTCATCACGGGCGGCAAGCTCTGGGTGCGAATGGGCTTGCGCAACATGGGCGTGTGCCCTAAAGGCGTCAATGTCCCGAACACGGGACACCACCATTTGCTGATCGATACCGATCTGCCGTCGATGGATCAGGAGATTCCTTCGGACCGGCAGCATCTGCATTTCGGCGCAGGCGAAACGGATGCGCGCATCGAATTGCCGCCCGGCAAGCACACGCTGCAACTGCTGCTCGGCGACCACAACCATGTCCCGCATAATCCGCCCGTCTATTCGAAGAAGATCACCATCATCGTGAAGTGAGCACGCGCGTGCTTTGCGCCGGCGGTTCGGCGCGAAGCGCGCAAGACGGAGAACATCAGCCATGATCAGGATCGTTGCCGCCGCGGCGCTTGCCGCTCTCGCTTCAATGAATATGGCATGGGCCGGGCCGACGCCCGCGCCGAAAGATGCCTATGCGTATATCGGCTACCCGAACAACGGACAGACCGTGCCCGCCAACAAGCCGTTTCGCGTGTGGTTCGGCTTGCGGTACATGGGTGTCGCGCCGAAGGGCGTCAAGTACCCGAATACGGGCCACCATCACCTGTTGATCGACACCGATCTGCCGCCGATGCCGATGGACCAGGAGATTCCTTCCGACCGCCAGCATCTGCATTTCGGCGCGGGGGAAACGGAGACGACGCTCACGCTGCCACCCGGAAAGCACACGATTCAATTGCTGATGGGCGATCAAAACCACGTGCCGCACAATCCGCCCGTCTACTCGAAGAAGATCACCGTGATCGCGAAGTGAACGAACGTGTGTGCTCGCTCGTGCCGACCATGAGCGCGCTGTTTTCGGCGAGCCAACAGTTTTATCGCGAATGTTGGCGGCTTGGCGGCACATGACAGAGGAAGCGAAGCGGGCGGGTTGCGTCCGCGTACGGGCAGGCTGACACGCAACCGAATGCCGGAAGGGCCTTGCAGGTTTTTCGCGGCACTGGCCGTGCGACTGGCACGACCCGTGCATTAGTGAGGTTCGAGCAGACAAGATGCTCGCGTCAAACGAAACACCTTCGCTTCCCTCTTCGGAGAACTGTCATGAGCGCACTGATGATCAACGACCTGCCCGTTGCAGAAGAACTCGGCAGCAACGCGATGAAGGCTGTTCGCGGCGGCTTCACGGACCTCCCGTCGTTCTTCTCGGGCCTTAACCTGGACTTCGACAGCAGCCTGCACGTCACTGCGCCACAAGTGGTCAATCAGGCGATGACGATCTACAACATGAGCGGCGGCAACACGAACATTGTCCCGACGATGTCGGCCAACAATGTGATGTCGGTTCGCTAGGCAGGGCGATACCCGCGGAGGATTCGCCTTCGCGGGGCTCGGGGAAAGCACGGGAGCCTGCTGCAACAGCATCGTCAAAAAGATCGAAAAGCCAATCGTTCTGTCCACACGACCGCCGGGTCACCGCACGAACTCCACGCCGAACGAAATCCGCCGACATCGATAGAGATGCCGCGCCGGACGTGCTTTACTTGAATGGCGCGCTTTGCACGTGCAGTACTGCCGGGAAAGATCGGAGATTATCGTGTCTGCGTTGCCTGATTCGTTTGTCGCCTGCTGCTCGCACTTCGGGTCATCCGCCGTCTGTCACGCGGATGCGCGTCAACAAGCGCCGCGCAAGCGCCGCATCGTCACCGTCGTTCGCGCCTTTGCCACCGCTGCCGCGTGCGCTGCGTTGCTCGCGGGCTGCGTCGATGTTCGCCAGGCCGACTACAAGCGGCCCGATACACCCACCAAGGCGGCGTGGTCCGACAAGACGGGCTCGCTCGTGTCGCCCGCCGACACCATCGTGCCCGACTGGTGGAAGGGCTTCCAGGACCCGTATCTGGACGACCTGATCAACAAGGCGATCGCGGGCAACTTCGACATCAAGGTGCTGGCCGCGCGCATCGACGTAGCCGGCGCGCAAATCGGCGAAGCAAAGGCGGGCGCATTGCCCACCGCCGATCTCGGCGCAGGCGCGAATTTCCAGAAAGTGACGGGACAGCCGTTTTCGAAGCAGTACAACCTCGCCGCCCAGGTGAACTGGGACATCGATATCTGGGGCAAGGTCGAAAAAGGCGTGCAGGCGCAAAAGGCCGAATTCCACGCGACGGAGGCCGACTGGCGCGCGGGCTATCTGGAGCTGGTATCGAACGTGGCGATCACGTACTTCCAGATTCTCCAGTTCGACGACCAGATCGACACGCAGCAAAAAATGGTCGACGAGAACCGCAAGATACTCGGGATCTATGAAGGCATGAACCGCAACGGTCTGATCCCGAAGACGCAGGTGATGCGTCAACAGGCGGAAGTCAATCGTCTAACGAAGGATCTGCTCGATCTGCGCCGCTCGCGCAATCTGGCGAACAACGCGCTGTGCACGCTGATCGGCGTTCCCGCAGGCGAGTTCACGGTGCCTGTCGGCCACCTGCAGCAGCGCGTGCAATTGCCGCCCGTGCCGGGCGGACTGCCTTCTCAACTGCTGTCGCGCCGGCCCGATATCGTCGCAGCCGAATTGCGCGTGCTCGAAGGGTACGACTTCGTCGGCGAAGCAAAGCTCGCGCAACTGCCGACTGTCAGCCTGACGGCTCACGGCGGCACGGCGAGCTTCGCGCTGTCGGAACTGCTCAAGTCGTTCACATTCGGCTTGATGCCGAGCATCAACATTCCGCTGCTCGACCCAGGCGTGCGGGCTCACGTGAAAACGACCGAGGCGCAAATGGCCGTCGCCGAACAGCAGTACCGGCAAACCGTGATGGCCGCATTTGAGGAAGTCGAGAACGCACTCGTCAATCTTGATTCGCACAAGCAGCAGCGCGTCGAATTGCAACAGGAAGTGCAGCGCCTGACAGTCGTGAACGAGCAGATCCAGTCGCAATTGCGCGAAGGCGTGGTGTCGCAACTCGAAGTCTTCGAGACGGTGCGCACGCTGCTGCAGGCGCAACTCGATCTGCTGACGAATCACCAGCTAATACTGTCCGACACGGTGCAGCTTTACAAGGCGCTCGGCGGCGGCTGGCCGGCAGTCGATGTGCAGACGCAAGTGAAGCAATAAAGGTGTGGGAAGGGCGTGCCACGAAGACCCGTAGCGCGCGACGCCAGAAGTACTCTCTCGTCGAAGGCGAACGCTGGCACGTTTCTTAAAGCCGCTGCATCGAGTGCTTTCCATTGAACCGACCGCAATAGCCAGGCCAACAATTGACTAACACCATGCGTGACTTACAATTCCAGATTAGCCGCCCATCGGGTGAAGACGGCGGCTGCGTCGAATGCGCTGGCCGCCGAGTCTGTAGAAAGCTCTGTTCTGACGTTTCGCGTCAGATGTCCCCGCTTAGTGATGCAAAGAGATGAATCCCGGCGAAGCTCCGATTGCTGAGATGCGGGCGGCTCTGGACAAGGAGTTCGATGTCCTGCTGCTGCCCGTCTCGCATCCGTCCCTGGGTCCGATCCGCATCGTCGACGACCTGTTCGCGATCGGCCGCAGCGAGGCGCCGTTCGACGACTATCCGCGCGATCTGATCGCGAGACTTTCGCGGCGTCATGCGCGCATCTTTAGGGAGCACGGCGCCGTCTATGTCGCGGATCTCGACAGCAAGAACGGCACGGCGGTAAACGGCAACGCCGTGCGGCAGACGCCGTCGCGCGTGCGCGCCGGCGACGAACTATGCTTCGGCGGCGAGTTGACCTATCGCGTCGCCATCGAACCGCGTCCGTTCAGTGCCGTATCCGCACGCGCCGTACAGCACGTGAACGTCACGCTCAAGCCGGAGCGAACCGATCTCGGGCTGGAGCCGATCGACATCGCCGCATTTCCGTTTCTCGTCAGCAAGACGGACGAGCTGTTCGCGCGCTATAAGGACCGCTATCCGCATCAGGTCAATTACATTTCGCGGCGCCACGCGCACGTCTTTCTCAAGGGCGGCGAGCCCTGGATAGAAGATCTCGGCAGCACGAACGGCACCTTCGTCAATCACAAGCGGCTCGGCGAATCGGCTGTGGCGCTGCAAAACGGCGATGTCGTCGGCTTTGGCGGCGATCATTTCGTCTATCGGATCGTGCTGACGAAGACGTTCGAGATCGAGCCCACCTTGACGCAGCTGACGCCGCCTGCCGCAGCGCTGGGCGTGCCCGCTTCGGCTGCTGCTCCCGCTGCGCCCGTTGCATCGAATGCCGCGCCCGCGCCCGCGGAAGATCCTGACAAGACGACCTTCGTCGGCGCGGCGCATTCGTTTCTCGACATCTTCTGTGTCGACCGCGCGTTGCAGCGCGAAGACGAGGTCAATGAGAACGCTCCGCCGTTGACGCCGGAAGACGCGACGCAAACGCAGTCGCGCCGTCCGCGCCGCCGCTGGCAACTGTTGATGACCGAACTGGCGCGCACGTTCGCAGGCGGCGACCGCACGACGCTGCGGCGCATCGGCTGGGGCAGTCTGGTGGCGCTCGTTGTGATTGCGGGCTTTGGCGTCATGCTTTATTTGCGCGGCGCGTCCGAGCGCGAAGTGAAGAACCTGCTCGCGGCGGGCGAGTACGAAGAAGCCGTGGACGTGGCCAAGACATCGATGCAGCGTCATCCGATGAGCGACGCGATCAAGGGCCTCGCCAGCGAAGCGTTGATGAAGGCACGCGTGCCGGGCTGGCTCGCCGCATTGAACGCAAGGCAGTTCGACCGCGCGGCCTCTATCGTCGATGGCATGCGCGCGTCGAGCGACGGCAATCCCGATGCGATCGCGCTGATCGACCAGTTGAAATGGGTCGGCGATCTGGAGCGTTTCGTCGTTGGACGCGGCGGCCCTGACGCGCCGATTCGCATCTATCAGGACGAAGCCCACATCGGCAACCTGCTCAAGCGCTGGGACGACGACGCAAAAGGTCATCAGCGCATACTGGACCGCATAGCATCGTATGTGCCGGAATTCACCGAGCCGTATGCACTCGCGCTGAGTCATTTGCGCAAGCTGCAAAGCGACGATTCGGTGTATCTCGCGGCGATCGACCGGCTCAATTCAACTATCGCGGCCGAGCTCGGGCGCGACAAGCCCGACGCGCTGCCCGCCGTGCTCGACGATTACACGCAGCGTTATCCGCGCCTTGCCGGGCTCGATACATTGCGCGGCGACTTGCGTCAGTACACGAATATCTTCAAGGAAATGACGGCGCGCAATTTGTCGCCACTCCTTGCGTTGATGAAGAAAGCGCGCTTCGACACGCCGCCGTTTCAGGCGCAGTACAAACAGTTGATAGCGGGCCGCCTGCCGTCTGCTGAAATCATGGCAAAGCATGATGCCGTGAGCGCCGCGTGGCAGAACGGCGATAGCCAGCAGGCGCTGGCCGGCTTGCAGGCGATGCCGGCGGGACCGTGGTCGGACGTGCTCGCTGCCGAGCTTGCGCACAAGAAGGCGCTGGTCGACCAGTTCGCCGACCTGCAGAAAAACCGCGGCGCAAGCGATCGCGACGACAAACTCCTGTCTTTCTACGCCAGCCTCGACCCGGTCGAAGATGCGTACTACGTGCGTGCCGTGCAGGGCGATGTCAGTGCGCTGCGCGACCGGGCGCTGGCGCGCGCGCAGGACATGATCAATCGCGCGCAGTCGTTGTGGCGGCAGTATCGCGGCAACGGCTCGATCGGTGGCACGCAGCGTCTGGAAGCGGGCATCTCGGACGGCTTTCGCAATCAGGCGCGACTGCTGGCGGGCGCGTACGCGTCGGCGCAACAGGGCATGCGCGTCTATACGCAATTGAAAGCGCCGCATCCCGACGGCTCGGACCAGTTGCTGGAGGACATCGACGCGGAGACGCAATTGCAGCGCCGCTCGCTGCAGGAGTTGCGGATGGTGCTCGAGCCGGGCTTGCTGAAATCCAAGCTCGCATTGATTGGAGGCACGGACGAAAGTGAAGCGCGACAATCACCCTAAGCCGCTTTACGAAGCGCTGGAAGATCACAGCGCCGAGGGCATCGCGATCCTCACGGCGGAGCCGTTGCGCATTGCGCAGGGGCTCGTGCTGACGCTGGTCGCGCTCGTCGTGGCCGGCCTGTTGTGGTCGTTCATCGGACGCGCTGACGTGATCGTCACGGCGCAGGGCACACTCGCGCCGGAGTCGGATGTGCGGCGCATCTACGCGCCCATTGACGGCGAGCTGACGGACCTCTACATCGCCGAGGGGCAACCCGTGTCGAAAGGCGACGTGCTCGCGCGGCTGAATGCGCGCGGCGCCATCGAAGCCGCGACCAATGCGTTGCAGGCGCAGCTGAAACTCGAAGATGCGGAGCGCGAATGGAAGGAGTTTCCGCAGAAGAAGGAACTGATGGAGCGCAAGGCGGCCGCGCTGAAGGATCAGCTCGAAGTCGAAGAGCGCCTGCACGAGAACCGCATTTCGGAAGGCACGACCAAGCTCGCGGAAGGCCAGAAAGCGCAGCTCGAAGAAGCCCGCAGCACGCTCGACAATGCGCGCCGCACGCGCGACGCCGCGCGCCAGGAAGCGGACAAGTATGCGCGTCTGTTCGCGCAGCCGGGCGGCGGCGGCGTTGCCGAACTGCAGGTGGAGGCAAAGCGCAACACGTATCTGGAAGCGGAAAACGCGTACCGTGTCGCGCAATCGCGGCTTGCCGAACTTGATTTCAAGCTCAGTCACGAATACGCGGAAGCGAATGCGCAACTCGAAACGAGCGGCCGGCAGGCGACGAGCCTGCAACTGCAATACGACGATCTGATTCGCGACATCACCAGCACGGAAGAAAAGCTGCGTCTGCAATTGCAGACGGCTCGCCTCGTGGCCGACGCCGCCGCGCGCATCCGCTTCGAGAACATCGACAAGGACAATTTCCTGCTGATACTCGCGCCGACTTCGGGCGTCATCACGGATGTCACGTCGACGCAAACGGGCGACAAGATCCAGGCGAACGCGCCGCTCGGCGGCATTGCGCCGAAGGATGCGCGCCCCGTGCTGAAGATCGAGATTGCCGAGCGCGACCGCGCGTTCCTGCACGAAGGCATGCCCGTCAAGCTGAAATTCAACGCGTTTCCGTATCAGCGTTATGGGCTCATCAACGGCACGCTTGCGTATATCTCGCCGGCGACCAAGCCGTCGGCGCAGGACAAGCAGCCTGTCTACGAAGGCCGCGTGCAGCTCGAAAAGAATTACTACCAGGTCGCGGAAAACCGCTACCCGTTGCGTTATGGCATGACGGCGAGCGCCGAAATCGTCGTGCGTGAACGGCGGATGATCGACCTGGGGCTGGACCCGTTCAGGCAACTGGCCGGTTAAACGGCCCGTCGACTGAACGCGATGGATGAAAGCGTAACCGGGAGTACAACCGCCAGCCCGCCTGTTCTCGGGCCACCACTAGAGGAGCGGACGAGATGACCGCGATCGTACGAATCGATGAAGAAGTCGTGGATGTCGGCGAATTCATACGCCTGCTGAAACTCACGGGCCAGTTCGAAGGCCTGATCGAGCAGATGGTGCGTGACAAGCTCACCGTGCACGCCGCGAAGAAGGCGGGTGTCATCGTGAGCGCCGACGATATCCAGGAGCGCGCCGATCAGTTCCGGCGCGTGCGCGGGCTGCATCGCGCAGCCGACATGAACCAGTATCTCGACGCGCTCAAGGTCAGCCTCGACGAGTTCGAGGCGTTCGTCACCGACAGCCTCTATCAGGAAAAGATGCTCGAGAGGGTCGGCAGCGACGGTGAGATCGAAGAGTACTTCTCGATGAATTCGCCGAAGTTCGATGCGCTCGAAGTGAGCCACATCCTGCTCGACGACGAAGGCAAAGCGAAGGAAATGATCTCGTATCTGCGCGACGATCCCGACGCATTCGCCGACATGGCCCGCGAACATTCGATCGCCGATACGAAAGACTCGGGCGGTGTGATCGGAAAAGTGCTGCGCGGCTCGCTGAAACCCGATATCGAAGCGAAGATCTTCAATGCGGCAGTCGGCGATCTGCTCGGGCCGTTCGCTTCGCCGGACCGCTCATGCTTCGAGATCTTCGCCGTGACGGCGAAGTATCCGGCGCAACTCGACGCCGATGTCGCGTCGGAAATCAAACGGCTGTTGCGCGAACAGTGGCTGATGACGCGCGCGCAGGAACACCTCATCGAAGCGCTCTGACTGACACGCGCGATTGCCGGGGACCGCAACCACCATGGATGCACCGCAAACCACGCCTTCCATTGCCGACTTCCTGTCGACGGTCGAGATACTGTCGCCGTTTACGCGCGAAGAACTCGAACGTCTGGTGGAGCACGTGCAGTCGCGCTTCTATTCGTTCGGCGAAACGGTGTGCAACGTGGGCGATCCCGCCGATGGCCTGTATGTGATCAAGTCCGGCTCGGTGCGCATCTTCACGGAAGAGCACGGCAAAGAGATCAGCATGGGCGTGCGCAAGACGGGCGAAGTATTCGCCGACATTGCAATGCTGCGCGCTTACGTGCATGAGTCGTCGGTGCGTTCTTCTGGCAAGACCGAGTTGCTGTTCATTCCGCGCGCCGCGATCGAGCCGATCATCACCGGGAATCAGGCGGCGCTCGCGTTCGTCGCGAGCTATGTCGCGATCAATTCGGCGGGCGGCTTCGTCGCGCAGCTATTCGACCTGCGCGGCAAGCTGAACAAGGAAGAACTCGAAGAATACGTGCGCAGCGTGGGCGTCAAGCGTGTGAGCGCGGGCAAGGAAATCCTCAAGCAGGACGGGCGCGACGACCGGCGCCTGTACGTGGTGCGGCAGGGCGAAGTGCGCATCGTGCGCCATGAGGACGGCACCGACTATACGCTCGCGACGCTGCGCGAAGGCGAGATCTTCGGCGAGAAGGCGTGCCTGATGCGGCAGGAGCAGGCGGCGTCGGCGATCGCGACCACCGACACGCGGCTGCTCGTCATTCCAGAGCGTACCGTGCATTTCATGCTCGAGCGCAATCCGAAGCTGCGCGAGGTGCTCGACGATCGCATCAAGTACGCCGATCGCGAACTGGACCGGCAAAAGCGCATCGAGCAGCGCCGCAAGCAGCCGCTCAGACTCGATCTGCACTCGAAGCCCGAATTCGGCGAACGTGTGATCCGCCGCTTCGGGCTTATCGAGCAGGCCGAGGAGATGGACTGCGGCGCCGCGTGTCTCGCGATGATCTGCAAGAACTACGGCATCCCGATGACACTCGGCAAGCTGCGCGAGCTCGCGAACGTGACGACGCAGGGCGCGACGCTCGACAGTCTCGCGCGCGCGGGGGAAGCGCTGGGCTTCTCGGCGCGCGGCGTGCAATGCACATTCGATTCGCTGCGCGGCTTCGATCTGCCTTTCATCGTGCACTGGGAGGGCTACCACTACATCATCGTGTACGGCGTGTCGAAGGATCACGTATGGCTCGCCGACCCCGCTCTGGGTTTTCGCAAGCTGAACCTCGAAGACTTCGAGCGCGGCTGGAGCGGCACCTGTCTGCTGTTCACGCCGGGTCCGAATCTCGTTCAGCTATCGGCGGCGCGCTCGCCGTGGCTGCGCTTCGTCGCCTATCTGACGCCGTATAAAAAGATCCTGATGCATCTGTGCCTCGCGACGTTCGTGATCCAGGTGCTCGGCGTGATTCCGCCATTGATCATTCAGAACATCCTGGATGGTGTGATCGTGCATCAGAACATCAGCCTGCTGCATCTGCTGATACTCGGCCTGATCATTTCGAATGTGTTCTCGCAGCTGATGACGATGATCCGCGCGTACCTGTCGAACTTCATGGTACGCAACATGGACTTCGCGATGATGTCGCAGTTCTTCAAGCACACGATGTCGCTGCCGTTCTCGTTCTTCGCCAAGCGCAAGACAGGCGATATTTTCGCGCGCTTCCAGGAGAACCAGACCATACGCGCATTCCTGACGGAATCGACGGTCACGACGGCGCTCAACCTGCTGATGGTGTTCATCTACTTCGCGATCATGTTCTTCTACAACGCGAAGATGACGTTCGTGCTGATCGCTTTCGTGATTCCCATCATGGCGCTCACGCTGATCGCGACGCCGAAGATCAAGAACTACGCGCGCGAAACCTTTTCCGCCGCGACGGATTCGAAGTCGTTCCTGATGGAGGCGTTGTCGGGCGTCGAGACGGTGAAGGGCATGGGCATCGAGCGTCCCGTGCGCCTGCGCTGGGAAAAGAAGTATGCGAAGGCGCTCGAAGTGCAATACCGCGCTCACGCGTTCAATATTCTGATCAGCTTTATCAGCCAGTTGCTGAACGCGGCGACCACCATTGCGATTCTCTGGGTCGGCGCGAACCTCGTGCTCGCGCGCGAAATGACGATTGGCCAGTTGATCGCATTCAATGCGTTCATGGGCAGCGTGCTGACGCCGCTGATGGGTCTGGTCAGCTTGTGGAGCATGCTCAACGATGCGGGCGTCGCGATGGAGCGTCTTGGCGACGTGCTCGACATCGAGCCCGAGCAGAAGCCGGAAGACCTGCCGTCGCGCGTGATGCTGCCGGACCTGCAGGGCGACATCAGCCTGAACGGCGTGTATTTCCGCTATGGGGAAAACGACAGCTCGTATGTGCTCGAAAACATCAGCTTCGACATCAAGCCGGGCGAACTGGTGGCGATCGTCGGTCGCAGCGGCTCGGGCAAGACGACGCTTGCGAAACTGCTGGTCGGCTTCTATCAGCCGAGCGAAGGCAAGATGAGCGTCGACGGCTACGACATGAACGTGATCGACAAGGGCTTTTACCGCGCGCAGATCGGCTATGTGATGCAAAGCAACCTGTTGTTCTCCGGCACGATCGCGGAGAACATCGCGAGCGGCGACGATACGCCCGATCGCCGCCGCATCGAGGAAGTGGCGAAGATGGCCGACGCGCATGCATTCATCAGCAAGCTGCCGCTCGGCTATGAACAGATCGTGGGCGAGCGGGGCATGGGCCTTTCGGGCGGACAGATTCAGCGTCTGTGCATTGCACGCGCGCTCTATCACGATCCGCGCCTGCTCGTGTTCGACGAGGCAACGTCGGCGCTCGATACGCAGTCGGAAAGCAATATCCTCAGCAACATGAACGACATTCTGAAAGGACGCACGGCCGTCATCATCGCGCACCGTCTCAGCACGATCATGCGGGCGGACAAGATTCTCGTGCTCTATGAAGGCGCGATCGTCGAGCAGGGGCGTCACGAGGAACTCGTCAACCGGAAGGGCATGTATTACCAGCTCGTCCAGAAACAGTTGAGCGCGTGATGAAGATACTCGACCAGCAACCGGAAGACAGCGGCTCCGCCATCTCCTACGCGGGGTTGATCGAGAAGATCGAGATCCTGCGCTCGACGCTGCGCTGGTCGTCGCGGCTCGAACGCGCGGATATCGAAAAGCTCCTGAAACAGGCGAGCACGCTGCGCGACGAAGTGATGCAGATGTCGCACAAGGAGCGCTTCGTGCAGGCCGCCGTCGTCGAGCCGTTGCGCGGCGACCAGTCGCGCGGTGCGCGACGGCAGGCGTTGCTTGCGCGCAGCTTCATCTTCGAAGGCACGTTCGGCGATAACCCGAAGCTGCTGGAAGCGCTCGAAATCGCGGAGAAAGCCGCGCCGACAGATCTGCCCGTATTGATCGACGGTGAAAGCGGGACCGGCAAGGAACTGATGGCGAAGGTCATTCATGCGAACGGCAGCCGCTCGGACAAGCCATACATTTCGGTGAACTGCGGCGCGATTCCGGACAACCTGCTCGAATCGGAACTGTTCGGGCATCGGAAGGGCGCGTTCACGGGCGCGACGAACGACCGCAAGGGCAAGTTCGAAAGCGCACACACGGGCACGATCTTTCTCGATGAGATCGGCGAATTGCCGTTGACGGGCCAGGTGAAGCTGCTGCGCGTGCTCGAAGCGCATGAAATACAGCGCGTCGGTTCCGACGAGCCGATTGGCGTCGATACGCGCATCGTCGCCGCGACCAATCGCAATTTGCGCAAGCTGAGCGAGCAGGGCACGTTCCGCGAGGATCTCTTCTATCGGCTCAGCGTCATTCATGTGACGTTGCCGCCGCTGCGCGAAAGGCGCGATGAGATACCGCTGCTGATCCAGTACTTCGGCGACGAGGCGGCGGGCGCGCTGAAGCGCCGTCCTGTGAGAATCACCCCTAAATTGAGGGACTTTTTGCTGACGTATGCGTATCCCGGCAATATCCGCGAACTGCGCAACGTGATGTATCGCATCTCGTGCCTCGCCGGCGATATCGCGGACGTCGATCATCTGCCTTCGGATATGCGGCCGACGTCGCCCGTTTCCTCGTCGATATTCGGCGTCGCGAGCGAGGCTGCCAACGGCTCGACGAGCGTGACCAACATGCTGTCGCTCAGCGATGCAAAGCGGGCCGCGAGCGACGAGGCCGAGAAGGCGTTCTTGCAGCGCGGTCTGCAGGAAGTGGGCGGCACGGTCGCCGAACTCGCGCGGCGCGTCGACATGAACCGTTCGCATCTTCAGATGCTCCTGAAGAAGCACGGGCTTCATTCGAAGGATTTTCGCCGCCAGCATGCGCAGGACAATGCGCGCAAGAGCGACGCCGAAACCAGCGACGAAGCCGACATGCGCTAGCGCGCCAATTCAGAACGGTTCAAGGCGACGGGTTCAGCAGCGTCTTGTCGGATGCGTGCGGGTCTTCCGCCTGCACGACGACGGCCGTGATGTTGTCGCGTCCGCCGCGCGCGAGCGCGATCTCGACGAGTTCGTCGGGTGCGTGCAGACAATCGAAATTGGCGAGCGTCTGATGGATTTCTTCGTCTGTCACTTCGTTGCTCAATCCGTCGCTGCATAGCAGGAACACATCTCCGTCCGCGACTTCGATCGCATCTTCGTCCAGATCGAGAAGATCGGTTGCGCCGACCGCGCGCGTGATGATGTGATGCGCGGGATGATTGCGCGCTTCTTCTTCCGTCAGATAGCCGGACTGCCGAAGCTCTTCCACCTGGCTGTGATCACGCGTCAACTGGCGTAACTGGCCTTGACGCAGCAGATAGATGCGGCTGTCGCCCGCCCACAGATAGCCGCAGAAGCGGTCGCAAGCGAGCAGCACGACGACCGTCGTGCCGATGCGCTGCACCTGTCTGCGCACGGCTTCTTCGCGCAATTGACGGTTTGCCTGTTGGAGACGCTCGCGCGCGTCGGCGATGCAATGCTTGATGCCGGCGGAATCAGGCAACTGGCCGAGCATTTCGACGACGAGCTTGCTCGCGACATCGCCGACATCGTGTCCGCCCATGCCGTCGGCCACGGCCCAGCGTCCGCGTTGAGGTTGATCGAGGCAGGCATCTTCGTTGATTTCGCGCACGCGTCCCGTGTCGGAGCGCGCGGCCGACGCCCACCGGAATTGGCTGTTGCAGGTCACGGCATCTAAGCCCGATTTACGCTGGTTGCGTCAGGAGACACGTTGATGTTCGAGTTGTTGCCTGTGTTGCGAACGTCAACCGTCTGGAACTGGTTGATCATCTGGTTAGCATAGAAGTTGTTCGTGATGTCGTACAGGTTCACGACAGGTCCCACGCTCGGCGTGGCGGCCACATACGGGGTGATCCAGCCGAACACCCACGGCGCGCCGCCGCCGCCGCTGATAGCGGACATTGCTTTGCGATCGAGCGCGAGGTTGTGCGGAAGGTCCTTGATGGTGAGGGATGCCATGACGTGTCTCCTGGTTGGGCGTCGTTCGCGAGGCCGCAGGCAAATAGAGGATGCGCACTAACTCGCAAGTGCCATGCCAATCTGGAAGCGCAACGTGCGCATGCGCGCACTTCGTTGGTGGGCGCGGCGTCGCCGCGAATGCCTCGATACGGCGCGGCGCGCCGCAGTCCCGGACGTTGGCGGCTGACCAACAACGCGCGCGCGCAAAAGGTGGGCGAGCCAACACTTTTGCTTCAGCCTCGTCGTGCGGCGGCAGGCCGAAAGTGATGGGACGGGTGCAACACAACGGCCCGATTTTCTGTTGGAAGTGTTCAGACACAGTCCGCCCGCAAGGTGCCTTCAATTTGCCAAATATATAGTTGAATCAACGGTTTAGCTTGCCTGGTCCAGATGATGCAAAAGAGCCTGCAACAGTGTTGGCCTTTTGAATCGGAAACCGGGCGAAGCCATGAACCGCAACCTTCAACAAACGAGCAGTGAACAAAGCGCGAACCGCGCGGCTGCGTATGCATCGGCTGATGTCGCGCTCGGTTCTAGCGACGAACCTGCTCTCGGCGCACATCTGATCACGCAACGCCGCGGCTATGAACATCATGGCATTTATGTCGGTCGCGGCAAGGTCATTCACTACGCAGGTTTCGCAAAGTCCGCGCATCGCGGCCCCGTCGAAGAAGTTGCACTCGAGCAGTTCGCCGACGGTCACGCCGTCGCCGTGCGTCCGCATCCGTTCCCGAAGTATTCCGGCGAAGAAACCGTGCTGCGCGCACGCTCGCGCATCGGCGAAAACCACTATCGCCTGCTGACGAACAACTGCGAGCACTTCTGCGCGTGGTGCCTGCTCGGCGAAAGCCGCAGCGAACAGGTTCATGCCTGCCTCACGCATCCGCGCACCGGTTTTCACGCGCTGCTGTGCCTCGTCAGCGCATTTGTCGCCAACCGGATGAAAACAGGCTTTGGCGTTGTTAACGCAGCATGAGACCTGCAATTGAAGATGCAGTCGAACTAACGGAAGCAAGCGGGAAAGCGAAGGAGACCACACCATGAACACGACCGAAAAAACCTTGCGCTGGGCCGTCGATAAATGGCTTGCGCCGACGCCCGCGATGCCGGCGCGCGTGGTGCGCTTCTGCCGCACGCAGATGCATCGCCGCTGCGTGTGCGTCGAGGCGATGCGTCCCGGCGGTCTGCTGTCGATCTTCTTCTTCCGTCACGACGACGGATCGTGGAATGTGTTCCCGCCCGCGCAAGCGCGGCCCGCGATGGCTGCCTGGAGGACTGTGCGATGAAAAACGGCAATCAGGCGCACGACGCCCGCGGCCCGCGGATCGAGCGGCTTGCGCTGTGTGGCGCGCAATCTATCCGCCAGGCTGGCAGAAGCGCCGACCCGGCACGTGCGACATCACGGCTTCGGCAATCTGGCGAGGCGTGCTCTCGGCAGGCACGACGCGCCGGAAGGATTCAACGTCGTGCCTGAAGGTCCACTCGACGAGCCGGTACGAACGTCCCCACGGGTGCTGCATCGGCGGCGAAACGGTACAGCTGCGGATCGTCAGCGTGCGGGCGTCGCCGTGCAGCGCGCGCAGATGTTCGAACACCGTGTCTTCAACCATCGTGTGTCTCCCGTGGCCAGTCGGCTGGAGTGGGCGCTTTGGCGCCTTACTCGCGTCCCATGCGCTGCGGCTGGAGTCGGCGCTTTAGCGCATTACGCCAGCCCCATGGCTAGTCGACGGGAGTTGGCGCTTTAGCCGACTCATCCCCGGCGCGTAAAAAAATGCCGCCGATGTTCAGGCGGCTCAACAGGGGATGTTGAGCCGCATGGTCACAGGAAAGAATTAAACGGGCCTTAAGAACCATCAACGACGCTGGTCCCAGCTTTTACGGGTGCCGCACGCGTCTTTCTGGAGCCAGCGCTTCAGTGCTGCTCGCCGTAGCCGTCCGTCAGCGTATGCAGGAACGCGACGATATCGTGCATATCCTGATCGGTCATCGCGGGCTGGTCGCCGAACTTGCGGTCGAACGGTGCATCGTTCCGTTGACGTTCGGCGCCAGGCGGGCGGAATGTCGTCGTACTTCTCCAGCTTGCCACCGGCGCCGCGCGGATAGAAGCGCGCGGGGTCCGTGTTGCGCGCGTTGTAGAACGCCATCACGTCGTCGAGATTGCTGTAGATGCCGTTGTGAAAGAACGCGTGGCGCGTCGCTGTATTGCGAAGCGTCGGCGTGAGGAACATCCCGCAGTACTGCGTCTGGTCCTTCAGGTCCGTCCTGAAGGGGCCGCAGATGCCCATGTCGAAGAAGTGCGGATCATGGTTCTGCGCGAGCTTCATGTTGCGCGGCACGCCGAGCGCTTCGTACTGGAAATCCGTGAACATCGGCGGCAGGCCGTCGCGGCTCGGCTTCAACAGATGGCAGCCCGCGCAGTTGGCCTTGTCGGGAGGCGCACTGCGATACGGGCCGCATGCCGGCTATGCCGACGCGACGGCATTGAACCACTCGGGTGTGAAGTTATGGAGTGGCGTAGCTTTCGCTGCTGTCATCGGCGGATAGCAGCGTGAAAGGCGGCGTTCGCGGAGTTGTCATCGGGGCTCGCTGGCGATGCGCGAGATTTTCTGCGCGGCGCCCGTGAAACGCGCGCTATCGCGAGGGCGGGCACGAGGTTGCGCCGGCGAGCCGCCGCGTCGCGCATCGTCCCGTCTCGCGTCGTCCCGCCGCGCATCGTCCCGCCGATATCGACGCCGTCATTGACGAATCTTTACGCGTGGCCGCGACCTCACGTCGGACAATGCACGAACGGCATGCCGCGAGTGTGCCGTGCAACGCGCAGTCCAACTGCTGTTCATTTTCTTGTTTCGCATTCATGCCGCCGCTCATCGCCCACTTTCTGACCTTTCTTCGCCATGCCGCCGCCGCGCAGTCGAACGGCGACGCGCGCGCCCGCGCGCTGTGGCTCGAAGCGGCAGCCCATCTGCATCCGACGGATAGCGGCTCGATCGACGCGCTGATGGTCCAACTGATCGAGCAGCAGGATCTTGCGCAAGCCGTTGCGCTCGTCGAAACCGTCGCGCGCCTCGACTCGCAAAGCGCGGCGGCGAGCGTGCGTCTCGGCTACGCGCTACAGATGGCGGGACGCGATCGCGATGCGCTTGCGCCCTATCGTCACGCGCTCGCGATCGACCCCGCGTTTGCGCAATTGCGCAAGAATCTCGCGATCGCGCTGAATCGCACGGGCGGCGATCCTGGCGAAGAACGGCAATTGCTCGAAGCGGCCGTCGCGGCCGATCCCGCGGATTTCGCCGCGTGGATCAGTCTGATGGGCGCGCGGCGCGCCTGCTTCGACGTCGATGGATCGCTGGCGGCCGCGCTGCGCGCCGTCGAGCTCGATCCGAATAGCGCGCTTGCGCAAGGCAATCTCGCGCAGGCGCTCAAGGAGTCGCAACGCTGGGACGACGCGCTGGTTCACGCAACGCGCGCATGCGAGCTCGCGCCCGCCAACGCTTCGCTGCGCACCAGCCTCGCCGTGCTGCATCTGCTGCGTGGCGGCTATGCCGATGGCTGGCCCGCGCACGAAGCGCGCTGGAACGACCCCGCGAGCATGCTGACGAGCGGCCGTCCCGAGTTCGGCAAGCCGCAGTGGCGCGGCGAATCGCTGGCAGGCAAGACGCTGCTCGTATGGGGCGAGCAGGGCATGGGCGACGTATTGCAGTTTTGCCGCTTCATTCCGTTGCTCGCGCAGCGCGTGCATCGCGAGGGCGGGCGGCTCGTGTGGAATTCGTTTCCGCAGATGGGCGAGCTGTTGCCGCGCAGCTTCGGCGAGCACATCGACGCTTATTCACCGGCCTGCACGGTCGAAGCGCTGCCCGCATTCGACTTCGAGCTGCCGCTCGTGAGTGCGCCGTGGATGCTCGGCACGCGCGTCGAGACGATTCCGTCCGGGGTGCCGTATCTGCATGCCGACCCGGCGGCGCGCGACGCGTGGCGCGCGCGCCTTGCGGGCGAGACGCGTCTGAAGGTCGGACTCGCATGGACGGGCAGTCTGGCGCATGGGCGCAACCGTTTCCGGCGCGTGGGCTGCGAGCGCTACGCGCACGCGTTTCGCGAACTCGAAGGCGTCGCGTTCTATTCGTTGCAGCCGGGCGCAACGGCCGACGTCGAGGCGGCACGCGCAGCCGGCTTGCCGATCACCGACTTCACGCACGAATGGCGCAATTTCGACGACACGGCGGCGTTCGTCAGCGAGCTCGATCTGGTGATCAGCGTGTGCACGTCGGCGGCGCACCTCGCGGGCGCGTTGGGAAAGCGCACATGGGTGCTGCTCGATGTGAATCCGTACTGGACGTGGATGACGGACAGGCGCGACAGTCCGTGGTATCCGACCGCGGCGCTCTACCGGCAGCGGCAGTTCGCGCAATGGCAGCCCGTGATGGACGAGGTCGCCAGCGATTTACGCGTGCTTGCGCAAAGCCGCGCGCGTTTCTAACCGGTGTGGCTGCCGGCCCTGGCATGCCGCAATGAGCGGCCGGCGTCAGACGTCGGGCGCGTGCGCCGCGCCGGAAGCGGGCGGGGCTGGCGCAGCGGCAGGCGCGGCGTCGGGCGGCACGCCGAGCAGTTGCAGCGAGCCGCCCGTCACCGCGCTGAACACGGGACCCGCGACGGTGCCGCCATAGAACGCGCGGCCTGCCGGATCGTCGATCATCACGGCGACGATCAGGCGCGGATCGCTCATCGGCGCCATGCCGACGAACAGCGACCGGTACCGGTTCTTCGCATACGTCGCGCCGACCTGCTTGCGCGCCGTTCCCGTCTTGCCGCCCACGCGATAGCCATCGACGTTGGCCGCGCGCCCCGTGCCGCCCGCGCCCGTCGCCATTTCGAGCATCGAGCGGATCGCGGCCGCTGTCGCGGGCGTCGTGACGCGCTGGTGGGCAGGCGCAGCGCGCTCCGGGTCGGCCAGCAGCGTGGCCGGGTGCAGCGTGCCGTCGCCCGCATAGGCGGTGTACACCTGCGCGATCTGCAGCAGCGACGCGGACAGCCCGTAGCCGTACGCCATCGTCGCCTGTTCGATGGGACGCCAGCGCTCGAACGGGCGCACGCGGCCCGCGGCGACGCCGGGGAACGTCAGTTCGGGCGCGCGTCCGAGTCCATATTCCTGATACTTGTTCCAGATGGTCTCGGCAGGCAGGTTCAGCGCGAGTTTCGCGAGTGCGATATTGCTCGACTTCTGCAGCGCCTCGGCGATCGTCATGCGCCCGTGATTCGACGTGTCGTGGATCACGCTCGGGCCGATCTTGTACCAGCCCGGCGCCGTGTCGATCATCGTGCCGGGCCGCACGAGCCCGCGATCGAGCGACAGCGCGACGACGAGCGGCTTGATCGTCGAGCCCGGCTCGAACGTATCGACGACGGCGCGATTGCGTAACTGGCGGCCCGTCAGGCGCGAGCGGTCGTTCGGATCGAAGCTCGGGTAATTGGCGAGCGCGAGAATCTCGCCGTTGCGCGCATCGAGTACGACGACGCTGCCCGCCTGCGCGCTGTGCTTCGCGACGGCGGCCTTGAGCTGCGCATAGGCGAGCTGCTGGATGCGGCGGTCGATGGTCAGATGGACGGTCGCGCCGTGCTGCGCGGGCGTGAGCGGGCGCGTATCCGACACGACGCGGCCAAGACGGTCGCGGATCACTTCACGCTCGCCGGGCTCGCCCGCGAGCAGTTCGTTCGCGGCGAGCTCGATGCCTTCCTGGCCGTTGTCCTCGATGTCGGTGAAGCCGACCACGTGCGCCGCCGACTCGCCTTCGGGATAGAAACGCTTCGAATCAGCGATGCGCGTGATGCCCGCGAGATTGAGCCTCTCGATATGCTCGGCCGTTTGCGCATCGACCTGACGCTTGAGCAGCACGAAGCTCTTGTCGCCGGACACGCGATGCGCGAAGTCGGAAAGCGGCATGTCGAGCAGCTTTGCGAGGGGAGGGTGCGCGGCCTCGTCGAGCAGTTTCGGCGAGGCCCAGATCTCATACGTCGCGAGACTCACGGCGAGCATCGCGCCATGCCGGTCGACGATGCGTCCGCGCATCGCATCGAGTTCGATGGTCCGCTGATAGCGCTTTTGCCCCTGTTCGACGTAGAAGTCCTGATTGACGATCTGCACCCAGAACGCGCGGGCGATCAGCGAAGCGAAGGCCGCGAACACGAGAATCACGATCAGCTTCGAGCGCCACATCGGCAGGCGCGCGACGAGGACGGGATTCTTAGCGACGGGCGCGTATGGATCGTGATTTTTCTTGCGGATCATGACGGCGAAGCCGGCCGTTCGGACAACCGGGCCACAGTGAACGTGGAACCGATTGTAATAAGAACGTAATTTTAATGCGAGCTTCGCGAAAGGATTGTGCGCTCCGGGCGCAACCATGACGGCCTGCGGTGTTGCAGCGACGCGCGGCGAATGTGGCGAGGCGCACATCGGCACGAAGGCAACGTTGAAAATGCGGGGGGAATTGCCCGTTCAACCTATGCGTCGTCTCCGACGCGGCGTGTTGACGAGGCGCTCGATGAGCGCCTCCTTTTTTTGCACGGGCTCATGCGTTGCGGCGTGCGTTACCTTGCGCGCCGACGCATGCGGAAGGAGAGAGGGGGAAGGCTATCAGGCGGGCAGCGCGAAGCTCGCAATCGCCTCGCGCAGCACGCCGACCTGGTCCTTCAGCGAGTGCGCGGCGGCCGCCGCCTGCTCGACGAGCGCCGCGTTCTGTTGCGTGACCTGATCCATTTCGCCGACGGCGCGGTTCACCTGCTCGATGCCCGCGCTCTGCTCGCGCGATGCATGGCTGATTTCCTCGAGGATCTCGTTGACGCGGCGCACGGACGCGACGATCTCGCCCATCGTCGAACCGGCGTTCGACACGAGCGCCGCGCCTTCCTCGACGCTGCCCGTCGACGTTTCGATCAGCGCCTTGATTTCCTTGGCGGCTGTCGCCGAACGTTGCGCGAGGCTGCGCACTTCCGCCGCGACGACCGCGAAGCCGCGGCCCTGTTCGCCCGCGCGTGCGGCTTCGACGGCCGCGTTCAGCGCGAGGATGTTGGTCTGAAACGCGATACCGTCGATCACGCCGATGATGTCGCCGATCTGCCGCGAGCTGTTCGTGATGTCGCCCATCGTGCGGACCACGTCGTCGACGACACGGCTGCCACGGGTCGCGACGTCGGCGGCCTGGCTTGCGAGTCCCGCTGCCGTCGCGGCGCTCTCGGCGTTCTGCTTCACGTTGGTGGTCATCTCGTCCATGCTCGATGCCGTCTGCACGAGCGCGGCCGCCTGTTCTTCAGTGCGTTGCGACAGATCGGTGTTGCCCGCCGCGATTTCGCTCGCGCCGACGTTGATGTTCTCCGTGCCTGCGCGCACGCGCGAAACGGTATCGACGAGACTCTTCTGCATCGTATGCAGCGCGTAAAGCAGGCTCGCGCGGTCGTCATGGGCGACGGGAACGGGCGTCGCGAGATCGCCGCGCGCGATGCGCTGCGTCGCCTCGACGGCCACTTCGAGATCGCCGCCGAGTGTGCGCTTCACGCTGCGCAGCACGAGCACCATCACGGCCGTCGCGATCGCGCCGAGCACGAAGGTGATGGCGAGCCAGCGCGCGAAGCCTGCGTAGAACGCTTTCTGCACGTCATCCATGTACATCCCCGTGACGAGCACCCAGTCCCAGGGCGCGAAACGCAGCGCATAGCTGGTCTTTGCAACGGGCGTATCGCTGCCGGGCTTGGACCACATGTAGTCGACGAAGCCGCCCTTGCTCTGGGCTGCCGCATTGACGATATCGACGAACAGATGGTTGCCGGCCGGGTCTGTGAAGCCCGACAGGTTTTTGCCGACGAGCGCCGGCTTGAACGGATGCATCAGCATGACGGGCTGCGAGTCGTTGACGGACAGATAGCCGTCGGTGCCGTAGCGCAACGCCGAGAGGGCATCGAGCGCCTGCTTTTTCGCATCGGCTTCCGACATCGCGTGCTCTTGCGAAAGCGTGTAGTAGCGGTTGACGATCGAGTTCGCCTGCTCGACGAGCGACGTGAGCTGATCGCGGCGGTCGTCGATCATCGACGAGCGGTTTTGCCACGCGCCGACTGCGCCAATGAGGACGAGGCCGATCCACAAGATGGCGATCATCGACGCTAGTTTCTTGTTGAGAGTCATGGTGGGGTTTCTTGCTATGCAGCGGCTGGGGGTTGTGCTTGGTGGTGCGTGCGGCGGTGGTTGGCTATCTCTGTGCTTTCTGCGGCTGATGGTGCATTGCCTGAATTGGTTTACGGCGCGTTCGCGGGGGGATTTAGGGGGAGAAACCCGTAATTTGTGTGCGCTGTATTCGTATGATTTTTTGTCTTCCAGACGGGTGTTTTGCCGCTATCGCGGGCATCCGGTTTGTTTTGCCGCTATCGCTGGCATGCGCGAATGCGGTTTGCTTTGCCGCTATCGCTGGCGTCCGCGATGCGCCTCGCGGCGCGGGCGTCGCCCCTGTGCGGGGCGGCACCTACTTTCTTTGCCGCGGCAAAGAAAGT
>NZ_JAGIPX010000077.1 GCF_017814945.1 Paraburkholderia sp. LEh10
GCCGCGGCAAAGAAAGTAGGTGCCGCCCCGCACAGGGGCAACGCCTGCGCCGCGAGGCGCATCGCGGATGCCAGCGATACCGGCAGAACAAACTGCGCCAGCGGCAGAGCACACAGCGGCAGCGGCAAAACGAACCGCAATCGCGGCGGCGAAACAGACCGCCGACCAAACCTCAACGCATAGACGCAATCAACCCGCCAACCCAATGCACAACGAGCGGCCCAACTATCAGCACCCACGTCATCACGCACATGAACAGGGCAACCATTACAGCCGCGCTGCCGAGGTCCTTCGCGCGCCTCGACAGTTCATGACGCTCCAGCGAGATACGATCGATCGCCGCCTCGACACTCGAATTGAGCAACTCGACGATCAGCACGAGAAACACCGACCCGAGCAGAAGCACCCGCGAGACAGGCTCGACAGGCACGACGATCCCGCATGGCACGAGAATCGCCGCAAGCGTCAGCTCCTGACGAAACGCGCTTTCCTCGCGGATCGCGACGCGAAAGCCGGCGAGCGAGTTCTTCATCGCGTGCCACGCACGCGTCACGCCACGATTGCCCTTGTACGGATTGAACGGCAGCGGCGCAAGGGGATCGTCGGGGCCGAGCGGCTCGTGGGGCTCGGCGCGCCTGTCGTCGGGCGCGCGCGTTTGCGCATCGGCTTGCGCTTCCATCAGCGCGTCGTCGTCGGCTTGGGCGAACTGGCGGTGGGTCGGCGCGTGCGTCGTGTGTCGCATGGCGGATGATGACTGTGCTGGAGCAGGTCCGAAACGTCCAGCATAACGCGAGTGCGGCGCGCCGTCGTCGCGCAGGTCGTCGAACGGTTCGCCGTCCGGCCCGATGTCCGAGGATAGGGCTTCAGCGTCGCGCAGCGATTCCTGCGGGGCGCGCAATGCGTTCGATTGTCTCGTGTGCATGGGCGGGGCGGGAAGTGAGGGCGCGCTCGCGCCTGGCGCAGGGTCAGGCGGCAGCGTTTTCCTCACGATAAGAGGTGGCGCGCGGCAATGGCTTCAGATGCGCGGCGAACTGTTCGGATGCGGCCTTCCACGAGAAGCGCTCGGCCCACGCGCGCGCGTGGCCGCGCTCGATCTTCAGCGCTTCGAGACACGCTTCGCGCAAGTCTTCGTGCATCGCGCCGGCACCGCCGTCACCGAGCACGTCGATGGGACCCGTCACGGGATAGGCGGCCACAGGCGTGCCGCAGGCCAGCGCTTCGAGCAGCACGAGGCCGAACGTGTCCGTCTTGCTCGGAAACACGAAGACATCGGCGGCGGCGTAGACCTTCGCAAGCTCGGTCTGCGTCAGCACGCCGAGATAGTTGACGCCCGGGTAGCGCGATTTCAGCTCGGCGAGCGCCGGGCCTTCGCCCGCGACCCACTTCGAGCCGGGCAGATCGAGCTTCAGGAACGCTTCGACATTCTTCTCGACGGCCACGCGCCCCACATACAGAAAGATCGGCCGCGCGGTGTTCAGCACCTTCGACTCCATCTGATGAAAGATGTCGAGATCGACGCCGCGCGTCCACAGCACGACGTTCGTGAAGCCGTACTTTTCGAGGTCTGCCTTCACGACGGGCGTGGGCGCCATCACGGCGAGCGACGCCTTGTGGAACCAGTGCAGGAAGCGATACGTCCATGCGAGCGGCACACCGAAGCGCGCCTGCACGTATTCGGGAAAGCGCGTGTGATACGCGGTCGTGAACGGCAGCTTGTTCCCGATCGCGTAGGCGCGCGCGGCAAGGCCGAGCGGCCCTTCCGTCGCGATGTGCAAGGCGTCCGGCCGGAACTCGTCGATGCGCTGGCGCAGATGGCGCTTGGGCAGCAGCGACAGACGGATCTCGGGGTAGGTCGGGCACGCAATCGTCCTGAACTCGAGCGGCGTCAGCAGATCGACCTTGTGGCCGATCGCCGTCAGCTCGCGCGTCGTGTTCTTCAGCGTGCGGACGACGCCGTTGACCTGCGGTTCCCACGCATCCGTGACGATCATGATCTTCATGCGAATGGCCCTCTCATAGTGGTGTGTGTGTGTGCTTATGCCGTTGCGCGGGCCTTCTGCGCGTTGCCCTGCGGCGAGCGCATCACGGTCCAGTAGATCACCTTCAACTCGCCTTCATACGTCTCGACGAGCGCCGACAGGCTTTCGACCCAGTCGCCGTCGTTGCAGTAGAGCACGCCGTCGATCTCGCGGATCTCGGCCTTGTGGATGTGCCCGCACACGACGCCGTCGCAGCCGCGGCAGCGCGCTTCGTCGGTCATCACGCGCTCGAACGACGAGATGAAGTTGAGGGCGTTCTTCACCTGATGCTTCAGGTACTGCGACAGCGACCAGTACTGGAAGCCGAGCTTGCTGCGGATCCGGTTGAACCAGCGGTTCAGCACGAGGATCAGCGTATAGAGCGTGTCGCCGAGATACGCGAGCCACTTCGCGTGCTGGATCACGCCGTCGAACAGATCGCCGTGCACGATCCACAGGCGCTTGCCCAAAAGCGTCGTGTGAAAGGCTTCGCCACGCACGTGAATGTCGCCGAACGCGAGGTCGCAGAACTGGCGTGCGCCTTCATCGTGATTGCCGGGGATGTAGACGACCTGCGTGCCCTTGCGCGCCTTGCGCAGGACCTTCTGCACGACATCGTTGTGCGCCTGCGGCCAGTACCAGCCTTTCTTCAGCTGCCAGCCGTCGATGATGTCGCCGACGAGGTACAGATACTCCGACTCGTTGTGCCGCAGGAAGTCGAGCAGATACGTCGCCTGGCAGCCGCTCGAACCGAGGTGGATGTCCGATAGCCAGATCGTCCTGTAACGGTGCGAGTTTTCGTGATCGTCGTCGTGGTGGCTTGCGGAGGGCGAAGGAGGCGTCGGCAGATGCACGACGGGCGGCAGGCCGGCGGCGGACGAGCGGGGCCCGAAAGCGACGGGATCGACGCTCGGGCCAGTTTGGCGGAAGAGGGAAGTCGCGGACGTGTTGTTGTCCATGGCTCACGCGTCGAGTTGCAGTACCCGCATTGCGCCATTGCCGCATGACGGAGCCGTGACATTCACGAGAAGTTCTTATTACGGATCGCGAACTGTCGGGCCGATGCAACGCTGTGAGCGGTTGCGCGCGTGCGCATGGCCGGGAGCGCGTTCGGAGCGCTGAAGCGCGCGTACCGGTTGTGGCTGCGCAGTCAGCTCAGGCGTGGGCGCGTTCGGAGCGCTGGAGCGCGCGTACCGGTTATGGCTGCGCAGTCAGCACAGGCGTGGGCACGTTCGTGAAGCGGTGCGGCCGTCTGTTTAGCGCGGCAGCGAAACGATCCTTGTCCCGGCCAGCCGGTCGTGCAGGAACTGCCGGCTCGCGCCAGTCCGTCCGATGGCCGCGTACAGCACGAACCAGACGGCCGTGGCGATCAGCGTCTGCGGCACGGTCAGCCCGAAGAGGGGATGCAGCGCGAGGGGCGGCAGGAACCACAGCCAGGCGAGCACATAGCGCAGCACGGCGCGCGGCACCGACACGCGCTTGCCATCCTCCGCGCCGACGACGCGCAGCCGCCACGTCTTCATCGGCAGCGTCTGGCCGCCGTGGGTCCAGAACCACACGAAGTAGACACCGACCACGAGGCCGACCCACGCGGCGAGCCAGTTGTGATGAACGAAGCCGTTGCGCTGCTGCGTGAGCGTGCTGAACAGATAGCCCGCGAAGAACACGACGCCGAACAGCAGCAAGCCTTCGTACATCAACGTGGCGAGACGCCGGCGCACGCTCGGCGCGGCGGGTGCGTCGGATTCGGGATTGGGCGGCGGCGCTGCGGAGTCGACGGAAGTGGACACGGGCGGGGCCTCGGTTGCCGTTGATGAGCCCGCGGCGCGGGCTCGCGGGACATTATGAGCCGTTGAAGATCGACGGTGCGTCGGAGGGCGCCACGGGCGTCGGCGTGGCCGGAACGAAACTGCCGGTGGCAGGAATACCGGGCGCGCCCGGCGCAGGCGCCGTGCCTCCCGACACGCCCGCCGATGCGCCCGCTGTCGGCGGCGGAACGGGCACGCTCGCGAGCCGGTCCTTGCCGTTGACGAGCCGGTTGATGTCCTTGATCTCCGTCTTGCCCGTCGGCGGCGCGCTGACCACGGTCGGGCGGCGCTTGTGCTCGCTTTGCGCCAGCTTCTGCTTTTGCTCTTCCGGCAACTGCTGATAAGCCTTCCACGCGTTCTGACGCGCTTCGCGCGGCAACTCTTTCGACACCTGATAGTTCTCGCGCGCGACGCGCCGCTGCTCGGGCGTCATATGGACCCACTCCGTCATCCGTTCGTGGAGTATTTTTTGCGCTTCAGGTGTCATCTTCGGATAACGCGACGCAATTTTCAGCCACTTGCGTTTGCGCTCGTCGCTGAAGCTGTCCCACTGCGACGCGAACGGCGCGAGCGCGACATGCTCGGCGTTGGTCAGCTTCGCCCACGCGAGCGGGCTGGTCGAACTGGGCAGGCCCGGCAGATCGACGGTCAGCGCCGGCGCGGCCGCCGCCTTCGCGGGCGCGCTGCCAACGGGCGCCGCGGCGGGCGCGGGCGTCGGGTAGAAGCGCGGATAGGTGGCGGCGAATGACACCAGGGCTGCAATCACGCATCCGGACACAACGGCAAGGCCGCGCTTGTAACTCACCCGTCAGCTCTCCCCGGTCAGTGGTTGCGCGTCAGGTACGCGTTGAACCCGTGATCGAGATAGGCATTGAGCGGCAAGTCGTCGCTCAGCATCGCGGCGTCGATATCGGCGAGTTCAGCCGTGCGCTGATGGTCTTCCCACCACGCGATGCCGGCGAGGCCGATGACGAGCGCGAGCAGCGGCCACGCGAGCGCGAGCTTGCGCAGGCGCGGCAGGCGGCGCGGGGCTTCCGGTTGCGGCATGCTGGCAAGCGAACCGGCACCGACGAAGACGGGCGCAAAAGCAGGCGCCTCCACGGCTTCGGGCTTCTTGCGGGCGAGCGCGGCGCGGCGCGCGGCGGCGAGCCGGTCGGTCGTAGCAGGCGGAATGCGGGCAGCGTTTTCGTCGAGCGCACGGCGAAGCTGCCGCGCAAACTCGAGTTCTTTTGTTTCGAGAGCGGAGCTCATAGCGTGATTCCTTTGGCCCTGAGCGCTTGCGCCAGCGTGTGCGTGGCTCGCGAGCAGTGCGTTTTCACACTGCCCTCCGAGCAGCCCATCGCGGCGGCAGTCTCAGCGACATCCATATCTTCCCAGTAACGCATCAGAAACGCCTCCCGTTGACGTGCCGGTAATTTTTGGATTTCATCGTCGATCAGTTGCAGGACCTGTTCGCGTTCGAGCTGCTGTTCGCTGCTTTCCGCGCCCGTTGCGCCGCCCTGGCTTTCGAACGTCTCCAGCGGGTCGAAATCCTCGTCGTCGGCGCTGCCCAACGACGAAAACAGGGTCACCCAGGTGTTGCGCACTTTTTGCCGACGGAAATAGTCGTGCATCGCATTCTGGAGAATACGCTGAAACAAAAGCGGCAGCTCGGCAGCAGGACGGTCGCCGTATTTTTCGGCGAGCTTGATCATCGCGTCCTGCACGATGTCGAGCGACGCATCGTCGTCCCGCACGGCGTAGACCGTCTGCTTGAACGCGCGCCTTTCGACGCCCGCCAGAAAATCGGCGAGTTCCTTGTCTGATGCCATCCGTTGGGGGTCGGCGCAGCGAGTGTGCGCGGAATAGGTCGAAAAATGTCGTAAAACTCGCGGATGCTAACAAATTTTTGCTCGGGCCGGGAAGAAAGCCGGCTCACTGTAGCTTGCGATTGGCCTTCAGCGGCATTTATGCAGTGCGCGTCGAACGGTCAGAAGTGGACGCCGGCAGGGGCGCCCCAGGCCCATCATGGAAATATTTGCTTGACCGTCGGACGCATCGTCGATATCGTCTACGGTTCGCAACATAAGTGACTTGTCTCATTTGAGGTTGGCCCAAGAAGCCTTCCTGTCAAACTGGACGCGCCGCTTGAACCCGAGCCACAAGCCCGGCAGAGAGCACCCGATCAATTTTTTGCCGAAAATTCGAAAGGTGAACGATGAATATGCCCAGCGCGGAATTCTCCACGTCGGATACCACACCCCAACACGCAGCTGACTCTATCGGCGCCACCGTGCTCATGAAGGCACTGGCCGACGAAGACGTCGAGTTCGTCTGGGGCTATCCCGGCGGCTCGGTACTCTACATCTACGACGAGCTTTACAAGCAGGACAAATTCCAGCACATCCTCGTGCGTCACGAGCAGGCCGCGGTTCACGCCGCCGACGCCTACGCGCGTTCGACCGGCAAGGTCGGCGTGTGCCTCGTGACCTCCGGTCCCGGCGTCACCAACGCAGTGACGGGCATCGCGACGGCCTATATGGACTCGATCCCGATGGTGATCCTCAGCGGCCAGGTGCCGACTGCCGCGATCGGCCAGGATGCGTTCCAGGAGTGCGATACCGTCGGCATCACGCGTCCTTGCGTGAAGCACAACTTCCTCGTGAAGGACGTGCGCGACCTCGCCGCCACCGTCAAGAAAGCTTTCTATATCGCCCGTACGGGCCGGCCTGGCCCCGTGCTGATCGACATTCCGAAGGATGTGTCGAAGGCGCCGTGCCAGTACGAACCGCTCAAGACCGTTTCGCTGCGCTCGTACAACCCGGTCACGAAGGGCCACTCGGGCCAGATCCGCAAGGCCGTCGCGCTGCTGCTGTCAGCGAAGCGCCCGTATATCTACACGGGCGGCGGCATCATCCTCGCGGATGCGTCGCGCGAACTGAACCAGTTCGCCGATCTGCTTGGCTATCCCGTCACGAATACGCTGATGGGCCTTGGCGGCTACCGCGCGGCGGACAAGAAATTCCTCGGCATGCTCGGCATGCACGGCACGTACGAAGCCAACATGGCGATGCAGCACTGCGACGTGCTGATCGCGATCGGCGCGCGCTTCGACGACCGCGTGATCGGCGATCCGACTCACTTCGCGTCGCGTCCGCGCAAGATCATTCACATCGACATCGACCCGTCGTCGATCTCGAAGCGCGTGAAGGTCGATATCCCGATCGTCGGCGACGTGAAGGAAGTGCTGAAGGAGCTGATCGAGCAGTTGCAGACGGCCGAGCATGGCCCCGACACCGAGGCGCTTGCGCAGTGGTGGAAGGACATCGAAGGCTGGCGCTCGAAAGACTGTCTGAAGTACGACCGCGCGAGCGAGATCATCAAGCCGCAATACGTGGTCGAAAAGCTGTGGGAGCTGACGGACGGCAATGCGTTCGTGTGCTCGGACGTCGGTCAGCACCAGATGTGGGCCGCGCAGTTCTACCGCTTCAACAAGCCGCGCCGCTGGATCAACTCGGGCGGCCTCGGCACGATGGGCTTCGGCCTGCCGGCGGCGATGGGCGTCAAGATGGCGCATCCGGATGACGAAGTCGTCTGTATCACGGGCGAAGGTTCGATCCAGATGTGCATCCAGGAGCTGTCGACCTGCAAGCAGTACGACACGCCCGTCAAGATCATTTCGCTCAACAACCGCTATCTGGGCATGGTGCGCCAGTGGCAGCAGATCGAATACAGCAAGCGCTATTCGCATTCGTACATGGATGCGCTGCCCGATTTCGTGAAGCTCGCCGAAGCGTACGGGCATATCGGCATGCGCATTGAAAAGACCGCGGATGTCGAGCCGGCGCTCAAGGAAGCGCTGCGCCTGAAAGATCGCACGGTATTTCTCGACTTCCAGACCGATCCGACCGAAAACGTCTGGCCGATGGTCCAGGCCGGCAAGGGCATCACGGAGATGCTCCTCGGATCGGAAGATCTATAACGAGCGCGTTCTTGCGCCGGCTCTGTCATGCGCGTCTCCACAAAAGGCGAGGGCGGACATGGCGGCGCGGATCGCACGCGTCGCATACATCGAAATCTGGAAGAAGCGAACATGAGACACATCATTTCCGTTTTGCTGGAAAACGAACCGGGTGCGCTGTCGCGCGTGGTCGGCCTGTTCTCCGCACGCGGCTACAACATCGAAACCTTGACGGTGGCACCGACGGAAGACCGTTCGCTGTCGCGCATGACCATCGTTTCCATTGGCTCGGACGACGTGATCGAACAGATCACGAAGCATCTGAACCGCCTGATCGAGGTGGTGAAAGTGGTCGACCTGACCGAGGGCGCCCACATCGAGCGCGAGCTGATGCTGATCAAGGTAAGGGCGGTCGGCAAGGAGCGTGAGGAGATGAAGCGGATGTCGGATATCTTCCGCGGCCGCATCATCGACGTCACCGAAAAAACCTACACGATCGAACTGACGGGCGCGAGCGAGAAGCTCGACGCGTTCATCGAAGGACTCGACGCCACCGCGATTCTCGAAACGGTCCGCACGGGCGGTTCGGGCATCGGCCGCGGTGAGCGTATCCTGAAGGTTTGACAACACCGGTTCGATCCAGGCCGGGTGTTGCGTCAAGCGCCCCGGCTGCTAGCAACAACACACGCAGCATTTTTCTGAATTTCGCCAAGGAACAGACATGAAAGTTTTCTACGACAAGGACGCCGACCTCTCCCTCATCAAAGGCAAGCAGGTCACCATCATCGGCTATGGCTCGCAAGGCCATGCTCACGCGCTGAACCTGAAGGAAAGCGGCGTGAACGTCACGGTGGGTCTGCGCAAGGGCGGCGCATCGTGGAGCAAGGCCGAGAACGCCGGTCTTCAGGTGAAGGAAGTGGCGGAAGCCGTGAAGGGCGCGGACGTCGTGATGATGCTGCTGCCCGACGAGCAGATCGCCGAGGTCTACGCGAAGGAAGTCGCGGCGAATATCAAGCAGAATGCGGCGCTCGCGTTCGCGCACGGCTTCAATGTGCACTACGGCCAGGTGATCCCGCGCGCGGATCTGGACGTCATCATGATCGCGCCGAAGGCTCCGGGCCATACGGTGCGCAACACGTACCAGAACGGCGGCGGCGTGCCGCATCTGATCGCAGTCGCGCAGGACAAGTCGGGCGCGGCGCGCGACATCGCGCTGTCGTACGCGGCGGCGAACGGCGGCGGCCGTGCCGGCATCATCGAAACGAACTTCCGTGAAGAAACGGAAACCGACCTGTTCGGCGAGCAGGCCGTGCTGTGCGGCGGCACCGTCGAGCTGATCAAGGCGGGCTTCGAAACGCTGGTCGAAGCGGGCTATGCGCCGGAAATGGCTTACTTCGAGTGCCTGCACGAACTGAAGCTGATCGTCGACCTGATCTACGAAGGCGGCATCGCGAACATGAACTACTCGATCTCGAACAACGCCGAGTACGGCGAGTACGTGACGGGCCCGCGCGTCATTACCGACGAAACGAAGAAGGTGATGAAGGAAGTCCTGAAGGACATCCAGACGGGCGAGTACGCGAAGAGCTTCATTATTGAGAACCGCGCTGGCGCGCCGACGCTGCAATCGCGCCGCCGCATCACGGCCGAGCACCAGATCGAGCAGGTTGGCGGCAAGCTGCGCGCGATGATGCCGTGGATCGCGAAGAACAAGCTGGTCGATCAGTCGAAGAACTAATCTGCCTGTTTTTCGCCCTCCGGCGCACGAAATGCGCCGGAAGCATCAAAAAGCCGTCCAGGTGTGCTGAACCCTGGACGGCTTTTGCTATCCTACGGTTTTCAAAAGATTGAACCCAATTTATGAATTACCCCCATCCGATCATCGCGCGCGAAGGCTGGCCGTTCATCGCCATCGCGGCCGTCGTTGCGTTGTTGATCCAGTTCGTCGGCGGGTTCGGCATTGCCTGGATTTTCTGGCTATTGCTCATTTTCGTCGTGCAGTTCTTCCGCGACCCCGCCCGTCCCATTCCGACCCAGGCCAACGCGGTGCTGTGTCCGGCCGATGGCCGCATCGTCGCCGTCGAAACCGCGCACGATCCCTACGCCAACCGTGAGGCGCTGAAGATCAGCGTGTTCATGAACGTATTCAACGTGCACTCGCAACGCTCGCCTGTGGACGGCGCGATCTCGAAGGTCGAGTACTTTCCGGGCGCCTATCTGAATGCCGCCGTGGACAAGGCGTCGACGGAAAACGAGCGCAACGCGATCGTCATCCAGACGGGCAGCGGCGCGACGGTGACGTCGGTGCAGATCGCGGGCCTGATCGCGCGGCGGATTCTCTGCTATGTGCGGGCCGGTGAGCCGCTCACGCGCGGCCAGCGCTATGGCTTCATCCGTTTTGGTTCGCGCGTCGACGTGTATCTGCCTGTGGGCAGCCGTCCGCGTGTGTCGATTGGCGAGAAGGTGTCGGCCTCGTCCACGATTCTGGCTGAACTATAAAGCGGCACAGGGGAGGGATCGATGGCCGCATTCAAACCGCGTCGTCCTCGCAGCAGCGGCACGCCGCAGCTGCGTCCGTTCCGGCGCAACAAGCCGCCTGTGGTCGCGGAATCCGCCGTGATCGACAGCCGGCGCGCCGCGCGCCAGCAGTTTCTGCGCAAGCGCGGCATTTACCTGCTGCCGAACGCATTCACGACGGCAGCACTCTTTTGCGGGTTCTTTGCCGTCGTGCAGGCGATGAACGTGCGCTTCGAAGTGGCCGCCATCGCGATCTTCGTCGCGATGGTGCTCGACGGCATGGATGGCCGCGTCGCGCGCATGACGCATACCCAGAGCGCATTTGGCGAACAGTTCGACAGCCTGTCGGACATGGTGTCGTTCGGCGTTGCGCCGGCGCTCGTGATGTACGAGTGGATTCTGAAGGATCTGGGCCGTTGGGGCTGGCTTGCGGCGTTCGTTTATTGCTCGGGCGCGGCGCTGCGTCTGGCGCGCTTCAATACGAACATCGGCGTCGTGGACAAGCGTTTTTTCCAGGGCATGCCGAGCCCGGCTGCGGCGGCGCTGATTGCGGGTTTTGTGTGGCTTGCTACTGATAATCGCGTGCCGCTCAAGCTTGTTTGGCTGCCGTGGGTCGCGTTTGCTCTGACCGTCTATGCGGGTGTGACGATGGTGTCGAACGCGCCGTTTTACAGCGGCAAGGCGCTGGATGTGCGGCATCGCGTGCCGTTTGCGGCGATTTTGCTGGTGGTGGTGGCGTTTGTGCTGGTTTCGTCGGATCCGCCGTTGATGTTGTTTGGGTTGTTCGTGCTGTATGGGCTGTCGGGGTATGTGTTCTGGGCGTATCGCGTGGCGCGTGGCATGGGGAATCCGGCGAGGTCTTCGCAGCGGCCGGGGTAGAGGACTTTTTTGGCGCTATCGCTGTTTGTTCTGCCGCTGTCGCAGGCATCCGCGATGCGCCTCGCGGCGCGGGTGTTGCCCCTGTGCGGGGCGGCACCTAAGAAAGCCGCTCACACCGCCAAACCTTGACTGTTACCCACGGGCTCTCAATGGGCCCATTCTTCTTCCGGCAGCGTGCTTCCCATGCCCGTTGCCCGCACGCTGGTTGAACTCATCACCTGCTTCATGCGCCTGCGTTGCAGGCCGCGATCTCGATCGTCCACTGCCCCGTGCGGCAAACCTATGTAGGCCTTCGCGCCATCAGAACCCCCTCGCTGCGCGCTTCCCTGTGATGTGCGAAACCCTACATCGGTTTGCCACACAGGGCACTGAAACATCAGAGACGGGTTGCCGCTGTACGAGCGCATGAGCCGGGTGAGGCAATGACCGAAGATATTGGCAACGGCCCTGAGCCGGCATGCTGCCGTGCGAAGCGCGGGGACGTTGAGGGCCCGTGGATCAACGTCAAGCATTGGCGGTGTAAGCGGCTTTCTTTGCTTACTTTCTTTGCCGCGGCAAAGAAAGTAAGTGCCGCCCCGCACAGGGGCAACGCCCGCGCCGCGAGGCGCTAACGCGGATGCCAGCGATAGCGGCAGAACACCGGATGCCAGTGACAGCGGCAAAACCGTCCGCGTCGCAGACAATAACCTTCACCCCTTAGAATCCCTCTCAACGATCCACTCATGCCTGGGATCGTTCTTGAAATGCCACGTCCGCGTCGGCCCAGCCATCACATTGAGGTAATACGAGTCATAGCCATATGGCACGACAACAGGATGATACCCACGCGGCACCATCACGACATCGTTATCCTCAACAGCCAGCGACTCGTCGATATCGCGCTCATCCGTATAAACACGCTGAAACGCAAACCCCTGCGGCGGATTGAGCCGATGATAATACGTCTCTTCAAGCGAGCTTTCCGCAGGAATATTGTCGGTATCGTGCTTATGCGGCGGATAGCTCGACGAATGCCCGCCAGGCGTGCGCACTTCCACCACGAGCAAAGATTCGGCGGGCTCCGTCTGCGGAAGAATGTCGCAAACATACCGCGTATTCGCGCCCTTGCCGCGCACCGAACGCTTCATCTGCGATGGCTCGATCAGCCGGGCAGGATACTCCCCCTTCGCGGGCGCGCTCGCGACACCCACTTCCGCATACCGGTTCGCGCGCACGGTCGCGCGCGTGTTCGGCGGCAGATAGACGGCGACGGGCGCGCTGTCCTCGAACACGCTGTCGCGCGAGCCGAGGCCCTTCCACGTCTGCGCATCCGTTTCGATATCGACGGCCCCAGCCATCACGACGATGCATACTTCGCGCGACGCTTCGAGCACGTGCACGACTTCATGTGTTTCCATCCGGTACGCGGCAAAGCCGACGTATTTCCAGTCCGCCGATTCTGGCGTGACGCGCGCGATAGTCTGGCCTTCGCGCTGTGCCTTCACGAGCAAACTCATGCTGCCTCCTGTGCGACATCGAGGGGCGCATCGACGAGCGTGCGCAGCGTCCGATACCCCTTCTGCGCATAAGCATACGACGGCGCGACGGCCGGGTCCTGCTCGGCCTCGACGACGAGCCAGCCGCGATAACCATGACGCTTGAGCGTATCGATGATCGCGGGGAAATCGACGGCGCCGTCGCCCGGCACCGTGAATGCGCCGGCAATCACCGCATCGAGAAAGCTCCAGTTGCGATTGCGCGCGAGCTTCATCACGGCGGGGCGCACGTCCTTGCAATGCACGTGACAGACGCGGCCAATGTGCCTGTTCAACACCGTCAACGCGTCGCCCCCCGCGAACGTGATGTGGCCCGCGTCGAACAGCAGGCCGACGTCGTCGCTCGTCAGCGCCATCAGGCGATCGACATCCGCGGGCGTTTCGACATATGCGCCCATGTGATGGTGATACGCGACGCGCACACCCTTGCTCAACGTATAACGCGCGAACTCGTTCAGGCGCTTCGCGTACGTGGCCCATTGCTCGTCCGCGAAGAAGCGCGGCCGCTGATACAGCGGAAACGGCGAACCCTGAATCGTGTCGTGCACCTCGCCGTAGACCATCACCGTCGCGCCGTTTTTCGCCAGCAATTCCAGATGCGAATCGACGGCCTTGCATTCGTCTTCGATGCTGCGGCTGAAATCCGCGAGCCGTCCCGAATACCAGCCGGAGACGAGCGACAGATCGTACTGCCTGAACAACGCCTTCAACGCCTCGGGTTCGCGCGGAAACTTGTTGCCTAGCTCGAATCCCTGATAGCCGATTTCGCGCCCTTCGATGAGCGCGAGCTCGAGCGGCGTCTCGCCGCCGAGCGACGGCAGATCGTCGTTCATCCACGACAGCGGATTGATGCCGATGCGTACTTCGAACTGACTCATGTGCGCTTCCTCACTGGTTGTCCTTGCCGCGCGCCCGCATGTGCGCTTCATAGTCGGCGCGCGCGTTGCGCACGCCTTCGCGCGGCGACACTTCGGGCACGGCGACTTCCCACCACCAGCCGCCTTCGTCAGTGGTGCGCGCGGCGTCGGTGTCGATACAGATCAGGTACGTGCGGTCGGCCGCCCGCGCACGCTGCAGCGCGGCTTCGAGTTCCTGCACGTCGGCGACATGCTCGGCCTGTGCGCCCATCGCGCGCGCGTGCGCGGCAAAATCGACGACCGGCGCACCGGGCGCGCCTTGCACGCAGTCGTCGAACATGTTGTTGAAGGGCGCGCCGCCACATGCCTGTTGCAGTCGGTTGATGCAGCCATACCCGCGATTGTCGAGCACGACGACGATCAGCTTCGCGCCGAGCATCACCGACGTCGCGATCTCGCTGTTCATCATCAGATAGCTGCCGTCGCCGACCATCACGATCACTTCGCGCTCGGGCCGCGCGAGCTTCGCGCCAAGACCACCCGCGATCTCGTAGCCCATGCACGAATAGCCGTACTCGACGTGATACGCGCCCGGCCTGGCCGCGCGCCACAGCTTGTGCAGCTCGGCGGGCAGCGTGCCCGCTGCGCAGACGACGATGTCGTCCGTCGGCGAGCGCGCGCTCGAACGCTGCACTGCGCCGATCACGTCGGCGTCGTAGGGCAGCACGCTTTTGCCTTCCACGCGTTGCGGCGCGTGCGTGAGCGTGTGCACGGCGTCTCGCCATTCGCCTGCGCGCTGTTGCGCGCGAGCGGTCCAACGAGTGTCGGCTTTCCAGCCTTCGAGTTGCGACGACAAGACTTCGAGCGCGAGGCGCGCATCGGCTTGCACGATGCAGCCGCGATGCTTGAGGCCATCAAACGCATTCGCGTTGATGCCGATCACCTGCGCGTGCGTGAAGAGCGTATTCGAGCCCGTCGTGAAGTCCTGCAAACGGGTGCCGACGGCGAGCACGCAATCGGCGTCGTGCGCGATTTCGTTCGCACCCGGCGAACCCGTGACGCCGAGCGAGCCGAGATTCAGCGGATCGTCCCACGCGAGCGCGCTCTTGCCGGCCTGCGTCTCGGCGACGGGAATGCCGTGCTTTTTCGCGAACGTCTGCAATGCATTCGTTGCGCGACCATAGAGCACACCGCCGCCCGCGACGATCATCGGACGCTGCGCATTGCGCAGCACGAGCAGCGCATCGTCGATTTCGCTTGCAACCGGCGCAGGCGCATGCGCCTTCACGATCCGCGGCGCGAAGAAGTCGGCGGGGTAGTCATAGGCTGTCGCTTGCACGTCCTGTGGCAACGCGAGCGTGACGGGGCCGCACAATGCAGCATCCGTCAGCACACGAATGGCGCGCGGCAATGCGTTCAGCAGTTGCGCCGGATGCACGATGCGATCGAAGTAGCGCGATACCGGCTTGAGCGCATCGTTGGCCGAAACGCCGCCGTCATGGAAGTCCTCGACCTGCTGCAACACAGGATCGGGCGCGCGCGACACGAAGATGTCGCCGGGCAGCAGCAGTACGGGCAAGCGGTTCACATGCGCGAGCGCCGCCGCCGTGACCAGGTTCGTCGCGCCCGGACCGATCGACGTCGTGACGGCCATCATCCGTCGGCGGAAGTGCGCCTTCGCGAACGCGATCGCGCTGTGCGCCATCGCCTGCTCGTTGTGCGCGCGGTAGGTCGGCAGCTCGTGCCGATGCTGATAGAGCGCTTCGCCGAGGCCCGCGACGTTGCCGTGCCCGAAGATGGCGAACACGCCGCCGAAAAGCGGCTCGCTGCCCTGGCCGTCTTCCGTCTCCACCCGTTGCGCGGCGAGATAGCGGACGACAGCTTGAGCCGCCGTCAAACGGATGGTGCCGTCGGTCGAGACCTGCGCGGCGGCGTCGGGGGCGGCCGCCACGTCATGATGCAATACGCGCTGATTCATGCCGCTTGCTCCTGATGAACTTGGCGCGACGATGCCGCATTCGCTGTGCCACCCGATCCGCCCGTGGCACGGCTTTCGCGCCACGACTGGATCAGCGTTTCGAACGTGCGGCGCACGCGCGCGATCACTTCGTCGTCATCGATCTGGCCCGCGAGCCACGCGTGGCTCGGTTCATGGAAGATCGTGCGGCCGACCGTGAAGCCCTTGCATGTCGTCGATTGCGCGGCCGAACGGAAGCCTTCGATCATCTGGTCGACGGGGGCCGACAGGCCGAGCAGCACGACGCCCCGGCAGTACGGATCACGTTCGTGAATCAGCGCATCGACGGCCTGCCATTGCGATGCATCCATCGGTTCGAGCTTCCACCACTCCGGATAGATGCCGATGTTGTAGAGGCGCTTCAATGCGCGGAACACGATGTCCGGGCCAGCGGGCAAGTGCTTCGGCGGAATCACTTCGAGCAGCAGTTCGTGGCCGCTTTCCTGCACGGCGTCATAGAGCGAGCGCAACTGTGCTTCCTGTTCGAGACGCTGCTCGATGGGCTCGTCGGGATGGTATTGCACGAGGCACTTCACCACATGCTCGCGCGGCCAGCTGGTGAGCGTCGTGCCAACGGAGCGCCCATGGTCGAACACGAGCGGCACCGAGCCCGGCAACTCGACGGGCCGGCCGATCCACCAGCCACGGCCCGTCGCTTCGTTCAGCGCATCCTGGCCGTAGCGGTCGTCGATCAGCACGGCGATCTTGCCTTGCAGGCCGAGCGCTTCTTCCGTCTGCTTGACGGCTTCGACGAACAGGCTCTTCAGCTTCGAAATGCGCGCCGGCTCCGCACCCGTCTGCTGCGCGAGCTCGAAGAACTGGTTGCGGTGATCGAACGCAAAGCCGAGCACTTCGTTGCGCGCCAGGCGCGCAGGCGTCACGCGATGCAGCCGCGCGAGCGTCGCGTCGCGATCGGGGCGGCGCATGCGCGCCGGGTCCGCTTTCGCTTCGCGCAGGAAGTAATCAAGTTCGGCGGGTGTCGGCATCGCGGGCGCGCAGCCGTGGCGCGACACGACGAGCGCGCCGCTCGCGTTCGCGGCGCGTGCGCACGCTTCGAGCGGTTCATCGCGCAGCCAGCCCGACAGGAAACCGGACGCGAATGCGTCGCCCGCGCCGAGCACGTTCAGCACGTCGACTTCGACGCCGCCGTGGATCGGCGCGTCGTCGATCGAAGCGGGCACGTCGCCTTCGATGATCTGGCAGCCGAGGGGACCACGCTTCACGACCAGCGTCGCGGGCGTCACCGTGCGCACCTGGGCGAGCGACTCGATCAGCGAGTCCTTGCCGCCTGCGATGCGAAACTCTTCTTCCGTGCCGATCACGAGATCGAAGAGGGGCAGGATGCCCTGGATATGCGCGCTCACGCTTTCGTTTGCGATGAAGCGCGTCTCGCCGTCGGCCTTGCCCGTCAGTCCCCACAGCACCGGGCGATAGTCGATGTCGAGCACGGTGCGCACGTCGTTGCGCCGTGCGTATTCGAGCGCGCGGCGGCTTGCGCGGTTCACCTGCACGGTCGAGAAGTGCGTGCCCGTAATCAGCAGCGCTTTGGACGACGCGATATACGCTTCGTCGAAATCCGCTTCGTCGACGGCCATGTCCGCGCAGTTCTCGCGATAGAAAATCAGCGGGAACGTGTCGCGGTCCTTCAGGCCGAGCAGCACGAGGGCGGTGAGGCGCTCGTGATCGACGCGCACATGGCTGACGTCGCAGCCTTCCTTCGTCAGCGTCTCGGTGAGAAAGCGGCCCATGTGATCGTTGCCGACGCGCGCGAGCATCGACGAATCGAGGCCGAGCCGCGCGCAGCCGAACGCGATGTTCGCCGACGAGCCGCCCAGATATTTCGCGAAGCTCGCGACATCTTCGAGCCGCGCGCCGACCTGCTGCGCGTAAAGATCGACGGCGAGCCGGCCGAGGCAGACGATGTCGCGGCTGCGGCCCGCCGCGAAGCGGCTCGCGCCATTAGCCGTGGTTGTGCTGGAAAGAGCCATGAAAGTGTCCTGAATGTTCGCTGCAGCGAAAGGGCGCGCCGCTCGTTCCGTCGATGCGCGATCGGGCGGCGCGCTGCGTGGATCAGATCGTCGCGCCTTCCAGTTCGCTGATCATTTTCTGCATTTCGGCGCCGCCTGCCATCATGTCGAGCACCTGCTCCTTGCTGATGGTTTCCTTCGTATAGGTGCCCATCGACTTGCCGCGATTGAGCAGCGTGAACGAATCGCCGATCGGATACGCGTGGTGGACGTTGTGCGTGATGAAGATCACCGAGATGCCTTTCGCGCGCGCCTTGTGAATCAGCTTCAGCACGTTGAAGCTCTGCTTCACGCCGAGCGCGGCGGTCGGCTCGTCGAGAATCAGCACGCGCGCGCCGAAGTGGATTGCGCGCGCAATCGCCAGACATTGCCGCTCGCCACCCGACATCGTGCCGATCGGCTGATGCGGGTCGCGCACCATGATGCCCATTTCGGCGAGCTTGTCGCGTGCGATCCGCGCGCTGGTGTCGAGATCCATCACGTTGACGAGGCCGAACAGCTTCTTCTGCGGCTCGCGTCCCATGAAGAAGTTGCGCGCCACGGAGAGCAGCGGCACCAGCGCGAGATCCTGATACACGGTCGCGATGCCGAGGTCGAGCGCGTCGCTCGGCGATTCGAACGTCACCTTGTTGCCATCCACCAGGTAATCGCCGGAAGAGGGCTGGTGCACGCCCGCGAGCGTTTTGATGAGCGTCGATTTACCCGCGCCGTTATCGCCCAGCAGGCAGTGCACTTCACCGCGCTTTAAGCGCAGCGTGACGCCCGAAAGCGCGATCACCTTGCCGAAGTACTTGCTGACGTTTTCGAGCGAGAGGATGAAGTCGTCTTGCTTGAGAGTGTCGGACATGGTCGTTGCCTCGTGTCGATTACGGTTGCCGGATTACGATTGAGCCACGCGGCGGCGCACGTAATGGTTGAACAGCACCGCGATCAGCAGCATCACGCCGAGGAACACGCGGAACCAGTCGGAACTGACATTCGTATAGGTAATGCCGATCTGCACGACGCCGAAGATCAGCGCGCCGAAGCAGGCACCCACCACCGATCCATAACCGCCCGTCAGCAGCGTGCCGCCGATCACCGCGGCGATGATCGCTTCGAATTCCTTTTGCAGACCGCGGTCGGCGGCGGCCGAGCCGATGTCGCTGACCTGCAGCACGGCGAACAGGCACGAGCAGAAGGCCGTCAGCACGAACAGGGAAATCTTCACGCGGCGCACGGGCACGCCGACGTTCTTCGCGGCATTCGCATCGCCGCCGACAGCCAGCATCCAGTTGCCGTAACGCGTCTTCGCGAGGACGAACGCGCAGACCGCGGCGAGCGCGAACCACCACAGCAGCACTTTCGGAATGCCGGGGACGAGCGGCTGGCCGTTGTCGAGCATCGAGCCGATGCCCATGTGCGCAAGGCTCGTGAACAGGCCGTGCAACGCGACGCCATGGAACAGGAAGTTGGTAACGGGGTCGGCCTGCGCGAGATCGCCGACACCGGAGATGATCGTGCGGTCCGCGACCATGATCGACAGTGCGAGCGTGAGGCCGCGCAGGATGAACAGGAACGCGAGCGTCACGATGAACGACGGCAGGCGCGTGCGCATCACGAGGTAGCCGTTCAGCGCGCCGAGCGCCATCGACCCGCAGAACGCGAAGATGATGGACGCCCAGATCGGCCAGTGAAAATAGACGGCGGGAATCGCCACCATCATGCCGGCGAAGCCGATCATCGAACCGATGGAGAGGTCGAACTCGCCCGCGATCATCAACAGGCATGCGCCGACGGCGAGAATGCCCAGATAGGCGGAGACCTGCGACCAGTTCATCACCCCATCGAGGTTGAACATGCCCGAGCCGCCCGCGCCGATCGCGAACACGAGGAACACGAGGACGGTGCCGGAAATCGCGGCGAATTCGGGCCGGTTCAACAGATGCCCGAAAAACGATTCCTTTCTGATGCGCTCGTCCGTCGCCGTTGCCGTTGCCGTTGCCGGCTGGGAGGATTGCGCATCGTTGCCCGTCGCGTCGTGACCATGCGATGGAAAGTGTTTGCCGGCTACGCCCATGATGTCTCCTGAATGCCCGGCTTGTCTGCGCGGTTCCCTCCGCACAATGGCGAGAGTCGCGCGCAAAGCCGGTAAATAACGCGGTCGGGACGCCCGACGATGGCGGCTGTCCTTGCGCGTTTTTGCGTGCAAAGGGCCGCCGGGGTCGCGCACTCGCTGGCGCGCCCGGTACCGCGTATGACTGGCTAAAAGGAAGTCCGTTAGCGGTACTGGCCCGCGTACTTGATGACCTTGTCGATATTCGCCTTCGTGATGAAGCCCGGACCGGAACGGATGTTCTTCGGCCCATACGACGGTTCGAGGCCGTACGTTTGCAGACGTTCCTTGAACTTCGGATTCGCCTGCAGGATCTGCCGGATCTTCGTCGGGTCGGTCGTGTGCTCCTTCTTCACGATCGCGAGAACCGCGACGGCGATATAGCCCTGCAGATACGGCTGCTGGTCGATCGCGAAGGCGATCGTGCCATCCTGAATGCCTTTCGCGATGTCGTCCGAGAAGTCGAACGTGCAGAAGTAAATCTTGCCCGCGAGGCCCATCTGCTGCACGGCCTTGACCGTAGCCGACGCGGGCGTCGGTCCGAGCGTCAGGATCGCGCCCGTATTCGGGTGGTTGCGCAGATAGGCGCTCACCTTCGACTGGATTTCCGTCGGGTCCTGGCCCGAATCGATCGTCGACGTCTTGTAGTTCACGCCGAGCGCATCGGCAAAGCCGCGGCAGCGTTCGAACGACACCGCGTTGGTTGCGAAGTGGTTGACGCACAGGAACGACTTCACGCCCGCCGCCTTGGCCTTTTCACCCGCCGCCTTGCCCGCGACATATTCGGGCTGGCCGATGTGCATGATCGCGCCCAGCTGCGCGCTTTGCTCTTCCGTGCCGGAGTTGATCGTGACGAGGGGGATCTTCTTCGATGTGACCTTGCCGATCGAGCTCTTCAGCACGTCGAAGTCGGCGATGGTCACGATCACGCCGTCATAGTTGCGCGCGGCGGACTGTTCGATGAGGCGGGACATGTCGGCGAGGTCGCCGTTCGGCGGGTTGCGGTAGTCGGTTTCGACGTTGAAATCCTCGTCGGCCTGCTTGATCGCATTCTTGATCGTGTTCCACCACGAATCGGAATCCGGCGCGTGGCTGATCAGCACGAACTTCGCGTCCGCCGCCTGTGCCGTCGACGCCGCCGTCATCGCGCCGATGCCCGCCGCCAGTGTCAGTGCCGCTGCCAGAACTTTGAACGAAGCCTTGCCTTTGCAAAGTCTCATTGTCTCCACCTTTCTCGGTCTGTTCGTTTTTGAGGTGAACGTATGACGCGTAGCGAGGTGATGCCGGTTGCCGTTGCGTCATCGCTCAGGACCAAGAGTAGGCCAACTTTCTCAGACTTGCAATGAAAATTTCATGTCAAAGAAAAATGGAAAATCCATTCCATTTGCTTTCGGTTGTGCCTATACTCCGCATCGTCGGGACAGCGCGCTTGCACGTCATCGCGCGTCTCACGAAGCCCTTGCAGGACGGGGTTTTGCGCTGCAAAAAAGCATAGAGGTCAGGACCATGGCGGAAGACAGCACAGAAGAGTTGCCGAGCGTCGAAGAATTGATGCAACGCATCGCCGAAAACTACGAATCGCTGCCGCGACAGTTGAAGAGCGTGGCGACGTATATCGAGCAGCACCGTTCGAGCGTGATGGTGGATCGCACCAGCGACATCGCGCTGAGTTGCGGCGTGCATCCGTCGGCCGTGGTGCGTTTTGCGCAGCGTTTCGGTTTTTCGGGTTTCTCCGATCTGCAGGCGGTGTTCCGCCAGGCGTACACCACGCAGGGCGGGTCGTCGCAGAGCTATCAGCAGCGCATTCGCAAGCTGATCGACGAGAAGCCGGGGCGGCTGTCGGGCGGCACGGTCGCGCGCGAGTTCGTCGCCGCGTGCCGCGACGGCCTCGACGAGCTGGAAGGCTCGCTCGACGACGCGCAGTTCGACGCCGCCGTGAAGATGCTGCAGCAGGCCGACAACATCTATGTGATCGGCGTGCGGCGTTCGTTCCCCGTTGCGAGCTACATCGTCTACGCATTGCAGCACACGCCCAAGCGCGTGCATCTCGTGTCGGGTTTCGGCGGGATGTATCGCGAGCAGATTCGCAGCGTGAAGAAGGGCGACGTCGTGATCGCGATCAGCTTCGCGCCGTACGGCAAGGAGACGCAGTACTGCCTGCGCGTCGCGCATCACCATCAGGCGAAGACGCTCGTCATTACGGATAGCCAGCTGTCGCCGCTTGCTCGCTATGCGAGCACGCAGCTTTATGTGAAAGAGGGCAGCGCGTTTGCGTTCCGCTCGCTGACCAGCACGATCTGCCTGTGCCAGGCGCTGTTCATTGCGCTCGCGTACAAGCTGGAACTGAACGTAGAAGAGTCCACAGACACTGGAGGATACGATGACTGATGTAGCAGGCAAGACGATCGACGTAGCCGTGTTCGGCGCAGGGCGCATCGGCAAGATTCACGCGTCCAACCTTGCGCGGCAGCCGGGCGTGCGGCTCAAATACGTGGTCGATGTGAACCGCGACGCGGCCGCCGCGCTTGCGGCGCAGCACGGCGCGCAGGTTGCCGATGTCGAGGGCGCGATGGGCGATGCGTCGGTGGGCGCCACCGTCATCTGTTCGAGCACCGACACGCACGCCGATCTGATCCTGCAATCGGCGGCGCAGAAGAAGCACGTGTTCTGCGAAAAGCCCGTCGATCTGACGCTGGAACGCGCGCGCGCCTGCGCGGATGCCGTCGCGAAAGCGGGCGTCGTGTGCATGATCGGTTTCCAGCGCCGTTTCGATCCGACCTTTGCCGCGCTGAAGGCGCGCATCGACGCGGGCGAGATCGGCACGCCGGAAATGCTCGTCGTGACGAGCCGCGATCCGGGTGCGCCGCCTGTCGAGTACATCAAGCACTCGGGCGGCATCTTCAAGGACATGCTGATTCACGATTTCGACATCTTCCGCTGGATTCTCGACGACGAAGCGGACACGCTGCACGCGACGGGCAGTTGCCTGTCCGACCCGGCCATCGCTGACGCGGGCGATATCGATTCGACGGCGGTGACGATCCGCACGAAGCGCGGCCGGCTGTGCCAGATCAACACCGCGCGCCGCGCCGCGTATGGCTATGACCAGCGCTTCGAAGTGCTCGGCAGCGACGGCATGTTGCAGGCGGGCAATGTGCGTCCGACGAAAGTGACCGCGTACTCGAAGACGGCCGTTTCCAGCGACGTGCCCGAGCACTTCTTCCTTGAGCGCTATCGCGAGGCGTATGCACTGGAGATCGCGCATTTCTTCGAAGCCGTCACGCAAGGCAAGCCGGTGCGCACGACGGTCGCCGACGGCATGAAGGCGCTCGAACTGGCGGAAGCCGCGACGCGTTCGTGGCGCGAAGGACGCGCCGTCAGGCTGAACGAGGCGCTGTGATGAGCGGGCCGCTGCGTATCGGCATAGTGGGGCTGGGCCGGCTCGGCAAGCGGCATGCTGAGAATCTCGCGTATCGCGTGTCAGGCGCGGCGCTGGTTGCCGCGTGCAGTCCCGTGCAAGAGGAGCGGGCATGGGCGCGCGACGCGCTGCCCGCGCCGCGCATCTACGACGACTATCACGCGCTGCTCGAAGATCGCGAGGTCGATGCAGTGTGGCTCGTCACGCCGTCCGCGCTGCACGCGCAGCAGATCATCGATGCGCTGCGCGCGGGCAAGCATGTGTTCTGCGAGAAGCCGTTGTCGCTCGATCTCGCCGAGTGCGAGCGCGTGATCGCGCAGGCGCAGCGCCACCCGCAGTTGCAGGCGACCATCGGCTTCATGCGCCGCTTCGATCCGAGCTATCGCAACGCATTCGAGAAGATCGAGGCGGGCGCGATCGGCAGGCCGTTCATGGTGCGCTCGCAGACTTGCGATCAGAACGATCCGGACGGCTTTTTCGTGCGCTTTGCGCCGACGTCGGGCGGCATCTTTCTCGATTGCACGGTGCACGACATCGACGTCGCGCGCTGGCTGCTCGGCATGCCGAAGGCGAAGCGCGTCTACGCGAGCGGCGTGGTCGCGCTGCACGAGGGTTTGCGAGAGTTCGGCGATGTCGATAACGGCGTCGCAATCTGCGAGTTCGACGGCGGACGCATCGCGATGTTCTACGCGTCGCGCACGCTCGCGCATGGCAACGACACGGGCAGCGAGGTGATCGGCACGGCGGGCGCGCTGTATGTCGGGCGCAATCCGCGCGCAAACCGGGTCGAGATCGCCGACGCAAGCGGCATTCGCAACGAGTGCACGCCGACGTTCTTCGACCGTTTCGAGGACGCGTTCCTGTGCGAAGCGCAGGCATTCGTCGCGGCGGTAAGAGACGGCCGGCAGAGCGGGGCGACACTCGTGGACGCGATGGAAGCGACGCGCATCGGCTATGCGCTGCGCGAATCGCTGACGAGCGGCCGGGCTGTCGATCTGTAAGATGGCATGCCCTTGCTTTTACGGCCAGGGCGCGCCCGGTTCGCTTGCGTTAGAATTTGACCCTCTGCATGGCGCCGTGAATGGAACGCGAGCGCCGCCTCACGAAGGTCACCGTCGATGGAAATTCAGATTCACAAGGAAGTGGATGCGCGCGGCCTGAACTGTCCGCTGCCGATTCTGCGCGCGAAGAAGGCGCTGGCCGACATGCAAAGCGGCCAGATTCTCAAGGTGCTCGCCACCGATCCGGGTTCGCAGCGCGATTTCGCCGCGTTTTCGAAGCAGACGGGCAATGAGATCGTCGAGACGTCGACGACGGCCGATAAGGTTTTTGTGTTTTTGATGCGGAGAAGGTGATTTTTGCTTTTGGCCGGGGTTGGGTCCCTCGCGGGATGTGTCGATGTGTTTGTTTTGCCGCTGTCGCTGGCATCCGCGATTGCGCCTCGCGGCGCAAGTGTTGCCCCTGTGCGGGGCGGCACTTACTTTCTTTGCCGCCGCAAAGAAAGTAAGCAAAGAAAGCGGACTCATACCGCCAATCCTTGACCGTTACCCACGGGCTCTCAACGCCCCGGTCTTCCTTCCTCGGCGTGCTCGCCCACCTGCGTCGCCAGCGCGTTTGTAAGCGCCTCACCCGCTTAACGTCCCCGCGGTTCGATACAAGTCTGCGAATAACCCCGGCAGATGTACGGCAAAGTGCATGCAGGCCGTCGCGCCGCGTGGGACACCATCGCTCCGTGACGCTTCCAAACGGCTCTGGCATTGCCTTGTACCGCGAGACTACGTTGGGCGATAAAAGTGAGCGATAGCTCGCCGTCAGGAGCTTGCGTGAAGAGGGTGGGGCGTATAGCGAGGACGTTGGCAACGGACATGAGCCAAGGCGTCGTCGTGCGAGTATGGGGCCGTTGAGAGCCCGTGGGTAGGAACGAGGATTGGCGGTGTGAGCGGCTTTCTTTGCCTACTTTCTTTGCCGCGGCAAAGAAAGTAGGTGCCGCCCCGCACAGGGGCAACGCTTGCGCCGCTGTCGCTATCGCGGATGCCCGCGAAGGGCAAGGCAAACGACACATCACAAAAGGCAACCTGCCCGCGACACGCCACACAAACGCGTCGCAGACATAAGATCGCAAACTAGCCTTCCAACACCGGCGACCGCGTCCGCAAATACTCTTCAAAGTCGGCGGCGACTTCCGGATGCCGCAGCGCGAACTCGACCGTCGCCTTCAGATAGCCGAGCTTGCTGCCGCAATCAAACCGCGTACCGTGGTACTTGTAAGCAAGAACCTGCTCATCGGCGAGCAGCGACTGGATCGCGTCCGTCAACTGCAACTCGCCGCCCGCGCCAGGCTTCAGCGCGCGGATATGATCGAAAATGCGCGGCTTCAAAACATAACGCCCAACCACGCCCAGGTTGGAGGGCGCGACTTCGGGCGCCGGCTTCTCGACGATGCCCGACATCTTGATGATGGCGTCCTCCCACTCCTTGCCGTCGACGATACCGTACGACTTCGTCTCCGACGCCGGGATCTCTTCGACGCCGATCACCGAGCTGTGATAGTGATCGAACACCTCGATCATCTGCTGCATGACGGGCGGCTTGCCGTACAGCAGGTCGTCCGCGAGGATCACGGCGAACGGGTTGTCGCCCACCAGTTTTTCGGCGCACAGGACAGCGTGGCCCAGGCCAAGCGCTTCAGGCTGACGCACGTAGAAACAGTCGACATGGCTCGGCTTGATGCTGCGAACCAGCTCCAGCAGCTTCGCCTTGCCGCGCGCTTCCAACTCGGCCTCGATTTCGTACGACTTGTCGAAATGGTCCTCGATTGCGCGCTTGCTGCGGCCCGTCACGAAGATCATTTCCGTGATACCCGCGGCCATCGCTTCTTCGACTGCGTACTGGATCAGCGGCTTGTCGACGATCGGCAGCATCTCCTTCGGGCTCGCCTTGGTGGCAGGGAGGAAGCGGGTGCCGAGACCCGCGACCGGAAAGACTGCCTTTGTAACTTTTAGCATGTGTGTACCCTGCGTCCTCTGGTTTGGGATGCGCGCCGCACCGTGAGGCGCGGCACGCATAAGAGTGAATCAGGCAGGCAGGCGAGACAGTTGTGCCGTCAGCTTGCCAATGGTGGTCTGATATTCTGCCAGCCTTTTTTGCTCCTGCTCAACGACCGCGGGCGGTGCTTTTGCAACAAAACTCTCGTTCTGCAGCTTGGCGTTACATTTCGAAACTTCCGCGTTCAACCTTGCAATCTCTTTTGACAGGCGTTCGCGCTCGGCGGCGACGTCGATCTCCACCTTCAGCACGAGTTTGTCCGTTCCTACGATAGCAATCGGCGCGCCATGTGCCTGCGCATCCAGCGTTGCCTCGTCGGCGATGATCTGCACCTCGGACAGGCGCGCCAATGCCTGTGCATATGGCGCAAACGACGCGAGGCGCGCGGCGTTGCCCGTCACGAGCAGCGGCACCTTCGTCGCCGGCGACAGATTCATCTCGCCGCGCAGATTACGGCACGCGTCGATCACGGCTTTCAGGTCGGCGGCCCATTGCTCGGCCTGTTCATCGATCTTGCCGGGCTCGGCGATGGGGTAGGGCTGCGTCATGATCGATGCTTCCCCGTCCGCCTTGCCTTCCGGATACTTTGCCGCAAGCGGCGCCACCTTCTGCCACAGTGCTTCCGTAATGAAAGGAATCACGGGATGCGCGAGGCGTAGCACCGCTTCGAGCACGCGCAGCAGGGTGCGGCGCGTGGCGCGCTGCTGCTCGGGCGTGCCCGTCTGGATCTGCACTTTCGCCAGTTCAAGGTACCAGTCACAGTATTCGTCCCATACGAACTTGTATAGGGCGTTTGCCACATTGTCGAAACGATAGTCGGCAAAGCCCTTTTCGACTTCGGCCTCGACACGCTGCAGGAGCGACACGATCCAGCGATCGGCCTGCGAGAAGTCCGTGTAGCCGCCCGGGCCGCAATCGCCCGGCTGGCACGCGCCCGGCTTCGAGAAACCGCAGTCGTGGCCTTCGCAGTTCATCAGCACGAAGCGCGTTGCGTTCCACAGCTTGTTGCAGAAGTTGCGATAGCCTTCGCAGCGCGCGAGGTCGAAATTGACGTTGCGCCCGAGCGTCGCCATCGACGCCATCGTGAAGCGCAGCGCGTCCGTGCCGAACGCCGGGATGCCTTCGGGGAATTCCTTGCGCGTCTTCTTTTCGATGGTGGCGGCCTGCTTCGGATTCATCAGGCCCGTCGTGCGTTTCTTCACGAGTTCATCCAGGCCGATGCCGTCGACGATATCGATCGGGTCGAGCGTGTTGCCCTTGCTCTTCGACATCTTATGGCCTTCCGCGTCGCGCACCAGTCCGTGCACGTAGACGGTCTCGAACGGCACCTTGCCTGTGAAGTGCGTGGTCATCATGACCATGCGCGCGACCCAGAAGAAGATGATGTCGAAGCCCGTCACCAGCACCGACGACGGCAGGAACGCTTTCAGTTCGGGCGTCTCATTCGGCCAGCCGAGCGACGAGAACGGCACGAGCGCCGACGAGAACCACGTGTCGAGCACGTCTTCATCGCGCTTTAACGCGCCCGTGTAGCCTTTCGCTTCGGCTTGCGCGCGGGCTTCGTCTTCCGTCTTCGCAACGAAGATCTCGCCGTTTTCGCCGTACCACGCGGGAATCTGATGGCCCCACCACAACTGACGCGAGATGCACCAGTCCTGGATGTTCTCGAGCCACTGGTAGTACGTGGTCGTCCAGTTCTCCGGCACGAATCTGATCTGCCCGTTGCGCACGACGTCGAGGGCCGTTTCGGCGATCGACTTGCCCGGATTGAACGTGCCCTCGGGCGCGGGCTTGCTCATCGCGACGAACCACTGGTCGGTGAGCATCGGCTCGATCACGACCCCCGTGCGGTCGCCGCGCGGCACCATCAGTTTGTGCGGCTTGACGGATTCGAGCAGCCCAAGCGCTTCCAGATCGGCGACGACCTGCTTGCGCGCTTCGAAGCGGTCCATGCCGCGATATTTTTCGGGCGCGTTGTCGTTGATCTTCGCGTCGAGCGTGAGGATTTCGATCTGCGGCAGCTTGTGGCGCTGGCCGACCTGATAGTCGTTGAAGTCGTGCGCGGGCGTGACCTTCACGACGCCCGTGCCGAACTCGCGGTCCACGTAGTCGTCGGCGATGATGGGGATTTCGCGGTCCGTGAGCGGCAGCTTGACGGTCTTGCCGATCAGGTGCGCATAGCGCTCGTCTTCCGGATGGACCATCGCGGCAACGTCGCCGAGCATCGTTTCGGGGCGAGTCGTGGCGACCGTCAGATGGCCCGAGCCGTCCGCGAGCGGGTACTGGATGTGCCACAAGTGGCCGTTTTCTTCCTCGCTGACCACTTCGAGATCGGAGACGGCCGTGAGCAGCACGGGGTCCCAGTTGACGAGCCGCTTGCCGCGATAGATCAGGCCCTGTTCGTAGAGGCGCACGAACACGTCGCGCACGGCGGCCGACATCTTGTCGTCCATCGTGAAGTATTCGCGCGACCAGTCGATCGAGGCGCCCAGACGCCGCACCTGGCTCGTGATCGTCGAGCCGGACTGCTGCTTCCATTCCCACACGCGCTCGACGAACTTCTCGCGGCCGAGGTCATGGCGCGAGACGCCCTCCGAGTCCAGTTGCCGCTCCACGACGATCTGCGTCGCGATGCCCGCGTGGTCCGTGCCCGGCACCCACAGCGTATTTTCGCCGAGCATCCGGTGATAGCGGGTCAGGCCGTCCATGATCGTCTGGTTGAACGCATGGCCCATGTGCAGCGTGCCCGTGACGTTGGGCGGCGGCAACTGGATCGAGAAATTCTTGCGGCCCGGTTCGAACGCCGGGGCGGCGTAGCCGCGTTTTTCCCATTCGGGGCCCCATTGCGCCTCGATCGTTTGCGGCTCAAAACTTTTGGCCAGCGTGCTGTCGCTTGTCGTCATCGTCGAAATCTGCCGGAAAATGCGTGGAAAGATGCCTGAAACCGTGAATTATAAAGGGATGCGGCAGCGGCGGGCCGCGCTTGCCGTTGCGGGCGCGGCGCGGGCGTGCCGATGCGGCGTCGCGGGTTGCGGGCGTCGCGGTCTTATAATGACGGACCACCCGCCGCAACCGTTGTTTCTGCCCGTCATCCATGCCCGAACTGCTCGCGAACCTGAACCCCGAACAATACGCCGCCGTCACGCTGCCGAACGAACCGGCGCTCATTCTGGCGGGCGCAGGCAGCGGCAAGACGCGCGTGCTGATCACGCGGATCGCGTGGCTGATCCAGCACGGTTTTGCATCTCCGCCGACCGTCCTCGGCGTGACGTTCACGAACAAGGCCGCGCGCGAAATGATGTCGCGCCTGTCGGCGCTTTTGCCCATCGACACGCGCGGCATGTGGATCGGCACCTTCCACGGCCTGTGCAACCGGATGCTCCGTGCGCATTACCGCGACGCAGGTCTGCCGCAGACGTTCCAGATTCTCGACACATCGGACCAGCTTTCGGCGATCAAGCGCCTGATGAAGGGCCTGAATATCGACGACGAGAAATATCCGGCGAAGAACCTGCAGTACTTCATCAACAATGCGAAGGAGCAGGGGCTGCGTCCAAAGGACGTCGACGCGTCCGACAACTTCAACCGCAAGTTCGTCGAGCTGTACGACGCGTACGACCAGCAATGCCAGCGCGAAGGCGTCGTCGATTTTCCGGAACTGCTGCTGCGCTGCTACGAGCTGCTGTCGTACAACCCGCCGCTGCGGGCGCATTACCAGGCGCGCTTCCGTCACATTCTCGTCGACGAGTTCCAGGACACCAACAAGCTGCAATACGCGTGGCTGAAGCTGCTGGCGGGCGAGCACAACGCGATCTTCGCGGTCGGCGACGACGACCAGTCAATCTACGCGTTTCGCGGCGCGAACGTCGGCAACATGCGCGACTTCGAGAATGAGTTCAAGGTCCGGCATCTGATCAAGCTCGAGCAGAACTACCGCTCGCACGGCCATATTCTCGATGCGGCGAATCATCTGATCGCGCACAACGCGCGGCGCCTGGGCAAGAATTTGCGCACCGACGCGGGCCACGGCGAACCCGTGCGCGTCTATGAAGCCGCGACGGATTCGCAGGAAGCGGGCTGGATCGTCGAAGAAATACGCGCGCTGATCAACACGGGCGCGTCGCGCAGCGAGATCGCCGTGCTGTACCGGAGCAACGCGCAGTCGCGCACGATCGAACATACGCTCGTGAATGTCGGCATTCCGTATCGCGTGTATGGCGGCCTGCGCTTCTTCGAGCGCCAGGAAGTGAAGCATGCGCTCGCGTATCTGCGCCTGATCGACAATCCGAACGACGACACCGCGTTCGCGCGCGTCGTCAATTTCCCGACGCGCGGCATCGGCGCGCGTTCGATCGAACAACTGGCTGACGCGGCGCGTCTGTACAACTGCTCGATGGCGGCGGCGATTCCGTACGTGACGGGCAAGGCGGGCACGAGCCTCGGCACGTTCGCGAACCTGATCGCGAAGATGCGCGCCGAGACGGCGCAGATGAGCCTGCCGGAAACGGTCGAATATGTGGTGCGCGCAAGCGGCCTGTCCGAGTTCTATCAGAACGAGCGCGAAGGGCAGGAGCGGCTCGAAAACTTGCAGGAACTGGTGAACGCGGCCACCGCGTTCGTCAGTGAGGAAGGCTACGGGCTCGATACGCCCGCGCGCTCGATCCCGTTGCGTCCGGGCGCAACGGCGGCGCCGGAACTGGTCGTCGCCACTGACGATCCCGGTGTCGACGTGCTCGACGCCGCCAATCCCGCCGATCCCGCGCAAAACCCCGACACGATGACGCCGCTCGCGGGCTTCCTGTCGCACGCGTCGCTCGAAGCGGGCGACAACCAGGCGCAGGCCGGCCAGGAAGCGGTGCAACTGATGACGGTGCACGCGGCGAAGGGCCTTGAATTCACGGCGGTGTTCATCACGGGCCTGGAGGAAGGGCTGTTCCCGCACGAAAACAGCGCGATGGAAGCGGATGGCCTCGAAGAAGAGCGCCGCCTGATGTACGTCGCGATCACGCGCGCGAAGGAGCGGCTGTATCTGTCGTTCGCGCAAAGCCGGATGCTGCATGGACAGACGCGCTACAACATCCGCTCGCGCTTTTTCGACGAACTGCCGCAGGAAACGCTCAAGTGGCTCACGCCGAAAGTCGAAGCGGGCGCGCGCTGGGGCGGCCGCTCGGACAATGCGGGCTGGGGACGCGACTGGTTCGCGCGACCCGATCGTCAGCAAGGCTATGGCGGCGGCCGCGAGAGCTACGCGACGACCAACGCGCCGCTGCCCGCGTTCGCCAACGAGCAGCGCGCCGCGGACACGGGCTTCCGTGTCGGCCAGCAGGTGTTCCACACGAAGTTCGGCGAAGGCACGATCACCGCGCTCGAAGGCGGCGGCGCTGATGCGAAGGCGCAGGTCAAGTTCAAGCGGCACGGCGAGAAGTGGCTCGCGCTCGCCGTCGCGAAACTTCAGGCGGTCGAATGAGCGCGCTGCCGTCCGAAGCGACGATTCCTCGCCGTCCGCTCGGCGTGATGGCGGCGCTGCCCGAGGAGCTCGGCGACCTCGTCGCCGCGATGCGCGCCGAAGGCAACGTCGAAACGATCACGCATGGCAAGCGTGACTATCACATCGGCACCGTGCACGGCGCGCCGTGCGTCGTGACGCTCGCGCGCGTCGGCAAGGTCGCGGCGGCCGCCACTGTCAGCGCGTTGATTCACGCGTTCGATGTCGAAGCCGTCGTATTCACGGGCGTCGCGGGCGGCGTCGGGCCTGCGGTGCGGATCGGCGATATCGTCGTGGCCGAGTGGTTGATGCAGCACGATCTCGATGCGTCACCGCTTTTTCCTCGCTTCGAAGTGCCGCTGCTCGGCATGTCCCGCTTTGCCGCCGATGCGCCGTTGACGGCTGCTTTGGCCAACGCCTGCGAGCGTTTCGTCGACGAAGAGGGCGCGGCGCTGTCGCAGCGGTTTTTGACCGAGGCGCGGCCCGTCGTGCATCGCGGTCTGATTATCAGCGGCGACCAGTTCGTCGCGAGCGCGACGTCCGTCGATCTGCTGCGCGCCGCGTTGCCCGACGCGCTCGCCGTCGAAATGGAAGGCGCGGCGATCGCGCAGGTCTGCTACGAATACGGTGTGCCGTGCGCGATCGTGCGCACGATTTCCGACACGGCAGATGCGCACGCGCCCGCTTCGTTCGTCACGTTTTTGACGGAAATCGCGGGCACGTATTCGAGCGGGATTCTCAGGCGGTTTCTGTCGGCGCGCGGCTAAGGGCGCGCGCCGTTCGATGACGCAAGGCCTAGCCGCCGCGCGTGCCGATCGCCAGCGCGAGCGCGTCACGGATCTGCTGCAACGCCGAAGGGTCTTCGATGGTCGGCAGATCGCCGGGATCGCGGCCTTCCGCGAGCGCCGCGATCGCGCGGCGCAATAGCTTGCCGGAGCGCGTCTTCGGCAGCATCGACACCAGCACCACATGCGAGGGCCGCGCGATTGCGCCGAGATGACGGTCGACGGTCGCGCACAGTTCGGCGGACAGCTTCGCGCGCGCGTCGTCGGACTCGTACGCGCCTGCATCGCGGACGACGACGAACGCGATGGCCGCCTGGCCCTTCAACTGATCCGTCACGCCGACGACGGCCACTTCCGCGACCGCCTTGTGCCCCGACAGCGCTTCCTCGATCTCGCGCGTGCCGAGTCGATGGCCCGCGACGTTGATCACGTCGTCCGTGCGGCCGAGGATCGTCACGTAGCCGTCTTCGTCCTGGATGCCCCAGTCGAACGTCGAATAGACCTGCTGGTTCGGCACGCTTTCCCAATACGTCTTCACGAAGCGCGCGTCGTCGCCCCATACCGTCGACATGCAGCCCGGCGGCAGCGGATAGCCGAGCGTGATTACGCCTTTTTCGCCTGTCGGGCAGGGCTCGCCCGTGTGCTCGTTGCGCAGCGTCAGGTCGTAGCCGTAGCAGGGCACGCCCGGCGAGCCGAGTTTTTGCGGCAGCGCCTCGATGCCGCGCTGGATCGCCAGAATCGGCCAGCCCGTTTCCGTCTGCCAGAAGTTGTCGACAACCGGCTTGCCGAGCGAGTCGGCGATCCATGAAGCCGTCGGTTCGTCGAGCGGCTCGCCCGCCAGAAACAGCGTGCGCAGGCTCGACAGATCGGCCTGCTTCAGAAGCGCGGGGTCCTGCTTCTTCAGCACGCGGATCGCGGTCGGCGCGGTGAACATCAGATTGATCCTGTACTGCTCGACGAGCCGCCACCAGATGCCGCCGTCGGGGCGGATGGGCGTGCCTTCGTACATGACCGTCGTGAGGCCCGCGATCAGCGGCGCGTAGACGATATAGCTGTGGCCGACCACCCAGCCGACGTCGGACGCCGTGAACATCGTGTCGCCGGCCTTGCCTTCGAAGATGTATTCCATCGATGCCGCGAGCGCCACCGCATAGCCGCCGATATCGCGCTGCACGCCCTTGGGCCTGCCTGTCGTGCCCGACGTGTACAGCACGTACGAAGGCTCCGTCGATTCGAGCCATTCGCACTGCACGTGCGCGTCGAAGAACTGCTCGCGCAGCGGCTCATAAGCGACGAGATACGGCGCGTTCAGCCGTTCGGGCGCGAGCTGACGGTCGATCAGCAGCACCTTCGGCGTCTTGTGCGTCGCACGGGCGAGCGCTTCATCGACGAGGGGCGTGTAGTCGATCACCTTGCCCGCGCGTGCGCCGGCGTCGGCTGTGACGATCAGCACGGGCTTCGCGTCGTCGATGCGCGCGGCGAGATTCGGTGCGGCGAATCCGCCGAACACGACGGAGTGAATCGCGCCCAGACGCGCGCACGCGAGCATCGCGAACACGGCTTCGGGGATCATCGGCAGATAGACCAGCACGCGGTCGCTGCGCTTGACGCCGAGCGAGCGCATCACGGCCGCCATCCGGTTCACTTCCGCGTGCAGTTCGGCATAGGTGTAGCGCCGCTCGATGCCCGTTTCCGTCGAAACGTAGATGAGGGCGTTCTGCTGTGCGCGCTGCGCAAGGTGACGGTCGACGGCGTTGTGACACAGGTTGGTCCGCCCGCCGACGAACCAGCGCGCAAACGGCGGATTCGAGCGGTCGAGGACGGCGTCGAATGGGGTTTCCCAATGGATGCGCCGCGCTTCTTCGCGCCAGAAGTCTTCGGGGGCTTCGATCGAGCGGCGGTGGAACTCGCGGTAGGTGGTCATCGGAGGCGGTCCTTCGGGCTGCGGGGTGAGCGCGAATGCGCGTGCGCACAGGATAGTGCAGGCGCAGCCCGTCGGACAACGCGGGTAGACCATGTGGTTTGGGGTTTCGGTTTTCGTTTTTGGGTTTGTCTGCGACGCCTGGCGGTTTGCTTTGCCCTTGCGCGGGCATCCGCGATGCGGTTTGCTTTGCCCTTGCGCGGGCATCCGCGATGCGGTTTGCTTTGCCCTTTCGCTGGCATCCGCGATACGCCTCGCGGCGCGGGCGTTGCCCCTGTGCGGGGCGGCACCTACTTTTCTTTGCCGGCTGCAAAGAAAAGTAGGCAA
>NZ_JAGIPX010000078.1 GCF_017814945.1 Paraburkholderia sp. LEh10
TTTGCCTACTTTCTTTGCCGCGGCAAAGAAAGTAGGTGCCGCCCCGCACAGGGGCGACGCCTGCGCCGCGAGGCGCAATCGCGGATGCCAGCGACAGCGGCAAAGCAAACCGCATCGCGAATGCCCGCGTAAGAGCAAACCAAACCAAACCAAACCAAACCCCTAGCGTCGCAGACAAAAAAACCCGGAGACACGTATATGAAAATCGCCTTCATAGGCCTTGGCAACATGGGCGCGCCGATGGCGCAAAACCTGCTCAAAGCGGGCCACGAGCTAACCGTCTTCGACCTGAACACAGAGGCGGTGCAATCACTCGTTGCCGCGGGCGCAAACTCAGCGCCATCGCCGAAAGCAGCAGCAACCAACGCCGAATACGTCATCACGATGCTCCCTGCCGCAACGCACGTAAGAAGCGTGCTAACGGGCGAAGAAGGCATCCTCGCGGGCATCGCGAAGCACGTCACCATCATCGATTCGAGCACCATCGACCCCGCCAGCGTCAAAGCCTTCGCCGAACTGGCGAAGCAAAACGGCAATACCTTCGTCGACGCGCCCGTATCCGGCGGCACCGGCGGCGCAGCAGCAGGCACGCTCACCTTCATGGTCGGCGGCAGCCCGCAAGCCTACGAACACGTGAAGCCCGTCCTCGCGGCGATGGGCAAGAACATCGTCCACTGCGGCGACACCTCGACCGGCCAGGTCGCGAAGATCTGCAACAACCTCGTGCTCGGCATCACGATGGCAGGCGTCTCAGAAGCGATGGCGCTCGGTGAAGCACTCGGCATCGATCCGAAAGTGCTCGGCGGCATCATCAACACATCGACGGGACGCTGCTGGAGTTCGGACACCTACAACCCGTTCCCCGGCGTCATCGAAACCGCGCCGTCGACGCGCGGCTACACAGGCGGCTTCGGCACCGACCTCATGCTCAAAGACCTCGGCCTCGCCACCGACGCCGCTAAGTTCGCGCGTCAACCCGTCTTTCTCGGCGCGCTCGCGCAGCAGCTCTATCAGACGATGAGCACGAAGGGCGCGGGCAAGCTCGACTTTTCCGCCGTGATCAAGCTGTATCGCAAGAATGGAGACGCATGATGATCGAACTCGACTACGCGCATGAGGGGAGCGTCGCGCTGCTGACGTTGAAGCGCCCGCCCGCGAACGCGTTCACGCCGCAAGGGCTGTTGCAGTTGCAGCAGACGATCGGGCGTCTGAACGGCGAAGCGCAGGTGCGCGCAATCGTGATCACGGGCGATGGTCCGAAGTTATTCAGCGCGGGCGCGGATCTCAATACGTTCGCCGACGGCAACAAGGAAGTCGCGCGTATCGCGGCAGCGCGCTTCGGCGCGGCGTTTGAGACGCTGCAGAACGCGCGGCCCGTCGTCATCGCGGCGATCAACGGCTATGCGATGGGCGGCGGGCTCGAATGCGCACTCGCCTGCGATATCCGCATCGCCGAGCAGCATGCAGTGATGGCGCTGCCGGAAACGGCCGTCGGCCTGCTGCCATGCGGGTGCGGCACGCAGACGCTGCCGTGGCTCGTCGGCGAAGGCTGGGCGAAGCGCATCGTGCTGACGGGCGAGCGTGTCGATGCAGCGACCGCGTTGGGCATCGGTCTCGTCGAGGAGGTCGTGGAAAAAGGCGCGGCCCGCGAGTTCGCGCTGAAGATGGCGGCGCGCGTCGCGAGCCTGAGTCCGCAAGCCGTCACGTTCAGCAAGGAACTGATCCAGCAGGCGCGCAACGGCGTGCCGCGTCCGGCGGCGCTTGCCGTCGAGCGCGAACGCTTCGTCGATCTGTTCGACGGCGCCGATCAACGCGAAGGCGTCAACGCGTTCCTCGAAAAGCGCGCGCCGAAGTGGCAGGCCACGCAAGCGAAGGAGTCGCAGCGATGAGCGCCGTCCTCGAACAGGAAGCGATCCGCGAGCCCGGCGTGCTGTTTCGCGTCGTCAATCGCGTCGCGATCATCACGCTGAACCGGCCGGCCGCACTCAACGCGCTGTCGCATCAGATGGTGCGCGAACTGGCGGTGCTGGTCGAACGCTGTCGCGAGGATGGCGAGATCGTCGCCGTCGTGCTGCGCGGCGCGGGCGCGAAAGGCTTTTGCGCGGGTGGCGACGTGCGCGCGCTCTATGGCATGCGCCAGCGCAATGAAAGCGGCTGGCTGCAGTTCTTCATCGACGAATACCGGCTCGATTACGCGCTGCACACGTTTCCGAAGCCCGTTGTCGCGCTGCTCGACGGCATCACGATGGGCGGCGGCATGGGGCTCGGGCAAGCCGCGCGGCTGCGCATCGTCACCGAGCGCACGAAGATCGCGATGCCGGAGACGCGCATCGGCTTTCTGCCCGACGTCGGCGCGACGCGCTTCCTGAGCGTGATGCCCGCCGAAATCGAGCTGTATGTCGGGCTGACAGGCGTGACGCTGACGGGCGCCGAGGCGCTGCGTTTCCAGCTTGCCGATCTGTGCGTGCCGTCCGAATGGCTCGATACGTTCGAAGAGCGCCTGTCGCACATCCCGACCGCCGATGCGAGCGCCGACGACCTGATGCGCGCGCTGCGCACCGTATTCGAGCCGCCGTGCAACGTCGTGCCGCACGCGGGACTCGGCGCGTTCACACCATTGATGCTGCGTCATTTCGACCGGCGTTCGGGGGTCGAGCGGATCGTCGCGTCGCTGCGCCAGGATCTTGAACGCGAGCATTCGCGCGAAATCTGCCAGCGCGAAGTACGTCAATGGCTGCAAGCGACCTGTGACGCGATGACCTCGCATTCGCCGACCATGCTGTACGTGACGCGCGACGCGTTGCTGCGCGGCCGTCAGATGACGCTCGCCGAATGCTTCCGGATGGAACTGGGGATCGTCGCACGCGTGATCGAGGACGGCGATTTCAGCGAAGGCGTGCGCGCGCATCTCGTCGACAAGGACCGCAAGCCGCGCTGGGCGCCCGCGACGCTCGCCGAAGTGCGGCCCGAGCGCGTGCGGCATTTGCTGGCATCGCCGTGGCGCGTGGCGGCGCATCCTCTTGCCGATCTCGGCGCCCAGCAGGCGCTCGCCTGACAGGCGGCGAATCGAAGCACGCGTTAGCGCGACACCGTCAGAAGCGGTAGCCGATACCGCCCAGCAGCACATCGGTATCGCGGCTGTAGCGCGTCACGACGCGGTTCCATGTGACGCGCGCCGCCCAGTGGTCGGTGAAGCGGTACGACGCTGAGATCGATACGAGGCCCGACAGCGCGCCGTCGCCCGACGTGCGTTCGTCGGCATCTTCGCCGTGATGGATGGCGGCGTACGCGCCGGCGCCGAAGCCGAGCGTCAGATGATCGTCGAAGAACGCGCGCGTGAGCCATAGCTGCGCCGTCATCCCGTCGCGACGCGCCTTAAGGCCGCCGCCTTCGTGCAGATACCCGATCGTGCCATCGATGTAATGCGTGAGTCCGCGCCGGTATTCGATCGATTCGGCGACGGACGTCTGCGATTCCAGGCTGTTCAGGATCGTCTGCCCGACGAGCACCGAGATTTCGTTGTTCGTGACGTTGTGCGTGCGCGGCAGCGCGAAGGCGCGCGGGCCGGGCTCATCGGGCGCATCGAGCTGATAGCCGACGCCGACCAGCACGGCCGTCGTCGAAGGCCCGCGTGAAACCTGCACGCGGTTCAGCTGCAGGTTCGCCGTCCAGCGGCGCGATGTGTACCACGTCGCCCGGGCGCTGAAGAGGCCGCCCCAGCCGTGCGTGTTCGAGTAGTCTTCGCCCTGCTCGGCGGCTTCCGTATCGAAGTATCGGTATGGCCCCACGCCGAGCGCGAGCACGACGCGGTTCTGTTGCAGAGGCAGACGCCCCCATATCTGAATGGCCTGGCCATCGCGATGATGATCCGGCAGATGGCCTTCGTTGAGCCATGTGATGCTGGCCGCCGCATACCGGCCGAAACCTTCCGTGTAATCGATCGCCCACGAGTAGGTGTTGTGGTCGGCACCCGTCAGCCACCCGCCGTACAGCCCAAGTTCCTGCGCCGGCGCGGGGCGGGCGGACAGCGCCGCACAGGTCGCGGCGGCGAGCAGCGCAGGTTTCAGGCGATGGGCCTTTTTCTTCCGGTTCTTCTCCAATGGCGTGCCCCTCGGGTCCTGAAAGCATTCTGAATGAATTGCCGGTTTCATGCGTTGAAAGCCCGGCCGCGCCGTTTACCGTTTCTCGCAGCGCGGCCTGAACGGACCGGGTATCGCGTTTGCTAGTCAACTTGCTACTCCATTTGCTGCTGATCTGCCGCTTGATCCCCGGACGGATCGGAGGGACGATTCGGCGCGCCGGGGAAGTGCTCGCGCGGACACGGTGCTGTAACTGCGTGGGCACGCCTGCGGATCGCCGCCTATACTTTTCGCTTGTCCATCGGCGCTTTCACGAGACCGCGCTGCGGGAACCGCTGCGGGCCCGTCGCTTGCGCCATCAGGCAGTCGACAGTCTTCCTTCCGATCGTCCCTTCCGATTGCAGCATGGAGATGCCCCGATGCCCCACATCATCGACCGACCCGGATTCACCGCGCAGGAAGTCAACGAGCGCGCCGCCGCCCCGCAAGGCCAGCCGGCGTCCAGCGTCACGATTCCTGTCGAACTGAACGTGAACGGCACGCGCTACGCGCTGTCGCTGGACCCGCGCACCACATTGCTCGACGCGTTGCGCGAGCACCTGCACCTCACCGGCACCAAGAAAGGCTGCGACCACGGCCAATGCGGCGCGTGCACCGTGCACGTGAACGGCCGGCGCGTGAACACGTGCCTGTCGCTGGCCGCCACGCACGCCGACGACACGATCACGACCATCGAAGGCATCGGCGAGCCCGGCGCGCTGCATCCCATGCAGGCCGCGTTCGTCGAATGCGACGGCTATCAGTGCGGCTACTGCACGGCGGGCCAGATCATGTCGGCCGTCGCGCTGCTCGATGAAGCAATCGGCCCGGACGACGCCGACGTGCGCGAAGCGATGAGCGGCAATCTGTGCCGCTGCGGCGCCTATCAGAACATCGTGACGGCCATCCAGTCCGTGCGCGGCAAGCGCTGAGGAGACCGCGATGGAACTCTTCCAGCTCTCGCGCGCGAACGACGTGCGCGACGCGGTCATCGCGGGCGCCGCGTCGCAGACGGCGCAGCAAGGCGCGCAGGTGCGCTTTCTCGCGGGCGGCACGACGCTGCTCGACCTGATGAAGCTCGATGTCGAGAAGCCGGCGCGCGTGATCGACATCAGCCACCTGCCGCTCGATCGCGTCGAAACGACGGACGAAGGCGGCGTGAAGATCGGCGCGCTGGTGCGCAATACCGACCTCGCGATGCATCCGCTGATCCACGAGCCTTACGCAGTTTTGTCGCAGGCGTTGCTCGCGGGCGCGTCCGTGCAACTGCGCAACATGGCGACGACGGGCGGCAATCTGCTGCAACGCACGCGCTGCGTCTATTTCCGCGACACCGCGATGCCGTGCAACAAGCGCGAGCCCGGCTCGGGCTGCGCGGCGATGGGCGGATTCAACCGGATGCTCGCGATACTCGGCACGAGCGACAAGTGCATCGCGACCAACCCGTCCGACATGAACGTCGCGCTCGCGGCGCTCGGCGCGACGATTCATATTCAAGGGACGAAGGGCGCGCGCAGCGTTCCCATCGACGACTTCTATCTGCTTCCCGGCGATACGCCCGAGCGCGAAACCGTGCTCGAACCGGGCGACCTCGTCACGCACGTCACGCTGCCGCCGATTCCGGGCAGCCGCTCGCTGTATCTGAAGCTGCGCGACCGCGCCTCGTACGAGTTCGCGCTGGCATCGGCGGCTGTCGCCGTCAACGTGGCCGACGGGCGCATCACGCGCGCGCGCGTTGCGCTCGGCGGCGTCGGCACGAAGCCGTGGCACGCGCACGAAGCCGAGGCCGAACTGGCGGGCGCCGTGCCCGATGAGGCGAGCTTCGCGCGCGCCGCCGACGCCGCACTCGCCGGCGCGAAGCCGCAGAGCCAGAACGGCTTCAAGGTCGAACTATCGCGACGCTGCCTGATACATGCATTGATTCAGGTCACGCAGTCCGTCTGAAACTTTTTCAAGGACTTCTTTCCATGTCCACTGTGTCCGAATCTGCGCTGTCCGTGCTCGGACAGCCACAGTCGCGCATCGACGGTCCGCTGAAAGTGAGCGGGCGCGCCGTGTACACCTCCGATGTCGATCTGCCCGACATGCTTTACGCCGTGCCCGTGTGCGCGACGATTGCAAGCGGCCGGGTGACGTCGCTCGAATTCGCCGCCGCGCAATCGATGCCAGGCGTGCGCATGGTTCTGCATCGCGGCAATATCGGCCGCTTTTATCGGATCGCGGGCAATTCGATCGACGCCGGCTTCGTCGACGAGGCGCGGCCGCCGTTCGAGGACGACGTGATCCGCTATTACGGCCAGTATGTGGCCGCGATCGTTGCCGAAACGTTCGAGGCGGCTAGCGCCGCCGTCGCCGCCGTCAAGGTCGGTTATGAAAAGGCCGCGCACGACGTCAGCGACGAGCTGGCGTTGGCAGGCGAGCCGCAGGTGCAAAGCGAGCGCGGCGACGCGGCCACGGCGTACGGCCAGGGCGGCGCGACGCTCGACGAAACCTATGTGACGCCCGTCGAAACACACAATCCGATCGAACTGCATGCCACCGTCGCGCACTGGGACGGCGAAGGCTACACGTTCTACGAAACGACGCAGGCCGTCTGCAACCATCAGGGGACGCTGATGCAGATGCTCGGGCTGCCGAAGGAAAAAGTGCGCGTGATCTCGCGCTACCTCGGCTCGGGCTTCGGCAGCAAGCTGTGGATGTGGCCGCATTCGCTGCTTGCCGCCGCCGCGTCGCGCCATACGGGGCAGCCGGTGAAACTCGTCGTGAGCCGCAAGATGATGTTCCAGAACGTCGGCCATCGTCCGACGACGCAGCAGCGCATGCGCCTGTCCGCCGACAGCAGCGGCAAGCTGACCTCGATCCGTCACGATTACGTGAATCACGCCGCGATCGCCGACGACTACGAGGAAAGCTGCGGCGAGATCACGCCGTTCCTGTACAGCGTGCCGAATCTGCGCGTCACGTCGGGCATCGTGCGGCGCAATGTCGGCTCGCCGACTTCGATGCGCGGGCCGGGCGCCGTGCCGGGCTTGTACGCGCTCGAATCGGCGATGAACGAGCTCGCGCGCAAGCTCGACATCGATCCCGTCGCGTTTCGCCTGATGAATGAGCCGAAAGTGGATGAATCAACGGGCTTGCCGTTTTCGTCGCGGCACCTGGTCGAATGCCTGAAAACGGGCGCCGGAAAATTCGGCTGGGCGGAGCGCACGCCAGCCGTCGGTTCAATGACGCGCGACGGCCTCACGCTCGGTTGGGGTGTCGGCGCATGTGGCTGGCCGGGGCTGCGCTTTTCGGCGGAGGCGACCGTCGATCTGCGTGCGGACGGCACGGCGCGCGTCGTGTGCGGTACGCAGGATATCGGCACGGGCACCTACACGATCCTCGCGCAACTGGTCGCCGCTCACACGGGCATTCCCCTCGACAGGATCGAGGTCGGGCTCGGCGACACGATGCTGCCGCCTGGGCCGGTATCGGGCGGCTCGGCAGCGACGGCTTCCGTGATTCCTGCCGTGTTGCAGGCGGTGCGCGCCGCGGGCGAGATGGTGCTCGCGCGCGCGGCCGCCGTCGGCGAATCGCCGTTTCATGGCGAAAGCAAGGACGCGCTCGCATTCAGCGCGGGGCGCGTGCATCGCAAGACGGACGCGCCCGAAAAAGGCGTGCCGTTCGCGCAGATCCTGCAAGCGGCGCAGATGCATTCGGCTTCGGGCAAGGGCAGCGCGCAAGGCGGCTTCGACGATCCGCTGAAAAAGCACTACTCGATCTACTCGTATGGCGCGCACTTCGTCGAGGTGACGTGGCAGCCGGAGATCGCGCGGCTGCGCGTGAGCCGCGTCGTGACGGTGATCGACGGCGGGCGCATGCTGAATCCGCGCGCCGCGCGCAACCAGATCGAAGGGGCCGTCGTGATGGGCGTCGGCATGGCGCTGTTCGAGCACACTTCGTACGATCCGCAGAATGGCGCGCCCATCAACAGCAGTCTCGCTGATTACATCATCGCGTCGCACGCGGATACGCCCTCGCTCGACGTGACGTTTCTCGATCACCCCGACACCGTGCTCAACGAACTCGGTGCAAGGGGAATCGCGGAGATCGGGCTGGCGGGCGTCGCGGCGGCCATTACGGATGCCGTCCATCACGCGACGGGCGTAAGAGTGCGCAAGCTGCCTGTGATGATCGAGGATTTGCTGGCGGCATAGGGCGGCTCACGCCTTCCCGCCACTTCCGTCCCCGCTGCGGGCTTCGCATAGCTGCCCGCAGCATCGTTCTTTCCGCTGCCCGCGCCGCACCGGCACTGCGCTGTTCGCGCTCAGGAACACGCCGTGCGTCTGCCGTGCGGGCACCGTCGTGAGCAGCGCCCGGATCGGCGCCATGCGCGGTGATATCGCGACCCTGACGACACGAAAGAACAGCACCGTCGCGAAGAACGGCACATCGGGCAGACGCGTGCTGAACAGCACGGGCAGGATCGACAGCAGCGCGGCGATATGGAACATGCGCTTCTCGCCGTGGCGGCAAAGACGTACGATTTTGTGACGCCCGTCACACATCGAGCTCCGTTACTTTGCTTTACTCAAAAGCCCGGTTTGACCCCGCATTGCCGCTGCGACTTCATGCTCACGAAATCAAAATTCCTCGAAAAATTGGCCGTGTTTGGCCGAAATCATCCTCGCGCCCGTTCGTATGATCGGGTCATAAGCATCGGCTCGAATTGCGAAGTGACCTGGAATATCCGCCATCACTTCAAGACGGGAAAGGCTTATCCATTCGATTGGTGGATGACGCCCTTCCATGCGCTGCTCGATGTCCTCGATGCACGATTCAGCGGCCTTTTCGAGCCCTCGAATTTGTCTGTCCCTGCGGATCGGGGCACCGTCGTCGATACGCGGTTCAACCTCATGTATCACCACGATTTCGCAAGAGATGAGGACGGTCGCGTGATCGTGGACGACCTCGAAAAACAGCTCGCGGATTTGCGGAAGAAATACGCCCGGCGCGCCGAGCGGTTCGTCAACGAACTAGACGGCAAAAAGGTGTTGTTCGTCCGAAACAGATGCGGCAACGATCCCGTGTATTTGAATGGCGATTACGGCGACATTCAACCCGATCAATGCATGCAGATTCAACGCGCGCTTTCGGCGCTTTTGCCGCGCACGCGGTTCGACTTGTTCGCGACGAACAAGCCCGGTTTCGAGGCTTTTTCATACCGCGGCTCGGAGATCTTCAGCGACTCGATCATCGAGTACGGCGATTGCAGCGACTATATGGTGTCGCCCCGAGGCTGGGCGGAGATGTTCGAGCGCAACCGCATTGTGCTTCGCGCGGCCGATAAGGCATCGGCGGTCGCCGTGACGGCCTAGAGGTGAATTGCGTCGATCGGCCTTGACTATACAGCCTACGATATCCATACGATGCGCCTGACTTAGGCGTCTCTCAGTGATCCCGATCGCTAGCCCCCCGAATTGCGGGGGACTCCTCATGCATTAGCCAATTTAAACTGGATTGCGAAACTACGTTTCGGGAGCGCAGTGCGCGTGTCACGGCAATGCGTCCCCCTCCCCGCAATACGCGCGCAAAGAGTGTTTCGATCGAAGCACTCTCGCAAGCGAACATTATTGGGATTTTTTGAAAATGAAAATAAATGCTCCGGTCAGGCGTGCAATCGCAACCGGCTTGTGTGCGCTGGCGTTGGTAGGCACCGTATCGGCTGAACAACCGCGTCCCGCGCAGGTCAAGGAGTTCCGGCCCGGGTTTCTCGTGGGCTATCTCGCCAACAGCGATCTCCCCGACAGCCTGAGCCTGGTGCCTGCTCCGCCTGCCAAAGGATCAGCAGAGGCGGAATCGGATGAGGCATTCAACAGGGCCAGCCGGACTGTTCGCGATACAGCGCGAGGCAAGCTTGCAATAGCCGACGCAAAACTCTCTTTTCCTGCAGCAGCAGAATCCTTTTCATGTGCGCTCGGTGTTCGAATCAACGATGCCGAAACTCCCTACCTTTACCAGCTGATGCGCCGAAGCCTGACCGATGTCGGTCTCTCGACCTACCGCGCCAAGAATGCCTACAACCGCGTGCGTCCGTTTGTCGTCAACAACGAGTCGATCTGTACGCCAGACGAAGAATCCGCGCTTCGCAAAGACGGCTCCTACCCTTCAGGTCACGCCGCAATCGGCTGGGCCTGGGCACTTATGCTGAGCGAACTGTCCCCGGCGCAATCACCGCAACTGTTGACGCGAGGCTTGTCCTATGGCGAAAGCCGATCCATCTGCAACGTGCACTGGGCAAGTGATATCAGCGCGGGCAGGTTGATGGGCGCTGCCACGGTGGCACGCCTGCACGGCAGTGACGCGTTTCAGGCGGATATGAAAGAGGCCGCAGCCGAAATCGCTGCCCAGCGCGCCAAAGGTAATGTGCCGGCACGCGATTGCACCGAAGAGGCTTCGGCGTTAGCGATTAGAATTCGGACACCGTAACCTGATACTGCAAACGGTCTCGCACTACGCGCAGTGAGCACCTCGCTATCGGGAATTGCGCAGCGTGCGGGGCCACAGTGTATTGCTGATGTGTGGAAGACAGGGAGAGACGCGTGGTGCACGAATACCGTGCAGTACTGATCCTTCCGGCCATCGCTGGAAAATTTCGTGGCCAAGTTCCGCGCGGCCGAAAAGATCGCTCCCGAAGAGAGCAGCCGACAAACCTTGTTGCGTCACATGACCCGGCATGAGACGTTTGTGATGCGAGAGATCGACGGGCATGGCGACTCCTTCACCGGAAGTTGTGCAAAGACTCCTTCTTTAGCGGCCCAGTCGCGTATCGCAATCAGGTTCCGGAATACGCGCCTCAGTTTGCGCTGGAGAGACCTGAGAAGTTGGGTTGCTACGGCGCTTGGGTTGGAGCGCTGCAGCAAGGAGCGGCTTATGAAGATTTCCTCGATTACTTAAGGAATACTAAAATGCCGAGAAGTACTGCTCAATTCTCATGGCTGAGGATCGCCGCGATGCGCCGCTGCTCTTCGGGCGATGCGTTGTCGCGCGCAACAGCAGTACATGCTTCAGCGCGCGGCGCGCGTCGATGAATTCGGGCAGCCAGCCGCCTGACTCGCCTGCCGTTTCGTCGCCTGCTTCGCCAGTTTCACCCGCGAACGCGCGGCGCACCGAGTCCATCTTGCGGGCGATGTGCGCGAGCTGCGCGGGCATCAGGTCCGCGCGCTCGCGGTTCGCGGCAAGGTATTCGCGGCCCGCGTCCGCGAGCGAATAGCGCTTTCGGTTGGCTGGTGTACAGGCTTTCGCGCACACGTCCTCAGTATCAGCGTACTCGCACCTCGCTCACGGCACGCTCGTCGAGTCGACTCCGCAGCGCGGAGCCGAGAGCCGGATCAATTACGAGCGCACCAAGTACCTGGGCGAACAAGCCGTGCGCGGTACGAGCGTGCCTTGGATCATCTTCAATCCGTCGCACATCCTCGGCCCGGGCGACCGTCATAACTGGGCGCGCCTCATCATGCTTGTCGACCGGGAGAAGCTGCCGGGCAGCGGGTCGTTCGCCGACGTGCGCGAGATCGCCCGCGCCCAGGCACGTGCCTGGCAGCGTAAGAGGTTCGGGGAGGCGTATCTGGTCGGCGCCGAGCACGCGAGCTTCGTCGACTTCGTGCAGCGTCTGGGCGCCGCATTGGGCAAGCGCACGCCGAGCCGCGCCACGCCGGCCTGCCATCCGCCATTGGCCGGATGATCGCCTACGTGAATCCTTCGATATGACACACTGAGTGCCACAACCGGTTGTTTTGCACAGGCCGCCGCCGAGTTGCTGCGCGGGGTGTGACGTCACAGTGAAACTGCGCTCGCAATCGTGAACCGGCCCGCAATGTGCATCGCCCGGTGGCCTAACACCGATCGGTACCACCGCTTACTACTAGGGCCAACGAAGGATTGAATCGTCTGGACCTGTCACTAATAGAAAATCACGTTTTAGGTAGGTCCGTGTGACCTGGCCCGGCTGTTGGGCGTTAATCTGCGCGATCTCGTACAGTGTGCTGGCTGCCGCAATCGCAGAATTAAGCGCGGTCGTGGCCGCTTCCAGAGCGTCCTCCGGCACCGACTGCATCTGATGATCGTACGCCTCGCATTGCGCCTTTCCAATACGCGTGAATTCGGCCTGCGTGGCCGCCACGATGTCGAAAACCTGACGGCTGTAGCTATGCACCTGTTCGACCATCGGTGCGGCAAGGCTGTTCTGAATTGCGAACCACTCAAGTGGCTCCTTCAACGACAACGACTTTTGCGCCAGATCGAACGTGTCTGCTACCGTCGTCCGGATCACCTGCATGTTCAGTGCAATCAACTTCTCTATGCTCTCGACTGTCGTGTTGCTTAAGTCGAAAGGGAGGTTGTGGCTCGCCTTCCGGGTTTCAGCAATCCGTTCGCAGGTCAGCATGATGACACTCTCCTTTCTGGACAATCCGGCGTAGGCGCCGCACGTCTCTCGCGATGGGGAAGGGATGCGTCACTGAATCGCGCAGATGCGCGCCTAGGTGGCGCGCACAAGACCTCCCTCCATCGAGGCGAATTCGGTCTGCGCTGTAGCGGCGGAAGACTGCCAGCGCGACCGGCCACCGCCCTGAGGCGACAACCGTGTAACAGTGCGATCGCCGGAACGCTCGAGCTCTTCCCGCTCAGCGTTTTCCGGCAATGGCCCGAAGTACTGAATCGCCGTCGCGGGTGAGATGAGGGCGCCGGGCACCGGACGCAAGCTGTTCCAAAGCGACCAGTTGGCGCTCCAGGAGTGTGTCGAGCTCGCCTCGGTTCAGGTCAATCTGGTCGGGCGCGGCTGCGACTAGCATCAGGGTGGCGAATTCGTGAGGGCTCAGCATGTATATGTCTCCGCTTTAATCTGGACTGAACGTTGCTGGGAAGCATCTATCGCCTCCGGAGTTTCGTATTAGGCAATAATTCCAGTCTTTTCAGTGCCGGCATTGCGAATTCTGCAGCCTTCAACCGGGGGAACCAAATGTTAAATGAGATTCGGGGGCAGTGTCGGATGAAAAAATGTAAAAATGTATGAAGACCGCATTGTTGAGAGAAGGCGGTCGGTGACGGGACACGCCAAACTCCCGCGATCGATCTAGAACGCCATGGCTACGAGCTGACCCTAATAACGGACTGTCATCCGGCCGAGTGAGCGCGCGAACGGCTGAATATGGCCGACTGGACTATTTGTGCAACGCGGTCGGCAGAAAACGACCCGACCCTGTATACAGCTGAAAGCCGCCGCTCGCTTTGCTCGTGACAGGAAGAGGCTTGCCGTTGAACCTCTGACTATGGGTTGTGTGCGCTTCCGTCCACAACACTTGTTCTAGGCGGCCTGGAGAGTGTTCGCATCGCTGCTGCAGTGAGCGTCTTCGATGACCTGCATGAGTGCCTCGCAGGAGAACGGCTTCTGCAGACAGACATCGAAGAGCCGGGCAATGTCTCCCTGACTGTCAGCGTCTCCCGTTATTGAGACGAGAAAAGCCCCGGAGCGAATCGGCGTTTCCCTCAGCGACCGTGCGACAGCACTGCCTTTGATGTCGGGCAGGTTCTCGTCAAGGAAAGTGATTTCAAAAGCGCCGGTACGAAGGAGCGCGAGCGCGGTTTCGCCATCGTAGGCCACAACAACACGGTGACCGTAGCAGTCCAGCAGGAAAGCGAGACTGTCCGCAACAGACTCGTTGTCGTCAACGACGAGCACGTTCATTGAATATGTCCTATTACGCGAAGTTCACGGCGCTGCCAAGAATTCTTCTTATGTAACATGTACTATTAAATAATAAATGGCGTTGCCCGTTCGGTTAGATTTACGAACTAGTACCAAGTATAAACTTGGGCAATTAAATGCGAACGTTCGGCTCAAGACCTGCGGAGAGGTCTCGACGCCTGGTCGAAGAACGCGTCCGCACGAACTTCAATTCTTCGAGCACCGACGCTCTCAATCGAGTGGGCGCTTCCGCGCACTCGATTTCGCTCGCCGGACGAGATCAGTTAGGAGCCGTTCCGCGACCAACGTCCGGGCGCTCCATGCCAAACGAAGCGACCTTGATCTCCCCTCAGTAATTGACGGTGACCGGCCCTGTCATCACCCGATACGCGCCGCTGTGCGTAGCTCCGTCGACGACTTTGTGAAACATCGGCTTCTCTATCAAAGTTGATTTGCATCATTGTAAAGTTGACAAATCAACTATATCGGATCATGAAAGAAATCTGTATGCGTCAAGGCGTCGCCAATGCCCGTTTAATTCGCGCAGTCCAGACGGTCGGCCAACTATGCCGAGTAGAGTGAGGCGCTTCAGAAAAGGCTGACAATGCACTCGCAATCTTGGGGAGATGCAGGGGCCGTTGTACCCCACAAGCAGCCATTGATGTCCCGACAACCTGAGCGGCCGATGTGGGTCGAGGCCGTGTGAAAACGGGCTCCGCATGAAGCCTTCTCAAAAGTCGACCCTTCAGATCGCCGCGTATCGGCCTGGTGACAACTTGGGAAGGGTAAAGCGACACCCGAAAACCGAGTGCTTTTGCGTTTTCACACGGCCTCGGTCGGGCGCGTCCGTCCGCTCTTCAAACTCATCGCTGGAAAGCGGCCAGTCGGCAGTGCGTACTGCCGACCCAACTCTGCCATCGGCAAAGTCCGTATCAACGTCTACAGTTCACCTCAAAACAGCCACCTAAACTTTCACTGGAGCGTTTGCTCTAGCGTAAGAGTTCGACAATCACGACATCTGTATCGTCTCGCGCTCTCAACATGAGCCACGTTTCACCCCGAATGGCAATGCCATCGCGCCGCGCCAGCCTGATCGGCCCTACGTCCAGTCGCCCATGATCTGCGACCAGGTAAGCAGAACCGGGCATCGGCAAAACGTGCTGCATCACGGTGCCTTCACGCAGCGTCGCGATACGCACACGCGCCTCGGCGTGAATGGGCAAGGCGCCGGCGCGGACATCCCCCGGATCGCCGCTCGCCAGGGTAACGAATCGGCCCTCGCGACATCCGAGCGAACAGACTCGCGTCGACCAGCGCGGCGTACTGGCCAGTGTGCGCGGACGTAGCCAGATCTGGAACTGCCGCGCGGATTGATTTTCCTCGTTGCGCTCGGCGTAATGGATCGCCGCTCCGGCACTCATCAATGGATGGAATTAGCGACCAGACGCGCGCGATTGCCCGCGTCGTCTTCGTGCGTAATTGCGCCCGAACGCACCCACGTGACGATCTCGACGTCGCGGTGAGCATGCAGGCCGAGGTCCGAGTGCGGCGCGAATTCAACGTCGTTCCACACGTGGAGTGGGCCGAGCGGTGCATGGTCGGCGCGCCCGGATTCGCCCACGCTGAAATGCTGGCGCGCGTCGACACAGCCGCGCCGGATTGCTCCAAGCGCAAGAAAAGGCCGATGTTCAATCATGACAGAGTTCGGTTCGAGTACGCTGGGCGCGGATCGCGAGCGTCAAAGACCCCGTCCACCGCACCCCACGCGCCCTGGCTACGCTCAGATCTGCTGCTGGCCGCCATCGACAAACAATTCGATGCCGTTCACGAAGCTCGCATCGTCCGAGGCCAGGAACAGCGCCGCGCTTGCGATCTCGCCGGGCTCGCCGAGGCGCCCCATCGGGATCTGGGCTGCGAGGTAATCGGCCAGACCCTGGCGCTGGGCAGCATCGTCACCGGCAAGATCGAGCAGGCCGGGCGTGCGGGTCGCGCCTGGGCTGATCGTGTTCACGCGGATGCGGCGCTCCTTGAGGTCGAGAATCCAGCTGCGTGCAAAGGCACGCACCGCCGCCTTCGAAGCCGAATACACGCTGAACGCCGCGGTGCCCGCGCTACCCGCCGTCGAGCCTGTGAGAATCACCGATGCGCCCTCGGCAAGTAGCGGTAGCGCCTTTTGCACCGTGAACAGCACGCCCTTCACGTTGCGATTGAAGGTGTCGTCGAAATGTTCTTCGGTGATGCTGCCGAACGGCAGCATCGAACCGCCGCCGGCGTTCGCGAACAGCACGTCCAGACGGCCCTGTTCTTCCTTGATTTGCGCATACAGCGCGTCGAGTTCGCCCAGCTTCGTGGAATCGACGCGTACGCCTGTTGCCTTGCCGCCCGCTTCGTGGATGCTTTTCACGGCGGCATCGAGTTCGGCCTGACGGCGGCCTGTGAGATAGACGTGTGCGCCTTCGGCTGCAAAGCGCTGGCCGGTAGCGAGGCCGATGCCGCTGGTTGCGCCTGTGATGAGTGCGATCTTGTTGTCGAGTTTGCGTGCCATGGTGTTGCTCCTTTTCGTTCAGTCGGTGGTGTGTTTGCGTTGGTGTTGCGTGCTGCGATGGGAGGAGAATATCGACGCCCCGGTATTTTCGAAATAGAATTGATCGCAACCCAACATTGCAAAAATGAAAAGATGAGGGCTAATGGCAAAGTTGCCTGATTTCGAAGGACTCGCGATGTTCGCGAAGGTCGCCGAGGAGGGATCGTTCGCGGCTGCAGCGCGCGCAATGGGTGTGTCGGTGGCGACGGTCTCGCGCGCCGTGGCCCGCCTGGAGGACCGGCTGGGCGCGCGGCTTTTCAACCGCACATCGCGCCAGCTGTCGCTCACCGAGTTTGGCAGGACGATCTGCGAGAAAGCCAGCCAGATCTACCGACAGGCAGAGGAGGCGGAAAGCGCCGCGCGCGAGATGTCGGTGCAGCCGCGCGGGCTGGTGCGCCTCGCCGTACCGATGTCGTTCGGGCTGCGCTGGGTCGCGCCTCTGCTGCCGGGCTTCTTTCGCGCATATCCGGAGGTGTCGATCGACCTGCATCTATCTGACGCGTCGGTCGATCTGGTCGCCGATGGCTTTGATGCCGCGCTGCGTATCGCCGCGTTGCCGGATTCGTCGCTGGTGGCGCGGCGGCTGTGCGCGGTGACGCAATTCGTGGTGGCGTCGCCGGACTATCTGCGGCGCGAAGGGCGGCCTGCGCATCCGCGCGAGCTGGTGGATCGGCCGTGTCTTTCGTACGCGTATCGCGCGCGTAGCGATGTGTGGCGTTTCACGAACGACGCGGGCGAGGAGGAACCGGTGATGCCGACCGGCCCGCTGCGCGTGACGAATTCCGATGCGCTGTTGCCCACGCTGCTCGACGGCCTTGCGATCGCCGAACTGCCCGAATTCATCGCCGGTGAATATCTGGCCGATGGTCGTCTCGAAGCGGTCCTGACCGACTGGTCGCTGACGAAGGGCGGTCTCTACTTCGTGACGCCGTCCGCGCGTGCGCGACCCGCGAAGGTGGCGGCGCTGTCCGATTACTTCGCCGACCATCTCTCTGATCCCACGTGGCGATGGCCCAAGTGATGCGCTGGCGGATCTGATTAACCATATAACATCATTGCATTTATGCAATGATAGGTTTCAACCAACTGCGTGCATCGCTTGACGAGTTGAAGGGCTTGCCGCCTGCGCTCATCCAGACGGCGCAGTTTGATGTACTGCGCAATGAAGGTGAGGCATACGGACATCGCCTCGACCAGGCGGGCAACGACGTGACAGTCACCCAGTACAAAGGGACGATCCACGACTTTGGCCTGCTCAACGCGCTCGCTGCCGGCGCACCGACGCGCGCCGCCATGCAGCAGATGGCGACTGCATTGAAGACGCGACTGCAGTAACGCACATCCATTACCGCTTCTATCGAGCCGATCATGAACAACGCTAAACAACTGCTTCCGCTTATCTCGAATCGATTCGCGACGCACGCGCGGCCGCCGCACTGTTTGCCGACGATGGCGTGCTGGACCTCCCTTATCTGAAGTCGCTTGGCATTGACGGGCGCGCACAGGGGCCAAAAGAGATCGAAGGCTTCATCGCATCGCTGCTCGCGAAAGTGCCGGATTTCGCGTTTAAAAACGTGCGATTCCTGATGGAAACACCGGAGCAGGTATTTGCCGAATATGAAGTCGAAGCGCTCGTGCCGTCGACGGGGAAAATCTATCGGCAGATGTATGCCGGGCGGCTCGTCGCGCGCGACGGCAAGATCTCACTCCTGCGTGAGGCGCTGGATACGATGGCTGCTGCACACGCATTCTCGATGGGGCAGCTCATTTGAAGATATGACGATGAAAGGCCGCTTTATCAATCGAAGCGGCCTGACAACGTTTCGTCCCGACTGGCCGCAGTTGGCCGCGTCGAGGCAATGCCACCTGCGATCTGCTCGCCGAAGACCGGCCATTGAGCGTGGGCGGACGAGACCTTGGATATCCGAATTGGATGCCGATGACGGGTTAGGGTCGACCCTGTCTTAGGTTTCGCTCGCAATTGGCCATTCGTAGAGCATGGGACTCGATCGGAAGCGGAAAACCGCTCCGGCCGGACACCGCTCGCGCCGCTCCTTGTCGCACAGCTCTGCGTGAACGTTAACCTCGAAGGCCGTAATGGTCATGACGCCGGGACGAGAACGTAACGGGCGGGGCAAGATGCAGGCGCGGTCTCGGTGCGGATTTTAGCGATCCCGCAGGCAAGGGCTGCAGGATGAGCGAGGCTGCGAAGCGCGCGGAGTAGGCCGCCCCGGTCCTTGGCATACGGGGCGGCAGAGTTGCCCCGCTTTAGAAGCTCTGCGGTGTGTTGACCCAGAGCACGCGCGCGTCGGTGCTGCCGATGTTGCGGTAGCCGTGCGCGAGATGCGACAGAAAGAAAAACGAGTCGCCAGGGCCGACGCGCACGGTCTGGTCGCCCACGGTCAGTTCCAGCTCGCCCTCAAGCACGAAGCCCATCTCTTCGCCCTGATGCTCGAGAAAGCCCTGCGACGACGCGCCCGCGGGCACGTGATGGATATTGGCTTCGAGCAGCGTGGAGAGATGGCTCGGGAGCAGCGTCTCCAGCGACACGGCATCGCCCGCGCGGCGATGGTCCGTGCGCAACACCGGGCGCTGGCCCTCGCGCAGGATCGTGACAGGGCCCTGCGATTCGTCCTCCTCGACAAACAGCTTCGCGACACTGATGCCCAGCGTGACCGCGATCTTGTGCAGCATCGGCAGCGACGGTCGGACCTTGTTGTTCTCGACCTTCGACAGATAGCTTTCGGTGCAGCCGACCTTGTCGGCCAGTTGCCGCAAGCTCAGCCTGAAATTCAATCTTGCATGTTTGAGTCGCGCGCCAACGGCGATTTCGTTATCCATTTTCATTCTTTCAAAAAAATGCCGGGTGCCGGCAAGGCGCCAGCGCATCGCGATGATTCATCGACCTGGTGCCCCGTCCGCGAGTGTAAACGCTCGGCGCGCGACTGGGTCCGATCGAGAGGTCACGGCGTTGTTCAAGTCTCTCCTATCTGACAGCAATCCCGCCGCGAGGCAAGGGCGGCGCGTTAAGCAAGGTTGCACTGTTCGCCCAAGAATGCAAGTAACTTTCCTCATAGTCAAGGCACTTGACATGGCAATGCGGGCTGGGTAGATTCGCCATTAGTACAACTCTGGCGCGCAGTCACAAATGGAAATACATAACCCGCAAGCTACGGGCACTCCGCTCATCAATGGCCCCCGTCTCTCGGACCGGCATCGCGAAATGGCCCGCATCGGCGGGACGGCCAACGGCGGTGTCAACCGGCAGGCCCTCACGCCCGAAGATACGCAGGGGCGCCATCGGCTCCTGGAATGGGCAACGGCGCGCGGCTACACTGCTGGCATTGATCCCATCGGCAATCTCTTCATCCGTCGCGCGGGCACCCGCGCCGACCTGAGCCCCGTCATGACGGGCTCGCACCTCGATTCGCAGCCCACAGGCGGCAAGTACGACGGCGTGTACGGCGTACTGGCGGGTCTCGAAGTGCTCGAAACGCTTGATGACCATAACGTCGTGACCGAGCGTCCGATCGAGCTCGTGGTCTGGATGAACGAGGAAGGTTCCCGTTTCGGGCCGGTCACGATGGGTTCGGCCGTCGCGGCGGGGGCCGTGCCGCTCGAACGCGCGCTGGCGGCTAATGACGCCAAGGGTGTGAGCGTGAGCGAGGCGCTGGCGCGGCAGATCGCGGAGCTTCCGCCGATGGAACGCCGTCCGCTGGGCGCGACCGGACACGCCTACATCGAGGCGCATATCGAACAGGGCCCGGTGCTCGAGCAGGAAGCGCGCGGCATTGGCGTGGTGAGCGCGATCCAGGGTCTGCATCTCTATCAGGTAGAAGTACGCGGTTTCGAGGCGCACGCGGGGACGACGCCGTCGCGCCATCGCAAGGACGCGCTGGTCGCGGCGAACGCTCTCATTGCAAAGCTGCGCGCCGAAGTGGCCGACCCAGCCGACGTGCTGCGCTTCACGGTGGGCCGCTTCGAGGTGTCGCCGGGTTCGCCGCACATCGTGCCCGGCAAGGTCACATTCAGCATCGACCTGCGCCACCCGGACCCCGAGCATCTGCTGTGTACCGGCGACCGCATTCTTGAGCTGTGCTCGGGCGAGATCGAGCATTGCATGGTCAGTGCGAACGTGGTGCTGCGTTCGACCCCGGTACAGTTCGACGCGCGCCTCGTCACTGCCGTTCGCCACGCGGCCGAGCATCGCGGGCTCCGCTATATGAGCATGGTCTCGGGTGCGACGCACGACGCCAAGTACATGGCCGATCGCACGCCGAGCGCGATGATCTTCGTGCCGAGCGAGAAGGGCATCAGCCACAATGAGCTCGAGCACACCGACGACGAAGACCTCATCGCGGGCGCACAGATTCTGTGTGATGCCCTGCTGGCCGCTGCAACGATGGAGCTGTAACGAGACAGCGATCAAGAGCGATGCGATCCGGCGGCTATGCGCAGCGTGGCGCACGCCGGGTCGCGTGATCGGCGCAACCGGGGACGCACATGCGCGACGCGACGCGCGTTCCGACTGAAATTGATGAAATCGAGGCTACCTTGCTGGAAAAAATAAACAATGGAGACGAGAGCGCGGCAGCAGTTGCGCTCTATCGCAAGCTCAACTGGCGTTTGCTGCCGATTCTCCTGATCGGTTTCGTGTTCGCTTATCTCGACCGTGTCAACGTCGGATTCGCCAAGCTGCAGATGCAGAGCGAACTGCATTTCTCCGACGCAGTCTATGGCGTCGGCGCCGGGATCTTCTTCGTGGGCTACGTGCTGTTCGAGCTGCCCAGCAACCTGCTGCTCCCCAAAATCGGTGCGCGGGTGACCTTCAGCCGGATCATGGCACTGTGGGGCATCACATCGGCCTGCATGATGTTCGTGCACAGCGTGCCGGCGTTCTACGCCGTGCGCTTTCTGCTGGGCGTGTTCGAGGCGGGTTTCGCACCGGGCGTCCTGTTCTATCTCTCGCGTTGGTACGGTCCGTCGCGCGCGGCCAGGGCGATTTCGATCGTCTGGCTGGCCGGCCCCATCAGTGGCATCTTCGGTGGCCCCGTGGCGGGCTGGCTGTTGACCGGATTCGCGAGCGTCGGCCATCTGTCCGGCTGGCAATGGATGTTCCTGCTCGAAGGCGCGCCGTGCGCACTGCTCGGGATCGTCGCGTTTTTCCTGCTGCCGAACGGCCCCGATACCGCGAAGTGGCTCAATGACGAAGAGCGTCGCCTGCTCGCGTCGCTACTTGGTCCCGTCAAGGGGCTGCACGGCTCGTTTGGCGCGGTGCTGAAGGACCCGAAGGTCTACGTACTCGCGCTCGCGTATCTGTTCATCATCGCGCCGATCTATGCCGTGAGCTTCTGGCTCCCGACTATCCTGAAGCTCGCGGGCGCGAGCAACCCGGTGCAGGTCGGCTGGTACGCGGCCATTCCGTCAGCCGCGGGCGCGCTAGCTATCTACTTTGGCGGCCGCAGTTCGGACAAGCGCGGCGAGCGTCGCTTTCACATCGCCGTGCCCGTGTTCATTGCGTTCCTCGCGCTTTGCGCGTGGGTCTTCACAGGCGGGAACCTGATCGCGGCCACGCTCGCGTTCACGGCGGTGACGGCGACAACGTGGATGGCCAACGTCGTGTTCTGGGCCGTGCCGACCGAGTACATCAAGGGCGATGCGAGTGCTGGCGCGATTGCGCTCATCAACACGATCGGGCTGTCGGGCGGCTTCTGGGGGCCGGCCATCATCGGCTGGGCCGAGACCGCAACGGGCAACATACACGTCGGCTTTCTCGTCATGGCCGCGATGTTGTTCCTCTCCGCGCTGCTGATCCTTTCGCTGGCGCTCGCGCCGAAGTCCGCCGTCGTGCCGGTATCGGTCGGCGAGACCTCGGTGTGACGGCGCAACACGATCCAGTCATCACTCATCCGGATTTGTCATGAAGCTAACCGAATATACGTCGTTTGACGGCGTGGGCTTGAGTCACCTGATTGCGCGCGGCGAGGTCAGCGCGGCGGAGGTCGCCACGGCCGCGCAGCGCGCGCTCGAAGCGGTCAATCCGCAGATCAACGCCATCGTCGAGACGTGGGAGCCGGAAGCAGCAACGCCTTATGTAGGCGATGCGGAGGGCGACCATGCGCTGCGTCCGCTCGCAGGCGTGCCTTTTCTGCTCAAGGACCTCGGGGTGACAATGAAGGGCCGCTGCTGCGCGATGGGCAGCCGCTTCGCAGATGGACTGCTGGCCAGCGCGGACTCGAATCTGATGGTGCGCTTTCGTGAGGCCGGCCTTGTTACGTTCGGCCGCACGACCCTTCCCGAGCTGGCAGTGAGCACAACAACCGAAGGCCGCATGTGCGGCCCCACACGCAACCCGTGGGACCTCGAACGCAGCGCGGGCGGCTCGAGCGGCGGTGCCGGCGCCGCCGTCGCGGCTGGCATCGTCCCCGTGGCACATGCGACCGACGGCGGCGGCTCCATTCGAGTGCCCGCGTCGTTCAACGGCCTATTCGGGCTGAAGCCGACCCGCGGCCGCGTCTCGAACGGCCCGGCCGCGGATGAGGTCTGGAACGGCCTTGGCACGCATATGGGCATCAGCCGCACTGTGCGCGACAGTGCCGCGCTGCTCGACGCGATCCAGGGCGGCAGTGTCGGCGAACCCTACTACATCGCGGCGCCCACCAACCGCTATGTTTCCGAACTGCAGCGCAGCCCCGGCAAGCTGCGCATCGGCCTCACGCTGAATCCGGCCAACGGCGCGCGGACAAATGCTGCGATCAAGGCCGCCACGCTAAGGGTCGCGCGCGAACTCCTGGCGCTGGGCCATGAGGTCGAAGAAATCACACCGGACCTTGGCGTGAGCTGGGAGGCGTTCGTGTATGCGAACGCGCAATTCTGGACGGCCAACGCGACGTCGAGACTTGACACACTCGCAGCCGCAACAGGCCGCACCGTATCCGCAGACGTGCTCGAGCCGGCCACCTATGCGGTGTACGAGTATGGGCGCCGCGTGAGCGGTACGGACTTGCTCGCTGCGCTGCAGACGCGCAATGCCGTGACGCGGGCCACAGGCCAGCTGTATCAGCGTTACGACGTGGTGCTCTCGCCAACGCTGCCCGAACTCGCACCGCGCATCGGCGAATACAACCGCGTGGAGACATCGGTAGATGGGCACGGCTGGATTGCACATGTGCTTGACCAGACGCCGTTCACGGCGCTCGCGAACGTCACGGGGTTGCCGTCGATGACGGTGCCGCTCTCAACAGACCACGAGAGCGGCCTGCCCATCGGCACGCAATTCGGCGCCGGTTTCGGGCGCGAAGACGTGCTGTTCCGCCTTGCGGCGCAACTGGAAGCGGCCCTGCCGTGGTCCGGCCGCCGTCCTTCCGTCTGGGCAGGAGCGTCTTCGCAGGATTGAAGCCGGGACAAGCGAAGCACCGAGCAGAGAACTCCATAGAGCCTTACTGGATGGTCGCAACTCCTCCGGCTTTGTGTTCACTCGGTCATGCCGCAAAATCCCCGTATTTTTTGTCGCGGTGAGATAGCGGTATCGTGTGCTGAGGGGAAGAAGACGAAAGCGTTGGCTGCACTGTCAGCCGCTGGCCGATGCCCTTGGCGATGGGCTCAGCGCCTCTCCCGTGCGGCAGGGGATGTGGGCTTTGCATCGAACGATTTTCAAGTCGGCCAGACCGACAAATTTATCGCGCCTCCGTGTCCCCTTGATTCCAAAGCATTTTGCAACGGTCGCGCGGTCGCTGGGTATTGCCTTGGGTCACGGCTACCTCATGTTTGCGCAGGCAGTAGTCTTCGCCCCGTCATTCGTTGTCGCTTTGCTCGTTGGTCCGTCATTCGCTTCAAGGCGAGCACGATGGAACACTGGCAAGTCATGTATCTTGGCATCCGGCAAATCCCTCGCGAACTCACCGACTTCGACCTTGACACGTTCTTCACCTTCTCGGCGAAAGAGCGCGCGCTAATCGAGGCGCGTCGCGGCGAACTATACCGGCTTGCCATCGCGCTCCACCTTGGCTTTATCCGGATGAGCGGCGGTACGCTCGACGCCTGCAGGCAAATTTCCAAAGTGCTCTGGAATCACCTTGGCGCGCAACTGGAACTCGATCCGCCCGATCTTGGTACGCTGCGGGCACTGTATGAAACGTGTGCCCGCACGCTCATTGATCATCAGGTCCTCGCATATCAGGCGCTTGGATTCCGACCCATGGCCGGGCACCAGCGCCGGTATGTCGTGCGTGGGCTGGTTCATCATAAGGGCAGGGCAGGATATTGAGGGGTCTTTAACCAATGAACTAGTTGGCGCGTTCGGCGACACGACGCTGGGTCACCGGAGTCGGCTGTTGGCACAACCCGACAGTGACCATGGAAGCTTGCAGCAATGGTTATGGTCTGTACCCCTGCGGCAGTCAACGCATCAGATGAGTGACGTGATGACAAAGATCGATTGGCTTTATGCGGTCGGTGTAAGGGCTGGCCAACGGTTTGCAACTAAGCCGCTGTACGACACCACGCACGGCGCTCCGCGCGCCGGCCGCCTTAGATGGGTAAGCGCGTGGAGCAACGATCACGCAAGCTGGAAGCAGCCTGCTTCGTGCGTTACGCGCTGTGCTCCGCGACCGATCAATTGCTATCGATGTTGCGCCGCTGAATTCTGAAGGCGGCCAACGACGCGATGCGTGAAATCGAACTGATCCTGTTAGATCCAAAGGCATGTCTGCGCGAATTTGCATTGGCTGTAAAAGCTGTCGCACTTGACGCAGCGTTATCGCGCAAAGATCTTGGCGAAAGACTGAACGAATTGGCCGACCAGGCCCTTGATGAACGTATCCCGACCCGGCACAGTCTGGTTCCCGCGCACCTGCTCGCGAAACGCGGGAAAGCGCGTGCGATGCTTGCCAGGCTCATCCGTCTGCCGTTTGAAGCCCAGACCGTTCACCCAGTCATCAGTGCACTTCAGGTGCTCCGGGGAAGCTATGCCCGTAAGAGCTACAGGTTGCCGGACCATGTCGCAATCCGACTCGGGCGGGACTGGCGAGAAGCGATCGACAGCTGTGACCCGTACAAGGCGCTATTAGCTTTCGAGTGGGCAACGCTCTTTGCGCTGCGCGTCGCATTGCGTAATGGTTCCGTCTTCAACGACCATAGCTTAGCGTTCCGCCGTCAGGCGGTGCTCCTGATCCCGCGAGCAGAATGGAAAGCGAAGCGCAATCGTTTCTATGGGCATCTGAAGCTGCCGCAGGAGCCGAAGGATTTCCTCGGCCCCCTCATCGCGCATCTTAACCAGAGCCTGATCGTGCTGCGCGACGCAACCACGGGCGGCGGAGGGAGCAATGGCCATCAGCGCTTTCGGGAATGGTCGCCGAAAAGATCGGCGATGCATTGCCGAAACCAGCGATGTCCTGCATCGTGGTGGTTGCGGCGATGCCAGTGCTGGCTGACAGTATAGGTTTTCGTGCCGCAGACCATACGCTGTCTCCTTTAGCAATCAACGCGCGATACCGTTTCCGGTACCGATCGCCATATGAGATCGGAACCAGTCGCGCGGCATCACATCGAGCTTCTTTCAGCACTCGGTATGATACCCCGCACGTACATACGAGCTTCCATCTGTCTCCTCGCATCGGAGTAAGTTCAAGGACGTCGGTACTTCGATGCAACGCACCCTTGCATGAGCATGCGAGGCAACATGTTCGGTTCCCGCTACGACTTTCGCCAATCCTGCGCTTCCCAGGCTGACACCGCCACTTCCCTCTCACTTGCGAAGTTTGGAGTTTTACAGCTGATCTGCGGCAAATATGATCCCGGCAGTTTGACGAGTTACATCTATCTTATTGTTGGGCGTACAGTGAAAGGGTGAGCAGTATTAACGCTGGAGAACTAAGTAAATTGCGCGCGACATGGCGCCGGGTGGTTAAGAACGCCTCACCGGAAAGGCGCATCCCCGCGGCGGCTGAAGCCTATCCAGCCGTTTACAGAGCGCTATTGAAAAATGACCCGAATTGGCTCCGCACATTCAATCGCAGCCACCGGTCACCGGGGCGAACGAAAGGGGCGGTCCGGTTGAAGGAACCAACTCCTGGCCAGATCCACGACGCGTGGCGTGGACTGATATCCGCCGAGAGCCCGATCATGGCAAGCCGGAGCGCCATTCTCGAAAGAGCAGGTTTTCGTCGAGTATCGGTGCGGAACAGATCGTTTGAGGCCGGTTTGATGGAACTGGTTGAATGTCGTGCGGCCTACCGTGAACTGGTCATTTCTTGGTTTGGCAACTTAGCATCGGGGCAACGGCTGGGCGACATCGATGAAGCTTTGCGGACCGCCGGGTTGCGGAGAAGTCGCTTTACCATGGAGCAACGAGAGCGAATCGGGGATATCGAATTGATGAATTCCGTCAAAGGTGATTCCACATAGCAAATGTTAGCTTGGAACTCGACGACCCCATTTGAATCTGCCGGACCTCCGGTCCTCGTAGTACAGCGGATCGGAATCTCTCTTGAGCTCATCTGATGTGTTATCGGCGCCGTGTTTGACGAGGCCATCGGCCAACATTGGCTCGGAGCTCCCAACGTTCGCACAAAGGTTATCGCTTCTATCGTTACCAGGACATCTTAGCTTTAGCTTCGGTCGAAATTTGCGGAGGTAAAAAGCGCGATCGCGTGCGTTGTTACGGATGGTCGTGAATGCAGGTGGGGCCAGCGTCGAGGTTCGGATGGCTGTCTTCACCCGTGGCGGGTCTTATCCAATTTGCGTCTCTGTTTGCTGCGACGCACCCTGATTATGATGCGTCCCTTTTTGCCGCTGACCTTATAAGCGTCGTTGGTGGGCGATCCCGCAGACTTTGTGTTGCTGGAATCGACGCAGTTTCAGAGATCGCGGTTGCTGCTGCGAACTTTGACCCTGTCTCATGCTTGAGACTTGAGCAGCGGCTGCGGCCTCCCGGTCAATTTGCCCGCAGACTTTATGCGTGTCCCTACTTTCGCCGTGTTACGGCGGCTTTGCACCGCACGAGAGCATGCGCAGGCTCCGCATGCTAATCTTCATAAGTATCACTGCCCGGCAGGGCTGAACGGACCACAGATGGGCGGTGTTTCCTTCGATCCCGATTCTGTTGAGCGCGCGGCCTTCGTGCAGGGCGCGCGTCACGACGCATTCGTTCTGCCGTGGCGGAGGCCGCGTCGCGCGCAGTTCGTGCAGGTCGTGGATGGCGTGCTGAGCGTGCGTACGGAAGATGGACTGTGTGTCGCGCCGCCGCATCACGGCATCTGGGTCTTGCGGGACGTCTTGCACGGGATGTCGTCAGCGACGCCCGTCGTGCTGTGCATCCTGTATGCCGACGCGAACGCCGTGCCCGTGCCTTCGCGCTGTTGCGTGATGGCCGTGGACGGCCTGATGGACGAATTGCTCGCCGCGGCCTCGCAGTTCGCGCCACACGCGCCGCTCACCGGCGAAGAATCGCGCCTGATGGCCGTTATCGCCGACCGTCTGCCGCGGCTGACGGAAGCGGGGCTGTCGCTGATCTATCCGCGCGATCCGCGCGCACGGCATATCGCCGATACGCTCACCGCAGATCCCGGCAACGCGGGCGTGCTCGACGATTTCGCCGTGCAGGCGTCCATTACGGCGCGCACGGCGGCGCGGCTCTTCACGAAGGAGACGGGGCTGACGTTCGGACAATGGCGTCAGCAGCTACGGCTGTTGACGGCGCTGACGCGCCTGGGCGCGGGAGCGAGCGTCACGCAAGTGGCGCTCGATGTCGGCTATAGCGACGTGTCGTCGTTTATCGCGGTGTTCAAGGATGCGCTGGGCGAAACACCCGCGCGCTTTTTCCGCTAGTCCCTTGCGCTGACGGGCGGCGCGCGCATTGAGCCGCCTTCAATGCGCGCCCGACGCATCCGCGCCGCCGCCGCCCCGCGCGGGCCGCGTGATCCAGATGAGCGGAATGATCAGCACGAAGATGATGGCCGACGCGTAGAAGATATCGTTGAGCCCCATCATCGCGGCCTGCGTGTTCACCGTGAAATCGAACAGCGCATTGGACGTCGAAGGGCTCACGTGCAGCAGCGACTGCGTCGAGTCGATCTGCTGCATGAAAACAGGATTGTTTGCGTTGGCCTGCTCGGTGAGGCGCTCGTGATGCAGGATCGTGCGGCTATTCCAGGCCGTGCCCGCAATCGATGTCCCGACCGCGCCGCAAAACACCCGCACGAAATTCGACAGGCCCGCCGCCGCGGGCACTTTCGGACCCGGCTGGCCCGACAGGATGATCGCCGTCAGCGGCACGAAGAACATCGCCATCGGGATGCCTTGCAGAAGCGTCGGCAGCACGAGATGCCAGGTGTCGATCTCGATCACGTAGTTCGAGCGCATGAAGAATACGATCGCGAAGCCGACGAACGCGAGCGTCGCGATGATGCGCGCGTCCGAGCGCGGCAGCACGCGGCCCATCACGGGCGCAAGTATCACCGCGAAGATGCCGAGCGGCGCCGTCACGAGCCCGGCGTCGACGGAGCGGTAGTTCAGATACTCCTGCATCCATTGCGGCAGCAGCACGAGGTTGCCGAAGAACACGCCGTACGCGACGGAGATCGCGATCGTGCCGCCCAGAAAATTACGCTGCGTGAATAGCCTCAGATCGACGATGGGGTTAGGCTCGGTCAACTCCCATACGAGGAAGAACGCGAAGCTGATCACGGCCGTGATCGCGAGCGTGACGATCACGGGCGACGAAAACCAGTCGAGATCCTTGCCCTTGTCGAGCATGATTTGCAGCGACGCGACCCACGTGATGAGCAGGCCGAGGCCGACGACGTCGATGGGCAGCTTGCGCGTCGGCGTTTCTCGAGTGCGGTAGATCATCCACGTGACGCCCGCCGCGAAAATGCCGACGGGAATGTTGATGTAGAAGATCCACGACCACGAATAACTGTCGGTGATCCAGCCGCCGAGCGCGGGGCCGGCAATCGGGCCGACGGTCGCCGTCATCGCCCACAGTGCGAGCGCGCTCGACGATTTTTCCTTGGGCCAGGAATTGAGCAGAATGGCCTGCGACAGCGGAATCAGCGGGCCCGCCACTACGCCCTGAAACACGCGCGCGAGCAGCAGAATGGGCAGCGACGGCGCGACGCCGCACAGCCACGACGCGAGCACGAAGCCGAGAATCGCGCCGACGAACAGCTTGACTTGCCCCAGGCGCTGCGTGAACCAGCCCGTCAACGGAATGGACACGGCGTTCGATGCCGCGAACACGGTGATCACCCACGTGCCTTCATCGACGGACACGCCGAGGTTGCCGGAGATGGTTGGAATTGCAACGTTCGCGATCGACGTGTCGAGCACGTTCATGAACGTGGCGAGCGCGACGGCGAAAGTCGCCAGCGCAAGCTGGCCGCCGTGCAGCGGCGGCGGGGCAGGCTGCCCCGGCGGCGATGCGGGCTTCGATGCGGGCTTCGAGGAGGCGGACGGTTCGTTCGGGTCGCTCAAGCGGGTCTCCGGCGATGTGCACGCACAGGCTGTCCGCGCGACACGCGGACGGCGCAATACGCCGATGATAGTCGCAAGCGGCGATTGGCATCGGCGAACGCCACAACGGGAGCGTGCCAGACGCACGTGATCCGGCACGCAACGCTCGGACGGGCGCGCAACGCTCGCCGATCGCGAAGCCGCAGCGGGGCTGCGCAAGTCAGCGTCTGCAAGATCGAATCGGAAATGCGTTGTCCACTGCGGCAGTGTCCGCCGATGTCAGGTGTTGGGCGCCGCAGACGCTTCGCGCGAAATTCACGCAAAATTGCGATGTGCGGCGTATGCTCCCGCCAGCGCGTGACACGGCAGCGGCGCAATGCCCGCGGTGCACGCCACGCAATACGAAAGGATGAAGGCGATGGCCTGGGAACAATTCGACAATGGCTGGCGGCTCGCGCCCGCCGAAGGACGGGCGGCGGCGCTGGTCGTGCTGCTGCATGGCGTCGGCAGCAATGCTCGGGACCTCGTGCCCCTCGCGGACATCTGGCGCGAAGCGCTGCCGCACGCGGCGTTTGCGTCGCTCGATGGCAGCGAGCCGTTCGATGGCGGTTTCGGCGGGCGCCAGTGGTTCAGCCTGCGCGATATCGACGAAGACAACCGGCAGGCGCGCGTCGCCGCCGCGTGGCCCGCGCTGCAGAAAATGCTCGATGCCGAACTCGCGCACTGGCGGCTCGATTACCGCCAGCTCGCGCTGGTCGGCTTTTCGCAAGGCTCGATGATGTCGCTGCATCACGTGGCGACGAATCCGCAGGGAGCGGCCGCCGTGGTCGCGTTTTCAGGGCGGCTCGCATCGCCCGTCACGACGCGCAGCGCCACGCCCGTGACGCTGATCCACGGCGACGACGACGCCGTGATTCCCGTCGACGAAACCGAACGCGCCGCGATCACGCTGCACAACGCGGGCTTCGAGGTGGAAGCATTCGCGCTGCCGGGCGTCGGTCACACGATCTCCGGCGAAGGCGTCGCACTGGGCCGCGAGGCGCTCACGCGCGCGCTCGCGCCGCTCGCCCATTCCTGAACCGTTCGTCCGCCAACCGTTAGAAAAAACACTCGAAACGGCCGCTTTCAAGCGGCCGTAAGCGATTTCAGCAGCAATCTTCCTAAAGTTCCCCTAGGCATCTGCCGATATGCGCTCAAGAGCCGGAAAAACTTTCCGACGCACGGCCGCGTCGCATCGTCGGGCCGTACGTTTGACAATTTCGCTGCCGACGAGGCAGCCCACCTCTTTTAAAAGAGCCTGAACATGGCCAGATCGATTGCGCAGTCATCGCTTTTTGGACGTCTGTTCCGCCAGTCCGTGGCGGTCGATCTCGGCACGGCGAATACGCTGATCTATACCGACGACGGCGGCATCGTGCTCAACGAGCCGTCCGTGGTCTGCTTCGACAAGCACGAGTCGGCGGGGAGAAAGCGCGTCGCACTGGTCGGCAGCGAGGCCAAGCAGATGATCGGCCGCGTGCCCGGCAATCTCGAAGCAGTGCGGCCGATGCGTCATGGCGTGATCGCCAATTTTCCCGCCGCCGAGCACATGATCCGGCAGTTCGTCGACATGGCGAGCCCGCGTTCGTTCTTCGCGCGCCGCGCGTCGTTCACGATCTGCGTGCCGTCGGGCGCGACGCAGGTCGAGCGCCGCGCCATCCGCGAGGCGGCCGCCGCGGCGGGCGCGTGGAAGGTCAACCTGATCGACGAGTCGCTTGCGTCGGCCGTGGGCGCGGGCTTGCCGGTTTCGTCGGCGACGGGCTCGATGGTCGTCGATATCGGCGGCGGCACGACGGAAATCGGCGTGATCGCGCTCGGCGGCACCGCGTACAACGGCTCCATCCGCGTCGGCGGCGACCAGCTGGACGCGGCGATCATCAAGCATGTGCGCAACAACTTCGGCGTGCTGCTCGGCGAGCAGACGGCCGAGCTCGTGAAGAAGACCATCGGCTCGGCGCTCGCGGTCGTGCCGCCCGAAACGATGCGCGCGACGGGTCGCGGCGTCGACGACGGCCTGCCGCGCACGGTCGAGCTGTCGACGCAGGACGTCGTCGAAGCGATTGCCGCGCCGCTGCGCCAGGTGCTGGTGGCCGTGAAGGGCGCGCTCGAAAATGCGCCGCCCGAACTCGTCACCGATATCGCCGATGCGGGCATCGTATTGACGGGGGGTGGCGCGCTGCTCGGCAATCTCGCGCGTTACTTCAGCAACGAGCTCGGCCTCGAAGTGCGCGTCGCGGACGAGCCGCTGACGTGCGCCGTGCGCGGCGCCGGCGCGGCAGCGAGCGCAGGCTTGCTCGATATGTCGGCGTATGGCTGACGCAATCGTTTGACATTGTTTTCAATGCGCCTTCAAAGGGCGCGCATGGTGGTTCCGTGTGCGAGTGTGCGGCTGGACATCGCCGCGCGCAGGAACGCTGTGTGACAATGAGGCTTTCGTGGCGCGCGCCTTGTTGTTCCGCGCGCCTTTTCATTTGCCTCGCCCAGTGAATCAGATTTCCGCTGCATCGCCGCTATTCGTCGAATTGCCCAATGGCTTGCGCATGCCTTACGTCGCGCAGGGCGACGGCGAACTGCTGCTCTTCGTGCATGGCTCGCTGTGCGACTACCGGTATTGGGAGCCGCAACTCGCGGGATTGTCGGAGCGCTATCGATGCGTCGCCGTCAGCCTCACGCACTACTGGCCCGCGACGGCCACGCCCGCCACGATTCCGTTTAGCTGGAGCAATCACGCGGATGAAATCGCGCAGTTCATCGAGCGCTTCGGCGCGGGGCCTGCGCATGTGGTCGGGCATTCGCGCGGCGGCTGTGTCGCGTATCATTGCGCGCGGCGTCATCAGCGGCTCGTGAAGACGCTGACGCTCGCTGATCCCGGCGGGCCGTTGCAGATCGGCGGGCATGCGCCCGCGAGCTTGCCGGAGACGGTCAACGCGCTGCGTGCGCGCGCCGCGCACCTGATCGAAGAAGGCCACGTGGATGCGGGCCTGCAACTGTTCGTCGATTCCGTCAGCCGCCCTGGTTTCTGGGCGAAGAGCACGCCGGGCTTTCGCCGCATGGCGACGGACAATGCGCACACGCTCGCGCGCCAGTTCCGCGATCCGTTGCCCGCTTACACACGCGAAGACGCGTCGGACGCGAAGTGCCCCGTGCTGCTGATCGACGGCGAGAAGAGCCCGCTGATGTTCCGGCGCACGGCCGCCACGCTCGCGTCGTGGCTGCGCGATGCGCGCCGCGAAACGGTAATGGGCGCGTCGCACGGGATGAACCTCGCGCATCCCGCCGCATTCAACCGTTTCGTCGACGCGTTCATTCAAGCCACGCGTTGAGCTTCACTTGCTGCCTTTGTCTTTCGCGTGCGCGTCGATGTCGAGCGCGCGCTCGGCGGCTTCGCCGACCATGCCGCGATAGTACAGGTGCACGCCGATCGCGAGCGAGTCGTGACGGATCTCATGGAACGCCTTCCATGCCTTGCGCGGTTCCTTGAACACGAGATAGTGCGCTTCGTGCGAGACGAGGCGCGCGACCTGATGCAGCCCATGCCCGTGCAAACGGTCGACGAGTTCATCGAGGCTGCGGTGTGTGCGCGCGTCCGTGCGCGGATAGAGCATGTGCAGAACGGCGACCTTTTCCGCTTCGAGCGCTGCCGACATCGCCAGCACGATGTCCTGATGATTCAGTGCCGTGACGACGGTGTCTTCTGCTTCGTCCGTCGCGGCAAAGAGCGCGTCGATGTTCATGTCCATTTTGGTAATCCCTCTATCTGACTTTAAAAAAGACCCGCCGAACACGCGGCGGGTCAAAGACAGCAATGTGTTTTTGCCGGGGAAGCTCAACACGGAATTCAGTATGTCAGACGGGATCGCGTTTGGCGTTACGGCCTGGAGCAAAACATTGTTGCGCCGAACTTGCATTCTTTCATTTGTCTGTCGTCGCAAAGCGTTATTCCACTGTCGAGTATTGCTCCATTCGAGATGGATTGTTGCGTGTGAGCGATGCAATCAATCGCGTTGCGCGCCGTAGAATGCTGACGGCTGCGAGGTGCGGCAATCCGCACGGAAACGGGCGCGCAAGCAAAATTCGATGTGCGACGCGGCGCATTGCCAGGCCTCGCGATGTCTCAGGAATGCAATGTCGAAAGGAATGCCAGATGAACGTATCAACGACTAAAGCCACGCTGTCGTTTTCGGATAGCGACGAGAAGATTGAACTGCCGGTTTATAAAGGATCGATGGGTCCCGATGTGATCGACATTCGCAAGCTGTACGGACAGACGGGCAAGTTCACATACGATCCGGGTTTCATGTCGACGGCGTCGTGCAACTCGGCGATCACGTATATCGATGGCGACAAAGGCGAACTGCTGTATCGCGGCTATCCGATCGACGATCTCGCGCAGAATGCCGACTTCCTCGAAAGCTGTTTTCTGCTGCTGAGAGGCGAACTGCCCACGCAGGCGCAGAAAGACGAGTTCGTGAAGACGGTCAAGAACCACACGATGGTGCACGAGCAGATGCACTTCTTTTTCCGCGGTTTCCGCCGCGACGCGCACCCGATGGCGATCCTCGTCGCCGCAGTCGGCGCGCTGTCGGCGTTTTATCACGATTCGCTCGACATCAGTAATCCGACGCACCGCGATGTCTCAGCGATCCGCATGATCGCGAAGCTGCCGACGCTCGTCGCGATGGCGTACAAGTACTCGATCGGCCAGCCGTTCGTGTA
>NZ_JAGIPX010000079.1 GCF_017814945.1 Paraburkholderia sp. LEh10
GTATGGGGTACGATGTCTGCCCATTTCGACACCTCCTGATCAAAAGGATAGGTGTCCGTTTTCGCGGGTCAATCTCAGAGTTCCGCCATGCCGGTATGCGCCACGAGCCACGCGGGCAGGCCGGCTGCGAGCGAACCAAGCGCTGCCGACACGGCGCCGATCAGGCTGTAGCGGGCGAATAATGCTGTTCGCGCGTCGCCGGCCGCCATCTCGGCGAGGCGTGATTGCTCGAGGGGAAGAAAGAGACTGACGTCGCCGGAGCTCGGGTTGAGCGTCCCCACGAAGGCCACGACGAGGATCGGCAGCAGCGACGATAACCCGCAAAAGCCGAGTCCGGTGGCGATCATCAATGCGGCGGCAAACACGAACATCCGGCGTGCCGCGAAGCGATTCGCAAGCGTACCGACGGCGATCGTTGCCACGGCGGAGCCGACCAGCGTCGTGGTGCTGATCAGGCCGACGTCGATCTGTCCGAACCCGAGTGCGAGCAGATACGCAGGCAGCAGTACCGCGATAAACCCGTCACAGAAGCCGCGCAGTCCGCGGCTGACCAGCAGCAGCCGTGCTGCGCTATCGACGCCGGCCGGCAATACCCAACGCGAAATCCGGGTTGTCAATGAAGCGGTGCGGCCTTCCTCACGCGTGCTCATTGCTTTTGCACCAGGCATACAGTGCGTCATAGACGATCATGCCGTGTCGCAACTGCTCGTGATCGTCACCGAAGTTGTGCGACAGACCGATCGAAATCGCGTAAAGACCCGTCGCCTCAGGCGCAAGATTGAGCCGGCCGGTGTCGGCGCCACGAACGATGCGGGCAAGTCTGAGCAGTGCAGGTTCATCCAGTTGATATTTCTGCAGGAATGCATCGAAGCTGCAGAGTTCACCCTTGTGACCGAGCTCGACGCCCGGTATATCAAACGGAATGGCCCCTGTTTCCTGCGCAAGCCGCGTCACGTCATCACGAGGGACGTACAGGAACTCGGGCTCCCTGTCGATGAAACGGGCGATCAGCCACGGGCAGGCAATGCGATCGATCTTGGGACGTTCGCGCGTGATCCATTTCATGATGATGCTCCTCCATCAAAGACAGGTCGTAATATCCTGCTCAGTTAATCGTCGTCTTCCTCGCTGTCATCGGTGGCGACCCCCTTGCCAGTCTCGTCGAGAATCATCTCCTGCTTCTGGTCGCCAGAACCGAAAGTGACGGCGTATTGCGTCGTGCCGTTTGCCGCGCGCTTCTCGATCTCGCTGACTGCTCGGCCCTGTGCCTGCTGGTCAATGGTCGCCTTGACCGGGGCGGGCACCTGTGAGAGCGCGATGGTTTCGCCACCCGACTTTTCGCGGGGCCGCTCCTTGCATCCCGTCACGGCAAGCGCGCAAGCAATGACCAGCATGGCGATCGCACCTCGCCCGTTGCGCTTCAGCATGGTGTCCTCCCTGTCCGTGCGGCAAACGCGCAATCCCGGATGCTCAGAGAATCAGAGCCTCGAATCGCGCCTTCACCTTCCGCCAGTTCACGTTCTGCATGAACGCGTCAACATAGGCGCCCGCCTTTGCGCCAAAGTCGATGTGGTACGAGTGCTCGTACATGTCGAGCGCCAGAATGGCTTCGCCATCGGCCAGCGTATGCGCGTGATCGGACGCCCACTGGTTGATCAGCTTGCCGAGCCGCGGCGACCAGCTCAGCAGGACCCATCCGGAGCCGCCAACCAGCGCCTTGCCCATCGCGGAAAATTCGGCGTGCCAGCGCTCAACGCTGCCAAAATCCCGCACAAGCGCTGTTTCAAGCGCTCCGCTTACCGGGTCGCTGGCGCCCAGCGAGTCGAAATAGATTTCATGCAGAATCATCGAATTGGCCGCAATCAGCTCTTCTCGCTTGAGTCCGTTGAGCACAAAGACCGGTGCTGTGCCCACGTCGATTTCTCCAAGCTTTTCGGTAATGGCGTTCAGGCGTTTGATGGCGCCGCCGTAGTTGTTCTCGTAGTGACTGACGATCAGCTTCTCCGACAGGCCTGCAAGCCGGGCGGGATCGCAGCTCAATGGTTTCATTTCGCAGTTCATGAGTTTCTCCTTACAGCGGGTGCCAGATGGTCTCTGCTATCCATCAGCGTCCCGAATCGCCCCTGTCGCCCGCCTGAAGTTTCCGTGCGAGCCAATGATCGACGGACCAGCAGCCGCTGCCGGCGCCCAGCAGTTCACCGAGCAGCAGTGCGATACCCAGATACATGAGGCCGTAGCCCCAGTCACCATGGGGCACGATCACACCGCTCAGGGCATCCCGCAGCCAGCTGAAGGACCCTGCGCAATTGGCCAGCGCCCGTACAGCGAACAGCACAAAAGCCGGATAGCCGGCCAGCCGGGTACCGAATCCCACCACGAAACTGAACCCCGAGAAGATCTCCAGCGTGCGAAGGCACATCCCGAAGACGGCCGTTGTGAGAAACCGCGCGGAGGGATCAGCCGGATGGACGACCAACAGCTGCCGGATGTCTGCGTCAACCGGAGCAAGCAGCAGCACACCCAGCGCGATCCGGGTGGGCGCAACCCATTGCGCGCCGCTCGTGTGGACTGTGGCAAGTAGTGCCGGGTGCGTCAGACATCGCATCAGTCCTCCGTCGACTACCCGACAGCCGGCAGACCGCCAGATGCACGGAGACCGCATGTCATGCCGATCTCCGCGCCGGCATCTCAGCCTGAAGTCGTTGCGCCGCGTTGTCCCAGTTGATGATGCTGAAAAGCTGGTTGACGTAGTCGTTGCGACGGTTCTGGTATTTCAGGTAGTAGGCGTGTTCAAACACGTCGAGAATCAGGATCGGCTGGATGCCCCACGCCGTGAGTTTCTGGTGGTTCTCACACTGGAGAATCATCAGCTTGCCCGTCGCGGGGTGATAGCCGACCACGCCCCAGCCCGACGCCTCAATAGCGACGGTTGCTGCGATCAGCTGGCCCTTGAACTTCATATAGCTGCCGAAGTTCCGGTCGATGGCCTTTGCGAACTCGCCTTTGGGTTCTCCTCCCTTGCCGGAGATGCTCGTCCAGTAAACCGTATGCAGGATGTGACTGGAGAGCTGGAAGGCAAGCTCTTTCTCGTAGAACTTCACGAGCGCAAAGTCATTCGAGTCCCGGGCCTTGGCGAGTGCCTCTTCCGCCTTGTTGGCCGCGGCTACCGCGGGCTTGTGGTGAAAGTTGTAGTGCAGTTCGACCGTACGGGCATCGATCGCGGGTTCGAGCGCATCGTAGGCAAAGGGCAGTGGGCCAGCCACGTATTTGCCGTCGGAGTCGGTCAGTTTGTCGACGTAGCCCGGCTCCTCTGCCGCGTGGGCGGTTCGCGCCTGTGCGAGAAGAACGCCGGCGCCGACGGCAGCCGTGTTGTGCAGAAAGGTACGACGTGTTGCCATGAGTGTTGTCCTCGCAGGGGTACGCGCACGCGCAACCAGTTACATGGCGTGCGAATGGATGAGCGGGTACACAGCAAGACCGATGAGCGCGGCGGCGATAACGATGACCGGCTCCTGCAGCTTTTTGAAGCGCCACAGCAGCAGCAAGGTTGCGAGTGCAAGCAGAACGGTCGGCCAGTCGATGATCGAGCGGCGCGCAATCACGATCACCGAGCCGGTAATGGCGCCGACGGCCGCGGCGGTGATGCCATCGACAAAGGCCTTGACGGCGGGCAGCTTGCCGTACTTCTTGAAGTACGGCGCGGGCAGCACCGTGAAGAGGTAACAGGGCAGGAAGGTGCCGAGCGCCGCCACACAGGCGCCCGCAAGACCCGCCACCAGATAGCCGATAAAGCCAACCGTGATCACGACGGGGCCCGGCGTAATCATTGCGACGGCCACTGCATCGACGAACTGCTTTTCATTGAGCCAGTGATGCTCGGTGACCACCCCGCCGTACAGGAACGGCACGATCGCCAGTCCCGAGCCGAACACAAAGGCGCCGGCCTTCGTGAAGAACAGCCCGATCTGGCCGAGCAGAGGCCAGTCAAGACTGCTGAGCACGCCGCTCGCGGCCGGCAACTGGGTCGCTGCGGCTGCATTCAGTCCGCCCTTGCTGAGCCATTTCGGTGGCGCAACGACGAACCAGTTGACAAGCCCGCCCGCGATGAAGAGCCACGCAATCTCAGACTCGGTAACCACCGTCACAATGGCGAGCGTCAGGTAGATGGCCCACAGCAACCGGTTCTCGCCGACGGTCTTCGTCGTCAGCTTGTAGGCGCTCATCGCGATGATCCCGACCACCGCAGCGCCGACTCCATAGAACACCGCCTGCATCCACGACAGTCCGCCAAAGTGCGCGTACGCCCAGCCGAGTGCGACTACCATCAGGAACGAAGGGAGGACGAACGCGATCCCGGCCAGCGTCGCGCCAATGATGTGGTAGTGCACATGACCGAGATAGATGCCGAGCTGTGCGGCAAGGGGGCCGGGCATCATCTGCGCGAGCGCGAGGCCCTCACGGTAATCATCCTCGCTGATCCACTTGCGCTGTTCGACCAGATCGCGATGCATATAGCCGACGAGCGCCACAGGTCCGCCGAACCCGAACGTGCCAAGCCGCAGCATGTACAGAACCAGTTGACCGAGCGTGTAGCCCGGCGCCGTCGCTGTAGTAGTGCTGTTCACGGCCGCTTCCTCTCGTCCCGGTTTTTTGTTGTCGATACAAAGTGCGTGTAGAGCGAATCCAGCACACGGCCCATCTCGTCGAGCAACTGATCATCGTTTGCCGCGCGCTCCCTGGCGCCTGCCATCACGGCTTCGAACCCGATGGCTTCGGGAACCGGGGTGCCGCCGACATCGAGCGCATGGACCATCTCGCCCAGCCGAAGCAGCGCAGCGTCCTTGTCGAGACCGAAACTCGCAATCAGTACCTCGAACGTCACGCGTTCACCGACATGGGTGAAGGCGGCGCCGTCGAAGTCAAAACCGAGTGCGTTGGCTGGACAGGCACTGGGCGATGTGAGCCAGATGAACCGCGCATCGCGATCGATGAAGCGCCGGATGAGCCACGCGCTTGCAACGCGATCAACCCACATGTGCTGCCGCGTAGCCCAGGTGCGCCCCTGATAGTCACTGGTTGAGAGGCTTCGGATCGGCTTTTCGGCCGAATGTGGTTCACCGGGGGACAGCACCGTGTCGACCAGACCGATGAAGTCCTGCCATGCGGCTTCGGCGCGTGTCGCAGCGTCGCCCGGAAAGTAGTCGATCGCGACGATGGTTTCGTAGTCCTTGCGCAGCTTCCGGAGCAGCTTTGTCAGCTCGGCCGCCGACTGGCCCGACACTGTCTTGCGTGCCTCGTTCAGCGCGCGCATGAACTCGGCGTGATCGTCGCTACGGTCGAAAAGCGACCGGAATTCCTTGTCTTGCGCGGCATCGAGGCTCGGCGCGCGCAGCAGATGCGCGGTACCACCGCTGTCCGCGATGGCGACCGCCAGTTCGCGCAGCATCTGTTCGCGTTCTTCCGTATGAGGCAGCAGGTAGATGCCATCGCGCAGCACGGCACAACCCTTCGCCTTCAACGTGCGCCAGAAGCGCATGCGGGCTGTGGCGTTTTCCGTGGGCAATGTCAGGACGAGGAGCGACCAGGTGATGATAGTTTCCATGTAGAGTACGTTACACTGATGTATCTCAATCTACAAGTGAACTTTGTGCGCTCGAGCCTCCAAGATCGCCAACGGGATTGGCGGTAAGCTGCGGCGCGGTGACGTGTTTATCAGCGCGAGCCCGCTGAAGATCCCCGGCGTGCGTCCAGCGCCCGAACTGCATTACACGGTGAATTCGTCTGTCGCGACCCGGTTCCTCGAATTCATGCTGAGTGCAAAGGGCCGCACCTTGCTCAAGGCGCATGGCGTCGATGTGATCAGGCCGAAGGTCAACGGCAGCACGCAGGCAGTACCATCCTGACCGGGCTCGCGGACTGGGCCGGAGTCGGTGCTCGCAGCGTATCTGTGCGCGCCCTTCGTCGCGACCCTGCCGAAGTCCATCAGGGGGGGACGAGCGAGCCCGCACTCGCGATTCTCGCTGATGCACCAAACTCGCGACTGGCGCGCGAACTGGTCCGCCGTCGGCATCTCGGCGGCCAGCGCCAGCGCCAGCGTTGCGGCTGGCGAGCACGTCATGTGGCGGGTGGCCGCCCGGGCGTTGGAGCTTCACGCCGTCGAACAGTTTGCGCAGGTGCCACATAGCCATCGATCCCGATGGGGTATCAGTACGGGTTTCAGAGGGCAGGCGGGCGTAACGATCAGGTCCTGTCAGGCATTCAGCGCAGCGTGGTCGTTATTCGCGAGCGCGGACGGATCGGCACATTTCGACTGTGCAGGCGCCGTCAGTCACTGCTCAGGTACGGAAGCCAGAAGAACGCATAAACACAGACGCCAAGGAAGATTGCGATGGCGGCCACGACCCATAACGTGCGAATCCTTCTCACGGCAACGACTTTCAACGGCAATGCAACGTCTGTATTCAGACTAAGAATAGTCAGCCGTCGACAGGCGATCAATGCGAGTGGCGGTGATGAAATGTCGGGGAAATGCGCGTGGGTGTGCGTGATGGGCATGTGTGTGTGGATGGGTATGCGGCTCTGTCCCATCCCATTCGAAATCATGTTCGTGCTGGTGGTGCTCGTCGTGGCGATGCCGGTGCGTGTGCTCCAGCCGCTCGTGCCTGTGCGGGTGTTCGTGGCGCTCCCGCAGGTGCAGCCAGACGCCAATGCCCATCAGTGCGGCGGCACACCAGAAGAGGAGGGAGGGCATCTCCGGCCATAGCGCCAGTGATAGCGCGACACCAAACAGTGGGGCAACGGAAAAATACGCGCCCGTCCGTGCAGTGCCGAGATTGCGAAGCGCAATCACAAAAAGCACGAGACTGACGCCATATCCGGCGAATCCCGTGACCATCGCGGACATCATGTGTAAGGCATCCGGAAGATGGTTACCCATCAGGTGGGCGATACCACTTCGAGTTTCCCGTGAGCCATACAATTCGCGAGAAGCAGACGCTGCTCAATCGCGTGCGCCGCATCAAGGGGCAGGTCGAAGCCATCGAGCGCGCAGTCGAGGACTAGCGCGGCTGCAATGATGTGTTGCAACTCATTACGAGCTGCCGCGGCGCGATGAATGGCCTGCTGGCTGTCGTGCTGGAAGACCACAGTCGCACCCATCTGGTCGTGCTGAACACGAACTAGAGTCCAAGGTTGGAAGGTGGAGTAAGAACGGCCTGTACCGGAAGCTCATTAATTGAGGATAACTTAATTGAATTTGACATAAGGTAATTTATCAACATTTTCATTGTAGGTCCCAAATAGAAATGTCGGGTTTCCGCTAAATAGAAATGTCGTGTTCCGGGTAGTTTGAGCGCCGGACAGCCATCAGGGAGCGCCGGCGATGAACGCGACTGGGACGATCACGATGACGATGCGCGAGGTGGACCGGTTCAAGGTCATTCAGGCGGTGACCGAGTGTCGGCTCAAGTCTGCCTGACCCTGCACGACGGATACCGCGCATGGAAGGGATTTGACTGGGATGTACTGAACCGGCTCTACGAGCGAGGCTTCATCGAAGATCCTGTCAACAAGACGAAGTCCGTGATCCTTACCGAAGAAGGATTGCGCGAATCCGAGCGGCTCTTTAATGAGCACTTCGTCATTCCGTAGACAACAGGAAATTGATTCAACGAACTTCTAACTCGCGACACTAGTGCTCCATGACATCCTCCAGAACCTTTGCAAGTTCGGAGCGGCGCCCCGGCTGAGACTTGGCCACGCCAAGCTATCTTCAGATGCGCGGCCGCCTCCTGCACCCTACCCGCCTCGTTTCATAAATCCCGCTCGTTCAAGGCTACCGTCGAACAGGATGCCGTCGTTGATGCTGTCATCCGCGGCGGCGACCTGAAAATCAAGGCCTGCGCCGGGGCGGGCAAGACATCGGCACTCAGGCTGATGGCAAATCGACTCTCTGGCAATCGGGCAGCTACCTCGCCTTCAACCGGGAGATCGCCGAGCACGCACGCTCGCGATTTCCGCAGCACGTCAGTGCCCGCACGATGCATTCAGTTGCCTGCGCCTGAGCGTCGCCGTCCCTTCGCGCGCGGCTCGGCCTTCCGCCCGAGCTACCGCACGATCTGACTGCACGATACGGCCTGGGCGCGCGACACAGCGGTGCCCTCAATGCCATGACCGCGCTCAACGAGCACGAGCGTGCGCTCCCAGAGTCGTTCCATTTCGGCCCGACGTTTGCCGCGCTTGCAAGTCGCATCCCAGGTCTGCTTGGCGAGCGCGCACCATTCGCGGCCAGGACATGATTGGCTCCATCGTTGAGGACCCTGCCATCTCATCGCCCGTCGACACGGTCTGGCGCCGGAAGAACGCAACTGCGATCTGGCAACTGGCCGCAGGTACGGACGCGGGTCACGGGCCAGCGATAAGGACGAGTCCCGCCGAAATCGAAGCGCTTGCCGACGGCGCTGATGTGTTACTGGCCGGCAGGCGCGCGTTCCGGGCGTGGAAAGACGCGCAGTCCTTCGATCGCAGCGCGGTCGGCCATGACCTGCTACCGGGCGCGCAAATCATCGACGAATGCGGCACGGCGTAGGCGCTGGCACAACGTATCACGGCGGAGACCAGCGCTGATTATGTGGTCCCGACCGTGCATCGCGCGAAGAGACTCGAATGGAAGCGCGTGAGGTCGTCAATGATTTCGGTTTCGAAAAGGTGGATGGACGCCTCACGCTGGACGAGGATGAGATGTGCCTGCGCTATGTGGCAGCGACGCGCGGCACCTTCTTGATAAATCCGCACTGCGTGCCGACTAGCGGCGTTTGCTGGATTCTCGTCGTTGAATGAGCGGAGCAGATTTGGACATTTTCTACTACTGAAAAGACTTCGTATCGGATTTCAACGAAGGCATCCCACTGAATGAAACCGCTCTCCGGACGCTTTTATTGATTCGGATTATTGAAGATTTTCACGGTCAATCGCGACCAAATAATTGTCGAGTCCAAAATATCTCGGGTGCGCGTCCTTCTTGTTTCTTAGCGGAGACCTGCTGTTCGATTTTTCACAACATTGACGGCCAAAAAAACTGACAGTGTCCGGCATGCTTCTCGCTTAGCGCGTCGATAACGAACGCGCATGCCATTATAAGGTTGTCAAGCAATGATCCGGTGTTGTTAAAAAACATTTCGCTGATTTAGCGTTAAATGGCGGACGCATATCTTATTTTTCCCGGTCAAATAGGTGATTCTTGGCTAGATGACCCGATGAGGTTCGGGTTAGTCCTTATCCGCAAGATTCCGGGCTGCAATACAAGCGTGAAAACGCATATACTTTGACCTGCAGGACATCTGCAAATTATACCGTAAGCGTCAGAAATGCCGCAATTATTGCGGCATTATATTGTTGCCTGTGAGCCGACAGTTTAACGGGCGACTCAGGTAATCCTCAGCACATTGCCTATTGCGCATCAAGGCTTGGCGCCCATGTGCTTGCGACGCTTTGAGCCAATCGCTCGGAAATAACGGTTTTGCAGACGTGGCGCCGAGCATCAAATGCTGAATAGAAGCAAGGATAATCTATCTTTTAGTAGGCCTTTAAAGGGTCGAATTTAGAACTTGATTGTCTTATCTTGCCGGTTGTCTGGCGTAAGTCTTACAAGGCGCCAGGCGTTTGGGTCGCCGGCATTCTCAATCTTATTCGTCGGCTTTTTGCCGCACGCATGAGAGACGAGCCATCAGTCATCGACGCTTGGTGAAGGTCGATCGATACGTGTCGCAGTCGAAGGCATGCGGGAAAGTTTCGTCATCCCGCACTGCAACCTGGTGGTGCAATCCAAGGTTTTGCTCGCTAATAGGACGTTCTCGAGGAGGTATTTGTACGCACACCAATTTGTACTACTAATTGGCGTGTTGACTGTAGCGGCTCCACAGATCTGGCAAGCTGACTGGCAGAGGAACGCGCACGTGCATATCTGGGGGCGCCGTCCGCCGACAGATATTGACAAGTCACTTGATCAGCAATGGATGCGGTCACGCGTTCATCAGGTTCACCCTTGTCAGTACTAGCAATATTCATATCTAACTTTTAGGAACAATGGAATGAGACAAATTAAGTACTTCTTATTTTTTGTATTCTCTCTCGCTTTCGTACCGTCGGTGTACGCTGGGACCAATCCGTCTACCGTTACCGTCAACGGTGTCACGTGGACGAAGTGTGCCGACGAGCATGGCACCTGCAGTTTCTCTGGCACGCAAAACGTACTCTATGGCGCATGGCCTCCGAATTCTCCGTCGGCAATGTACGCGGTGAACGGCACCTACAGCGGCAGTGTGCCGTGTGACAACAGCGCGATGGCAGACCCCGCATCCGGCTATTTGAAGTCGTGCTATGTCAAGTCGGCCGCCCCCACGGCTGCGGCGTCTGCCAAGTACACGCCGCCCGCGCTCGTCAACCCGGTCAACCCGATCACCTATGGCGCGAGATGCAATGGCGTAACGGATGACACGGCCGCGTTCCAGAAGGCAGTCAATGCGGGCGACGTGCTGGTTCCTGCCGGCACGTGCGTGATCAATGGTACGGTCAATGTGCGCGTGAGCAATCGTCACATCCAGTGTCAGGGGACCATCCTCAAGCGGACCACGGGGTACAACTACAATATGTTCCTGATCGGCAACGGTACGAATGCCTATACGAATGACAGTATCGTCGAGTGCAATTTCGTGGGTGCAAATACGGTGGCCCCGCAGTACTACGACAATGACACGCGGCATTGGGATATTCCGGTTGAAACGAAGGGTCCTGTCAGCAACTTCCTCCTGGCTGGCAACAGCTTCAAGCAGTTCTTCGGCCAGTCGATGTTCCAGACCTATGGCTCGCCCAATGGCGGCAGTGGTGACAAGATCATCTACAACACGTTTGCAAGCTGCGGCTACTATGGTCCCGTGCTCGTTGCTCACACCAATGGCTACATCGGCCACAACACGGTGACCGATTGCGCGGTCGGTATCGAGAACGACAACACCAGTCAGGCGACCGGCAACAACGTGATCGAGTACAACACGATCAACGCGGTGTATGGTTATGGCGCACCCCTCATGTCATCGTCGGTGATGCTGACGGGCGGTGTTGCGGCTAACGCTGATTACTCAACTAACATCGTGCGCAACAACACGGTGTCGGGCAAGAGCAATGCACAGGGTTTCCGTGGCGCTAATATCCCGAGCAAAACCATCATCGGCAAGAACTGGGGCGTGAGATCGGCGCAGTACTCGAACAACACCTGCGTGTCGGGATGCTCGGTTACGCCGTAATCACACGGCGGGAAGCGAGAGAAGCATGGCCCTCTGTTCTGGGCCGTATTGTCGGGTTGTTGCATGCAGACCATGTGACGGCCCGACGCCCCGCTCTGCCAGGGGCAACGCTTTCGGGGGCACCGTCGTCAGTTGCGCGGTGCCCGTGCCGTAACGCAAGCGCACGATCATGCTGATCGTCTTCCCTATCTTCCAGACAGTCGGGTTCTATGGCTTTGCAAACTGGGTGCCGACGCTGCTCGTCAAACAGGGCATCACGGTGACATCGAGCCTGCTATATACGACGGTCATCGGTCTTGCCGCGCCGCTCGGACCGCTGATCGGTTACTGAATCGCAGACCGGTTCGAGCGCAAAGACGTGATCGTTGTCATGGCCGCGCTGAACATCGTCAGCGGCCTTCTGTTCAGTCAGGCAGCGTCCGCGGCAGCGATCGTGGGACTCGGCGTCTTGCTGACGCTGGCCGGCAACATCATCTCCTTCACATATCACACGTATCAGCAGGAACGCTATCCAACGGCGATTCGCGCGCTGTCGGGTTCGTGTATTCGTGGAGCCCTCTTTCAGCTGTCTTCAGCTCGTTCGTGATTGCCTTCATGCTCAAGGACTTCGGCGTTGACAGGGGTATTTGCGTTCATCGCGGGTGCGATGATGCTGGTCATCGTCACGATTGGCCTGATAGGACCGCGAACCCTCGGGCGATCACTGGAAAGCATTTCACACTGAGCGGCGGGTCGTGCTCAGGTGCCGCATGCGTGGATCAGAAACTGTTGTAGCGCAGCAGCGGGTCCACTCGGTGGCGCGGCCTTCGACCAGATCATGCCTGCGTCCATCTGCGGGACGGCGTCGAGAATCGGCCGCGCGTCGATTCGCTTGCCTTCGAGCGACCACGGCCGGAACACCATGTCCGACAGCACGGACACGCCGAAACCGTGCGCAACCAGCCCGCGCAACGCTTCCATCGAACCGGTGCGAAACGCGATGTTCGGCGCGATGCCCTTCTTTTTCCAGTAGCGCATTGTCGACTGTTCGCCCTCGTCGACCGTGATCAGGATGTATGGATGCGCCGCGATGTCTTTCAGCGACGGCGCGTCCACCTGCGCGAGAGGATGCGACGGCGCGACCCATAGTTGCCGCCGCGAGCGGATCAGCACCTGGCTGCCGAACCGGCTGAGCTTCTCGACATTCGACAGCAGCACCACGCCGATCTCAACGTCGCCATCGAGCACCGCCCGTTCGATATCCGGACGCTCCATATCGCGCAGATCGAATTCGATAAGCGGATACGTCGCCCGAAATCGAGCCAGCAATTCGGGCAGGAAATAACCCAGCACCGTATACGAAGCCGCGATGCGCGCGGTCCCACGCATGTCGTGCGAGCGGAACGGCGGCTTGTGCACGGCGTCGCGCGCCGCGTCGAGCACGCGCCGCGCGTGGTTGTAGAAATCCTGGCCGTCCGGCGTGAGCGCGACGCCCTGCGGCAGGCGCTCGAAAAGACGCGTGCCGAGACCGCTTTCGAGCGCGAGCACGGCGTTGGTGATCGCCGATTGCGACACATGCTCGTTGGCCGCCGCCATCGAGAACTGGCCCGTCTGCGCGGCCGCCACGAAGTACCGCAATTGCCGCAGTGTGAGATCGAATGCCATCTGATTTTCGAATACCAGAATTGCCTATTTGTGATTTTACGATATCAAATCGGCTTTCTATACTCGGCTGAAAAATCCCGATTCCCCGGAGACAGCCCTGTCATGAACGCACCCGACCTAGCCGTCGCATCAGATCTGGCGGCCGATACGCCTGCCGCGCCCGTATCACTGGACGACAAGTACACGCTCGAAAAGGGGCGCGTGTATATCAGCGGCACGCAGGCGCTGGTGCGTCTGCCGATGCTGCAGAAAGCGCGCGACCGCAAGGCCGGCTTGAATACGGCCGGCTTCATTTCCGGCTATCGGGGTTCACCGCTGGGAGCGCTCGATCAGTCGTTGTGGAAGGCGAAAAAGCATCTGCACGCCAACGACATCGTTTTCCAGCCTGGCGTCAATGAAGATCTGGCCGCGACTGCCGTTTGGGGCACACAGCAGATCAATCTGTGGCCGGGTGCGACGCGCGACGGCGTATTCGGCATGTGGTACGGCAAAGGACCCGGCGTCGACCGTACGGGCGACGTGTTCAAGCACGCGAACTCCGCCGGCAGCGATGCGCGCGGCGGCGTGCTCGTGCTGGCGGGCGACGACCATGCGGCGAAGTCGTCGTCGGTTGCGCATCAGTCGGAGCACGCGTTGATCGCGGCGGGCATTCCCGTGCTCTATCCGGCGAACGTGCAGGAATATCTGGACTACGGGCTGCACGGCTGGGCGATGAGCCGTTACTCCGGGCTATGGGTCGCAATGAAGTGCGTGACGGACGTGATCGAATCCACGGCGTCGATCGATCTCGATCCGGATCGCGTCGAGATCGTCACGCCGACCGACTACGCGATGCCGGCGGGCGGCCTCAACATCCGCTGGCCGGATGCGCCGCTCGCGCAGGAAGCTCGGCTGCTCGACGAGAAATGGTATGCGGCGCTCGCGTACGTCCGCGCAAACAGGTTGAACCGCGTCGTGATCGATTCGCCGACGCCGCGCTTCGGCATTATCACCGCGGGCAAGGCGTATCTCGACGTGCGCCAGGCGCTCAGCGACCTCGGCCTCGACGACGACACGTGCGCGAAGATCGGTCTGCGTGTGCTCAAGGTGGGCTGTGTATGGCCGCTCGATGCGCAGGACGCGCGCTCATTCGCGACAGGTCTCGAAGAGATTCTCGTCGTCGAAGAAAAGCGCCAGATTCTCGAATACGCGCTGAAGGAAGAGCTGTACAACTGGCGCGAAGACGTGCGCCCGAAGATCTACGGCAAGTTCAACGAGCGCGACAACGAAGGCGGCGAATGGTCGGTGCCGCGCGGCGACTGGCTGTTGCCCGCGCATTACGAACTGTCGCCCGCGTTGATCGCGAAGGCGATCGCACGACGCCTCGCGCGCGCGGATTTGCCCGCCGACGTGCAGGCACGGATGCTCGCGCGCGTCGCGATCATCGAAGCGAAAGAGCGCGAAGCGGCGAAGCCGCGCGTGTCCGTCGAACGCAAGCCGTGGTTCTGCTCGGGCTGTCCGCACAACACGTCGACGAACGTGCCGGAAGGCTCGCGCGCGCTGGCGGGCATCGGTTGCCACTACATGTCGATGTGGATGGATCGCAAGACGGAAACCTTCAGCCAGATGGGCGGCGAAGGCGTCGCGTGGCTCGGGCAGATGCACTTCTCCGGCGATAAGCATGTGTTCGTGAATCTCGGCGACGGCACCTACTTCCACTCCGGCCTGCTCGCGATTCGCGCGGCGATTGCGGCAAACGCGAACGTCACCTACAAGATTCTGTACAACGATGCCGTCGCGATGACGGGCGGCCAGCCGGTCGACGGCGTGCTGACCGTGCCGCAAATCGCGCATCAGGTCCATGCCGAGGGCGCGAAGCGCATCGTCATCGTCACCGACGAGCCGCAGAAGTATCACTCGGGCATCGTGTTGCCGGCGGGCGTCGATGTCCATCATCGCGATCAGCTCGACTCCGTTCAGCGCACGCTGCGCGACATGCCGGGCACAACCGTGCTGATCTACGACCAGACTTGCGCGACGGAGAAGCGCCGGCGGCGCAAACGCGGTGCGTATCCCGATCCGGCGCGCCGCGCGTTCATCAACGACGCCGTTTGCGAAGGTTGCGGCGACTGCTCGGTGCAATCGAATTGTCTGTCCGTCGAGCCGCTCGATACGCCCCTCGGCACGAAGCGCAAGATCAACCAGTCGTCGTGCAACAAGGACTTCTCGTGCGTCAAGGGCTTTTGCCCGAGCTTCGTCACAGCGGAAGGCGCGCAGCTTCGCAAGCCCAAGGCCGCAGGCAGCGGCGGCAGCGCTGGCAAAGGCGATTTCGATGCGCTGCCGATGCCATCGCTGCCCGCGCTCGCACGGCCATACGGCATTCTTGTGACGGGCGTCGGCGGCACGGGTGTGGTGACGATTGGCGGCCTGATTGGCATGGCTGCGCATATCGAGCGCAAGGGCGTCACCGTGCTCGACATGGCGGGCCTCGCGCAAAAAGGCGGCGCCGTGCTCAGCCACGTGCAGGTCGCGTCCGCGCCGGATGCGCTGCACGCGACGCGCATTGCGACGGGGGAGGCGCGCCTCGTGATCGGTTGCGATGCGATCGTGTCGGCGTCGAACGATGTGCTGTCTCGCACGCAACGGGGTGTGACGGTTGCCGCGATCAACAGCGGCGCGACGCCGACCGCCGAATTCGTCAAGAACCCGAAGTGGACTTTCCCGGGCACGCAGACGGAAGCTGGGTTGCGCGACAGTCTCGGCGAAGGATGTGCGTTCATCGACGCCAATGCGCTCGCGCTGACGCTGCTCGGCGACACGATCTATAGCAATCCGCTGCTGCTTGGCTTTTCATGGCAGAAAGGCTGGCTGCCGCTGCAACTGCCGAGCCTGCAACGCGCAATCGAACTCAACGGCGTTTCCGTCGAGAAGAATCAGCAGGCGTTCAACTGGGGCCGATATATCGCGCATCATGGAGAGGCGGCTGTTCAGGCGCTACTCCGCCCCGCTGCCGCGCAGCAGGCGATCGTGATGCAAATGCCCGAATCGCTCGATAAGCTCATCGCAACGCGCGAGGCTTTGTTGACGGCGTATCAGAACGAAGCGTATGCGCAGCGCTATCGGCAAGTGATCGAACGCATCCGCGCGAAGGAATCACAACTCTCGGGCAAATCTCTGCCGCTCACAAAAGCGGTTGCCGTGAATCTCGCCAAGCTCATGACGTACAAAGACGAGTACGAAGTCGCGCGCCTCTATGCCGATCCCGCTTATCTGGACAAACTGCGTCAGCAATTCGACGGCGAGCCGGGACGCGATTACAAGCTGAGCTTTTATCTCGCGCCGCCGCTGCTCGCGAAGCGCGACGAACACGGGCATCTGCAGAAGAAGCGCTTCGGTCCGTGGATGCTGCCCGTCTTCCGCGTGCTCGCGCGCATGAAGCGCCTGCGCGGCACCGCGCTGGACGTATTCGGCAAAACCGCCGAGCGGCGCGGCGAGCGTCAACTGATTGCCGAGTACATCGCGCTCGTCGATGAGTTTTGCGCGACACTCGATCTCGAACGCCTTCCCGTGGCGCTACAGCTCGCCAGCCTGCCTGACGACATCCGCGGCTTTGGCCATGTGAAAGAGCGCAATGTCCAGGCAGCAGCGAAAAAAAAGGAGCGGTTGCTTGGCGACTACCGGGGTTCGCAGCGATTGGCGGCAAACGCGTAACCCTTTGTCCGCAAGCTGCCGGACAGAATCCGGGTATCGGCAGCGGGCGCGGCTTGCAGGCGGTAGCGGCGACCATCGTATGGACTAAGCCGGCTGCCGCCGTCCGTCGCCCTCATTCAACGCGAGCATTTCGAAGCGTTCGCCGGACCCGTCATGGCCGTTCGGAATCTGGGAACCCGACCACGTCGCCAAGGCGCCTCGCGTCGGCGAATCGCCGTTCCGTCAAACATGTGCGCGTGACCGCCTCCCATGCGAGATAAGCGCCGAAGGCGTAATGACGATATGTGTTGCGCGTTACCTCTGACATCGTCAGTTCAGCTTCCCTGAGTTGGAGCTTGATTTCCTCTTCGACGGCGGTCGTTACTTCTTCATAGGTCCACTGGCTCTTGCTCATTGCCTATCCCCATCATTGAACTGATGCCGGCGCGCAGCGATACAGCCTGCCGGCCGACCCCGGCCGGCGAACTGCTGATCGGAGCGTGTCCTGATCGAGGTCCTGAAGTCTGACGGTCGTGAATCCGCAGATGCACGACGCGAGCGCTGTCACCCCTGCGACCTCTGCCGCCGACGAGAACCCGGTGAAGCGCGCGATCGGCAAACGAGCGGGAGGCATCGGAGGCGTAGCCTCCCGCGCTGCGTCCGAAGCTCGATCGCTATGCTCTGATGGGCGCTCACCGTCGACCTGGCAGCGCTCAAGCCCCATTGCCAGCCGCACGCCCGGGCCGCACACGGCCTTGTGCGTCCCGGCGAAATCGGGTCGATATCGGTCGGCCGCCTGGTTTCTCCGGTGCGTGAGTCCATCGGTTCGCGTTGCTTTTCAAAAAGTAGTGCAGCACCCGGCCGCGTTCAAGGTTGGAACGCGGCCCGCAGTGTCTGAGAATCGGCTCAAAGCCAGGCGTCTCGTGCGCGTGGCTGACGACGCATCGCGCGCGTGGTGCCGCGCGGAAGATCCGAAGGTTTGCGAGTCTCGGTGGCGACGGGTTGTTGCAATGGGCCGGGCGAGGTGACGGCGTCCTCTCGGCGGACCAACCCTGAAGAAAGAGCGCTCGCGCAATGCAAGCACGGCTAGCACATGCCGAAACAGCAAGCGTCCCGTTTCGTCTGTTCATAAAGGAGTCGACTCTGAAACCAGCAAGACGCCGACAGCCGGCCGCGCCGGCACGTTGCGTCAAAATCAACGGCCCCGAGAGGCGATCATTGGACTATCTTTGAAAAGCCAGTCGAATGCACCGAAGCGCTTACGGTCATTTGATGGTCGGTTGGGTGACCGCTCTACCCTGCAGATGACGCTCAGGTCGATGTGCACTGCCCTTTGGCGGACACGACATGTCTGCGTAGCCGGGATGGCACATGCCGCCTGATTGGCCGCCCATCCATGCGCTCGCGTTCGTCTCGCCACGCCGGAACATGATTCACCCGGGTGTTGTTCATGTTCCAGCTCTCCCGGACTATTGCTGTCTCCGACAGGTTGGTACCATGAACCGCCCTTCGTTTATCCATGCTCATGCTGCTCACGCCGATTGGCGGGTGGCGCTCGCCGAGTGCCAGCGGCAACTTCAAACCCGGATGGCGGCCAGTGCGACTGAGCAACGCGTATCCACGACGTTCACACTCGGCTGGTGTTACCTGAGCGACTACTACGCAACCGAGTCCGAGGTGATCCTCGACGAACTGCACCGTGCTTACCCCGGCGTCGCCTGGGTCGGCACGATCGGCGTCGGCGTGGCCGCCAGCGGGGTCGAATACATTGATGAACCGGCGCTGGCGCTGATGCTCGCGCCGCTGCCACGGGAATCGTTCCGGCTGTTCTCAGGCCTGCAGCCTCTGCCTGCGGCATCGTCCGAGTTCGTCGCCCATACGGCGCTCGTCCATGCGGAAGGCACCACGCCGGACCTGCAGGAACTGCTTCAGGAACTGAGTGCCCGCACTACCACAGGCTATCTTTTCGGCGGCCTGTCTTCGGCCCGCAACCGTCCGCTACACCTCGCGGACGGCGTGTTCAGCGGCGGGTTGTCCGGCGTGCTGTTCGGTCCCGAGGTCGGTCTGATCTCACGTGTGACGCAGGGCTGCCAGCCTGCCGGTCCCGTGCGTACGATCACCCGGGCCGAACGCAATCTCGTGATCACGCTGGACGGCAAGCCCGCCCTCGATTGCGTGTTGCAGGATCGTGGGCTCGGCGAGGATCTCTCCGACGATGAGTTGTCCCATGCGCTGTCGACCACCCTGGTGGGCTTGAGCACGGGTGCCGAGGATGTGCCGACGTGGCCCGGAAAGTTCGGCGCGGATACGGTCGTGCGCCACCTGGTCGGCGTCGATCCCCGGCACGGGATATTGGCAATCGCGGACCGGGTCGAGCCAGGCATGCATCTCGCGTTTTGCACGCGCAATCCCGAGGCTGCCAGGCGCGATCTGGTGCGCATCGCGACGGAGATACGGGCGGAACTGGAAAGCAGCACGACGGCCCACCTGTCGGGTGTCCTGTATGTCAGCTGCTCGGGACGCGGCGGGCCCCATTTTGGCGCGCCGCATGCGGAATTGCAGACCGTGCGGGATGTGCTGGGCGAGGTACCGCTGGTGGGCTTTTTCGCGGGCGGTGAGATTGCAAGGAGTCACCTTTACGGCTACACGGGGGTACTGACTGTCTTTACGAACCAGGATTGAGTGTGCCGGAGCGCGCCGGAACCTGGACTGGAAGATATCGCTCGCGCCGCATGAGCGGCGCGTCGCGAAAGTCATAACCGTTCAGGTATAGCCTGCCTGCCGGACAGCGCCGACGTCGAATACGTTCTGGAAGTCCCGGCGCGCCGCGTTCGTTCGGGCACGCACACCCGATATCCTCAGGCTTGCGTCAATCCATTGCCTATGAGAGGACTTCCGCGATGGCCTTCGCAGTGGTCGCGATGTTTCGCTCATTCAGGGCAGCGACACACATGCGACCGGACCGGATCAGGTAGACCCCGTGCCGCTCTCGCAGCACGTCAACCTGCCCCGCCGACAGCCCCGTGTACGTGAACATGCCGCGCTGCTCGAGGTATCGCGCGAGCATCGTGTCCGGCACATTGCCGCGCAGGCATTCATGGATGCCTGCGCGCATTCGCATGATGCGCCGGCACATCGAAGCAAGCTCGTCTTCCCACGATTGCCGCAACTGCGGCGTCGTGAGCACTCGTGCGACGATCTTCGCGCCATGCGTCGGCGGGTTGCTGTAGTTCGCGCGCACCGCGCTCGTCAGCTGACCCAATACCCGGGCGGCCACATCCGGCGACTCACAGATCACCGACAGACCGCCGCAGCGCTCGCCATACAGCGAGAAGTTCTTCGAGAACGAGTTGGCCACGAAGGCCGGCACGTTCTGGCGCACGAGTTCGCGAATCGCGAATGCGTCCGCGTCGATGCCCGCGCCGAATCCCTGATAGGCCATGTCGATGAACGGGAGAAGGTCGCGTTTCCCGAGAACCTCGATCAACTGCACCCACTGGGCGTCACTCAGATCCACACCCGTCGGATTGTGACAGCACGCGTGCAACAGCACGACGCTGCGCGCGGGCAACGCGTCGATGGCCGAAAGCATCGCCTCGAATTTCAGGCCTCCGCTGGCCTCGTCATAGTACGGATAGGTGCTGACGGCGAATCCGGCGCGCTCGAAAATGAAACGGTGGTTTTCCCACGTCGGATCGCTCACCCAGACCTGTGAGCCCGGGAAGTAGCGCTTGATGAAATCCGCGCCAACCTTGAGCGCACCCGAGCCGCCCAGCGTCTGCACGGTCGCGATGCGGCCCTCGGCACGCGCCGGCGAGTCGTCGCCGAACACCAGTGACTGCACGGCGTCGCGGTACTGCGCGAAGCCCGCCATCGGCAGGTAGGGCTTTGGGCCCAGCTCCGCGAGCAGTTGCGTTTCGGCCTCGCGCACCGCACGCATCACGGGCAAACGGCCCTCGTCATCGTAGTAGATGCCGATGCTCAGATTGACCTTGTCATTGCGCGGGTCCTTCGCGAAGTTCTCGTTCAGCGTGAGGATCGGGTCGCCGGGATAGGCATCGATGTGTTCGAACATGACAGTTCCTGGGAAAGCCAGAGCGGCCGTAAAAGAGTGAAGATTGAGCGAGCCCGATCGGCTCGCATCAGGCAGATGTGATGGCGGGACGGCTCACTGGTGCCGCCCCGAGACTCGTTGCGTGCCTAGCGCATCGGGACGCCGACGGGCACCGACGCGCCAGCGCGCCTGTTGCGCAGGCGATAGCCCACACCCAGCACGGCGAGCCACACCGGGATCAGATAGACCGACATGCGCAGATCCGGAATCAGGCACATCACCACCAGAATGCCGCCCAGGAATGCGAGACACAGGTAGTTGGTGAGCGGATAGCCGAAGCTGCGGAACATCGTCATCTGACTGGCACGTGCTTTCGCACGGCGGAATTGCAGATGAATGATGCTGATCATTGCCCAGTTGATGATGAGCGCCGACACGACGAGGCCCATGAGGAGCTCGAATGCCTTCCCGGGCATCAGGTAGTTGATGACCACGCACGCGGCCGTGGCGAGCGCGGAGACACCGAGTGCGACAAGGGGAATGCCACGGGCATTAACCTTGAGCAGCGCGCGCGGCGCATTGCCCTGCCCCGCGAGACCATAGAGCATGCGGCTGTTGCAGTACACGCCGCTGTTGTAGACCGACAGCGCGGCCGTGAGCACCACTGCATTGAGCACGTTGGCGACGAAGTTACTGTTCATCGCGTGAAAAATCAGCACGAACGGGCTGCCTCCCGTGACCACTTTTTCCCACGGATACAGTGACAGCAGCACGCCGAGTGCGCCGACGTAGAAGATGAGAATGCGGTAGATCACCTGGTTGGTCGCGCGCGGGATGGTGCGCGATGGATCGTCCGCCTCAGCGGCGGTGATGCCGACGAGTTCGAGTCCGCCGAATGAGAACATGATGACGGCCATCGCCATCACGAGTCCCGAGACGCCATTCGGGAAGAAGCCGCCGTGACGCCAGAGATTGGACACGCCCGCTTCCGGTCCGGCGTGGCCCGAGACCAGCAGATAACCGCCGAAGCCGATCATGCCGACAATGGCTGCGACCTTGATGATCGAAAACCAGAACTCCAGTTCGCCATACGACTTCACGCTGGTCAGGTTGATCGCGTTGATCACGCAAAAGCACACGAGCGCTGACACCCACGTGGGCAGATTCGGCCACCAGTACTGCATGTAGATGCCGACGGCCGACAACTCCGCCATCGACACGAGTATGTACAGCACCCAATAATTCCAGCCCGACAGGAAGCCCGCGTATTGTCCGCAGTACTTGCCCGCGAAATAGCTGAAGGAGCCAGCGACCGGCTCGTCGACCACCATCTCGCCGAGTTGCCGCATGATGAAAAAGGCGACGATGCCGGCGATCGCGTATCCGAGCAATACCGATGGCCCCGCCGATTTGATGGTTTGGGCGATGCCGAGAAACAGCCCCGTCCCGATCGCGCCGCCAAGCGCGATCAACTGGATGTGACGATTCTTCAGGCCGCGCTGGAGCGTGCCCTGTCCCTGATGTGCCACGTTGTCTTCTCCTGTGTCCTGCGGTTGATTCAGGACGCCACGCCCGGCTTTCCGCCTGCCCCCGTCAGGCAAGCGAAAAATGCCGAGGCGACGCGGCGGGCGCTCGTGACGCCGGCGCCGTATCCTGCTGGATCTGTATTCTTGAAGCGGCCTGTGAGTCAGGTTGCGAGCACGTCAGACCTTGAGTGTGCCCCGTTCGATCTGGTCGCGTTCGAGCGACTCGAACAGCGCCTTGAAATTGCCTTCGCCGAAGCCTTCGTCGCCCTTGCGCTGGATGAATTCGAAGAACACGGGGCCAAGGAGGGGCTTTGAGAAGATCTGCAGCAACAGGCGTGGTGTGCCGTCTGCCGTCGTGCCGTCAAGGAGGATGCCGCGAGACTGTAGCTCGCCAACCGGCTGGCCGTGACCCGGCAGCCGTGTCTCGAGCGCATCGTAGTAGTAGCTGTTCGGTCCCGTCATCAGCGGCACACCTGCCATCTGCAGGTTGTCGATGACCTGGATCAGATCGTCGGTGAGGAACGCGATGTGCTGGATGCCTTCGCCGTTGAAGGCCATCAGGAATTCCTCGATCTGGCCGCTGCCCTTGCCTGATTCCTCGTTCAGCGGGATGCGGATCTTGCCGTCCGGCGCCGTCATCGCTCTCGACGTGAGGCCAGTGTATTCGCCCTCGATGTCGAAGTAGCGCAGCTCGCGGAAGTTGAACAGCTTCTCGTAGAAGTTGGCCCAATACGTCATGCGGCCACGGTAGACGTTGTGCGTGAGATGGTCGACGAGGCGCAGGCCGTGACCGACCGGCCGGCGCGCGACACCTTCGATGAACTCGAAATCGATGTCGTAGATCGACTTGCCCTCTTCGAAGCGGTCGATCAGGTAAAGCGGTGCACCGCCAATGCCTTTGATCGCGGGCAAACGCAACTCCATCGGACCGGTGGCGATTTCGATCGGCTGCGCGCCCAGCGACAGCGCGCGCGCGTAGGCCTTGTGCGAATCCTTCACGCGGAACGCCATCCCGCACGCACTCGGACCATGTTCGGCGGCGAAGTACGCGGCCTGGCTATTCGGTTCGCGATTGACGATGAAGTTGATCTCGCCCTGGCGGTACAGCAGCACATCCTTCGAGCGGTGGCGTGCCACCAGCGTGAAGCCCATCTGCTCGAACAACGGTTCGAGCACGTTGGGCGTGGGCGAAGCGAATTCAACGAATTCGAAGCCCATCAGTTGCATGGGATTGTCAAACAGGTCGGCCATGGTCGTTTTGCGTTTGGCAGAAAGTGGATGGTTTGCTGGATGCGCAGCGCACGGCATCGTGGGTGATGTCCAGTGTATGCGCGGGGAAAGAAAATTTCATAAAGAGTGCCGGACCTCGTGTAGCTCAACCGTCCGCGTTCCCGGCAAGCATGCGGTGACGTTGCAGCAATTTCCGAGGTCAGTGTAGATTCATCGCGGCGCAATAGGATTTCGTTAAAACCGCAGACAAACCCTAGTTTGCACATTAAAATTTCCCCCGAAAGCCCATTGGAGAAAGGAAAGTGCAGACCATCGAGATCGACCGTATTGACACGCGTTTGCTGGAGATCCTGCAGTCGCAGGGACGCATCTCAAATCTCGAACTGGCGGAGGCGATCAGGCTGTCGCCGGCGCAGACGCTAAGGCGCCATCGCCGGCTCGAGGAACTGGGCGTGATCAGGTGCTACGAAGCGCGGCTCGAGACGCAGGCGCTCGGCTTTGGCGCGGTGGCTTTCATCCAGGTGACGATGGAGCGCGGTCATATCCGCGATCTGGCGAAGTTCAAGTCAATGGTCGCGGAACTCGCCGAGATACAGGAATGCTTCGCCGTAACCGGCGATATCGACTACATGCTCAAGGTGGTGACACGCGACCTGAAAGCGCTGTCGGAATTCCTGCTCGATACGCTCATGCGAATTCCTGGCGTCAGCGGAGTCAAGTCGAGCGTGTGTCTTGACGAACTTAAATGTTCGAGCGCCGTTCCGCTGGCAACCTAGCCACGCGCGAATGTCGGTACGGGTCGGATCGATCAACCTGGTCCAAATTTACCCCCTGACGTTTTCCACTTGTCGTCCGGCTAAACTACGGTTCCCAGGCAGTGGTGTGACAGACGCTTGAATGATCCAGGCCGACGAACGCGGCGAGCCTTAGCGCCTCTAACCACCTTTAACCCGCTCTAACCAGGAAAGGAGAAACCTGATGCCGAGCCTTCCGCGATCGCGACGGGCCATGCTTATCGACTCTGTCTGGCGCCTCGTGCTTCGGCTCGGATTTCGGCTCGCTCGCGCCTGGTGGCACCTCCGGCGGCCTAGCCATGAGGGCGCGCTGGTCGCAATTTACGTCGGCAAGGCACTGTTGCTGGTGAAGTCATCGTACCGGGCCGAATGGAGTTTTCCCGGCGGCAGTCTGCGGCCCGGTGAGGCGCCTCATGCAGCGGCGCTGCGCGAAATGGAGGAGGAGATTGGTCTCTCGTCGCACCCCATACACCCCGCAGGCAGCGTCTGCGGCATGTGGGACGGGCGGCGAGACCGAGTGCATTTCTTTGAACTGCACCTCGATTCGATACCCGAGCTGCGGCTCGATAATCGTGAGATTATCGCCGCGCATCTGGCGTCACCGGAGGAATTGCACGGTATCGCGCTGACCGGGGCGGTCGCTGCGTATCTCGGCAGAGATCTCTGCTATTAATTGGCCCGATTTTTTCGGAGATGGTGCAATCGGCAGTATAAGCAGGATTGCTTATGCATAGGCCGCGTGCGCCGCTTGACCGCCCCATGATCTCGCTCCACTTGATACCCGACGCCGCTGCGGCGACGCCCATGCCGGCATCCCGCGTCTGTGAGACTATCTGACATCCAGATCGCCCCCCAATATCGAAGATCGACCGTCAGCCATGAGCCTGCTTCGCGGCCCCAATGACAGCAGCAGTACCAGGCCAGTCCCGCTACCACGGCGGCGCGGCCTCATTTTCCCCGCGTTTGCGTGGTCGGGCTTTTCCTCCGCATTTGCCTCCGTCATCGTCGGCAGTCACCTGCAAGCATCTCTAGGCACGATAGACGCGCTGTTTGCCGCAACCCTTGGCAACTGGATCCTCTTCATCTATTCGGCGGCGATAAGTTTCGCGGCTGGCCGCTGGGGCTTGAGTTCGCAACTCGTGCTCGAAGGCGTCTTCGGCCGTTGGGGTGCCGTGATCCCGGGCGCGTTGCTGGGGGCGCTCGTCACAGGCTGGTTCGCCTTTCACGTTACGTTGACGGCAACGATCCTCGCCGCCGCCCTCCACCTTCAGGTCAATTCGACATTCACGATCTGCGTCATTGGCGTTCTGTTCGCGCTACCGGTGATCGTCCGCATCAGCCACGGCTTCAACATGACTGCAATTGCGATCCCCACGATGATCCTGTTCGGCGCAATCGTCTTTGCGCATCAGCTCGTACCCCGCTGGGCTGGCCTGCTGGACGGTCCGATCGGCGGAGCATTGCCGTTCGGCACGGGCGTGTGCATTGCCTTCGGAACCTTCGTCGTGAGCGGTACGATGACAGGCGACATCGTGCGGTTTTGCCGAACCGGGAACGAAGCGGTACAGGCGACGGCATTCGGCTTCCTGCTGACGAACCTTCCGTTCCTCATTCTGGGCGTACTGGTCGCTGCGTCGGGCATCAGGGTGAACGACCTGTTCACTGCGGGCAATGCACTGTCGTGGCTGCTGCTGGTGCTCGTCATCGTTTCGAACTGGACCACCTGCGATGCTTGCCTGACCAACGCCGGAGTGACGTTCAACAGTGCGTTTCCAACACTGCCGTGGATAGGCGTCGCGAGCGCCGCGACGCTTCTCGGCATTTTTCTCGCCATCACCAGCAGCGTCGGCGATGTGTCAAGCTGGACGCTGCTACTCACGGCCATTGCATCGCCGATCGGCGGTGTGATCGTCGCGGACTATTACGTCGTGCGAGTGCGGGTTGGGTTTTCGCGCAGCCGGGTAGCACCGATGAATCTGGCCGCGTTATTCGCAACAGTTGCCGGCATGCTCGTGGCGCTGTTCTGCCAGCGGTTGATTCCGGGGGCGATCACGCCGCTGATTAGCGCGCCCGCGGCGGGTTGCCTCTATCTCGTTCTCTGCGGTATCGCTTCGCATCGTCTGGGCGCAGACCTTGGCGGCCAGTCTGCCGGGGCGGAAGCCCTCGACTGACACGTATGTTCGGCACCCGAAACAGAACGGTCACCCTGCGTCCCCCAGCCGAGGCGAGAACCGCCATTGTGGTGATCGTGCTGATCTCGTCGCTCGCATTTCTGCTCTTTCAGGCACGCAAGGATGCGATCGGCAACCTCCTGCTACATCAGGCGCGTCTCGCTGTCCAGCTTGCTTCTGCCGAGGCCCGCTTCGATACGTCAGACGGCGTGACGCTCATCGACGACGGCGATGGCCGTTCGAGCAACCTGCTCGCGGGCATCGCCGCATGGCCCGGGCAAAAGACGATCGCAATTCCGCTTGCGTCCGGCTGCGCGGGAAGTCCCGTCTGCGATGGTCTGGCAGACGCGCAGAACGAGGACACGCAAGGCCGGTTCATCATCCGCAAAGGCGCGCTATTTGCGTCGCTTCGCGGCAGCAAGGTCGCTGTGATGACCTGGGCGCCGCTCTCCGCGTTGGCGGCGGGCCTATTCGGCCGTATTGCAATGGACATTGCCGGCGTGTTCTTCCTTGGGTGTCTGCTCCTGCTCGTGCGCGAGAGCCGCCTGAGCGACTACTCAGTACACCGTTTGCTGGACGCATCGCCCATTCCGCTTTTGCTGATCGATGCGCAAGGCCGGATCGAATTCGCGAACCGCCAGGCGCTCGATCTCTTTCTCGACGTTCCGCTGCGTTCGCCCGGCAGTCTGCAGGAAGCACTGCGGCGGGAGGCGCAACTGTTCAGGTGGCTGATATCTGAACGGGACACGGGCGGCGCAATCAAGACCAGCGAGTTCGAAACGGGCGGCGCCACGAGCCCAGTGCGTCATCTGCTGGTATCGCGACAGTCGCTGATGGTTCGCTCGAAGCGGATGATCATCGCGAGTGTGGCGGACATCACTGTGCGGCACGAAGCCGAGAGCGCGCTCGTCAAGGCCAAGAACGCGGCCGAGGCGCTCGAGCGGATGAAGTCCGAGTCGCTCGCAATGATGAGCCACGAACTGCGCACGCCCGTCAACGGGGTACTGGGACTTGCGCAACTGCTCGTTCAATATGAACTACCCGAAGGCGCTGCGCAGATCGTGCGCAGAATGATTCAGGCGGGTAAGACGCTCGCCGTGATCATCAATGACATCGTCGATCTGGCCTTGCTCGAAGTCCGGCACGTCCGGCTCGAACGCCGACGCTTCGATTTGCGTGAAGTGATCACGGGCGCCGCCACGCTGGCGAGCGCGGCCGCCGCGGAGAAGGGGTTGATGGTTCGCGTAAGCACACTCGCCCCGTTGCCTCCGGCCGTGTTCGGCGACCCTGCGCGCTTGCAGCAGATCATCATCAATCTCGTCAGCAACGGCATCAAGTTCACCGAGTCAGGCCACATCGAGGTCAAAACGGATGCCGCGGCGCGCGGGGACGATTCGATCGAAGTTGTCATCGACGTGACCGATACGGGAATCGGCATTGCACCCGACGTCATCCCGCGACTTTTTCGGCCATTCTCGCAGGCGGAAACGGGACACGAGAAGCGCTTCGAAGGAACCGGGCTGGGCCTTGCGATCAGCAAGGGCTTCGCTGAAGCGATGGGCGGCTCGATTTCAGTGCGCAGCACGATCGGACACGGTTCGACCTTTTCGGTGCGATTGCCGTTCGAACTGGCGCAGCGTGAGGAAAGCGTGCCGAAGGCGTCGCCCGCGTCGCGGGTGTTGGTTGTCGACGACGTGGCGCTTAATCGCGATGTCGTGAGCGAGTTGCTACGTGTCGAGGGATGCGATGTGACATCCGCCGGCTCAGGGCAAGAAGCGTTGGAGATCCTCAAGACGCGGCGTTTCGATCTGATACTGATGGATATCCGCATGCCCGTGATGGACGGACTCGCCACCACCGCTGCGATCCGGTCGAGCCGCGAGCCAAACCGGCATACAGGCCCGATTCTTGGGCTCACTGCGAATCCACTGCCGACCGACCGGCCACTTTACTTATTGCGCGGCATCGATGGGATCATTGAGAAGCCGGTCGAGGTGGAAAGGCTGCGCTCGGCGTTGAAGCAGGCCGCGCCGCCAGCGCAAAAAGCTGCAGTCGAAGAACCGCAGCGAATCGAACGGTTGCGCCAGAAGCTGGGACAGCATCGAACCCTGCGCATCGTTGCGGCGTTCGAGCAAACGGCCATCGATGCACTTGAAGGAATCGCGACTGGTTGCGCTCGGACGGGCCTCGACGCCGTCGCGGAAAACGCGCATCGTCTCGCGGGTGCCGCATCCAACGTCGGGTTCGAGCAATTGGCCGATGCCGCTGCCAACCTCGAGCAGATTGCACGGACAGGCACTGCGACCGAGGTCTCAGATGCAGCCTTGACCGTCGTAACGATCTATCGGGACGTGGAGCGTTACGTGCGCGTCTTGTTGTCGTCGGCGGCTGCCGGCCCAGAGAACAGATACCCGGTGCCGTGAACGGTTTTGATCAGGTGCGGGTTGTCGGGATCAGCCTCGATCTTGCGGCGCAAACGACGCACGAGCGTGTCGATCGTCCGATCCATTGACTCAAAGCGCCGCCGCTTGATCGCCGAGATCAACCGCTCGCGCGACATCACCTGGCCAGCGTTCCTGACAAATACCACCAGAAGATCGAATTCCGCGGTCGTGAGGGGCACATTTGCGCCCGTCCAATCGGACAGGCTGCGGCCGCGCGTGTCGAGCTGAAACTGGCCGAACGACAGCGTCGAGGGCGCAGTGACGCTGTGGCTGTGCTTCACGCGCCGCAGCAGGTTACGCACGCGCGGCAGCAGCTCACGTTCATCGATGGGTTTCGCAATGTAGTCGTCTGCGCCATATTCGAGGCCGAGAATGCGATCGACCTTGTCGTTGCGGCCCGTGATCAGAATGATGCCCATCTCGGACTTTTCGCGTAGGTCACGTGTCAACGTTAGTCCGTCGCGTCCCGGCAGCCGGATATCCAGCAAAACGAGATCGACGGGCCGCACGCGCATGACGCGATCCAGTTCGTCTGCATCGGCCGCGCAGCAGATTTCGTAGCCTTCCGCCTCCAGAAAACCTTCGAGCGTTTCGCGGATCGACGGATCGTCGTCGACCACGGCAATGCGCTGGTCAGTCCGGCTCTGCTGCATCGATTCCTCGCAATTTATTCGCTCGCCTGTCCGCGCGCGCCGCTGTTCATTCGCGCTGCGACCGCCCGCTCCGCCTTTGCCTGTGGCGCTTTCGCGCGCCTGTTCACAAATTTTAACAAACCGCCATAACCTGTTCAATTGACAGTGCAGACTCGTTCACAACATCGCCCGATAGTGAGCACACCCACATCAGTCAGGAGACAAGCATGGACATCACGCAACAAATTTGTGGCATGGACGCCGGCGGCCTCGCGAAGGCCATTCGCAGCAAGGAGCTTTCGCCTGTCGAAGTGGTCGAGGCTCACCTCGCGCGGATGGAAGCCGTCGAGCCGTCGATCCACGCGTTCTGCACGATTACGTCGCAAGCGGCGCGTGAGCAGGCGCGCAAAGTGGAAGCGCGCATCCTGCGTGGCGATGACGTCGGTGCGTTGGCGGGTGTGCCCGTCGGCATCAAGGATCTGGTTTGCACGGCGGGCATCAGGACCGCTTCAGGCTCGCCTGCATACAAGGACTTCGTGCCTGACGAAGACGACGTCGTGGTCGAGCGTCTCAAACAGGCCGACGCAATCATCGTCGGCAAGACCAACGTGCCGGAATTCGGATACAGCGGCGTCGGCCACAACCCGGTTTTCGAAACCACCCGGAACCCGTGGAATCTGAACATGACGCCGGGCGGCTCCAGCGCGGGTTCGGGCGCGGCGGTGGCAAGCGGCGAGGTTCCCTTTGCCATTGGCAGCGATGGCGGCGGATCGATTCGCATCCCTGCGGCGCACTCGGGAATTTACGGCATCAAGCCGTCGATGGGGCGCGTGCCGCTTTATCCTGGCTGCCGCGATGAACGCTATCCGGGCGTGTCGAGCTGGGAGAGCCTCGAGCATATTGGTCCGATGAGCCGGACAGTGGCAGACAGCGCGTTGATGCTGTCGGTGATCGCAGGCCCCGATCCGCGCGACCGCCATTCGCTGCCGGCCGCCGGTTTCGACTGGCTCAACGCGCTCGACGGCGACCTCAAGGGGCTGCGTGTTGCGTACAGCCCCGACTGGGGCTATGCCGCCGTCGATCCGCAGGTGCGTCGCGTCGTCGATGACGCGGTGCGTGTCTTTGAACGCGATCTGGGTTGCAGCGTCGAGATCGCGCATCCCGGCTGGAGCGATCCGTTCGACGCGTTCTGGGCCATCGTCGCGATGGATACCGACCTCAAGGGCATGCGCGAGATGGTGGCGCAGTGGGGCAAGGACATGTCGCCGCATCTCGTCGCGTTTCTGAATCATCCGTGGACCGCGGAGGACTTCACCAACGCGATGATGACCCGCAAGAGCGTGGTCAACAAGATGTGGCGCTTCATGTCGAACTACGATCTGCTGCTCACGCCGACGCTGACGGTTCCGCCTTTCCCGGTTCATTGCCAGGGACCCGAGAAAACCGACGGACGCATGGTTGCGCCGACACAGTGGCTCTCGTTCACCTATCCGATCAATCTGACGGGTCAACCGGCCGCCTCGGTGCCCGCTGGCTTCACGAGCGACGGATTGCCGATCGGCCTGCAGATCGTCGGGCGCCATCTCGACGATCCGCTCGTGCTGCGCGCGTCGGCGGCCTTCGAGCGGGCGCGCCCGTGGCGCAACACGTTGCCGCCGCTGCTCAAGCAACTCGGCCTCGTGCAGTAGGCCGCCTAGCCCACCCGTCCAGCAAGCGAACCCAGGGAACATCATGACCACTTCGACCGAACAGCATGGGCTCGACGAAGAGTTCGAGCACAAACCCGTCCCACTCTCGCATCGTCACCGGCTGTCTTCCGTGGCGGCCGTGTGGTTCGGCTTTCCGATGATCATTACGAATGCGGTATTTGGCGGAATCATCGCCTACAACCTCGGCTTCTCGCGGGCACTGCTCGCGATCCTGATGGGCAATGCGATTCTGCTCACGTACGTCGGCACGCTGAGCTTCATCGCCGGCAGCACCGGCCGCAATTTTGCGCTCCAGGCCGAACGCACGTTTGGCCGAAAGGGCTATGCGATCACATCCGGCTTTCTCGCGAGCGTCGTCGTCGGCTGGTACGCCTTTCAGACGGGCCTCACGGGCACGACGGTCCATGCGTCTTTCGGCTGGAACGAAACTGCCACTATCGTCGCAGCCACCCTGCTCTATACCGCCGTGACGTTCATCGGCATTCGCGCGCTTTCGATCGTCGGGATGATCGCCGCGCCGCTCTATGTGGTGCTCGGACTTGTAGCGCTCTACCTGATCGGATCGGAGCATGCGCTAACAGCCGTGCCGGCTTACGGGGGGCTTGGCGTGAACAGCCTGATGTCCTTCGGCGGCGCGGTCACGCTGGTGGTCGCGACGTTTGCGGACTCCGGCACGATGACGGCGGATTTCACTCGCTGGTCAAAGGACGGCAAGAGCGCCGTCTACGCGACACTCACCGCGTTTCCGTTTGCGAACATGATTGCCCAGCTTTTCGGCATCGTGATCGTCTGCGCGGGGGCCGCTGCAGCGCCGGCGACGCAGGGTGGCGACTTCATGTCGGTGCTGACCAGTCACGGCGGCATGCTGTCGGCCATTGCGCTGATTTTCGTCTTCGTGAACCTCGGGTCGGTGTGCACGCATTGCCTGTACAACGGTGCTGTGGGCTGGGGACGTATCGCGGGCAAGAAGATGCGAACCATGACGGTCCTGCTCGGCGTGCTTGGCGGATTGCTGGCTGCGGCTGGCGTGTGGAGCCTGTTCCTGAACTGGCTGAACCTGCTCGGCGTGCTGGTGCCGCCGATCGGCGCGGTGATTATCGTCGATCAGATCTTTGTCCGGCACTACTCGTACGACGATGACGTACCGAACTTCCGAGGCAGCGCATTCGCGGCGTGGGCATTCGGCGCCATCTCCGCGTTGCTCGTGCATGCGATGGCACCGTGGTTTTCCGAAGCAGTCGCCGGAATGCTCGTGGGCGCGATAGCGTATTACGCGTTATCGCAAGGAGTGAAGCGTGAGCTACGTCAGCGTAACGGGTTGCTCTAACGGACGGGGTGCCGTTTGACGGGTCGACAGACGGCGGCGCGGGCCGGGTCCACGTCAGCGTTTCGGGGAATCGTCGTCGGGCGGGTCCTTGTGGACGATCTCCACGTCGACGGTCCGGCCGTCGTCGCCGAATGCGCGCGCCTGCCTGCGCAGCGCGCGCGTCTTCCACCAGAGATAGCCGACGACGAGCGTACACACGGCAAACAGCACGGTGAGCAGCACTACTGACAGCATCGCGGCCGCCACCAGTACGATCGCGCTGAGGGCGACGGCCAGCAATCGGCCGATCCATCCGGCGCCGCCGGTCCGGGTCCCTTTTTCGTATGCCACACGCCGTGGCGGCAGTTTGTCGTTCTGCATCTCTAGTCTGGTTCTCGGGAAGAGGGGTTGGGCTGTCACTTAATCCTTTTTCCGGTCCTGCTCAGATATTGCCCGGTCTCGGGAGTGTAATACCGGAACAGGCTGTATTACCGCAGAATGAACGAAGAGCCGCTTATAAAGCGGCTGCTTTTTAACTACGCCGGCCTTGATCGAGAATCAATCGCGAGGACCGACTGGCGTCTTAACCTTCATATCGATTTTCGAGCCTATTAAAAATTTGTCAAATGCATTGCCCGAATATCCTCCAGCGTTGCCAGTAGTCCACGACCAATTTTCGTCCAAATTAAACCACTTCACATTCCGGCCGGCTTCCTCACTACTCGCCCCTGGAATATCAGAAGCGCAAACATCAAACTCCGAAGAGTATCCGATTATTCGACCGTCACTTAGCTTAAATTAAATGAAGCTCAACCCCGTTTCCATCAACGTCAAAGGCTGACGTCACATATTATAAAACTCTCATAAGTTCCCGGCTGAATCGCAATTCCAATGCCATTGCACACGCGTCGAATACGAAGTCGTACGCCCAGACGTGCCGCGCCGCCGTCGTCAGTTGCGGCCGGGGACGCTGAAGCGACACACGCCTGCGTGGGCGCTTGCGTGGCACGCTGCAGGCCAGTCAGGCGCCACAGCCGCCATGCACGGTCCGCGCTCATCTTGTGACCCTGGCGCCCCAGAAAGATCGGAATTCGACGGTACCCGTAGCGCGGATACTGCGCCGACAGAATGCTCATGGCCGCAAGCACGGGAGCATCTCGCACAGCGAGCTTCGATTCGTAGTGCAGGGTCGACCTTGCGACCG